>JBBSFE010000030.1:0-50159 GCA_038239005.1 Polyangiales bacterium
AGCGCGAATACTCGATTGAGACAGCTCGAGACTTCGCCAGCGCCCGTTGTCACGAAACAACCTCCTCATCGACATGCGCCGCTCAGAACGCGGTCACAGAGGGAGAGCTCTATCTTGACTGGAGGGCCACTTCATACTCGTCTTGGCGGCTGTCTTAGGATGCGGAGTGTCGCGCTCCGCCATGATATGGTCCGGTCGGAATGGAGCGTCGTGCGATTCAGCTTCGCGTCGCGGGGCAAACCTACAAAGTCGTCAGCAGCGCCGACGAAACGGAGCTCGTCCGCCTTGCGTCCTTGGTCGACGAACGCGTTGGTGAGCTCGTCCCCAAAGGCCGCGTGGCTCCCGGCAACGCCATCCTCCTCGCCGCGATCGCGCTTGCCAACGACCTCGAGGAAGAGCGCAAACGGCGTACCTTTTTCGAGCGCCGAGCCCGTGATTTGCTGCGCCGGGTGCTCTTGCGCATCGACCACGCCCTTGAAGTCGAGGCCGCCGAGCATCCGGTCGACGCGGAGGCCGTGGTCGAGGCGGAGTAGTTTCACGTGAAACATCTGCCTCACGCGCTGGCGCATTTGCCGGCGGCGCTCGACGATCTCCGCCAAACCGACCGCTTGCGCACACGCGCTGAGCCGGAAGGTGGCATCTCTTTTTGCTCGAACGACTACCTCGGTCTCGCTTCGAACCCTGCCCCGCCCGTGGCCGCAGGCTCCGGCGCTTCGCGCATGATTGCCGGCGAGCATCCCGCACATTCAAAGCTCGAACGAACGCTCGCCGATTGGTTGGGCGTCGAGCAGACCCTGCTTTTTACGAGCGGATATGCCGCAAATGTGGGCGTCTTGTCGGCTCTTGTGGGGCGCGGAGACCTCGTCGTCAGCGACGCATTGAACCACGCGTCGATCATCGATGGCCTTCGGCTGGCGCGTGCGGAGGTCGCGGTGGTTCCGCACCTCGATGTGGCGGCCATCGAAGCCGTACTTTCCAAACCTCGCCCAGGTCGTGCATGGGTGGTGACGGAGACCTACTTCAGCATGGACGCCGATACGCCGGACGTGGGTCGCCTTCGACGTCTCTGCGACGCTCACGATGCAGGGCTCATCGTGGACGAAGCCCACGCGCTCGGCGTTCTTGGGCCAGACGGGCGTGGTGTCTGCGCCGAGGCCGGTGTCGAGCCCGACGTGCGCGTGGGCACTCTCGGAAAGGCCTTCGGGGCTGGCGGAGCGTTTGCCGCGGGATGTCGTGTGGCCATGGATTGGCTCTGGAACCGCGCACGATCGCACGTCTTTTCGACTGGATTGAGCCCTGCCGTCGCCGCAGCAGCCCAAGCCAACGTCGAGCGTGCCCATCGAGAATGTGCGCTCCGAGAAACGGCCATTCGTCATGGCGAGCGCTTTCGGGCCGCGCTGCGTGCGGAGGGTGCTGACGTCCGTGGCGTCGGTCCAATCGTGCCCTGGGTCATTGGCAGTGAGGCCGACGCGCTGAAAATCGCCGACGCACTCCGTCGCGATGGGATCCACGTCGTGGCCGTTCGCCCACCCACCGTCCCAGCGGGGTCAAGCCGGCTTCGCTTTGCGTTCAACGCTGGTCACACCGACGACGACGTCACCCGCGCCATGGCGGCTTCGAAGCGGGCTGCCGGATGCCTGCGCCGCTAATTGTCGTCACCGGAACGGGAACGGGCATTGGCAAGACGCACATCGCGTGCGCGTTGCTCCAGCGCGCGCGCGACACACTCGATGGCCGCGTCTTTGGGTACAAACCCATCGAATCGGGTCTCGACGGCTCAGGCGAATCAGATGCGGCACGCCTCGCATCGGCCTCGACGTTTCACGTGCAACATCCACCGGGCTTGCGGCTAAGTGCTGGACTATCCCCGCATTTGGCCGCAGAGCTCGAGGGCGCGAAGCTTGATTGGCCGCACATCATTCGCTTCATCGACGAGGTGCGCGCCGGCGGGGTAGGGGTTCTCGTCGAGCTCCCCGGTGGGCTCTACACGCCGCTAGCCGAGCGCTTTCGAAACGTCGACGCGATTCTCAGCCTCGCGCCGAACGCGACGTTGCTCGTAGCGCCGAATCGACTCGGTGTCCTTCACGATGTCGGGGCGGCGCTCGCGGCGGCTTCATCGGCCGGCGTCGAGGTGTCTTGCGTTGGTTTGAGTGCGCCTGCGACACCCGACGCTTCCACGTCGACGAATGCTCGTGAGCTTGGTCGTTTCGAGAAACCCGGGGTTGTCTCGTGGTCGCGTGGCACCGTCGACACGCTCGCAGAAAGCACAGCGACGCAACAGGTGCTTCAGCTGTGGCTGAGGCGACCCTTATCCATTTGATATTGATGTGTTTTATCTAGCGTATCAGCAAATTTTGCGTCATGAGTGATGACGACGATGGTGGCTCCGCGTTTCGATTCTTCCGAAATGACGCGCGTCACGCGGTCGAGCGCGGCGTGATCGAGGCCCGTCGAGGGCTCGTCAAGAAGCAGCAGGCTGGGCTCATGAACGACGGCCCGGGCGAGGGCGACCCGCTGGCGCTGGCCACGCGAGGCTGTACGCATCGGGCGGTTGCCGAACTCCGTAATGGCGAATCGCTCGGCGCTGCGTTTCCAGGCGCTTGGAACGTCGACACCTGCGAGACGCGCGGCAAGCTCGATGTTCTCGCGACCCGTCAGATCCGGGTAGCAAAGCGTGTCGTGGCCAACCCATCCGAGCTTGCCACGAACGCTCGCCACGGTTTTCCCGAGCTCCCCGTAATCGATACGCCCACCCGACGGGCGAATCAGCGTTCCGATGACCCCGAGCAGCGTGCTCTTTCCCGAGCCGTTCGGGCCCTCGATCACCGTCACTGAGCCGGCGGCGAGCGCGAGTGTGACGTCGATCACCGCGCGAACGGCGCCATAGCTCTTCGTGACATGCGATAGCGAAATCATCGGAGCGGCGGGACGAACACTTATCATGCTACGCTTGCCATCATGACCGCAGCCGCCGCGGTGCAACCGGAGGAGCTCCCCGCGTTGCAGAAACTCCGGCAAGCAGTCGAGGGCGCTCTCGAAGGTAAGCAGGAGGCCGTCGAGCTCGCTCTCGTCGCTCTGCTCGCCCGAGGTCACTTGCTCGTCGAGGACGTTCCTGGCGTCGGCAAGACCACGCTCGCTCGCGCATTGGCACGTGCCGTCGGCGGCGAGCTTCGGCGCGTTCAGTTCACCAGCGACTTGATGCCCAGCGACGTGCTCGGGGTGTCCGTCTACGACCAGCGCTCGTCCGAATTCGTTCTGCGCCAGGGACCCATCTTCGCGAACGTCGTCCTCGCCGACGAAATCAACCGCGCCTCGCCGCGTACGCAATCTGCGTTGCTCGAAGCCATGAACGAAGGGCAAGTCTCGCTCGACGGGCAAACGATTCCGCTTCCAGATCCCTTCATGGTCATCGCGACGCAAAACCCGCAAGACTTCGCGGGCACGTTCCCGCTGCCCGAATCGCAGCTCGATCGCTTTCTCGTGCGCATTCGTCTCGGTTACGCGCCACCCGATGTCGAGACGCGGCTCATCATGGAGGGCAACTTCGACACCGCGCGCTCCGTGCCCGTCGTGCTCGACCCCGCACGGCTCGTTGCGCTCCAGCGCGAAGTGGATCGCGTCACGCTCGATCAGGCGCTCGCGCAATATCTCCAAGCGGTCATCCTGGCGACGCGTTCGGCGCCTTCGCTTTCACTCGGTGCATCCACGCGCGCGGCGATGTCGCTTGCGAAGGCTGCGCGCGCGCAGGCACTTCTTCGCGGGCGGTCGTACTGCATCGCCGACGACATTCACGATCTCGCGGTTCCCGTTCTCGCTCACCGCGTGAGGCTCGCATCACACGCCGACGGATTCGCGCCCACACGCGATGAAGCCGAGGCTGCCGTTCGCGAGATCGTCGCGCGCATTCCCGTTCCGCTCTAGACGCACGCATGACGACCGCCGCAACACCGCGTTCGCCTAACGCTCTCCGCGAGCCTCCTCGGCGCGGCTTTTTGGGGCGCATTTTTCGGCTCGAACGCATTCGGCCGCCGCGCAAGCTCAAGTTCACGCGCGAAGGGAAGTTCTTTGTCGGCATCACGTTCGGTGTCGGCTTCGCCGCACTGAACACGGCGAACAATCTTTTGTATTTGCTGCTCGGGATGCTGCTCGCGCTCATCGTCGTGAGTGGCGTCATGAGCGAGCTCTCGCTCCGCGAGCTCAGCGTCGTGCGGCGTCTTCCGCTTCGTGCCCAAGTGGGGCGCGCGCACTTGGTCGAAATCGAAGTGTTCAATCACAAAGGCCGCGTGCCCTCGTATGCGATCGAGGTCGAGGACCTCCGCGCCGCGCAGCCCGCCGACAAGCGCTGCTTCTTTTTGAAGATAAGTCCGAAGTCAGCGCAGGTTGCGGCGTACCGAAGAACACCGCTCAAACGCGGCCGAGACGTGCACGTCGGCTTCCGCATCGCGACGCGTTTTCCATTTGGGCTCTTCGAAAAATCGCGCGAGGTGCCAGCCGAAGGCGAGCTCATCATTTATCCCGCGGTCGATCCGGCGCAGCTTCCGCCGAGCGGGCCGGGGAGGCACGCAGGGCTCGATTCGTCGCTCGGGCGCGGGCACGGCGAAGATTTTCTTGGCGTCCGCACGCTCCGCGAAGGCGAAGACCCGCGCGACATTCACTGGCGCAAGACTGCTGCGCAAGGTCAGCTTGTCGCGCTCGAGCGTGCACGCGAGGCGCGGCCAGACATCACGCTCGCGCTCGACGTGCTCAGGCCGCCCGGCATCGGCGACGAGTGGGACGTCGCATTCGAACGCCGCATCCGCGAAATCGCATCTCGCGCCGTTGCGCACCTGAAGCGCGGCGATTGCGTGACCGTGCGAACGTCGGGCGGGCAGGTGGCGCGTGGTGATCGTTCGTCGGGGGCCGATCCGATTTTGCGATTCCTCGCGCTCCTCGATTCGCAACCGAAGCCTGTGGACCCTCCCGCGAAGGCGGTCGCGTAGATGCGATTCGGCCTCGTCCACCGCGTGATGACGGACGCGCTCGCCGTGCTCGGCATTCTCGCCGTTGTGAGCACCGCCGCACTGAGCCCGTGGGCGACCGTCGCGCTTCTCGTCGGGCTCGGTCTCGCGCTCGCCGTGCCTGAAGCGTGGCAGGCGCGGCCGTTCTTCCGCCACGTCGCAACGACGGGCATCGTTCTCCTCTTCGTCGTTCAAGCGGCGCGCGTCGTTGCGGGTCAGCCCGTCATCGACGTCATGGTCGAGTTCGCAGCGCTCCTTCAAATCGTTCGTCTCGCAACACGACGCGGCGCCGCGCACGATCAACAAATCATCGTGCTCTCGCTTTTGCACTTCGTCGCCGGCACGGTGCTCGGCGGTGGGCTCGCGTATGGGCTTTGTTTCCTCGGGTTCCTCGTCGTCGCGCCGGGCGCGCTCGTGCTCTCGCATCTCCGACGCGAGGTCGAAGGCAACTATCGACAAGGCGCACGCGATCGCACGGGTCTCCCCGTCGACGTGCCGCGCATCTTGCGAAGCCGCCGCGTCGTCGGGCGAGGCTTTCTCGCGTCGACGTGCCTCATCTCCGTTCCGATCTTCATGTTCACGGCCCTGCTGTTCGTTTTGTTTCCGCGCGTTGGGCTCTCGCTGCTCCTCCTCAATCATCCGCATCCCGGGCGCATGGTGGGCTTCACCGATCACGTGAAGCTCGACCAGGTCGGCATGATCCGAACGAACCCGCAGATGGCGCTGCGTTTCGAAATGGAAGGCATGCCCGACCCGCCTCCGGCGCGGATGATCCTTCGCCTTCGCGGCACGGCATTCGACGCATCGGATGGCGTCAACTGGACGCGCACCCAAACCGAGCGACGCACCGGCAACCACATGGGCGACCTCTACGCCGTGACCGATCACCGAGAGAAGCACTCGGGCGATCGGAAAATCACGTTCGATGTCGAGCCGATCGATCCGCCGATCATCTTCTTGCCGCCGCGCAGCGTTGCCGTGCAGCTGAAGCCGCAGAGTCAGGCTCTCATGAGCGACGCTCTCGTGCTCCAGCACGGGCCTGAAGGCGAGATGCGTTACACCGGCGGCGACTCGCGCGGCATTCGCTACGAGGTGTACGTCGCACCGGACACTGAAACGATCTCCGAGCAACTCCCCGCAAGCGAACGCGCACGCTACCTCGTCATGCCGACGCTTCCCGCACGCATCGGTGAGCTGGCGCACAAATGGGCCGATGGGCAAGCGACGCCGTGGCACAAGGCTCACGCCATCGAAGACCATCTTCGCCACGACTATCGATACGATCTCAACTCGCCTTCGGGTGGCGCGTCGCAGCCGCTCGATGACTTCTTGTTCGAGTCCAGGCGCGGGCACTGCGAGTTCTTCTCGACGGCGATGGCGCTCATGCTCCGTGAGCTCGGCATTCCATCGCGCAACGTCACGGGCTTCGTCGGCGGGCAATACAATCGCTTCGGGCACTACTACGCCGTGCGCGAAGGCGACGCGCACTCGTGGGTCGAGGCCTACATCGACGACGTCGCACACCCCGGCTGGATGACGTTCGACCCAACGCCCAGCGCCGGCGCCCAACCTCTCGGCGACAACACGGGCGCGTGGGTCTACATGCGCGATCTCGTCGAGGCCGTGTCGCAACGCTGGAATCACTACGTCGTCGGCTACGACTTGCGATCGCAGGTTCATCTCTATGACTGGTTCCGTGAGAGGCCCGGCAAGAGCACCTCGAAGCGCTGGTTGATTCTTGGCGCCGCAGTCGTCGCGCTCGCGCTGGCCTACATCGCGTGGAAACGCTGGCGACGCCTGCTCAAGCTGCAAGCTCCTGGTGATCCGAAGCGCAACACGCGCGGCCAGCAAGTCGCCGCGTCGATGTATCGCGTGCTCGAGCAAGCGCTCATCGCGCAAGGTCTCACGCGCCCGCCGTCACTGCCACCGCTCCGCTTCGCGGAAGAGCTTCACGGGCGCGCGCATCCACTCGGAAGCGAAGTGATCGATCTGACCGAAATTTATTTGAGCGTGCGCTTCGGCGGAACGCGCCTGAGCGATGCTGCGCTACGCGCGTTCGATCGCCGCGTGCGCGCGGTGCGTGCGTGGAAGCGCGCTTCGTCAGCTACGGCGTGAGAGCTCGATGCTCACGTCGTCGCCGCTCGCGGTGCCGACGAAGCTACGTCGACGCGGGCGAGCGACGAGCCCGTCGTATTCGAGATTCGCGTCACCGCGTTCGACCCACGCGACGACGAGCGGCTTGGAGCTTCCGATGCTCGGCACGTCGACGTGCACTCCCTTGCGAAGCTCGGCAGCCGTGACCGCGCGCTGAATCGAGCCGAGGGGCTTTCGGGCGATCTTGTCTTGCGTCTGCACGACGAGTCGCAGCTGCGCTGCCTCGGGCACATCGTACGCGCGAACTTCGGCGCGGACGGCCGTGGCATTCGAGCCGAGAGTCAGCGCTGTGAGAAGCGACATCCACATGACGTGAGGCACCATTGCGAAGTGCGTGCCATCGCGAATACAGCCTATTTCAGGGCCTCTCGTCTTGTGGGTAACGGACGCGCGGGTCACGCTGTGACAGCTTTGTCGGTCACGGCGAGGGGATCGGGATGCACCCGTTCACCTGATTCGACCAGAGCTGCGTGACGATGACGCCCTCTTGCATGACCTTGGCGGCACAGAGATCCGCAATCTCGCCGCCGTTCATTGGGATGTCTGTGTCGCTCGCCCAGCCTTTGTACGGCTGCGGATCGGTCGCGACTTCGGCGAGCTCGTGCGCCGCAGCGTAGAGCGAGCGACCTTCATCGCATGGCGGCAGGATCGCGTACGGCTCGAAGCCGTCATACCCGTGGTAACCGTTGGCGTCGATGCACGTTTGATACGTGTACGAGCCGCGATGACCGAGAGCGACGTTCACGCCGTCAGGCAGATAGATCGCGTACGCCTGCGCGCCAGGGATGTTGATTGCGCTCGCGCTGCTGTCCGCGGCGCCGCTGTGAATCGCTTCCGCGACACGCGCGCTGAGAACGAGCGCATCGACGAGACCGTTCACGTCGATGTCGGCGGGTTGCAAGAGCGACGATATTGGAATGCGAATGCTTCCAGCGATGCTTCCGTTGCCGATTCCGTATTCGTCGAGATAGAGCCAATACGGAGAGCCAAGCAGCCAATTCAAAATGGTGTCTTCGGATGGCGCCCCGCCTGCGTCGGCGGCGCCGATGTAGACGACGCCGAGCGCCATCGCCGAGAGCACCACGTTGTCGTGTGGAAGGAGGCGCACGGCGGCATCCGCTCCGGGAGCCTTGCCGTCCGGATTCGTGCTGCCCATGTGATCGAGCCCGGCGTCGCTCGGCGCGATGGAATCGCTACCGCACGCGGTCAGCGTGACGCTCGCAGAGAGCAACGTCATGACGAGCGCTCCCTGCAAGGCCATGCACGACGATGACCCCGAACACAAACCTCGTCAAATGGCGAGCTGCCATGACCGTCTGGGAGCTCGAGGCGGGGACCACCTCGAACAAGACTAAATGTCGAGATTCTTCACGTTGAGCGCGTTGCTTTCGATGAATGCGCGGCGCGGCTCGACCTGATCGCCCATGAGAATCGTGAAAATCTGATCGGTCTGCACGGCGTCGTCGAGCCGCACTTGCAGCATCACGCGCGCGTTCGGATCGAGCGTGGTTTCCCAGAGCTGGCCGGGGTTCATCTCGCCGAGGCCCTTGTACCGCTGGAGCATCACGCCCTTTTTGCCGCGCGTCTCGATGTACTCCCAGAGCGCATCAGCATCTTCGATTTGCGTTTCTTCCGTCGCCTTCGCCTCGCGCACGAAATACGGAGCGGGGCCGATCGAGCGAACGTCTTGCTCGATCGAATAGAGCTCTTCGTATTCGGCGGAGTCGACGAGGTGCCAATCGATCACCGTGGGGCGTGCAGCGGAGCCCGCGCGTGGGACGATGCTGATGTTCGCCGCGCCGTGCTCCGTCTCCCATTGGACGTCGATCTTGAGCGGAAAGATGTCGGGGTATTTTTTCTCGAGGCGCGCGCGAATGAGCGGCACTGCGGCTTCGACTTTCTTTCGCTCGCGGAGCTCGGTCTTGCCGAGGCCGCTCGCGCGAAGCACCGATGACACGATGCGCGCATCGCAGCGGCGATCGATCTTCGCGAGCGCGCGCCGAAACATGCGAAGGCGTTCGGCGAGACGAAACAGCGGATCACCCGCGAGCGTGGGCCCGCGGGATGCGCGCACGGCGACATCGCGGACGCCGTTGTCGAGGAAGTATCGATCGAGCGAGACCTGGTCTTTGACGTATTCGATCTTCTTGCCCTTCTTCACTTGGAAGAGCGGCGGCTGCGCGATGTAGAGATAACCCTTCTCGATGATCTCGGGCATCTGCCGGTAGAAGAACGTGAGCAGCAACGTGCGGATGTGGCTGCCGTCGACGTCGGCGTCGGTCATGAGCACGACGTGGTGATAGCGAAGCTTGGCGATGTCGAAGTTGCCGCCTTGCTCGGGCGTGCCGATGCCGCAGCCGAGCGCCGCGATCAGCGTGCCGATTTCTTTCGAGTCGAGCATCTTGTCGAGGCGTGCGCGCTCGACATTCAAAATCTTTCCGCGGAGCGGCAGGATGGCTTGAAACTTTCGGTCGCGACCTTGCTTCGCGGAGCCGCCGGCGCTGTCTCCCTCGACGATGTAGATCTCGGCTTCTTCGGGGCTGCGCGATTGGCAATCGGCGAGCTTTCCGGAGAGTGAGTTGTAGTCGAGCGCGCCTTTGCGAATGCCCTCACGCGCCTTCCGTGCGGCCTCGCGGGCTTTGGCGGCGAGCACCGCCTTCTCCATGATCTTGCGCGCGGTCTGCGGGTTCTCTTCGAAGAAGCGACCGAGCTTGTCGGCCATGACGTTCTCGACGATGCCTTTGACCTCGCTCGAGACGAGCTTGCTCTTCGTCTGCGAGTCGAATGACGGATCGGGATGCTTCACGCTCACGACGGCCGTGAGGCCTTCGCGGATGTCTTCACCGGAGAGGCCGCTCTTCACGTCTTTGAAGAGGTTCTGCGAGTTACCGTATTGGTTGAAGACGCGTGTGAGCGCGGCGCGGAAACCCGTGAGGTGTGTGCCGCCGTCCTTGTTGTGGACGTTGTTCGTGTAACAAAAAATCGACTCGGCGTAGCTCGCGTTCCACTGGAGCGCGACCTCGACCTCGACTGCGAGCGCGCCTTCTTTGGGCGTGCCGGACTCGCTCTCGGGGATTTGCTCGGCGATGAAGTAGACGACCTTGTCGTGTATCGGCTCCTTCGCTTTGTTGAGGAGCTCGACGAACTCACGGATGCCGCCTTTGTATTCGAACGTCTCTTTGCGGTCTGAGCGCTCGTCGGCGAGGGTGATGACAAAGCCGGCATTCAAAAACGCGAGCTCACGAAGACGGCTCGCGAGGATGTCGTATTGCATCTCCGTCACGGTGAAGATGTCGTGATCGGGTTTGAACGTGACGCGCGTGCCGAGGCGATCGGTGTCGCCGATGACAGCGAGCGGAGCGACGGGTACGCCGCGGCGATACTCTTGGAAGTGCACGTGGCCTTCGCGGAAGATCTCGAGCTTGAGCCATTCGCTCACCGCGTTGACGGCGCTAACGCCGACGCCGTGGAGACCGGCGGAGACTTTGTAGCTCGAGTGACCGAATTTACCGCCCGCGTGAAGGACGGTCATGACGACTTCGGCGGCGGAAATGTCGCGGCCGAGCTTCCTCGATTCGTCCACGTGGATGCCCGTGGGAATGCCGCGACCGTTGTCTTGAACCGTCACCGAGCCGTCGAAATGAATCGTGATGTCGGTCTGGGTGCAGAAGCCGGCGAGATGTTCGTCGACAGCGTTGTCGATCACTTCCCAAACGAGATGATGGAGACCCGAGCCGTCGTGGACGTCGCCGATGTACATGCCGGGACGCTTGCGAACGGCCTCGAGGCCTTCGAGCACCGTGATGCTCTCGCTGTTGTAGTCGGACGCCGGCGGTTGAGAGGGTGTGCTGCTCGCGGGAACGTTCGTCATGATCTTTCTGCGATTGAGCGCGCGCTTTTGGCGGTTTGAACGCGGCTCAACTACGACGATTGAGCGAACGCGCGCGGAGGGCTTGAAATCACTATAGCAATCCTACCTCTCCGGCGCAAGGCAAAGTGGCATGCTTTCTTCATAGGTTTCATATGTTTATACGTGCGCCGAACGCGCGTTTTCGGGGCCGTTTTCGAGCCTGTTTGGCGCGGCCGATGCGACGCCTTGCGTCACGGCGTCAAACGGCCCGCGACAATGCGGAAATCGACGCGTGGTAGCTGCGGGATGAGCTCCGGGCGCGTGGTCGTGAGAAAGACCTGGCCGCGCTGGTCTGCGAGGAACGCAAAGAGCGCGGCTGTGCGGTCTTGGTCGAGCTCGCTCGAGACGTCGTCGAGCAAGAGGATGGGGTGAACATCGCGCGCACGACCGATCACGGCGAGCTCCGCGGCTTTGAGCGCGAGCACGAGGGCACGGTGTTGGCCTTGGGAGGCGGTCATGCGCGCGGGCATTCCGGCGACGTCGAGCACGAGATCGTCGCGATGGGGGCCGATGCTTGCCGAACGCCGGCGAATGTCGCGCGGGCGCGATGCCGCGAGGGCTTCGCGATAAGCCGTATCTTCGCTCGGTGCCGTCGCGACGTATTTTCCTTCGAGCGTGAGCGACACTGGCGCGATGCGATCGAACGCAGCTCGCGCCGCCTCGAGAACGGACACTGCCGCCGCCTCACGTGAACGCATCACGGCGAGGCCATGGCGAACCACGAGCTCTTCCCACTCTTCCAAATCCCGCGCTCGCACACCTCGCTCTTCGAGCGCACGCTGACGCTCCCGAACCGCGCGTTGATACGACGTCACCTCGACGAGCGATGCAGGCTCGACGTAGAGCGCGACGCGATCGAGAAGCGTTCGACGCTCGCGACTGCTCCCCATCGTGAGCGTGAGCGACCCCGGTGAAAACACGACGACGGGCGTTCGCGCGGCATATACGGCTGCGCTACGCGGGCGCGCTCCATCGATACGAAGCGCACGCACCGACGCCGCAAGCCCAACGCTCTGCTCGCGCTCCGCAACACCTTCTGCAACGGTGGCTCGAACGCTCGCGCTTGGTGCAACGCTCCCATCCGGAAGCTTCCGCAAGAGCTCGCCTGCGCGCGGCGTTCGAAAGCTACGCGACGTCGCGACGAGATAAATCGCTTCGATCAGGTTCGTCTTGCCCTGACCGTTGTCACCGTGGATGACATTGAACCGTTCGCCCGGCTCGACATCGACGGATTCGAGGTTTCGGATCCCCTTCACCGCCAGGCGTGCAATCGCCAGCGGGCCCACTCAAACCCAGCGGTCACTCGCGCGGACGCAGTTCTGCGACGGCGTGGAGGCTGAAAGGCGGCAGCGTGACGAACCGGCGAGGCCGGCGCATGGTTGGCAGCAGATCGAACAAGCCGCTGGGCCTTCGCCGCCGGCGCATTCTGTTGCGACCCTTTCGCGGCCCGGCTGCGCGTGTCGCGCTGCCGCTTCTCGACGACCGTGCAGATTCAAGACTGCGCCCTTCAAGTGAATCGTCGAGTTAAATGCGCATCGGCATGACAACCGCGAGAAACTTTCGTTCGCTTGCGGGGCGCACCACGGCGGGGTCGAGCTCGCCGCTGAGGCACAGCTCGATCTCTTCTTCGTCGAGGGCTGCGAGCACATCGAGGAAATATTT
The DNA here is from genome assembly GCA_038239005.1 of Polyangiales bacterium. Lineage (GTDB taxonomy): Bacteria > Myxococcota_A > Polyangia > Polyangiales > Polyangiaceae > DASXHD01. The sequence goes on from JBBSFE010000030.1 coordinate 12,724, forward strand.
GGCGTTGAAGCCCACGGTGATGGCCGGGCCCGTGTAGTCGATGGGAACTTCGTCGGAGCCGTCGCCGCTTTCGGGGGATTCGCTCGTGATGCGCATGGCGCCATCGGCGAGGGCGAGCTTCACGCCGCCCGTGCGCTCGCTTGCGGCAATCGACACGGCGCGGAGTGCTTCGGCAAGTGGGCCGCGCGCGATGCGAACTTTCTTCTCGGTCGCTTGCGGAATGACCTGCGCGTACGGCGGGAACTGCGCGTCGACGAGCTTCACGCTGAACGTCGTGGTGCCCGCTTGGAAGAACGCGCTCGAGCCGCTCTGCGTGATCGAAATCTCCGGCTTCGCGTCTTTCGATTCAGCTGCGAGCTCGTCACACAATCGGCGCAGCTCCAAAATCGCTTTGAGCGGAATGAGCATCGTCGCGCTGGCCTGCTTGCCGACGACGCGTTGCTCCATCATCGAGAGGCGGTGCCCGTCGGTGGTGACCATGCGCACCACATCGCCATCCCACTCGAACAGTGCCGAGTTGAGGTGTGCGCGTGTCTCGTCGGTGGAGATCGAGAAGTATGTCTTCTGCATCAGCTCCGAGAGGATGTCGACGCCGAGCGAGAGCGTGGGTGAGCCTTCCGCTGGAACGGGGAGCGGCGGGAAATCATCTCCGGGCATGCCGCGAAGGGTGTAGCGACGCGGGCTGCCTGCGGCCTTGAGGTTGGTCGATGCGCCATCGGGCGCAACAATCTGCACGTTGCCTTCGGGCATCATGCGAACACGCTCGAGGAGGTCTTTGGCAGGCACGGCCACGCTACCGCCGCGCTTCACCTCTGCGGGAACACGGCCTGAAATGGAAAGATACAGATCCGTTGCTGCGATTCTCAGAGCGTTCGGACCATCGACCGCGAGAAGGACATTCGAGAGCACAGGCATCGTGCTTTTACGCTCGGCAACGCCCTGCATTCGGTTGATGAGCTTCAGCAGATCCTTCTTGGCGACCGTGAGCTCCATCGACCCTCGGAGCGTTTACCAGAAACCCGAACCCCGAGCGTCCATCTTCTCTTTTTGATTAGAAATTAATTTAACAGAAGTATTGGTAGGCCCTGTGAGTAGCTGGGATATCCCAAAATCCAAAGTGACCTCATGGAGTTGAGTGGCATTTGGGGTGTGGAGAGAGCTGTGTGTGAGAGGGTATGACAGCGTGGGAAAGTCGACTACCCGCTGACTGTCCACACGATCAGCCCCTCAGCCCACAGCTCCACCAACAAGTTGCGGGTGTTACTTCGAGGTGGCGAGAAGCGACGCGAGCTCGTCGACCAGATCGCGGCGCGCACGCTCGTAAGTTTTGGGGCCAACCTCGCCACGTGCGTGGGCCTGCTCGAGGCCTTCGACCTCATCGAGGATGCGAGTGCGGTCCCGCTTCTGTGCCGCCTTGCTGGAGCGCGTGATGCGCTGGCGCGTTGCGAGGTAGAGCGCGAAGGCGATCCCGACCGCTGCGATGGCCGTTGCGATCGAACGGGTGGGACCCGGTGTTGGAAGATCGCTGAGCGTGATGTGAATCTTGCGAGGCGAGGCTTCACCTTGCGGGAGCTTTTTGCCGGTGACGAGAAAGTGCATGCCTTCCTCGTTCGTCTGCGCGGTGGCCTCCTTGAAGCCGGTGACCGAAAGCTTCATGCCCGGCGCAGCAGCGGCGCCGATGAGGACTTGATCCATGTTCGGAAGCAAGCCGACGTCGAGGTCGATGACGCCATCACCGGGGCTGAAGGGGAGCTGCCAGCTGAAGCCGACGGTGGTTTCGCCCGGCGGGAACGTGCCGTGGAGTCGTGCGCCGCGGTTCTCGACCGTGTCGACGCCGACGTCACTCATCTGTTGCATCGAGCTCAGCGCGGTAAATTCGGCGGGGAGCGCGAGAACGAGATCGTTTGGAACCCACGCGACGGGGGCGCCGTTGAAGACTTGGTAGCGCTCGACGAATTGAACGCGATCGTCTTTGACCTCGATGTCGACCTCGCCGCGCGTGGCGATGGTGTTGCCGCGAAAATCGCTCGTGGGTGGGTAGACGTGCAAAACGACGTGCATGCCGTGATCGTGCGGCAATTGAAACGGGCGCGCGCCAAACGCGGCCGCGCCTTCGTGAACGGAGACGCGATACGCGATGTTTGCAGCGACCTCGAGGTCTGCGAACGTGGCCATGCCGAGAGCGTCGGTGTCGAGCGAGAAGTGTTTGCGGCTCTCGCCTTTGGCAACGGATTGATTGATCGCCCCGAGGTCGACGGCATGATTCGCGATCACGGCGTTGAACGGATCGCGCAGCTCTACGCGAATCGAACCCGGAGGGAGAGAGGTGTCTTCGTCGGCGGTGTCAGGCGGCGCGCGGAAGAATTGCTGTTGCTGCTGCGCCGGTTGTTGCGTGGCGCCGCCGCCAACGTGCGGGTGGCCCGCGGGCAGCGCCGTCGGTTCCGCGGATGCGGACGCAGATGCGAGAGCGACGGCGGCGACGAAAAACAGAATCACGATTCGCTCGTGAGCTTGGCGCCGCACTTCTTGCAAAACGTGGCGTCGGTGTCGTTGGGCGTGTCGCACTCGGCGCACGCGTTCGTTTCTTCGGGTGCCGCGGCGGCAGCTTCGGCTTCCGCTTTGGTGGCCGCGGCGCGTTTTTCGAGGTGCGACTGCACCATCGCCTCGGCCTTCGCGCGATACGGGTCGAGTGTGGCGTCGATCTCCTTGATCACGTCTTTGGCGCGCTCGCGGTACTCGGCATCGAGCGCAGCGAAGTCGGCGTCGTCGATTTTTCCGACGGCGTGATCTTGCTCGATGTCTTTGAGCGAGCGAAGCGCGCGGCGCTTCTGTTCGTCGAGCTCGCTTGGCGCCTGTGCGGGCGCGGCTTCGAATGCAGGGTCGACTTCGGCGTCGCCGGCGAGCGTGCGGAGGCTATGCCACACGAGCAAAATCGCTCCGAGGAGCGCGCCCGTCACGAATGCAAGGAGCGCGGAAGCGACGCCGAACACGAAGCCAATCGTGAGGCCCGCCGCAACGGTGAAGATGGAGATTCCAGCGGCGGCGGTGGCGAAGTCGACACGCCACTCCGTGGGCGGCGTCGCAGCCTTAGCCATCGAGATCGCGGAGCTCCTCGTCGAGACGGTCGTCGTAGTCGTCGCGCTTCGAGGCGCCTTTGGACGTCTTCGGCTTCGACGAGCCTCGCGGAGAGCGTGACGTGCTCTGCCAACGTCGAATCAAAACGATGACGCCCGCGCCGCCTGCTGCGATCGCAACGAGAGGCACGGCGTAGATGGCGCGCATGGCGCCACGGTTCGGCGGAATCGAGAGCGCTTCGGAGCCGTACTGTTGGGCGTATTCGAGAATGATTTGATCGTTCGTCTCGCCCGCTGCGATCTTCTTGCGGAGCATCTCGCGCATTTCGTTGGCGCCGCCCGGTGCGTCGCATGTGCATGTCGACAAGAGATCACGTGCGCACGTGCCGCACATGCAGCGAAGCGAGCTGAAGAGCGAGCGCTCGCGATCGTTTTCGATGTGCACGGTGCCGGCGTGCAAGCTCGATGTGCCTTGCGTTTGAGCCCACGCAGGTGCGGGCATCGACGCGAGAAGGATCCCGAGCGTGAACGACGCTATCGCTCCGGCCGCGCCTCTCGAATAAGCCCATACGCGCGATTCGGCGGGCGCGACCTCGGGCCACATGGATACGATGCTGCCGAAAATGAGAATGATGGCGCCAAACCATATCCACGAGACGAGCGGGTTGATGTGGATCTGGAAGCTCGCGACTTTGGTCTGCGGGTTGATGTTGCCGACGACGAGATAGAGGTCGTCGCGAAGCGAATGCATCATCGAGACTTCGGTCGTCGGTGAGTCCGGCATTTTTTTGTACATGAACTTCGCCGGAGAGAGCACGCCTTGGCGCGTGCCGCCGCGGCTCACGGCGATGTCGCCGAAGACCATGCGCTTGTTGACGTCGAGCTCCATGCGCGGGCCGAGATACTCGAGGTCGTAGCCGGAGACTTCGTAGTGCTCGTGTGGCGCCAGCGTGGTTTCGCGATCGACCGTCCACGATTTGCCGGTGAAGCCGAAGAACACGAAGCAGATGCCGAAGTGAACGATGTAGCCGCCGTAGCGACGGCGCGACGTGTGCGGGAGCGAGATGAGCGTGTAGAGAAAATACGGAGCGACGAGCGCGGCGAGCGACGCGCCGATGACGATGACGCCGAAGGCCGTCGCGCTCGGAAATGATTTCCGCATGAGCACGAGGCCGAGCACCGCGATGACGGAGAACGCGAAGCCCACGGGCCAGAGCCACGCGCCCTCTTTGCCTGCGCCCGACTTTTTGCGCGCGCGGAAGAGCATGACGAACTCTTGGATGATGACCGCGCCGTTGAACACGCAGAGCGAAAACCCGAGGAGCGGGGTGAACGCGTTGAAGCTACGCAAGATGGTGCCGAGCACGCCGCCGTAGATGGCGTCGCCCCAGACGATGGCGGGAAAGCCCAGCATCTTCCCGAGCGCGAGATGCAGCGCGATGAACACGCTGACTGCGATGCCGGGTGCGATGAATGCGCGCTTGAGAGCGGAGGGGCTCGTCTTCTTCCAGCCGAAGAGTGTGCCGATGCCCATCAGCGAGAAAATCACGAGGCCAAGCGGCTGGACCCACGCGTTGTAATAAGGCGGGCCGACCGTGACCTTCTCGCCCGAGATGGCTTCGCTGAGCATCGGGAACGTGGTCGCGACGAGGACGAACAAGAGGAAGCCGAGGAGCGCCCAGTTGTTGAGAAGAAACGTGAACTCGCGCGAGATGATCGACTCGAGCTCCGGGCGCTTCGATTCGTAATCGACGTTGTGGGTGATGCGGCGATAGACGATCTCGATGCCCGTGTAGACCGCGGCGCCGCAGAGCACGCTCGCGAGGATGACTTGCGCGAGGCTCGACATCGGAAGCTTCGTGACGGCGTAGATGCCAGGCGCGCAGATGCCGAGCATCGACCAGCCCGTGGCGACGGCGGCAATGCGAAGCGTGCGGATGTGGGCTTTGTCGTCGGTGACGAAATTACGAAGCTCGGGCCAGCGGTAGAGGATGAGCGTGAAGATGAACACGAACGTGAAGACGAGAAACCACACGAAGTACGTGCCGATGCTCGACTGCGCGAACGAGTGAACGCTCGCGATGGCGCCCGAGCGCGTGAGGAACGTGCCGAAGATCGTCATGAAGAACGTCAGGCACACGAGCGTGATGTTCCACACTTTGAGGAGGCCGCGGCGCTCTTGAATCATCACGGAGTGGACGAACGCGCTGGCGGTCAAAAACGGCATAAAAGCCGCATTTTCGACGGGATCCCACGCCCAGTAGCCGCCCCAGCCGAGCTCTTCGTAGGCCCAGAGCATGCCGAGCGTGTTGCCGATCGCGAGAAACATCCATGCGAAGAGCGTCCACTTGCGGCACGCGACGATCCATTCGGCGTCGAGTCGGCCGGTGACGAGCGCGGCGACTGCGAACGCGAACGGAACGCTGCACCCGACGAAGCCGATGTAGAGGCTCGGCGGGTGGATGATCATGTAGAAATTCTGGAGAAGGGGATTCAAACCCTCGCCGTCTGCGCGAGCGCCGCCGATGCTCGTGGCGAAGGGGTTCGCCGAGTACGTCATCAAGACGCAGAAGAAGATGACGATCGCCATGAGTGTGGCGATGATGTACGGCTGGAGCTCGACGTGGCGGCGACCCAGCCACTTCACGCACGCGCCGATGTAGAGGCTGAGTAGGAACAGCCACCAAAGGAGCGAGCCATCTTGGCCGCCCCAGAGCGCGGTGAAGAGATACCCGATGGGCATCGAGCGATCGGAGTAGTGCGCGACGTAGCGGAGACGAAAGTCGTGGCTCACGAATGCGTACGCGAGCGCGATGACCGCAACGGCGACGAACGTGACCGTGCCGTACGCGCCGAAGCGCGCGGCTTGCAGCGCACGAGCTTTGCCGGTGGCGCCCGCCCAAACGGAAACGCCGAGCGTGTAACTCGCGGCGAGCATGACGCAGAGCAAGAGCGCTCCGCCGAAGAGGGGAAACGTGTTCCACATGGTCAGATGTGCGGCGTGAGCATAGCAGCTACACTGCGCCCGTGACGCGAACCGTTGTGCTAGCGCTGCTATTCCTACCGGCTTGCAGTGCGTCGATGCGGCCCATTCCGGACGACGTCGAGCCCGTACCGAAGACGTCGATGCAAGGCAAAGCCCTCGGCGATGGCGGCATGATTGCCCTCGGGGGTGATGCGGGCGCGCGATTCGTGGACCTTCAGCACGGCGATTCGCATCCCGCCTGTCTCGATTCGCGACATCATGCGCTGCGCGTTCAGCAGGTCGCGCCTGACCGGTGGCACGTCGCCCGCGCCGTGATGGACATCTTGCGCACCGAAAAGAAGGCGCAGCTCACGCAGCAAATCGATCAAACCGGGGCCATCACGGGCGTCGCGATCGAGGATGTCGGCGAAGGGTCGTGTCTCGCGACGATCGGATTTCGAAACGGCGACTTCATTCGCAGCGTCAACGGACACACGATGGATTGGGCGACGTGGTCGGTGGTGTACCAATCGATCGCCAAAGACGGGAACGCAGTCGTGCGCTTCGAGCGCGGCGGGCATGCCCAGACGGTGCTCTACGAGATCCAATGACGCTCGAGAAACGCGATACGTGGAAAATACACGCATCGCTGTGGGTCGTTCAGATCGCGTTCGCTTCGCAGGCCGTCGAAGGCAAAGTGGCGATGGCGTCGATTGCGAGCGGCGGCGGCGGCGTGCACCCGGTGGCGCTCGCCATGACGCGTATGCTGGGCGCCGCGATTTTTTTCGTGGCGTTCACGAGAGCTCGCCGCGCGCGCGGCCTTAGCGCCAGGGGCGCGCTCGCGCCGACCACGCTGCGCGACAAGCTCGTGATTGCTGGGCTCTCGGTGATTGGGATTTCGCTGAACCAAACGCTCTTCTTGGTGGGGCTTCGGCAAACGTCGTCGACGGCGGCGGCGCTTCTCAGCGTGACGATTCCGGTCTTCACCGCGGCGTTGGCCGTGGCGATGCGCATCGAGAAGGTCAGCACGAAGCTCGTGGGCGGGCTCGCGCTCGCGGTCGTGGGTGTGGTGTGGCTCACGGGTGTGCGCGCGATCGATCGCGGCGCGGCCATCGTGACGGTGAACTCGCTCAGCTACTCTCTCTATCTCGTGCTCTCGCGTCGCGTGATTCAGCGGCTCGGCGCGCTCACGGTGGTGACGTGGCTCTTCGTGTTCGGTGCGCTCTCGTTTGCGCCGCTCGGCGTGCCCGCGCTCGTCGCGAATGCGCCAACGTGGACGTCGAAGTCGATCATGTTCGTTGCGTACATCGTCGCGATGCCGACCATCGTTGCGTACTTGTGCAACGCATGGGCGCTCGCGCGGACGACGCCATCCCTCGTGACGATTTACATCAGCGTGCAGCCGCTTCTCGCCGCATTGCTCGCGTGGGTTCAGCTCGGGCAGGCGCTGACGTCGCGGCTGGCCGTCGCCGGAAGCTTTATTTTGGCGGGGGTGGCGCTGGTCGTGACGAGACCTGAAACGTAGCGTCGCGAAGCACGTTGGCGTGCCACGAAGACAAATGCATGTCTCCGCTCGCGGCTCCGCCATCGAACACACCCGTGCCGACGCCGCTGAACGCGAGATCGCTCGCGGAGGGTGTGACGTTGAACGCGATGGTTCCGTCTCGTGCGGTGCCCGTGATTGCGCCGGGCCCAAGTGGCCCTTGAAGCGCGCCTGTCACGACCCCCGCATCGAGATCGACCGTGAGCGTGAGCGGCCCTTCGCCGAGGGCGCCCGCGTCGTCGTCGCCGCGATACTTGAACCCGTTGAACGCCGCAGCGTCGGGAACGTAAAGCGTGCCGGCCGTCGCCTTGTACGTGCCCGACAGTGTAACCGGACCCGCTGACGCCGACGCTGACGCTGACGCCAACGCCAACGCTGACGCTGACGCCGACGCGAACGCCGACGCCGACGCTGACGCCCCCGGCGCCCCCTTGTCGTCCTTGCACGCCGCAATCACGGCAAGCGCGATCCACACGTACCTCAAGCGACGGTGCCTCCCGAGCGGGCGACGATGCGCACGCCGATCTCGCCTTCGACGTCGACGAGCTCACCGCGTGCGACCTCGACCCCGCCGACGCGCAGCACGACGTGATCGCCGATGCGTTTGCCGAGCGCGACGACATCACCCGCACCGAGCGCTGCCCACTCCCGCGCGCTCATCTGCGCGGAGCCGACTTCGACGCGAACGACGACAGGTGTTTCGCCGATGGATTGCGCGAGGCTCGCGGAGAGCGCGGAGTCGTTTTTGTCGACCATGTCCTTTTCCTCGAGGAGATGCGGACCATCCCGTAGCACGAGACGACCGTCGTCGCCGAGATCGGCAGTGAAGCCGACGTCGGAATCGGGTGGCGCGATGACGAGCTCGCCGCGAAAGCCCGAGCCTCGCGGAGAGCTGGAAGATGATTTCGTGATCGTCAGAGGGAAGAGGGCATCGCCCGACGAGAGCGCCGCGACCTCGGCTGCGGTCATGTGAAGGATCGCGGCAGCGAGTGGAACTTCGATGGGCGTCTCGCCGAGCGCGCGAAGTGCGGCGTTGTCGATGACGGGCGCGCTAGCGATCTCGAGCGCCGAGCGTGGAGCGAAGACGCTCACGAGATACGCATCGTGATCGACGAGCACGGTGAAGGCTGCGCTGATCGGAAGCGGATCGGTCGCGACGATTTCGGCAAGAATCGATTGGGCTGGGCCCGCGGCAATCGCGCGAAGGGGAGCGAGCGCGTTCCGACGCGCGGCTGCGACGAGAATCGCCGCGGCGGCCCCCGCGAGCGACGGCGAAGGTCGCGCGGAAGGATCGGCAATGCGTGGCGCGGGGCGGCGAATCGCGCGAGCAGCGAGCGTCGATGCGAGCGCAGCTTGGAACGTGATCGCAAACGCGAGCTTCGCGTTCGGCCGCTCCGCGGGGGCGAGGAGAACGCCGAGCGAGCCATCTTCGATGCGGGGAACGCTCGACGTCACGCGACGAAGACGAATCGAAAGCTCACACGGACCGATGAGATCGCGGAGCGCGCTCTCGGCGCCAGGAAGGTCGACGACGCGCATCGCACCGCGTCGCATGGCGGCGAGCAGGCCGAGGTCGGCGCGTCGCACGATCTCGAGGGACCGCCACGGAAAGGCGAGCATGACGCGACGATATCACTCTGGTACGCTTCGCTCGATGCGTGCGCGGCACTTCCTCGTCGGCCTCATGAGCCTAGGTTTTCTGGCGATTGCGGTCTTGCCGGCGCTCGCCGCGGGCGGCAAGAAAGCCGCTTCGGAAGACGACAAGTACGACCCCAACAACGTCACCCACATCTCGAAGTTCATGGAGGTCGTGGTGCAGGGCAACGCGAAGTTCGTCTCGCGTGATTTCCCGGGCGCCATCGAGCTCTATCGCAAAGCGATTCAGCTCCAGCCCACGAACCCCATGGGCCACTACATGCTCGGAGAAGCGCAAAGCGCGAGCGGCAACCTGCTCGAAGCCGAAGCTTCATGGACCCAAGCCGACAGCGCCGGCGACAAGAACCCGCCCATCAAAGCGAAGGTTCTCTTCTGCCTCGCCGATTTGAAAGAGCGCCAAAAGAAGTGGGACGACGCCAAGACCGCATGGGCTCGTTACCAAACGTACGTCGCCGGTCAGACCGACGCGGGCGGTGTTCCGCAAACGGCAACAGCGCGCATCGAAGCAATCGACACCGCGATGAAGCAAGACAAGGCGTACGACATCGTTCGCCAGCGCATCGCAGCCGAAAAAGACGGCGGCAAGTAGCTCGCGCGAGGCTCAGCGGCCGAGGGCGACTTCGCGTTCGAGCGCGGTGTCGGCGTCGCTCGTGAACTTTTGGAACGCGGCGTACTCGCTGCCCGGCTGAACGCGGCCCGCGGGCAAATCGATCGTGCGCGTGAATCGGAGCTCGTGTCCATGCACGGCATCTTTCACCGACACGAGGAGCTCGCCATGTTTGTAGTCTCCCGCGGGAACGCTCGCAGGCATGTGGAGTGAATTCGCCGCGACGATCGCGAAGTCGATGTCGACGTACGTCCACGTTCCCATGAGCAGCGGGATCTGCCGCGTGGGAAGGCTCGCGAGCTGCGCGAGGTGAAGCGGGAAAATCGGCTTCACGAGCACTTGGTTGCCCTGCACACGACCGAGCTGGGTGACGTCGGCTTTGATTCGAAGCACGAGCGGCGCATCGAGGTCCGCTTTGTTTTCGACCTTCACCTCGCGAACGCGCGCGCCGGGCAGCGTCGATGCGAGCACGCGTGATTCGACGAATGCAAAGAGCTGGTTCGCGCTCACCTTGTCGAACACGCCGCGCATGCGGATGCCGAGCTTGCCGAGGAAGCGTTGCTCCATCTCCACTTTGGCAGAGCCGTCGTCGCTCAAGTCGGCGCGGCCCGTGATCACGATGCCGTCGCGGCTGCCGTCTTTCGGCGTCGTGAGCGGCGGCGCACCGGGTGCGAGCAAGAACCCGGGCTGGCCGCGGTAGTCGACCGGGATATATCCGAACGGCGCGAAACGATCTTCGACGGTGAGATAGAGCGGCCCGGTCTTGCCCGTGACGCGCGTGATGATGCCAGTGTAGTCGTCGACTTCGCTCATCGATCCGACGGGAGGCGGCGCGAGCCGATTTTTCACGAGCACGTAGTCGACGGGAACGCCGAGGAGGCGCATCAAGTATCGGAACGCCGATTCACGCGAGCCGGCTTTGCCGAGCAGCACGCGTCGCCCGTCTTTTTCTGGTCCGTCTTGAACGCGTTCGAGCACGGCGCGATAGGCGCGCTTCGCGAGCTCGTCGCGCTCACCCGCGCGGACGCCTTTCGTCATTTCGTGAGCGAGCCGCAAGAGGCGCGGGTCGAGCGGTGTCTCGTCGGTCGCGAGATCGGCGAATCGCAAGAGCGTGTCCTTCAGCGAGACGCCCCAACCGATGTGCACGCTCGGCAAATACTCGACGGCCGGAACGCTCTCGGGCTCCTTCGGAAGTGGAGGGCTCTCGTCGACACGCCAGCGCCGCTCGATCGTCATCGCCGTTTCGCGCATGACGGGCTTCGGCACGACGCCGCGCGTCTCGACCTCGACGGGTTTGTCCTTCGGCGCAATGACGACGAACTCGCTGCGCCAATACCCTTTGTCCTCTTCGCGAAAAAGCCACGTCGGACCGCTGTAGCGTCGGCCGTGATCGCCGTCGCCCTCGGTGGTCGTGACGTGCTCGGTCTCCACGTAATCGCCGACTTCGAGGTTCGGCAGCGTGAGCGTCGGCTTGCCTGCGATCGGCTCGGGCTCGAGCATGCGGCCGTCGGGTTTGATGACGCGCATGCGAAGCGCCAGACCTTCGGGCGGCCTCTGCTCGGCTTCTTGGTTGATGCCTTCTTGCGATTGGATTTTGAGGATCTCGTGCTCGAGCATTTGCGCCGAGCCGTCCGGGTGAATCCAAAGCGCCGAGTAATCGAGCACACGCGCGCTCACGCCGGCCATGTGCTTGCCAGTTTTCTTCTCCCACGATTCGAACTCGCGAATTGCCGTGCGGCCGTCGAGTCTGAACGCCTCGAGGTCGGTCGTGCCTTCGAGCAGATCGATCGCGCCGCGTAGCTCTTCGGTCTTGGCGCCCTTGAGAAGCGCGTCGGCGAGCGCTTTGCGGAGCGCATCGCTGTCACCTGCGGCGTACGCGCGATCGGCGAGACGGAAGCGAGACGTCGCGTCTTGAGGATTTTTCGTGAGCGCTTTTTTGAGCTGCTCGATGGCTTTGCTCGGATCTCCTGCGCGCTGGAGAACCGCAGCGATGCGACCCGCGAGCTCTTTGCGTTCCGGCCTGCGTTTTTGAAGTCGCTCGAGCTCCGTGATCGCGGCTTTCCAATCGTGGCGAGCGAGCGCGCGATCGAGATCGACCTCGAAATCTGGATCGAGCGCACGTAAATGCGCCGCGACCTTGTCGGCCTCTTCGACCGGGCCCGATTCGTCGAACGACTCGAGCGACATGCGAAGCGCGCGAACGTCATCTGGAAAACGCGCGACGAGATCGGCGAGCGCCTTCTTCCGCTCGGCGCGCCAACCGAGCTTCGCGTAGATGCGTGCGAGCTGCTCGAGAATCTCGGGCTGATCACGAAGCTCGTCGGCGAGCTTGCGCATGGGGTCCACCGTCTCGATGAGCCCACGTTGCTCGGCTTCGTCGATCACGAGCGCCGCGCGCGCATACCAAAGCTTGGGGTCGCGCTTCTTCGCGCGCACCATGAGATCACGGCTCGCCTTCTTCTTGAGCTCCGTTGGATACGCCGGATCGCGATCGGCATACGTCGCGGCGGCTTCGAGCATGGCCGCTGCGGAATCTTCCGCTTCGACATAAGGCGCCACGAGAACGCTTGCGACGTCGGAGAGATCGTCATCGTTCGCGAGATACGCGGCAAAATAGGCGGCAAGCGCGGATGGCGCGCGCTGCGCGTGAACGATGGCGTCGAGCGGATTCGGATCGGTGAGCACCGCCGGTGGAATCACCGAGTACGGCGCGCGGCTGTCGGTCTCTGCGTGCACGGGGGCGGGGCGCCCGTCGCTGTCGAGGATGCGAATCGACGAACGATCATCGAGCACGCGCGCGAGAATGCGATGCCGTCCGCCGGTGATATGCACGGCGGCGCCGAAACGTTGCCACACGCCCCATTCGCGAACGTCGCGCGCGAGCACCACGGAGTCGTCGATCGAAACCGATAGCGCGCCTTGCACCGCGACGACGACGTCGCGATCGTGATCGACCGAAAAATAACCCTCGACGTAATACACGCCGCTCGGCGTCTGCTCTTCGCTCGAGACGATGCACGCAGCCTGCTCGCTCTTGAGAATGCGCGGCGGATCGGTGCGAAGCGGATCCGGCGAAAACTTGTCAGGCCACGGCCCCGGCCTCTCGGCGTCGAAACGGCGACGACGATCCGGCGCGCTTCCGTGGCCGAATGGGCCCGCGAGTCGCAACCCGGTGAGGCAGCCGCTCGTCTTGACGACGTAGCGATCGTAGTCTTTTCCCGTGACGTCAGCGCGCCGGTAGGTCTCGTTCTCCATCCAATCGGCGAGCTGCGCTTCTGCACGCCAGCCGATGCCGCCGGGGTTCGCGACGATGCCGTCGAACAGCGCGCGGTGCGAGTCGTAGAGATTCGAGACGTCGACATGAAGCGATTCGAGCCGATGCGCGACGTACCACGCGATCATCGGCACTTCGGGCTCGCGACTCATGCGCGCGGCATCGAGTGCCGCGACGTACGCGTCGGCCGCAGCACGCGGATGACCATGCGACTCTTCGAGCACACCGCGCGCTGTGTTGCCGAGCATGCCGACGTCTTTGAGCGCGTGAAGGCGCGCGAGCGCGCGATCGAGCTCGGCCGCGGACCCGCCCGGCGCCAGCTGTTCGGAGAGGGCCCAGCGTCCGACGAGCTCGGCGTCGTCACTCGATCGAGCGTCGCTGCGCAGCGCCGCAAGTGAGCCCTCGGGTGTGTTCGAGTGCCCGCATGCGACGAGCGCTGAAATCGCAGCAGCGACGCCGAGAATGCGTCGCATCAGTGACCACCCAGTGAAACGACGAGACGCTGGGCGAGCGCGGCGTCGATGGACTCGCACCATTTTCGAAACGCCGGATATTCGGCGACGGAGATGCGCGTCTTCGTGATCGTGATTGTCGTCTTCACTTTTACGCCACCTGAGATGGGGTCGACCGTGACTTGAAACGTTCCGAAGGGCGTCGTCGACGCGCTCGGGCCAGGCATCGCCGCGACCTTCGCAGTGGCCGGAATCTTGATGACGTACTCGGTCTCGCTCGTCGATTGCGCCGCCAGACGCAAGTCGAGCGCGCGTTGCGAGAGCGTCGCGTATTCACGCACCATGTGATCGCGTGGCCCAATCGGAACGCTCAGCGTCGAGTCGTCGCGGCGCCCAAACGATGTGGCTTTCGCCTTTGCGTGAATCGTCGCGGGGGCTTCGACATCTTCGAGGTTGCCTGCGTCGATCGATTGAATGTCGATGCCCGGCAAATCGGTCGCGAGATCTTCTTGAAGCCGCCGCGTGCGAAGCGACTCGACGTGATACCGCTCGCGCCAGCTCGGCGCGCTCACGCCGCTCACGGTTGCGCGCCAATCGATTTGCGCCGAGCCATCCGCCGCGACCGTGGCCTCGAGCCGGCGCGCAGCAACGCTCGCGCTTGCGGGCGGGTCGGGAAGGTGAACGAGCTTCGGCTTGCCTTCGTTGATTTGAAGCGCCAGCGCGTTGCGGTCCATCGCGGGAAAATCTCCAGCGCCTGCATACTCTGCGGTGCCATCGAGATACATGTCGAGCGAAGGCACGTAGGCGATCGCGTGATCGAAGGGCGCGAGGCTCGCCGGATATTCCTCGAAGTTCCCCTTCTGACCCGTTCGCACGATGACGATTGTGGCGGGGATGCCGAGCTCTTTGAGCATCGTCACGATGAGCGTTGCCTTGTCTTTGCAGTCGCCGAAGCCGCGCGCGAAAATTTGCGAGCATCGATACGGCTTGAACCCGTGGATGCCGAACTCGAGCGCGACGTAACGCGTCTTCTGGACGACGTAGTCGTAGACGGCGATCGCTTTGTCGCGCGGCGTCGTCTTGCCTTTCGTGATCTCGGCGGCGCGCCGCCGAACTTCGTCGTCGGCGGTGAACTGGTCTTTGACGAGGCCCCAGTACCACGCGCCCATTTCGTCCCACGTTTTGTAGGTGGAGACGTGAACGTGACCGAGAAACTCGGTGTATGGCGGCTGGTTCGGCTCGGGCAGAGCGGGTGGCACGTTCGTCGCGACGAAGCGATAGATGCGCTGGTCGCCCTTTTCTTCCGTCGTTTGAGAGAGCGACGGGGTGGCACCGGCTGCGGTGCCGAGCATGAATGCCGGCTTGTTGAAATAGAACGTGCGCTTCTTCGGCGTGATGAGCACGTACTCGGCGCGCGCGATGGGCTCGTTCGATTGCAGGTAGTCGATGTCGCCGAAGTAATCCGCGAAGGCGTTGCGTTCGGAGACGTCGTCGATGCGGTACTGGAGCTCGACGACGTCACCGGCTGCGAGGCGAGGGAAGCGAACGCGAAACGAAGCGGAGCTCGTGTACGTCGCGATCGATGGATCGTTTCCGCCGCCCGTGGCGGTGTCGTAGGCGTCGTCGATGGTGCCGTCGGTTCGATAGACGTGCGCGCCGCGAATGCGCACGGTCTGCGAGTCGCTCTCGAAGCCGAACGTGTAATCGCGCTCGGACTGCGCCGCCGGATCGGTCAGCGGTTGAAATACGACCTGGTGAAACTTGCTCGAGAGCCCGTTCTCGAAAACCGTCGCAACCGTGAGATCGACCAGCGTGCGCCGATCGTGGCCCTGCGCAGGCGCGGCGCGATGCGCGAGAAATTCTTTCGACGCGACCGCGTAGACTTCGTCGGGCTTGGGCGCGCTCGGCTCGAGGTGCGCGAGGTAGTCGCGCACGTTCTTGTCTTGCGGACGAAGCTCGAGGATGTGCCTGAGCAGAGTGACTTGCTCGCTCTCTTGCCCGGCGACCGCATACACATCGGCGAGCTTGTGCATCGCGTCGGTGTCCTCGGGTGCGAGGTCGAGCGCGTGCTTGTAGATCGCGATCGCGCGCGGCGTGTCGCCGAGCTTCAGGTTCGCGGTCGCGGCGACCATCAGCTTGTCGGTGGCGTCTGGGTCGGTCGCGACGAGTCGCTCGATCCAATGCTCCGCGGCGACTTTGTCGCGTCGCGCGATCGCCAGATCGATCTTCGCGCGAAGTGATTCGTGATCGTCGAAACGAAACGCCGAGTAGCGCGCCTCCATTTCGTCGGCCTCGGTGGTGCGGTCTTCCTGGCGAAGCAAATCGACCATCGCGCGAACGAGCGCGACACTTCGTGGATGCCGCGCGAGTGCGCGTTCGAGAAATGCGAGCGCCGTCGCGCGGAGGTTGGCTTCGCCGTAGAGCTCGACGCGCGCGAGGATCGCCGGAACGTTGTCGGGATCGCGCCCGAGCGCGCGATCGTAATAAGGAACGGCATCGCGCCAGTTCGTTCCGCTGCGCTCGTGACCTGCGCGCGAAAGCAAAACGTCCATGCGTTCGTCGTCGCTGATGCCGCCTCGAAGCGCGATCGCTTCGGCCTTGGCAACCCAATCAGCGCGTTGATTGCGGCTCTCGACGAGGCTCGCCGCGAGGAGCGCACGCGGCACCGTGGGCGCGCGCTGTGCTGCGCGAATCGCCATGTCGCGCGCGAGATGATCGGCTTCGTCGTCCGATTGCGTGAGAAGGAGGTAACGCGCATACGCCTCGAGCGCGCTCGGATCTGTGCTCTTCTCGGCGCCCGCGAAAGCTTGGAGTGGTCCCGAGACGCTGCTCGGGGGCAGCTTCGACTTTTGGAAGAGCGCTTTGGCATCCGCGGCGTGCGCGATGTTGGCGTCGGTCTCGATGTGCGCGTCGGGCGAGCCATCTGCGCCGGCGATGCGAAGCGTGAAGATCGGCGCCGACTCCGAGCCACACACTTTGACGAGCACGCGATTGTAGCCGGCCGAAAGCGTAACGCTCCGACCCATGCGCTCCGGATCGAAGTCGCGGTATTTCGCATCTTCGATCGCGAGCACGCCGTTCCAGAAAACCTTGATGGCGCCGCTCGTGCCAGCCCACACCGAAGCTTGGCGCGATTGCCCCGCGCGCAGAGACTTGTCGATGACGAACGTGGTCGCGTAGACGCACACGTTTTCCGTCGGGCGCACGACCGAGTTCGTGTCGACCCAACCAAAGGGCGCGGTGATAGGCGACGCGCGCCACACGACCTTGCGCTCTTTGCCATCATAAGGATGGTCGAGGAGAGGCGCGTCTTCGACCTCGGGCTCGAACGGCCGGGCGAGCCCGGTTTTTCCTTCGTTGTCGAACGCGCCTGCGAAGAGCCATGTGCCGACGAATCCGAGCTGGCCGATGTGCCTGCGCGCGCCGTCCAGGTCTCCACGGCGCCGGCGCCCGTAAGAGGAGAGAAGCTCCGCGTAGACACGCGTCGATCCGCGGCGCGCGCGCGCGACGGCGTCGAGCTCTTCTTCGACCTCGGTCGGATCGCCGCGGTCCCATTCCGACCAAAGTCGGCGAAGCGCGGCGTACGCACGCGCATCGGGAGCCGAGGCGGCCTCGGCGCCGAACGCGGTGAGCTGCGAGAGGCGCGAGCCTGCCGCGCCGGCCGGAGCGGCGACCACGCAAGCGAGCGAAACAGCGGCGGCCACGCGCGCGGCCTTAGCGCCGGGAACCAGGCTCCGAAACATGCGGCCTATCACGCGCGGGAAGCTAGCACCGCGGCCCGGGCGTTTCGACTTTCCGAAGGAGCATGGGACGAGGTATGAGAATCGCCGTTGTGCAGCAGTCCCATTCTCTCGGCGCGGCTGGCGCTAAGGCCGCGCGCGCGGCTCAGGCGTCCCACGTGAGCAAGAGCGCCATCCGAGGACTCATCAAGACGATTCGCCCGCACCAGTGGGTGAAGAATCTCTTCGTGCTCGCGCCAATGTTCTTCCACAAGGACGTCTTTCTCACGACGCCCGCCGGCCCCGCGCTGAACCTCAGCGTCACGGGCCGCGCGTTCATCGCAGCAGCTGTTTTCTGCCTGCTTGCGGGGGCGATTTACACGATCAACGACCTCGCGGACGTCGAAGCCGACCGCATCCACCCCGTGAAACGCGATCGCCCCATCGCGAGCGGAGAAGTCCCCGAAGGCTTCGCCAAAGCCATGGCCGCGGTGCTCGTGGCCGTGTCGATCGCCGCGGCATTCCTGCTCGATTGGCGCGTCGGGCTCGTGGCCTCGATCTACTTCATCAAAGACATCGCCTACACGTTCAAGCTCAAGCAAGTGGCGTTTCTCGACGTCGGGCTCATTGCGTCGGGCTTCGTTCTCCGCGTGCTCGCAGGCGGCTTCGCCACGGACGTTCACGTCAGCGGCTACATGATCGGGTGCACCGAGCTCCTCGCGCTTTTTTTGGGCTTCGGAAAACGCCGCCACGAGCTCGAGCTCGAAACGGCCGTGAAGCAGCGTGCGTCGCTCGAGGCGTATTCACGCCGGAGCCTCAACGTTGCGCTCGTGGTCACCGGTTTGGCGACAGCCACCACCTACGTCGCCTACACGCTTGATTCCACGACCCGCGAGTTCTTCCACACCAACTGGCTGTGGGTCACGATTCCGTTCATCATCATCGGCATCGGGCGCTTTCTCATGCTCGTGTCGGGGCGCGCCGGTCGCGGTCTTCGCACCGAGTCGCCGACCCAGGAAATGCTGCGCGATGTGCCCTTCGTGCTCAATCTCGTCGGTTGGGTCATCGTGGTCGTCGCCATTATTTACCGACTTCGCCCAGCCTGAGGGGTCCAAGGGAAGGTCGGGTTGGAGCCGGCGGTATCATCCTTCCATGGCGTGGCAGGTGCTCCTCGTGAAGCTCCCCGACTCGCTCGGATCCCTCTCGCAGCTGCCGGCCGGGTATATCCCGCCGCCGATCGGTGAGCCCGAGCTTGTGGCGCAGCAGATTGCGTCGGCCGCGAAGCGCGCGTGCGTCACGCTCGACGGCGATGGGTCGCGTCTCGTCGTGCTTCGAAGCACCGATTTCGTGATTGAGGCCGAGCTGGGCGGGCTCGCGGAGATCGATCGCGTCGTGTTGAACGTGCTCGGTTCGGACGCAGCTTTGCCGCTCGTCGGCACGCTCGCCAAGGCCCTCAATGCTTCCGCCGTCGACTGCGAAACGGACGAGGTACTTGACGCCGACGCCATCGTGCCGGACACGTTGCGTGAGTGGCAAGTACACATGGACAACCTCCGGTAGCTTCGCGCTCTCCGCGAATGCCGATGCAGCCCGGCGCGCGCGTCGATCTCGCGCTCACGCTTCCGGTGTTTCTCGCGTACCACCTCGGCGTCGTCTTCTTGAACATCCGCAACGCGTCGGATGTCGTCACCGGCTTGCTGATGCAAATCGCCGAAGGCAACACGGCGATTTATCTCGGCCTCACGCTCGCGATCGGCGTCGTCTTCGCCGGTGTATTCGGCTGGCTCGGGCGCGGGCAAGCGTTCCGCGTCATGAAGTTCGGACAGATCGCGATCGAAGGCGTTCTCTACGCGCTCGTGATGCGGCTCGTTGGCTCGTACGTCGTCGGCCGGATGTTCGCGGGCAAACCGATGGTGCACGGCTTCACCGGTTTCATCATGTCACTCGGTGCGGGCTTCTACGAAGAGCTCATGTATCGCGCGATCCTCTTTGGCGTTGGCTCGTATTTGCTTCGCACGTTGCTCTTCGCTCGCGGCACGATCCGCGGCGCCGTCATGACGTGGGGGTGGGCGGTCGTATGCGCGGCGATCTTCAGCGCGATGCACTACATCGGCCCGCTGGGCGACTCATTCGAGGTCCGCTCGTTCGTCTTCCGGTGGGTGCTCGGCATGCTCCTCACGACCATCTTCATCTTCCGCGGCTTCGCCGCCGCCGTGTGGGCGCACGCCTTTTACGACATCTGGGTCCTCGTGTTGTGAGACGTGGGTGAAGCGCAAATCTCGACTCGATCAGTTGGTCGTCGAGCGCGGCTTCGCCGACACGCGAACGCGTGCGCAAGCGCTCGTGCTCGCCGGCCGCGTGCTCGTCGATGGCAACCGCGTCGACAAAGCGGGCGCGCTCGTCGCCGACTCCGTCGAGATTTCACTAAAAGGCGAACGCATTCCGTTCGTGTCGCGCGGCGGCGTCAAGCTCGCGGGTGCCATCGATGGGTTCGGAGTGTCGGTGAAAGGTTTGCGGTGCTTGGACATCGGCGCGTCGACGGGCGGCTTCACCGATTGTTTGCTGCAACGCGGCGCGCGCGTCGTCATCGCGGTCGACGTCGGTTACGGGCAGCTTGCGTCGAAGCTCAGGAGCGACGAGCGCGTCGTCGTCCGCGAACGAACGAACGCGCGCTCGCTCACGCCCGAAGCGATCGATGGCGAGGTCGATCTCACCGTCGTCGATGCGTCGTTCATCGGTCTCGGGAAATTGCTTCCAGCAATCGCGCGATGCACGCGCGAAGGCGGCGAGCTCCTCGCTCTCGTGAAGCCTCAGTTCGAAGTCGGGCGCGAAGAAGCGTCACGTGCGAAAGGCGTCATCAAAGACACGGGCGTTCGCGCACACGCCATCGAGCGTGTCGCGGGTGAAGTGCGCGACGCAGGCTTTCGCATTCTCGGCGAGCGCGACTCCACGCTCGCTGGCCCGAGTGGCAACGTCGAAGCGTTCGTGTGGGCCGCGCGCACGGCCTTGGGCCGAGGTCGCCGATGAGAAAGCCAGGGCTCGGCGCAATCTTCCTGACGATCTGCCTCGACCTTCTCGGGTTCGGGCTCGCGCTTCCATTCCTCGCGGAGATGGCGCGCTCCACGTTCCACGTGAGCTCGTTCACGGGGACGCTCCTCGCATCGAGCTATTCGGCGATGCAGTTCTTGTTCGTTCCGCTTTGGGGTCGCCTCTCCGATCGCATCGGTCGCAAGCCCGTGCTCGCCTGGTCGATCGCCATGACGGCCGTGGGCAATCTCGCGCTGGCGCTCGCGCTCGCATACGCAACGAACATCGCGTGGGTGTTCGCGGCGCGCATGGCCGCGGGCATCGCCACCGCGAACCTCGGCACGGCGACGGCGTACATCGCCGACATCACGCCGCCGAAAGATCGCGCGAAGGGCATGGGCCTCGTCGGCATGGCGTTCGCCGTCGGCTTCGTTCTCGGTCCGGGCATCGGTGGCGTTCTCGCGGGCATCCCGCTCAACGGAAGACACGGTCCGTACGCGCTCTTTCTCGCGGCAGGTTTGAGCTTGATCAACTTCGTGTGGATAGTGGTCGGCCTCGTCGAGTCGCTGCCGCCCGAAGCGCGCAACCAGCCGAGCACGCAAAGACGCTCGCCCATCGACTTCGGCACGACCGCTCGAGTGCTCGCGAACAAGAACATCGCGCGCGCCGTGCTCGCGAACTTCATCCTCATTCTCTTCTTCTCGGGAATGGAGCAGACGATGCGCTTCTTCAACGCCGACGCCTTTGGCATGTCGCTGCGCTCGACCGGCATCTTGCTCGTCGCCGTGGGCCTCACGGGTGCGGCGATTCAAGGCGGGCTCGTCCGTCGCCTCTCGGGACGCGTGCAAGATACATCGATGTTGAAGTGGGGTCTCGGCGTGCAAGCCGTTTCGTTCGCCGGGTTGGCCGCATCACCAAGTGCCGGGAAATGGCTGCTCTATGCGTCGTCGATGCTGCTCGCGGTCGGCAACGGTCTCTCGCAGCCTGGAACGTCCGCGTTCATTTCGAAGCAAGCGAGCGCGACAGACCAAGGTGCGACGCTCGGCGTGGCGCAATCGATGTCGAGCCTTGCGCGCGTCTTTGGGCCTGCGCTGGCCGGCCTCGTTTACGACTCGGTGCTCGGCGCACGCGCCCCGTATGCGCTCGGATGCGTGGGGATGATTGTCGCGTTCGCTGTTGCGTTTCCCCTGCGAGATCGCGTGGTATCTTGAGCGGATGCGCATTATCGCCGTTTCTTTCGCAGTCCTTCTCGCGTGCAGCGGCGACGACTCCACCACCGCCGACGGCGGCGACGACGCAGCGAGCGGAAGTGATGTCGCGCGCGGCGGCGACGCGGCAAAAGATTCGGCGACCGAATCCGGCCCGGTGCTCTGCAACGGCGTCGTTTGCGGCGCGAACGAAGTTTGTTTCAACGCAACGTCATGCGCATGCGCGGCGGGCTTCGTCCCAAACGGAGCGAGCGGCTGCATCGCGGCGCCCGCGGGCAGCCCGGCATCTCACAGCTCCGCCGATGTTTGCGCGCGATGGAAAGCCGCCCACGTCATCACCACAGCGAACCCATTCACGGCGGGCTCCACGCGTGCGACCCCGGAACGTTCGCAGCCGGCGGCGTGACCGACACGCTCGTGCGCATGAACGCGTTCCGTTGGATCACCGGCCTCACCGATACCGTCACCGACAACGCCACCAAAGACACGGGCGATCAAGACTGCGCAATCATCGCCGTTTCGAACCCGGCGAGCATCCAAGCGCACAACCCGCCGAATACCTTCACGTGCTGGAACTCCACGGGCGCGGCGGCCGCGGGTCAGAGCAACATCTCGTGGGGCACCGCGAGCTGCGACTCCATCGACGAATACGTGCATGATACAGGCAATGAATCCACGCTCGGCCACCGGCGGTGGATTCTTCACCCACCGCTCGGCGTTATCGGCGTCGGCTGGGTGAAAAAGAGCGGCACGGAATACGGCAGCGCGGGTTGCCTCGGCGTCTTCGACACGAGCGGCACGGGCCCAAACCCGACGTGGTACGCGTTGCCGCCGCCGGGTTTCTCGCCATCGACCGTCGCGACGTGGCTTTGGTCGTTCCATTACCCAGCAGGCATGACGACGGCGACGGCGACGGTCAAAGACCTCGGCACGGGCAAACCCGTCACCGTGACGACGACGATGCTCCCTTCCGGTTACGGCGACGACACCCTGGAAATCACGCCAAGCGGATGGACGCCCGCGGCCGGTGGCATCTACCGCGTCACGGTCACGCCCGACAGCAAAACGCCGATCACTTACGACGTAGAACCCGTGCTCTGTCCGTAGCGCGCTGCGCCATCGCGCTGCGAATTTTACGCCGACTTCGCGATGCAGTGTCGTCGCTTGCGCCTGTAAATCTGTTATGCTGCTGCACATAAGGGGACGGGAGTGCCATGGCTCAACGTCGATATTTCTTAGCTGCTTCCACCGTCGGTCTGCTCGTCGCGCTCGGTTGCACGAGCGCGCTGTTCGGCGCATGCGCGCCGTCGGCAAACGGCAATGACGCAAGCGTCGAAGCCGGCCCCACATGCGATCCCGATTCGGGCGATCCGCAAGCGGGCTGTCCGTGCACGCCATCCACTTACAAGACGAGCGATTGCTACACCGGCCCGCCGGGCACCAACGCGAAGGGCATCTGCCAAACGGGCAAGCGTTCGTGCACGCCTGAAGGCACGCTGACGAACTGCGTGGGCGAGGTCACGCCTCAACCCGAGACATGCAACTACACCGACGACGACTGCAACGGCATCGCAGACGATCTCCCCGAGATCGCGGATGCGGCAATCATTGCAAAGTGCAACTCACCCGCGTGCGATCCGAATTTCACCGACGCCGACATCACGTGCTGGGGTCCTGACCCGGGCATCTGCGGCGCCGGCCGAAAGGCGTGCGCGTCCGGGCCGAAGGGCGGCGGACCGACCGGCTGCAAGGAGTACATCCACGCTGGCGTGCCCGAGGTGTGCAATGGCCTCGACGACGACTGCAACGGCAGCATCGACGACGGTCTCGACCAAGAGGGCCCGTGCGACATGGACGACGGCTCGACGTGGCCGCCCGATGCGAATCCATTCGACGGTGGTCAGCCGACGAAAATTCTCGGCGCGTGCGCGCACGGAAATCTCACGTGCGTGAGCTCGAACTGCGGCGAGCACTCCTGCGCCGACGCCGGCGACGTTTGCTACCCGAAGCAGCCGGGCACCGAAAGCTGCAACGGCAAAGACGACGACTGCAACGGCAAGGTCGACGACAACCATGCGTGCGCGGGCCAGTACTACCAGTGCTGCTGCAACTCGGGCACGTACTACCAATGCTTGCCCTGCAACTACACGATGTACGGATACACCTGTGTCGACGCGGGCTGACGGGAGAGAATCATGAATCCTCGGATTGGTTTCTCGGTATGTGCCGCTTTGGTCGTCGTGGGTCTAGGCAGCCTTCTCGACGCGACCGCATGCTCACCGTCGGGGGGCACTGGCGATGCAAGCGTCGAAGCCGGGCCGACGTGCGATCCGGATTCGGGCGATCCGCAGGCAGGTTGTCCTTGCACGCCATCGACATACAAGACGAGCGATTGCTACACGGGCCCGCCAGGCACCAATGCGAAGGGCATCTGCCAGACGGGCAAACGCTCATGCACGGCCGAAGGCACGCTCACCAACTGCGTGGGCGAGGTCACGCCTCAACCCGAGACATGCAACTACACAGACGATGATTGCAACGGCATCGCTGACGACCTTCCCGAGATCGCGGATGCGGCGATCATCGCGAAGTGCAACTCACCCGCGTGCGATCCGGATTTCACGGATGCGGCCATCACGTGCTGGGGTCCTGATCCAGGCATCTGCGGCGCGGGCGTGAAGTCGTGTACATCGGGGCCCAAAGGCGGCAGCCCGAGTGGCTGTGAAGAGTTCATTCACGGCGGCGTACCGGAGGTGTGCAACGGTCTCGACGACGACTGCAACGGCAGCATCGACGACGGCCTCGACACGGAAGGCCCGTGCGATCTCGACGACGGCGCCACGTGGCCCGCGGATGCCAATCCGTTCGATGGCTCGATCACGAAAATCCTCGGACAGTGCGTCCACGGAAACATGACGTGCGTCGCCACGAACTGCTCGGAGCACTCGTGCGCCGACGCCGGCGACGTCTGCTTCCCCACGCAACCGACGACCGAAACATGCAACGGCATCGACGACAACTGCAACGGCCAGGTCGATGAAAAGACGTGTCTGCTCGGCGGGCCGTACTGCTGCGGTTACGTGTCTGGCGGCAAGAACTACGGGTTCTGTACAAGCTTCTACGAAGGCGACGGCGGAAGCGGACAATTTTACAACTGCCACACGGCGAACTGAACATGGTCAATCGAACTTGGACGGCCGTCACGGTCATTGGTGCGCTCGTAGGTCTCGGCGCGAGCTCCGCAATTTTTGGTGCGTGCTCGCCGACGGCGTCGCTTCCCGATAGCGGCACGGACAATCCCGTGTGCGATCCGACAGCGGCCGATCCGCTGGCAGGGTGCGCGTGCGATCCATCGACGTTCAAAACATCCGATTGCTACACGGGCCCCGCGGGCACCAACGCCAAAGGCATCTGCAAGACGGGCAAGCGCAGCTGCACGCCGCAAGGCACGTACACGCGCTGCGACGGGCAAGTGACGCCGCTCCCCGAGACATGCAACTACGCCGACGACGACTGCAACGGCTTCGTGGACGATCTGCCCGAGATCAACGATGCAGCGGTCATCGCGAAGTGCAACTCGCCCGCGTGCGATCCTGATTTCACCGACGCCGCCATCACGTGCTGGGGGCCCGATCCGGGCATTTGCGGCGCGGGTCGAAAGGGCTGCGCGGGCGGGCCGGCCGGCGGCACACCGACGGGCTGCATCGAGTTCATCCACACACCCGCGCCCGAAGTCTGCAACGGCGTCGACGACGACTGCAACGGCACCGTCGATGACGGCCTCGACAACGAAGGCGCATGCGACATGCCCAACCAGTCCGAGTGGGGCGACGCGAATCCGTTCGACGGCGGCGTGCCTTCGAAGGTTCTCGGCGAGTGCGTGCACGGCCAGCTCGGCTGCGTCGACGGCGGCGACTTGTGCTTCCCGAGCCAGCCGCAAACGGAAGTGCAGCTCTACGGCGGCGGCTGCGACGGCCTCGACAACGACTGCGACGGCATCACCGACAACCACTCCTGCTCCGACAGCTACGACAAGCAATACAAGCAGGACTACTGCTGCACCGACGGCTACTATTTCCAGTGCGACGTGAAGTCGAGCATCGACGCCGGTTACTACACGAGCTGCAAGCTCGCGAATTAGTCTCGGGTCACTCTAAAGAGCGAGGCCGGGGTGAAGTGCGCGCGCGAGCGTCGCGACGCCGTCGGCTACGCGCGGGCCGGGTCTGAGCACGACTTCATCGGCAAGCGCGATGACGCGGCCTTCTTTCACCGCGCGAAGGCGGTTCCAACCGTTCGAGTCTTTCGTGATGCGTTGCGCGCCGTGCTCTTCGGCAACGGCGGCGTCGACGATGATGTCTGGGTCGAGCGCAACGACGGCTTCGATGTCGAGCGCAGGGTAGCGATCGCCGCGCGTAACGGCGTTGCGTGCTCCTGCGCGAACGAGGAGCTCTTCGCCGAAGCTTTGCGGGCCTGATGCGATCACCGGCGCAATTCCGAACAGCAAAAGCACGCGCGGATGATCGAGTGACTTCGTGCGCGCATCGATCTCGGCGAGGCGCGACTCGATTCGCGTAGCAACGCGCTCCGCATCGGAGGAGCGATCGAGGCGCGTGCCCATGCCGCGGATCATCGCGAGAATGTCCGCGATCGATTCGGTCGGCGGAAAAAAGGTAGCGATGCCGCGCGACGCAAGTGTGTCGTCGATGCGGCGCCCGGCTGGCCCGCGCGCACCCACGACGAGGTCCGGCGAGAGCGCGACAATCGCCTCCACGTTGGGATCCGTGTAGCCACCGACATCGGGAAGCTTGGCGACCTCGGGTGGGTAATCGCAATAGCGCGAACGGCCCACGAGCCGATCGAGCGCGCCAAGCTCGGCGACGGTTTCGGTCGTCGATGGTGAGAGCGACACGATGCGTGCGGCTTTCGCGCGCCGGTCAGGACCTGCCGAGTGCGAACGACACGCGAGGAGAACGAGCGCGAGAAAAACGAACGCGAAGCTTCGCACGGTATGGCTACGTGTCACGGCCGATGAGCCCATATTTGTGGAGCTTCTCGATGAGCGCGGGTCTCGAGATGCCGAGGCGTCGAGCCGTCTCGCTTTGGTTTTTGCCCGCGGCTTCGAACTGTTCGGCGATGATCGCGCGCTCGAACGCCTCGACACGCCGGCGAAGTGGATGGCCCACGCCGGGATCCGAAATCGACATCAACGTCGGAGCGGTCGAGGGCTCCCAAAGTGCAACGGTGAGCTTGTCGTCGGGTGCGACCGCGAGCAAACGCGCCACCGTGTTTTCGAGCTCGCGCACGTTGCCGGGCCACGCGTATTTTTGGAACGCTTCGAGCAGCGCCGGCTCGATGTCGACAGCGCCCATGCCGTAGCGCCCGGCGTACATGGTCGCGAACGTCTTCGTGAGCGGGACGATATCCTCGGCGAGTTCGCGAAGCGGCGGCACGCGCACGGAGACGACGTCGAGTCGGTAAAACAAATCTTCGCGAAAGCGCCCACTCTTCACATCGGCCGAAAGATCGCGATTCGTCGCCGTGACGAGGCGAACATCCACGTGCTCTGCGCGCCCACCGACGGGCTGCACTTCGCCCGATTGAAGCGCGCGAAGGAGCTTGGCTTGCATCGCCGGTGCGAGCTCGCCGATTTCGTCAATGAAGAGCGTGCCACCATCGGCGGATTGGAAGTAACCGAGGCGCGAGGTCTGTGCGCCCGTGAACGCGCCCTTCACGTGTCCAAAGAGCTCGGCTTCGGCGAGCTCGGCGGGGATCGCCGCCGCGTTGAAACGCACGAAGGCTTTGTCGGCGCGGCGCGAGTGCGCGTGAAGCGCCGCGGCCATGACGTCTTTGCCAGTGCCGCTCTCGCCGAGAAAGAGCACGGTGACATCCTTCGGCGCGACGCGCGCGACGAGATCGAGCACGCGCCGCATGGCAGTGCTCTCCGCGACGATCGCGCGCCCGAGCGCGGACTCCGTGCGCAAACGTGCATTCTGCAATCTCAGCGAGCGCGTCTCGATCGCGCGCCGCACGATCATCACGAGCTCTTCAGGATCGAACGGCTTCGGCACATAGTCGAACGCGCCGGCTTTCATCGCGGCGACCGCGACGCGCTCGGACCCGTGTGCTGTGAGTATCAAGACGGGCACGCTGGGGTCCTGTGCGCGCATCGTCTCGAGCACTTGCATGCCGTTCATCGGTTCCATCGCGAGATCGGTGATGACGACGTCGGCGCCGCGCGCCTCGAAAGCGGCTAGCCCCGATGCGCCGCCGTCGCACACTTCCACGGCAAAGCCGGCGTCTGCGAGCACGGCTTCGAGCGTGAAGCGAAGAGCGCGATCGTCGTCGATGACGAGGACGCGTTCACTCATGACAGCGGCGCGAAGCCGGGGAGCTTCGTCTTGTGCGCGCTCTCGGGGAGACCTGCCGTGAGGAGCTCGATCGCGACCGTGGTGCCTTCGCCTTCGACGCTCTCGATCGTCATCACACCGCCGTGTTGCTCGACGAGCGCGCGCGCGATCGCGACGCCGAGGCCCGAGCCGCCCGTGCGCGTCGTGAAATACGGCTTGCGGATGCGATCGAGCACAGCGGGCTTCATACCAGACCCGCGATCGACGATGCGAATGCGCAGCGTATCCGGCCCGCCACGTGCGATCGCCACCGTGACGACCTTGCCGCGCGGTGACGCTTGGAGCGCGTTCAAGACCACGTTGAGCAGCGCTTGCCTGAGCTTGCGCGCGTCGGCCACGACGTCCGCACGTTCGTCGCCGAGGACCTCGATCGACACGCCAGCTTCTTCTGTGCGCGTCTCGAGAAGCACAACGAGCTCTCGCGCGAGCGCGTACGGCACGACGCGCGCGACGCGCAAATCATCGAGGCCGCGCGTGAAGCCGAGGAATCCGTCAACGATGGCCTCGAGCCTGTCGGCCTCTTGCGCGACGATGCCAAGGCGCTCTGCCGTCTTTGGATCGCCCGCGCCTTTCGCAACGTGAATCGAGAGCCCTTTAATGGCAGCGAGGGGGTTTTTCACTTCGTGCGCGAGCCGCGCGGCGATGCCTTCGAGCGAACGTGCGTGCTCTTCACTGTCGGCGAACGCTTCTTCACGCCTCGCCGCGAGCTCGAGCGCGAGCTCGGTGTAGGCGCTCTCGACATCGAGCCCGATGCGCATGAGACCCACGACGGTGAAGACGATCGCGCCCGTCGCGATCATCCAATCGATGCCGGGATGCGTGAGCGTGTGAGCGCCGTGCGTCGTTGCAACCGCGAGCGCCACCGCGCCCGCTACGAAGACGAGCGCAACGCTCCATTTCGCGCGAAGGGTCTCGAGCACCATTGCGGCGCTCGCGACGATCGGCAGGCCCATCGGCAAAAGCGGGCTTTCGAGGGCGCCGGTGATTGTCGCCCCGACGAAGAAGTGCACGGCATGCCACACGTAAGGCCACGCGCTCGTGCGATAGCGACCCATCGCGAAGATCACGCAGATGCCGAGCGTGCCGAGCTCGAGCCCGACACAAAGCGGCGGCGTGTGCCGGCTCCAGAGCACGGCGAACACCACCACGTTGAATGCGAAGAACCACGCGAGTCGCCAGCGAAGCGTTTTTTCGTGCATGCGCGCCAGCACCTGGCGCCGCACGAGCGCAAGGCGAGCGCGAAGCGGCGTCACGGGTCTTGCGGCGGTCGCTTTCGAGAACGCACCATGGCCACCGCTACGAACGCGCCCGCCAGAACGAGCGTGCCCCACGGAACCGGCTTCGACGGATCACTCTTTCCAATGGCGCAGCCGCCGGTGAGCGTGCCGTCCTCGTTGTCGCCGGTGGCGGGCGGCTTCGGGAAGCAATAGCCCGTGCCGTCCGATGCGGTGCACTGATAGCTGCCGTCCGCGGCGCAATCGGTTCCGTCGCCGTTGGGATCGCAAGTGGCCGAGCAGATGTAGCTCTGACCGCCGTTGTTGGAGAGGCATATGCCGCTGTTGCAGTCGCTCGCATCACCGCACGGTGCGCCGAGAGAGCCTGGCGGTGGCGGCGTTCCGCCGTCTGCGGTGGTGCCGCTGTCGGGAGCGCCGGCATCGGCGGGAGGAGGATCGGACGTCCACGCGGGCGGCGTGTACCCGCCATCGCTCGCGGCGGTGAGCGCAGTTGCGACGAGGAAGCTCTTCCATGCGTCGGTGCGTGTGTAGATGCCGCCTTCACACGTGCTGCCCGTCGACCCGCCGCGCGAGAGAACGCCGAACGAAAGCGGAATGCTCTTGTTGAAATTCTTTTGCTCGTACGCGCTCGAGCCGGAGTCGCCTTCGCATGTGCCGTTGCCGGAAGCGAACTCGGCCGCAGTAATTTGCGTTTGCACGCCGCAATCGATGCTTGCGTCGCCAGGGATACACGCAAGGTTCGTGTTTTGGAGAATGTGGCGCGTGCCGGGATCTTGCGTGGTCGCGGAGGTGTCGCCGTAACCGATCGCCGTGACGGTCGTGGAGTACTTGGTGTGATCCGTCATCGGGTATTGCACGACGGGCGTGACGAACGTGCCGCCCGCTTCGGAGAGCGAGACGTTGTCGACGAGCTCGATGAGCGACATATCGTTGCCGCAAACCTTCGTGCCCGTCGTCGTGTAGATTTTCTTCGCCTGGTGCCAGCCCTTGCTGCTCTGGAACATCGAGGCGTTCGTGGTGATGTAGAAGGCCGCGGTTGGGCCGTACTGCGCGCCGAACGTCGTCGTTGCGCAATCGATCGTCGACGACGATGGTTGCTGCACGCAGTGACGCGCCGTCATCACGAGGTTCGGTGCGATGAGCGCGCCCGAACAAAAGAGTTGGCACTGACCAGGACCATTGCCTGCGCAGACACCGACGGCAAACGTGTGCGTCGTGTCAATCGTGCCGCCCTGAATGCGTTCGACTTGTGAGCTCGTCGGCGCTTCCGACGAACAACCCACCACCAAAATCACAGCGCCAAGTGACGCCATGCCAAAAGCGAAGACCCTCATCGTCAACCTCCGACGCGTAGCCCCCAACCAACAGAATAGCGACCTACGACGCGCGAGCAATCATCTCCGTCGTAGGCGGAAAAGTATGGTTAGGGCGCGAGCTCGATCGGAGCTGAATGTCCCGCTTCGCGGAGGAGCACGTGCATCGCTTCGATGACATCTGGCGCCATTTGCTGCGTGTCGGCGTTTGCATACATCGCGAGATATTGATCGAGGCCGCGCGCATCGAGTGGCGAGGTGCCGGCGAGGGTTTGCAGCATTTCGTCGCGATGCGTGAGCGCCCATGCAATCGATGCTCTGCAGATGCGCGAGATGCGCGCGACGAGATCCACGCCGAGCCCGCGACGAATCACGTTCACGCCGAGCGGCAGCGGTAGCCCGCGTCTTGCGGTCCACTCGGCGCCGATGTCGCACACGAGAGCGAAGCCTTCGCGTTCGTATGTGAGTCGACCTTCGTGAATGACGAGCGCAGCGGCGACGTCGTCCGAGCGAAGGACGCGCCACACCGCATCGTGCGGTGCAATCGGAACGACGACGGGCTCGAAGTCTTTCAGAAGCGTCCGCAAGACGAGATAGGCCGTGGTGCGAAGGCCAGGGATCGCGACGCGTTTGCCTTCGAGCGTCGAGAGCGCGCATGCGTTCTTCGCGACGACGACCGGGCCGTATCCGCGACCCACCGAAGCGCCGTGCGGAAGCAGGAGATATTTGTCCGCGATGGTGGCATAGCGCGCGAGTGACACGGCAAGCACGTCGATGCGCTCTTCGTCGGCGAGGGCGTTGAGTGATTCGGTGTCGTGTTGTTCGGCGACGAACGTGAGGCCTTCGGCGTCGATGCGCCCATTCAAGAGTGCCCAAAACATGAAGGCGTCGTCGCTGTCGGGTGAGTACGCGATGCGGATGGGAGTCACAGCGCCACCTTGCGGAAGCTTCGCACGCTCGCCCAAACGAGGAGAATGCTGATGACCATCAGTGCGAGCACGTTCGGCATGAGCTCTCGCGGCCCCGCATCCCGCAAGACGATACCGCGCATGATTTCGATCATGTGCGTCGCCGGGAGGATGCGACCAATGGCATAGAGAGGTAGGGGCAAGCCGGCCGTCGGGAAGATGTATCCGGAGAGAAAGATGGAGGGCAGAAAGAAGAACTGCGCCATTTGCTGCGCCTGGGCTTGCGTCTCGGTGCGCGTCGAGATGAAGAGGCCGAGGGCGAGGAGGGCGAACAAATAAATGAGCGCCATCGCAAACAAGAAAACCAGATTGCCGCGAATGGGTACGGAGAATCCGAAGCGCATCACGGCAAGAATGGCCGCGGTCTCCAGGATGCCGATGACGAGATACGGAGCGAGCTTGCCGAGCATCAACCCGAGTGGATCGATCGGCGTGACGAGGAGCTGCTCGAGCGTGCCGCGCTCGCGTTCGCGTACGATCGCGATGGCCGTGAGAACGATCGCCACGATCTGCAGCATGATCGCGACGAGGCCCGGAATGATGTAGTTCGCGGTTCGGCCGTCAGGGTTGAAGAGCACGATGGGTTGCGTCGAGAGAGGCGGTTCGAGCGAGGCGCCGCCGCCCCGACCTTGTGCGATCTCTTCGAGAGACACATTCGCGGCGATGCCCGTGACGGCGCCGAGTGCTTGCGCGCTCACGGTCGAATCCGATCCGTCGATGAGGACGAGAACTTTGGCGCCCGTGCCGCGCGAGCGTTTGTCGTGATAGTCGGGCGGGATGACGACGCCGACGCGCGCGCGGCCAGCGGTGATTTCTTCGCGGGCCTCGCGCGGGTTCGCGGTGATCCGCGTGATCTCGAACGTGCCCGTCGCGCGGAGCTGGTCGATGAGCTCGCGACTCTCGCGCGTTGCGTCTTGATCGACGACCACGGTTGGTACATCACGGACGGTTTGGTCGATGAAGCCGAAGAGCACCATCTGGAAGATCGGAATGCTGAGCGCCACCATCAGCGTCGAGCGATCGCGCGTGATGTGGAGGAACTCCTTGCGGAAGATCGCAACGAACGACGACCAAAAACGCGAGCTCGATGCGCTCATGAAGGCGCCCTCATGGACGTGGGTGGAGGATGGTTCGCGTTGTCTTCGGTGAGCTCGACGAAGACGTCTTCGAGCGAAGGAGCGATGTCGCGCACGAGCGCATCGGCAAAGCCGCGTGCGCGAAGCTCGCCGAGGAGTGTTTCGTCGGTGAGCGTCGACGCGACGACGGCGTGCACCGATTGGCCGTAAATCGTGGCGCTTTCGCACGCGGGGTGCTCTTGCAAAAGGCGAAGCGCCTGCGCGGTTTTCGCAGCCGTGACCTCGATGCGACGCATGCCGACACGATTGACGGTCGCGTGGGCTTTGAGCTCGTCGGGTGTGCCCGAGACGATCATGCGCGACATGTAGAGGTAGCCGACGCGACCGCAACGCTCGGCTTCGTCCATGTAGTGAGTCGTGACGAGAAGCGTGATGCCTTCGGCCGAGAGCGAAAACAAAAGATCCCAGAGCTCGCGGCGTGCGACCGGATCGATGCCCGCCGTGGGCTCGTCGAGAAAGATGACGCGCGGCTCGTGCATGAGCGCGGCGCCGAGAGCGAGGCGTTGCTTCCACCCGCCCGAGAGCTGCCCCGCGCGCCGATGAATGTACGGCTCGATGTGCGTGAGCTCGACGGCCGCGCGTTTGCGATCGCGAAGGCGCGCACCCGAGAGACCATAGACGCGCGCGTAGAAGTCGAGGTTCTCGTCCACGGTGAGATCGTCGTAGAGCGAAAACTTCTGGCTCATGTAGCCGATGCGCCGGCGGATCTCTTCGCCTTGTGTGGCGACGTCGAGGCCGAGCACCGACGCGCGCCCCGCGGTGGGCGCAAGGAGCCCGCACAAGATGCGAATGAGCGTCGACTTGCCAGACCCGTTCGGGCCGAGCAGGCCGTAGATGGTTCCGCGCGGAACCACGAGGTCGACGTTGCGAAGGGCGTAGAAATCGCCGAATTTGCGAGTGACGCCCTCGACGGCGATGACCGCGTCGCCGTCCTCGTCGTGAGTCATTTGGGGACTCGAATGAACGCGGCCATGCCTGCGCGGAGCTCGGTCTCGCCTTCCACGATGCCGACGCGTGTCGCGAAGACTTGATTCGCGCGCTCGTCGGCGGTTTGCAAATTGCGCGGCGTGTACTCGCCGACGGAGTTGATGTGCTCGACCTTGCCGTTGAACGTGCGCTTCGCGAACGAGTCGACGCTGATGGGAACGTTGTCGCCGATGTGGATGCGCCCGAGCTGCGTCTCCGGCACGTAGATACGTACGTAGAGCTGACCCTTCTCGATGATCGTTGCGGCTGTGGATGCGGGCGCGATGATCGTGCCCGGGCGAAGGTCGAGAGACTCGACGCGCCCCGCGACCGATGCGGTGATCGAGAGCTCTTTGATCGATGCGTCGATTTGATCGAGGCGCCCCTGTGCACCGTCGACCGCGCCTTTGGCTGCGCGAAGATCTTCGACACGCGCGCCGGCTTGGACGAGCTTCGAGCTCGCTTGCGCTTGCATCGCACGCGCCGACGCTTGTGCGATGTCTTCCTTGCGCGTGCCGTGCTCGAGCTCGTCGAGCGAGGCCTTGGCCGCATCACGAAGCGCCGTGGCCGAGTTGAGGGCGGAGTCGGCGTTGTCTGCTTCGGCTTGCGAGATCGCTTTCGTCGCGAGCAAATCGCGTGTGCGTTTCTGATCGAGAACGCCTTTGTCGACCGCGACTTGAGCTTGCGCGAGACGTGCCCGCGCCGCGACGATTTGTTCCTGACGTGCGCCTGCACGCGCTTCTTGAAGCGCCGCACCGGCAGTCAGCGCATTTGCGCGAGCTTGGTCCAGCTCTTCGGGCCGTGCGCCCGCTTCGAGCTTTTGCAAATTGGCCTGCATTTGCTCGAGCAGACCGAGCGCGGCGAGTCGCTGCGCCGGCAAATCACCCGGCTCGAGGACGATGAGCTCTTGGCCCGCCGTCACCTCGTCGCCCTCTTTGACCTTCACCTCTTTGATACGACCACCGATGCGCGATCCGAGATAAACGACGCGTGCTTCGACGGTGCCGCTCCACTCGAAGGGCTGCCGCGACAAATAATAGCGGTACGACCCGTAGGCGCCCGCGATGAGCACCAAAAGGATGACCGGAATCGGAATGCGCCGTTTTTTGGGCGCCTCGACTTCGGTGGTGTCAGCTGCCGTACTTGCCGCCATGCCCCAACTTTCCACGACACTCGCCGCGAAACCCAATTAAGTTCTGCTAACTCTTTAGGCCCATGAGGCTCGGCCGAGTAGCTCTTTCGGAAGGCATCGTTTACGCACGCATCGACGGTGAGCGCGCCGAAGTTTGGTCGGGCGCGCCTTGGAACGGCGGCGCATCGACCGGACGCATCGTCGAGCTTCGCGAAGGCGATTTGCGCGCGCCCGTCGAGCCACGGAAGATTCTGTGCGTGGGGCGCAACTACGCCGCACACGCCAAGGAGCTCGGCAACGAAGTGCCCGCCGAACCGCTGTTGTTCTTGAAACCGTCGTCGTCGGTGATTGGGCCGGGCGGTTTCGTCGACCTTCCACCCGAGAGCGCGCGTGTCGAGCACGAGGCCGAGCTCGGTGTCGTCATCGGTCGCGCCGCGCGCCGCGTGACGCGCGAGAGAGCGCTCGATTTCGTCTACGGATATACGTGCGTGTGCGACGTCACGGCGCGTGATCTCCAAAAGAAGGACGGTCAGTGGTCGCGTGCGAAAGGTTTCGACACGTTTTGTCCGTGCGGCCCGTGGATCGAAACGGACGTCGACCCCGGCGCGCTCCACGTGAAGTGCATCGTCAACGGCGTAGTCAAGCAAGACGGCTCGACGTCGCAAATGGTGTTCGATGTTGCGGCGCTCGTCGAATACGCAAGCCGCGGCATGACACTCGAGCCTGGTGATTTGCTCGTGACCGGCACGCCCGAAGGCGTTGGGCCGCTCGCGAGCGGCGATGACGTCGTCGTGGACATCGAGCGCGTCGGCGCGCTTCGTTTCTCCGTGCGATGAAGCGTGCGCTTCTTTGGGGGGCCGCGGCGATCGCAGCCATCGCGAGCGTCGCCCTCGTCGTCACCGCGAAGGCGCCCGGCGCGCAATGCGGCGATGGCTTTTTCCCCGTCGGCTATCGATGTTGCGCGTCGGTCAGCGGCGACGGAAAAACGTGTGGCCCTTCGCGCGCATGCCCCGCGCCACTCGTGCTCGATGGTGGCGAGTGCATCGCGCCCGACGTCGTCGTGCGTATCCCCGCAACGACCGTGGTCATCGGCCCATCCGATTGGGAAGCGGACGGCGTCGTTCACGCGCACGACATCCACGTGCGCGCATTTTCGATCGACGCATTCGAAATCAGCGAAGGCCGCATCCATCCCGACGTCCAAGAAGACCGCGCACGCGCGGCCAGCAAGCTCCCGCGCGGAGAAGTGATTGCATACTGCACGGAACACGGCGGCCGCTTGCCGACGGAAGACGAATGGATCGCAGCCGCGACGACCTCGAAAGGCACCCGATACCCTTGGGGCGACACGGGCGCGGTGTGT
Source organism: Polyangiales bacterium (assembly GCA_038239005.1). Classification (GTDB taxonomy): domain Bacteria; phylum Myxococcota_A; class Polyangia; order Polyangiales; family Polyangiaceae; genus DASXHD01. Next base: position 48,769 of record JBBSFE010000030.1, read on the forward strand.
CGGCGTGCGGCGTGGGGTCTGGAAAACGGGCCATGCGCACACGGCGCGCACGGGCCCGACACCGTGGGCGCGCACGGCGGCGGCGACGATCCGCTCGGAATCCACGATCTCGCGGGCAATGTCGCCGAATGGGTGCAGACGGCCGACGATCGCGGCGCCGTTGTCGGAGGATCGTACGAAAGCCAGCTCGCCGCCGAGCTGCGCGTTTGGTCCCGGCGCACCGTGGACCCGAATGTTCGCGATCCGTCGATCGGCGGACGTTGCGCGTACGATGACATAAGATTGAATCCATGACGGCCTCGGTGCTCAGCATCGGAACGGAACTTTCGCGCGGCGAGCTCGTGAACACGAACGGCCCGTGGCTCGCGGCGCAGCTCGTGTCGATCGGGTTCGAGGTCTTCGAGCACGCCATCGTCGACGACGATCGCGCGCGCATCATCGCGTCGCTCGAGCGCCTCGCGCGCACGGCGAGCGTGATCGTGTGCACGGGCGGGCTCGGTCCAACGACGGACGACATGACGACCGAAGCCGTCGCGACGGCTCTCGGCGTTGCGCTCCGTCGAGACGAGGCATCGCTCGAAGCGATTCGCAGACGATTCGAAAAGCTCGGCCGGACGATGAGCGACTCGAACGCGAAGCAGGCAGATTTTCCGGAGGGCGCAGAAGTGCTCGCGAATCCGATCGGCACAGCTCCTGGGTTTTCGGTGCGCATCGGTCGCGCGATTGCGTTCTTCATGCCGGGCGTGCCGCGCGAGATGACGCGCATGTTCGAGGAGCAAGTGACGCCGCGCATTCGCTCGCTCGCACCGAACGACACACATCAAGTCAGGCTGAAGACGTTCGGCTTGCCCGAGAGCGTCGTCGGCGAAAAGCTCGCAGGCATCGAGGCCGCACACGAAGGCGTCATCATTGGGTATCGCGCGCACTTTCCCGAAATCGAAGTGAAGATCCTCGCGAAGGGCGCTTCGCTTTCTGCGGCGCGCGAAGCATGCGAGAAGGCAACGGCCGAAGTGCGCTCCCGTCTCGGCGACATCATCTACGGCGAGGCCGACGACACGTTCGCGTCGGTCGTCGGTCGCATCTTGCGCAACCGCGGCGTCACGCTCGCGATCGCAGAGTCATGCACCGGCGGTCTCGTCGGCGCGATGCTCACACGTGAGCCGGGCGCGAGCGATTTCCTTTTGCTCGACGCCGTCACGTACGCGAACAGCGCCAAAGAACGCGTGCTCGGCGTCGGCGGCGATCTCTTGCGCGCACACGGTGCAGTCAGCTCCGAATGCGCAGCCGCGATGGCTGAAGGCGCGCGTCGCGCGAGCGGCGCCGACGTCGCGCTTTCGCTCACGGGCGTCGCAGGCCCCACGGGCGGCAGCGACGACAAACCGGTCGGCACG
>JBBSFE010000031.1:0-49804 GCA_038239005.1 Polyangiales bacterium
GGAGGTGAAGAACGGCGAGAAGAAGACGGCCTCACGATGAGGCTGTGAGCTGCATTTTCAACCTGGTGCTGACCGGCAAGAATAGTTGTCGTTCATAGGCAGAAGTAATTGACGTCGATCACCCTGGCCTTTCACTGCTGCGGACGTGAGTGGTACTGGTGTTGCCCCGGGACGGTCGATCCGATCAACGTCGAGCTTGGCAACTGGACGGACTGCTGCGACCTTCTTCCGCACAAACGGACTGCTCGGCGTGCTGCAACGGGATCGGTCCGGGCTCGTATTTCACGCACGACAAGCAGCAGGACCGAATTTTCTTCTACTCCGCCGTGAAGAGGGCGATACAATCCGCCCCCATGCGAAAGACCTGGATCGCCCCACTCGTCTGTTGCCTCGCCGCGGCGTGTAGCCGCAACAACATCGAAGCGGTCAACCTCGCCAACGACGCCGATAAGATCAAAGAGTCGAACCCCGACGAAGCCATCTCGAAGTACGAGCAGGCCAAGCAGCTCGACCCGTCGAACCATCGCATCGTGTGGAAGCTCGCGCGCTCCTACAAGAAGAAGGAAAACTGGGAGAAGGTGAACGAGACGCTTGGGCCGGCGACGAAGCTCGCTCCCGATCACGCCGACTTCTACGAGCTCAAAGGCTACGCGCTGATCCAGATGGCCAAGAAAGGCCCGACGGCATGGGCGGAAGCGAAAGAGCCGCTCGAGCAAGCCATCAAGCTCGATCCGAACTTCGCCGACCCCCACTACGATCTCGCCGAGGTGCTCTATCACCTCGATGACGAGAAGGGCGCGCTCGAGCACTGGACGAAAGCCATCGAGCTGAAACCTGATCTCCTCGCTTCCTACGGCGAGCTCGCCGACCTCTATTGGCGCCTTGGGTTCTGGGATCAGGCCGAGCAGGTCGCCAAAGAAGGCGTCAGCTGGGACAAGGGCGACAAAGCCGGCTTCAACGTTCACGAGCTCTATGCGTTCTTGCTCGAGCACAAAGGCGACTGGGGCGCGGCCACCAAAGAGTACGAATCGGCCAAAAAAGCCTGCGGTCAGTGCAACGAGAAGGGCGAACAGCTCATCTTCTTCAACCTCGGAAACGCCTACGCGCACGCGACTCCGCCGCGCAAGAGCGAGGCAAATTCGAACATCTTGGCCTTCCAAAAGACCATCTGTAAGGGCGGCGCCGCCCTGCGCTACGCCGACGAGTGCACACAGGCTCAGGAAATTCTGAAGAGCGTCAGCGGCACCGCAGCACCCTGAGTCGCATTGTCAAGAGCGGGCCAAAAACGGGAAAAAATGCGCCGAAGCTCTGGCACAGATCCCGCTCCCACGAAACAAACGGTCTGATACCGTTGCTTTTCGGCAAATGGCCGAAGCTTTGGGCTCACGTGTCGCTTGCGATCGAGCCACAAAAGCGATGAGGAAAAGGATCCATGGAGCAAGAGGAGCGTCTTTCGTACCTCGAGAACGTCCGCGATTGGCAGACGCTCGTCGAGGAGCTTGAACGCGGAATTTCGGGAGCAGGGCAGAACGCACAGAAGGCGGCGTTCCATCTGCAACTCGGTCGCGTGCTCGAGAAAAAATTTCTCGCGGGCGTCAAAGCGCTCAAGCACTTCCAAGATGCGTACAAGCTGAATCCAGCTTTGCTGGAAGCGCTCGGCGAAGCGCGCGCCATCTACTGGGAGCTCGGCAAGCTGAACATGGTTCAGAAGCTCCTCGAGCTGGAGCTGAAGGCGGTGCAAGGGTCGGAGGCGTCGAAGCTTCTCGTGGAGCTCGGCGACGTGCTCGGCGATCTCGGCGACAACGACAAAGCGACCGCAACGTACGCGCGCGCACTCGCAGCGAGTGGTGGCGAGAACAAAGAGGCGAGCGCGTGTCTCGAAGACGTGCAAGCCGAGAGCGGCTCGTGGGAGCAGCAAGTTGCGCAGCTCCTTCGTTCCGCGAACGACGCGCCGGCGCGCCAAAAAGGGCGGATCCTCGTTCGCGCGGCTCGCATCGCCCGCAGGTTCGCACCTGACGAAATGAAGGCGATGTTGTCGCGCGCTTACGCGGCCGACCCGACATCGCGCGAAACTGCAGCGCTCTACGAAGGTATGCTCGCAGACGCAGGCGAGCTCGCGCGTCTCGAAAAAGAGCAAGACGCCATTCTCGAAGGCGCGACCGATCGCGCCGAACGCGCGCGACTCGGGCTCTTGTTCGGCACGCGATGGATTGCGCGTCATCAGAACACCGACGTCGGCGTTCGCTTCCTCGAAGAAGCGCTGAAGCTCGACCCCACTCAAGATGGCGCATTCTTTTTCTTGCGCGAGGTCTACGGAAAGAAGGGCGGCGATTGGAATCGCGTTCTCACACTCGCCGAAGAGGCGATGGTCCACGCCGGTGAAAACGGTGACGCCACATTCTTGCTCGCGCAGGCGGGCACGATCGCATGGCGCGAGATGGGCAACTTAATCCGCGCGCGCTCCGTTTTCGAACGGCTCGCAGCGGCGCATCCCGAGCACCCGCAGCTCCGCGCATTCGAAGCGCAGATCGGCGAGACGCTCGGCGCTGGTGGTGGAGCAAAACCCGCCAACGGCGAACAAGAATCGATACCGAGCGGCGTGCCGACGCCGCGTGCACCCGAAGTCGCTGCCGCTGCCCCTGCAGCGCAGAACACACAAAAAACAGCCCCACCGCCCGAGCCTCCCGCACCTGAGGTGCAAGAGGTCGAGGTCCAAATGTCCGAGCCGCCCCCCGCTCTCCGCGAGTCTCCTCAAGAAGCTGCTCCGGCAGCGAAGTCCGTTGCTCCCGCAGGGGCCAAGTCACAATCGTCGGACGACGAAGGAAAAATCGGAGAGCTTCGCGCGCTCGCCGAGAAACAAGAGAGCGCGAAACGCTTCAACGAGTACGTCAAAACGATTTTGCAGCTCGCGACGCTCGTGCCCGACGAAAACGAAAAGGTCGAGCTCTACATGAAGGCGGCCGAGCTCTACGTCGGCAAGTTCGCGAACCAAGCCGAGGCCGTCAAAGCGTACGAAGCCGTCGTTGCGATCCAACCCGAGAACGCGACGGCCATCGACTACCTCCGGCAGATGTACGAGAAGCGCCGCGACTGGGAGAAGCTTCTCGGTCTGCAGCGTCGTGAAGCCGAGTCGCTTCCGCAGGGCGCAGAGCGCGCCGCGAAATTCCTCGAGATGGCGAAGCTCGCCACCGAGCGCGTGAAGAAGCCGGACGTCTGCATCGAGCTCTGGAGCGAAGTCATCGCGAGCGATGAAGGAAATCCCGAAGCGCTCGGCGCGCTCTCCGTTCTCTACGAGCGCAGCAAAGAGTTCGACAAACTCGCGAGCGTTCTCGAGAAGCAAGCGGAGATCACCTACGACAACGCGCAGAAGATCCAAATCCTCAACAAGCTCGGAACGATCTACGGCGATCGTCTGAACAACGACGAAGGCGCGGTCGCTGCGTGGCGACATCTCCTCGCGCTCGATCCGAACGATCGAAAGGCGCAAGAAGCTCTCAAGAAGAAGTACCTCGCGCTCGGCCGCTGGGACGATCTCGAAGTCTTCTACGCAGAGACCGGCAAGTGGGACGAGTTCATTCGCGTCCTCGAGCAGCAAGAAGCCAAAGAGACCAAGCCCGACGCGAAGATCGGGATGCTCTTCAAAATCGCCGAGCTCTGGGCCGACAAAAAGCAAAAGGCCGATCGCGCCGCAAAGGCGTACGAAAAGGTCCTCGAGCTCGAGCCGCAGAATCTCCGCGCTGCCGAATCGCTCATCCCGATTTACACGGCAGCGGGCAACGCGAAGCTCCTCGCCAATGCCATCGAAGTGAAGCTCTCGCACCAGGAGAACGCCGACGACAAGCTGCAGCTCCTCCGCGAAGTTGCCGCGCTCTACGAAGGGCGAGTCAAGGAACCGGCGAAGGCGTTCGACCGATATTTGTCGGCGTTCGAAATCGCTCCGCACGACGAACAATCGGCAACCGACGCCGAGCGCGTCGCGAAGGTCACCCAAGGTTGGGATCGTTTGATTGCGGCGTATCGCGCCGCGATCGAAACCGCAGACAACGAAGGCTCGCGCGATCTCGCGATCCAGCTGCGGCTCCGGCTCGGTCGCGTGCTCGTGAGCGAAGTGCAGCGCGTCGACGAAGCACTCGCTTCGTACCGCGCAGTCTACGAAGCCGATGGCGAAAACGCAGACGCCCTCGCTGCGCTCGAAAGCCTCTACCGGCAGACGCAGAACTTCACGGAGCTCCTCGGCATCTACGAGAAGAAGCGTGATCTCGCCGTCGACGGCGCAGAGAAGAAAGCGATCAACTACGAGATCGCCAAGCTCTTCGAGACCGAAGTCCAAGACGTCGACAAAGCCATCGCAACGTACGTCGCGGTGCTCGAAGAAGAACCCACCGACGCTCCAGCGCTCACGGCGCTCGATGTTTTGTACGGTCGCCTCGAACGCTGGGAGCCCTACGTCGACGTTTTGCGCCGACGCATCGAGCTCGATAACGACGAAAAATCGCTCATCGATCTCAAGTTCCGCCTCGGCGCTACGCTCGAGAAGCATTTGACCGACGCCGCGGGCGCGCTCGAGAACTATCGCGAGATCCTCTTCCTCGATGCTCAGCACGAAGGTGCGAAGGCCTCGCTCGAATCCATGCTCACGCACCCCGAGCTCAAGTCGGACGCCGCATCGATCCTCGAATCCATCTACGAAGAGCGCGGCGACTGGAACAAGCTCATCTCCGCCCTCGACATTCTCGCGGGCTCCGAAGAAGACGTCCAGAAGCGCGTGACGCTTCGTCGCAAGATCGCGCGCATCAGCTCCGAGGCGCTCAGCGACTACACGCGTGCATTCGACGCACTCGCGGCAGCGCTCAAGGAAGACCCCGCGCAAAACGAAACGCGCTTCGAAATCGGCAAGATTGCCGAGGTTTCTGACGCTCAGAAGCGCCTCGTCGATTTGTACGTCGAGATCGCCAAAGACCTTTCGGACGCTCAGCTCGCACGCGACTACTGGATGAAGGTCGCCGCGATCGACGAGCAACTCGGCCTCGTCGACGACGCCGCCGCCGCATACACGCACGTCCTCGAGATCGACGCAGGCGACGCGGAAGCCCTCGCAACGCTCGAGCAACTCTTCGTGCGCACGCAGCGCTGGGAAGATTTGATCGGCGTCATTCAACGCCGCATCGATCTCTCGAGCGAGCCCGACGCCCGCGAGCAGCTCTACATCTCGATGGCCCAAGTTCAGGACGAGCGATTGAGCCGCCCCACGGACGCCGTAGCTTCGTATCGCAAAGTGCTCGAGAGCGATCCGCAGAGCGCGCGTGCGCTCGGCGCGCTCGATGCGCTCCTCGTTCGCCAGAAGATGTGGCCCGAGCTCGCCGACAACCTCGAAGCGCAGCTCGCGCTCACCACCGACGACGCCGCTCAGCTCTCGCTCATGCTTCGCCTCGCCGCGCTCCGTGAAACGGAGATGAATCAGGTCGAGACGGCCATCGAGGGTTACCGCAACGTGCTCGATCGCGTGCCAAGCAACCCATCGGCCCTCGCCGCCCTCGAGCGCCTCGGGCAGATGCCCGATCACGAGCTCGTCATCGCGGATTTGCTCGAGCCGCTCTACCGTCACCTCGGCGATCACGTGAAGCTCATCGGCGTGCACGAGGTGCAAGTGCGTCGCGCCGACGACGTCGCCCGCAAGGTCGAGCTTCTCCACCAAATCGCCCAGCTCTACGAAGATGCCGCCGGCGATCTCAACTTCGCGTTCGCAACGTACGCACGCGCGCTCAAAGAAGACCCGGGCAACGAGCAAACGCAGCAGCAGCTCGAACGCGTCGCGCGTGCCACGAGCCGCTTCGCGGATCTCGCGCACGTGTACGAAGAGCTCGGCGGCGCCAACCAAGACGTCCAGCTCGCGAGCGCCCTCTGGGCCATGAGCGCGCGCGTCTACGAACAAGACATCGCCGACCAAGACACCGCGATCGCGCGCTACCGCAAGGTGCTCGAGATCGACGCGCAAAATCTCGCGGCCGCCGAATCACTGGAGCGCTTGTTCCGCACCGCGGGCAAGTACCCGGAGCTCTCGCAAATCCTCCAGCGCAAAGCCGATATCCTCGAAGAGCCCCACGACAAGAAGGAAGCACTCTTCCAAGCCGCGGCCATCGAAGAGGACATGCTCGAGCGGCCCGAAGAGGCCATCGCCGTTTACAAAAAGGTGCTCGAGAGCGACAGCGACGACGTCCGCGCGCTCGATGCCCTCATCAAGCGGTACCTCGGGCTCTCCAACTGGGTCGAGCTCCTCGCCATCTACACGAAGAAGGCCGACCTCGTCGCCGACCCCGAAGAGAAGAAGCGCATCTACTACCAAGTCGGCGCGGTCTACGAGCGCGAGCTCGGCGATGTGCCGAAGGCGATCGACGTTTACCAAAAGATTTTGGAGCTCGATCCGGACGATCTCCAGGCGCTCTCGCGTCTGGATGTTCTCTACGAACAAGCCCAAAACTGGCAGGAATTGCTCTCCGTGCTCACACGCGAGAGCGAGATGACCGCCGACCCCGCAGAGGCGATCAGCTTCCAGTACCGCATCGCGGAGCTCTACGAGAAACGCCTCGAAGACACCGCGCGCGCCATCGAGCTCTATCGCGACACCCTCTCGCAGCAAGCCGATCACTTGCCGACGCTCGCGGCCCTCGAAGGCCTCAAGCAAGGCGACAAAGATCCGCTCGGCGCCGCCGCGGTGCTCGAGCCCGTCTACGAAGCCGCAAGCGACTGGATGAAGCTCGTCAGCGTGCACGAAGTTCAAGTGCAGCACACCGAGGACGTCTTCCAGAAAGTGGAGCTCCTCCACCGCATCTCGCGGCTCCACGAAGACGCCATGGACAACCACGTCGCCGCGTTCGAGACGTACGCGCGCGCAGTGGCCCTCGACAACGGCAACCCCGACACACTCCAGAACCTCGAGCGCATCGCAACGCTCGTGAACCGCTGGCCCGATGTCGCCCGCCTCTACGACGCCGAGCTCGATAAGCTCGCCGACAACCCCGAACGCCTCGTGGAGCTCGGTCTCCGCGTCGCCGCGATTTACGAAACGCAGCTCGAAGACGTCGAGAACGCCATCGGCCGCTACAAGCGCGTCGCCGACGCCGACCCGGAAAATCAAAACGCGATTCGCGCGCTCGATCGTCTCTATTCCCAGACGGAGCGCTGGAGCGATCTTGCAACGATCCTCGGGCGTGAGGCCGAAATCGGGCAAACGCCGGACGAGATCCTCGATTTCCGTTTCCGACTCGGTCAGCTCTACGAGCAAAAGCTCAACGATGTCGATCACGCGATCGCCGCGTACCGCGAAGTCATCAACGCCGCGCCCGAGCACACCACCACGATGCAGGCGCTCGAAGCGCTCTTCGCGGCGGGCACGAAGCAGCTGGAAATCGGGGAGATCCTCGAGCCCCTCTATCGCGCCGCAAGCGACTGGGAAAAACTTTCGAACGTCTACGAGGCGCAGCTCACGCACACGCCGCCGCAGAAACCCGAAAGCGGTGAAGGCGTCGGCGGTCAGGAAGACCGACTCGCCGCGTACTACCGCATCGCCGAATTGCACGAAGACAAGCTCGTCGACGCTGCAGGGGCGCTCGATGTCTACGTTCGCGCGCTCAAAGAATATCCGCTCGACGAACGCTCCGGCGATGACGTCGCGCGTCTCGCTGCCGTCGTCGATGGCGGTTGGGATCACCTCGCCAACGCGTACGCCGACATCGTCAGCGCACACGAAGACCCCGAAGTGCAGCGCACGGTCGGCAAACGACTCGCGCGCGTCTTCGAAGACGAGCTCGGAGACATTACGAAAGCCGAAGAGACGTACAAATACGTGCTCTCGGTCGAACCACTCGATGTCGACGCCTTGTCGAACCTCGATCGCATCTATCTCTCACTCGAATCTTGGCCCGAGCTCGCTCAGATTCTCGAGCAGCGCGTCAAGGCGGGCGCGGAAGCATTGGAGCTCGTCGAGCACCACGCTCGACTCGGTGAAATCTACGAGACCAAGGTCGCCGACACCGCGAATGCGATTCGTGTCTTCCGTCGCATCTTCGACGAGCTCGACAAGACGCACGAAGCGGCCATCGCCGCGCTCGGTCGCATCTACACGACGTCGGAGTCGTGGCCCGAGCTTCTCGTCGTTCATGAGCGTGAGCTCGAGAACGCCTCAGGCGACGCCGCAGAAGCCGATATTCGAGCCAAAATTGGCCATATTTTGGCCGACAAGCTGAATCAACCCGAACGCGCGATCGAGACCTGGAAAGCCGTTCTCGATCTGCGCGGCGAAGATGCGGAAGCGCTCGGGGCTCTCGCGAACCTGTACGAAACGCAAGGGCAGTGGCGCGAGCTCATCGACGTGCTCGAGCGCCAATGCGAAGCGGAGACCGAAGACGACAAGCGCGTGAACATCCTCTCGCGCAAGGCGCGCATGTTCACCGAGAAGCTCCAGCAAGACGCACTCGCGCTGGAAGACTGGAACCGCGTCCTCGATCTCGACGTCTCGAACCTCGGCGCGCTTCGCGCAGTCGCGGCGATTCGTCGTCGCGCAGGCGACATGATGGAGCTCGTCAACGCGCTTCATCAAGTGGTCGATCGCGCAGCCGCGCTCCTCGACCCCGAAGAGCTCAAAGAAGTGTTCCGCGAGCTCGGCAAGACGTACGGCGAGCAGCTCGGTCAGCCCTTCGACGCCGCCGATGCTTGGCGCAAGCTCCTCGAGGTCGGTCCCGACTTCGAAGCGATGGACGCTCTCGAAGCGATCTATCGCGGCGAAGAAAAATGGACGGACGTCATCGACGTCAAAATGCAGCGCGCTGCCGCGCTCGAAGACCCCACGCAGAAGATCGAGGAGTACCGCCAAGTCGCGGCGCTCTGGCGTGAACGCGTCGAAGAACCCGATAGCGCAACGCCCGCTTGGCAGAAGGTCCTCGAGATCGACGCCGGAAGCGACGAAGCCTTCACCGAGCTCGAGAAGCTCCACACGAATGCGAGCCGCTGGGAGCCGCTCGTCGAGCTCTATCTCGCTCGCCTCGACACCCGTGAAGAGACGGCAGATCAGACCGATTTGCTCCGTCGCATCGCGCGCGTCTTCGAAGAGCACCTGGACGACCGCAACCAAGCGCTCGACGCCCTCATCAACGCGCTCGGAATGGATTTCCACGATCGCGAAACCGCTCGCTACTTGGAGCGCATGGCGCAAGCCACCGGCCGCTGGAACGAGGTCATCACGACCGCAAACGGCTGGCTCAAAGAGCAGACGGATCCGCACCAGAAAATCCGCCTCTGCCTGCACCTCGCCAAGTGGTACGGCGACGACCTCGGCAAGCCCGAGTACGCGCAGCCTTACTACGCGCAGATCGTTCAGCTCGACCCGAACAACGTCGGCGCGCTCCGGCAGATGGGGCAGCTCTATCGCAAGAGCGGCAACCATCAGCAATACGGCCACTCGCTGACGAAGGCGCTCGAAGTCGCCGTGAACGACATCGATCGCAAAGAGATCCAGAACGAGCTCGGCGAATTGCTCGATTCGCAGATGAACCAGACGGATCAGGCGATCAGCTATTTTCAGCGCGCTCTCGAAGTCGACGCGCAATATCTCCCGGCACTCGAGAACCTCGAGCGCATCTACACCGCGCGCGGGCAGAACCGCGAGCTCGTCGACATTCTCACGCGCAAGGTCGCGGCTCTCTCCGAGCCGGCCGAGATCGCCACGACCAAGCTCCGCATCGGCTCGCTCTACGAGGGGACGCTCTCGGACCCGAACAAAGCGGCGCAGGTTTACCGCGAGACCCTCGAGGTCGACGCGGCCAACCTCCAAGCGATGCGCGGCCTCGCGCGCACGTGCGAAGTGCTCGAACAATGGAGCGACCTCGTGAAGGTGCTCGAGCAAACGCTCGACGTCGTCACGACCGAGCGCGAACGCATCGAAGTGCTGATGCAGCTCGCCAACTTGCAGGAGGAGCACTTCCTCAAGTCGGACATCGCGGCGCAGCGCCTCGAGCAAGTCGTCGAAATCGATCCGAGCCACGAGGACGCCTACACGGCCCTCGAGCGCAACTATCGCAAGATGCGCCAATGGCACGAGCTCGTGCAGACCTACGAGCGCCACATCTCGATCACGCTCGATCGCAAGACGAAGGTCGAGCTCTACGGATACGTCGCGCAGGTTCAGGCCGACGAGATCAGCGACGCCGACAAGGCCATCGACGCCTACCAAAACATCGTCGACCTCGAAGAGACGAACGTACCTGCGCTCGATGCGCTCGCGAAGCTCCACGACAAACGCGGTGACGCAACGCAAGCCATCGACTTCATGACGCGCGTCGCGGACCTCACGCAAGACTCGAAGCAGCGCGTCGAGATGTTCTATCGCATCGGCAAGCAGCTCGACGAGAAGCTCGGCGATCGCGTCGCGGCACAAGACCGCTACGAAATGGCCCTCGACATCGATCCGTCGCACCTTCTCACGCTCGCGTCTCTCCGCGCGATCGCGATGGACACGGCCGATTACGACAAGGCCGCGCGCCTTCTCGATCAAGAGCAGACGCACACGCAAGGCGCACGTCAGAAGGCGCGTTTGCTCGTCGAGCTCGGCAACTTGCGCGAGACGACGCTCAGCGAGCACGATGGCGCCGTCGTCGCTTGGGAAGGCGCATTCGAAGCCGACCCCGAGAACGAAGAAGCCGCGTACCCGCTCGGCAATCACTACGTCGAGCAGCAAGCCTGGGAGAAGGCCGAGCCCCTCTTCGATTTGCTCGTTCGCAAATCAGGTCGCCGCGAGCGCAATGAACAGCACGAGCTTCAAAACAAGCTCGGTCAAGTTACCGCGGCCCTCGGCAAGGACGACAAAGCCCTCAAGGCCTACACCGCAGCGCACCAGCTCGACATCACCGATCAGGTGACGATCAAGGGGCTCGCCGAAGTCAGCTTCCGCCTCAAGGATTGGGGCAACTCGCTCACCAACTATCAGAAGGTGCTCACCGCGCTCGGCGAGGACGAGAACGAAGCGCGCGCCGAGGTCTACTACCGACTCGGTTGCATCAAGCGCGAGCAGGGCCAGGCCAAGCAAGCCATCAACAACTTCGAGAAGGCTCTCAGCGTGAACGCGGCGCACCGGCCAACGCTCGAAGCGATGGTGTCGCTCTACGCCGAGCTACGCGACTACAAACAGGTCGTCGCTTACAAGCGGCAGATCCTCGACAACGTGTTCGAAGGCGATGAGCGCTTCACGATCTTGAACGAGATCGGCGAGACATGGCGCGACCTCGACAAGAACCCCGCGAAGGCCATCGAAGCATTCGAAGAAGCACTGGAGCTTCAGCCGGTTTCGCACCCGCTGCTCCATACGCTGCTCGCGCTTTATCAGGGCACCGAAAACTGGCCGAAGATGATCGACACGATCCAGGCCATCAGCGATCTCGAGAAGGATCCGATCCGCAAATCGAAGTTCATCTACACGATGGCGCAGATCTACCGCGACAAGGAGAACGACTCCGAGCGCGCAGTGGAGCTCTTCAACGCGGCCCTCGATTTGAACCCGCAGTATCTCGAGGCGTTCGAGCGCATCAACAAAGTCCTCACGGGCCTCAAAGAGTGGAAGCAGCTCGAACGTAACTTCCGCAAAATGCTGAAGCGCATGCCCACCGGGACCGAGAACCCGGACCTCGCGTTCAACCTCTGGCACAACCTCGGCATCATCTACCGCGATCGTTTGCACGACGCGCAAAGCGCCATCGAAGCGTTCAAGATGGCGACGCGCTACAAGCCGGACGAAGCAGTCGAGCGCCAGATCTTGGCCGAGCTCTTCGAAGCCACGGACCAAATGGAAGCGGCGATCGGCGAGCACGCGATCGTTCTCCAGAAGGACCCGATGCGGATCGATCCGTATCGCAGCCTCTACAAGCTCTACATGAAGCTCCACGAGTACGACCGCGCATGGTGCATGTGCGCGGCGCTCGCATTCCTCCACAAGGCCGACGAAGAAGAGCAGCGCTTCTTCGAAGACTACCGCCCGCAAGGGATGATTCAGGTCAAGAGCCGGCTCGACAACGAGCACTGGGTGAAGAACCTCTTCCACAAAGACGAGAACCTCTTCATCGGCAAGATCATGGAGATGATCACGCCCGCCGCGATCGTCGCCAAGACGACGCAGCTTCGTGCTTCACGCCAGCTTCCCGTTCTCGACAAGCGATTCAAGCAAGATCCGGCGTCGAGCACCGTGACGTTCGCCAAGACGTTCGGGTGGGCCGCGCAAGTTCTCGGCGTGCCGCTTCCCGAGCTCTACGTCCGCAACGACGTTCCAGGCGCTCTCGCTGCGGTTCCGGCTTCGCCGCCTGCGAGCGTCGCCGGCGCCACGGTGCTCACGGGCTTCGCGCCGCAGGAGCTCACGTTCATCATCGGTAAGCACCTCTCGTATTACCGCGGTGAGCACTACATCAAGAACCTCTTCCCGACGTTGAACGAGCTCAAGGTGCTCCTCTTCGCCGCGGTGAAGGTCATCGTCGCGGACTTCAACGTTCCGGCGGAGATGGCGCAAGCCGTGAACCAAACCGCAGCCGAGCTCTTGAAGTACATGCAGCCCGTGCAGCGCGATGGTCTCCGCATCGTCGTGCAACGCTTCGTCGAAGACGGCGCACGTGCCGACTTGAAGCAGTGGATGCAAACGGTCGAAGTCACCGCATGCCGCGCTGGCCTTTTGCTCTGCGCCGACATGGAGATCGCGAAGAAGATCGTCTCCGCCGAACCGCAGATGCCGGGCGATCTCACGCCGTCGGAAAAGATGAAGGAGCTCCTCGTGTTCAGCGTGAGCGAGCAATACTTCACGCTTCGCAAGGCACTCGGGATCGCCGTCGGCTAACGCCACTCCCACGCCGCCCTCAGCGCATCCGAAGACAGCCGCCAAGGCGCCAGAGGACGAGAGGAGAATTTGGTTCGAACCGCACGTTTACGCGTGGTTTGAACCCAATTCTTTTCTTCTGGCGCCTTGGCGCCTTGGCGGCTGTCTTAGGTTACGGAATGGTGAGGATTTGGGCGGTGCCGGGGGTCATGCCGTCTGTGGCCGCGGGGCGGGTGAGGGCGGCGAAGGAGCAGTGCGTTCCGAAGCACCCCGCGAAGACGATGTCTTCGGCGGAGAGCGGGATGGATTGGATGGGGCCCCCTAGCTTTGACCACGCGAGCGCTTCCACCGGGGCGCGGGCGCCGGTGCGCGCGCCGCGGACGGACCACGCAACGTAGATTGCGTCGGTTGCGGGGGCGACCCAATATGGGCCTAGGTCGCGGCCGCATTCGCCCTGCGCGGCGATCGCGAGCGTCTCTTTCCCAGCGGCCGCGGGGACGTCGAGCGTGATGACGTCGGTGCCGAGGTCGCCGTCACAGCGGGTGCTTGCTTCGCGCGACAAGATGATCGCGGTGTGTGTCTCGCTGCCGTCGACGGCCATCAAGTCTTCGTCGGATGCGACGACGTGATCGAGCATGCGTCGCGCGCCGAGCGTAGGGCCGTACTGACGAAGCGAGAGGTGACCGCTTTCTGCAAGAATCAACTGGCCGAAGACGTCGGCGCCTGCGGCCGTGAACGAGAAGTCTTCGTGCTCGCGGATTTCGTCGTCGCCGAGATCGTCCGGCCCGAGAATCGACACGCGCGGAAGCGCTTTGCCCACTTCGATGGGGCGCATCACGATGTCGTCTTCGCCTTGATCGACCAAAAAAGCGCGCTTGCCCTCGCCGCAAACGAGCGCGGGGTCACGACCTTCGGAAATCGTCGTGACGGTTTGCTCGGCGCCATCGGCGATGTGTCGCTCGACGACTGCGCCTGCGCTCTTGCCCGAGCCGATCGAAAAAACGGAGTCAGCCACGGCGCATGCGTTCGATCCGATCGCGCTTGGTGTCGCGGTGGGCTTACCCGTGCTGTCTACGTAGCGCATCACGCGGGCGCGTTTCCCTTGGCGGAGCCCGCGCCACACGACGACGGCGCCGCTCGATGTGCCGACGACGTCGATGTGGGCGTCGGTGCTGTACGTGAGGGCGTCGATGGCGTCGATCGTCCACGTCAGGCGACCCTTGTCGTCGAAGCGCGAGAGATTGGCCGCGCCGCGTGCCGCCACGAAGCCTGCAACATACACGTTTCCAGCGCGGTCATGATCGGCTGCCATCGGCAGCGACAGAGGTGCGGCAGTCGCGATTGGGCCGGCGCTCGCGCTCGTGCTCGCCGAGCTCGAGGGAGCGCCGTCTTGTGCATCGCCCGACTTACACGAGCCACACGACCCGCATCGTGCGAGCACGAGCGCGAGGACGACCGTGAGCGAACGTGTCATCGCGGCCACGCTAGCCTATTTGGCGAGGCCAAGCAGCTTCCGGAACGTGCTGCGTGGAAACCCGGCGGAGCGCGCAGCGGCGCTGACGTTGCCCGCGTGATCGTGCACCATCGTCTTGGCGAGCTCCGGCGTGAGATCGCCCCCGATGCTTCGCGGTGCTTCGTACACGAGCGCGCGTGCGCCGAGCGCGGCGTCGATGTCGACGGCGTCGATGATCTCGCCGTGCGCGATGGCTGCCGCGCGAACGAGCGCGTTCCGAAGCTCGCGCACGTTGCCTGGCCACGTCTCGGAACAGAGGCGCGCGAGGCCACCCGACGAGAGCGAGCGCGGCCCGATGTCGGCCTCCATCGCACGGAGAAGCGCGCGCGAAATCGGCCCGATGTCTGCGCGTCGCTCGCGAAGTGGCGGCAACACAATCGTGAAGACTTCGAGGCGATGAAAGAGGTCCCGCCGAAAATCGCCAGTGCTCACCTTGTCGCGGAGTGGCGAGTGTGTCGCGGCGACCACGCGAACATCGCGCTTCAGTGAGCCGCCCGTCGCGCCGACGCTTCGGATGGAGTACCCATCGAGCGCGCGAAGAAGCTTGGGCTGCGCGTCGACCGGAAGATCGCCGATTTCGTCCAAGAAGAGCGTGCCGCCTTCGGCCTCTTCGAATGCGCCGCGGCGCCGCGCGACTGCACCGGTGAACGAACCCTTCTCGTGGCCGAAGAATTCACTCTCGACGAGCTCACGCGGCACGCTCGTGACGTTGATCGCAACGAACGGCTTGTTCTTTCGCGGTGAGAGCGCGTGAAGCGCGTGCGCGACGAGCTCCTTGCCAGTGCCGCTCTCGCCGCAAATCAGCACCGGAAACCGTAGTGGCGCAAGCTTGTGCACTTGCGCGGCGACGCGACGCATCGCAGTCGAGCCTCCAGCAAGACCCGGCACCAGATCCACATCGAGATCTGCGTCGTGTGGCGACGACCCTCGCAACGTGATCGTCGAGCGACCGAGCGTCACGATCGCGCCGACGTTTGCGCTGGCCTCGCGCACGCGGAGCGCGCCAACATACGTTCCGTTCTTCGAGCTGCAGTCGCGCACGAGCACGCGCTCGTCTTCCACGACGAGCACGAGGTGTTGCGAGCTCACCGTCCTGTCGGCGATCGCGATGTCGCTCCGCGCCGAGCTGCCAACCTCGAACGAGCCGCATGGCAGCGGAACCACGCGCGTTCCTGCGGTGTCCTGAATCTCCGCACAGTATGAAACGTAACGCGTCTGCTGAATGAGCGTCATCGTGCTCGGTGCCGTCGTCGCGATCATTGTTCCCACCTTTCGATGGACGTCGGACGTCACCGCGACGCGGTTGCCTACATTCGACTAGAACTTGAGCGAGAGTGACGCACCACCGAGGCCGGGCGCGACCCACGGCGTGATGAAAGTGCTCGCGACAGCCGGGTGCTTCTTGGCGCCGAGGAAAAACCAAAGCACACCGCCCACGGCCGCAGTCAAACCAACAACACCGATGACGATGCCGATGTTTGCGGCTGTTGCGTCTTGGTTCACGGCGTCAGCGTTGCTTTTCAGCGTGGTGCACGCGGGGCCGTACTTCGACCATTGCGCTGCAGTGAGCGACGACTGATTGCACGTGTTTGGCTTGATGCCGTCTTTGTTTTGGTTGGTGACGATCTCGCTATTGACCGTGTTGTAGTTGTCGACGGCGCCGCTCTTGATGCCCGCGAAAACGCCCGCGAGAATGAAACCCGCGACCGCAACGCCGCCGCCACCAATCATCAGAGGGATCGCCGCCGCGGGGTGCGTGGTGACGGTGTTGTCCGGCGGGTTCACGGGCGGGTTCACGGGCGGGTTCGGATTCACCGGCGGATTCGGATTGATGGGCGGATTCGGATTCTCCGGATTCACGAGGGGCGGGTTCGGATTCACGGGTTGCACGACCATCGCTGCGGCGCTGAATCGCACGGGAAGCTGCTGGCCCGCGGTGACCGCGATGCGCTGCTCGCTCGTGGTGCCGTCTGGCATGCGGGCGCGAACGGTGTGGTTGCCCGCTTCCACATCGACGGCTTCGTTGAATGGAGCCTTGCCGACGACGTCTGCGTCGACGGTGACCTCGGTGCCGGGCGGACCCGCAATCTCGAGACGACCCAGCTTCGCGCGCGAATCGGTGAGGCCCTTCTGCGCGTCAGCTTTCTTGTCGCCCTGCGGATCGGCGAGGTACTGCTGGAACATCTTCGCCGACTCGAGATAGTGCCCCGACTTCAGACAGCTCTGCGCGAGATTGAGGAGCACCGCGGGGTGCTGCTTCAGCGCGTAGGCTTGCTTGAACGACGCGCGCGCTTGCTCGAAGTTACCTTTGTCGAATGCGTCGACGCCTTCTTGGAAACGCGCGCGCGCGGCCTTTGTGAGGGCGTCGTCGGCGCCTTGTGCGTGCGCAACGCGAGGTAAAACCGCAGAGAGCGTGAAGGCTGCAGTGGCGGGTGCAAACGCGAGCAGCAAAGCAAGGGCGACTGGACGAGCGTTCATGGCTCCTCCGTACTACCAGAAAATCGGCCCGAAACTCAAAATGGGTTGTCGCGAACGATGGTGGTCTTGTGGCCGGTACCTGCTGCTGCAGTGTGCCCACCACCAGCACCGGCTACTGCGGTGTGTGCGCCGCCGACCGAAGCCGTGTGAACGGGCGCCGTGATGTTCGTCGTGACTGCCGCCGTGTGGGCTGCGGTCGATGACGATCCGATTGCGACCTGCGTTTGCACCGGCGCAGTCAGAGTCTGTGCGGGCTCCGCGGTTTTGACAGGAGCCGTCTGCGCGGTTTGTTGCGTTGCCGTATCGGGCGGGGGCGGCGGGATGACTTTTTCTTCGTGCGTCGGTGACGACGTCGTTGCGGTCGCGGCGGTGCTTGCCTTGTCGCTGCTCATCGCCGAGCGGATCGCGAAGATGCCGCCGACCACGACGACGACACCAACGACCGCGAGCACGAGACCCATGTTCGACTTCTTGACGGGCGCGTAGTCGGCCGATGCACCGGGGTCGCGCGGCATCCGAATCGCCTGCGGTGGCGCCTTCGGAGCTTGATAGGGGCGCGCAACGGGCGGAATCGTTTTCGATTGCGGACGCGCTTCTGCGACCGGGGCGGGCGTCGCGGTCACCAAGTCGGCCGGGGCGAGGTCGACGGCGATCTCCACTTTGGGCTCGTGCACCGCGGGCACACGTGGAGCGGGAGCGGGTTGAATCTCAATCTCGGTCTTCGCTTCGAGAAGCTCGGGCTGCTTGTCGCGCGTGCCGCGGATGCTCGGCGTTACGCCCGCGCCGTTCGCGAGCGCATCGAGATCGGCGGCCGCGATGCCGACGCCGTTGCTCGGAGCGAATGGAGCGTCGTCGAGCTCCCACGCTGGGCGAAAGGAGGACGCGAGACGCTCTGCGTCTTCGAGGGAAAGTTTTCCGATTTGAAGTTTCGGTTGCGCCGCACTTGCCATGGGAACCGCAACTCCGAGCATAGCACTCGCATGACGGCCGTCACGATCTCTCGAACGGTTCAGCCTGCGTCGGTCGCCCCACAATTGCCGTAGGTCGGGAGAGTCTGCGCGGAAGTTTTCTTTCCCACGGTAACTTCAACGGCACCGGTGGTTGGCGTCGATGCGCTGAACCTCACGGCCACGGAAACGGCGCTCTTGTCGATCGAGAGCGCACCTGCGGCGGGGTAGCAATCGCCGCTTTTCCACTGGGCAGCGGTGAACGTGAGCGACGTCGTCGACGTGCCGGTGATGGAGAGTGATCCGTCGATCGCGACGGCACCTGCGGATCCCGTGAGCGTGATGCCGGGCGCGAACTTCGTACCGTTGACGGTGAAGCTGCCGGTGATCGAAAAGCCAGCGCCATCCGTCGTGACGAACGTGACGCCACCGGAGAGCGTTTGCGTGTTGATGACGACGTCGGTGAACATCAAGCTGATGTTGACGTTGGTTCCGCTCTTCGTGATGGCGATTGCGATCGTTCCCGAGATCGTCCCGCCGCTCGTGAGATGACACCCTGGTGGTGCGCCAAATTTCGCGGTGACGGTGTTGCCGCTCAGCGACACGTTTCCGCACGCGACCAAGTTCGATTGAGTGTGAGTCTGCACGAGCTGCGCGTTTTGAACGTCGCTCTTTGCGGGGTCGATCGTTCCGCCGAATGCGAACATCGCCTCGGCGGCTTCAGCGAGCGTGATCACACCGAGGGCACCCGGCGCGCCCGCGTTGAACGCCGAGAGCTCGTCGAGCGAGAGACCGGTGCTGGCGTCGTCGTCCGTGCCGAGGCGACTACACCCGAAGGCGAGCACCAGCACGAACGCGAGCCAGCGCGTCATGGCTGGCCGAATTCCTTTTTCAAGGCGTCGTCCCATTCGTCGGTGACTTTGCCGACGGTCTCGACGAGATCTTCGAACTCTTCGTAGTCGAGGCCGGAGAGACGACGGAGTGCGCGCACGTAGACCTCGTCTTTTTGGCCGTCGATGCTGAAGGCGGCGTCGCTCGTGGCGATGAAGGAGAGCTCCAGCAAGCGGCGATAGAGCGTCTCGCGACCCGTGTGCGGGACCTTCATCACCGGTGCGAGGAGGAGCAGCACGCCGTGATCGTCGAGGACGTTGATGCCGACGGCTGCCGAGCCTTTGCGAACCTGCGTGTAGCCCGATGGATCGAGCGGCTCGAGGGTGGTTCCGGCGCGTTCGCCGAATCGTGCGATGTATGCGTTGACCATCGTGCGTGCGTCCGCGAACACTTGTCCGGTGGCGCGATCGGCATAGACGGCAGTATTGGAATCAGACAAGGCGTCCTCCAGTGGGAATCAACGAGCAGAATACAACAATCCGCGTCCTCTGTTTGGCGATGATGTTCGTGGGGGTTTGCAGTTCGCAAGGCTGCAACAGCGCATCGCACACGGACGCGGGCACCGAACCGGCCGAGATCGCGCAAGCACGCGCGCTCGTGCAAACGGACGCTGCGCTGCCGGCACGCGCGGAGGCGCTCGTCGTCGCGCAAAGTGTCGAGGCTCGCGCGGTGAAAGAAGGGGCAGGCGCGCGCGCGACGGAGCTCCACGCGCTCGCCGGCGCGCTATTCGAGCGCGTCTATCGCCTGGAAGGCAAAGAGCAGGACGCCAAAGAGGCCCAGGCCGCGTACGAGGCTGCGTCGAAGGATTTGAAAATTCCTGGTGCGTGCGATGCGGCACTTCGAGGTGCAGCGCTCGCCGGCGATGCAGGCCACGACGCGCAGGTTTCGTATATTGCATTCTACAAGCTTTCGCGGCGCAGCGAGGCGTGCGGCGGGCGAGCCGCAGCCGCCATGGCGACGCTCGAAGCGTTCCGGCCGGCGCCGCGCGTGCTCGACGCCATCGATCGCGGGCTCGAAGCGCAGGGGACGGTGCTCGACGCAGACGCAGCGACCCCGGCACACGCGGACGCCTTCCTCGATCGCGTCGAGCATTGGCCAGGGAAAGACACGGCGCGCATCGTCGTGACGCTTTCACGCGAGGCGAAGTTTCACGCGTCGGACGAGATCGCGACGAAGGACACACCGCAGCGCATCTTCGTCGACTTCGACGGCGCCACGGCGCGCGCCGCGCGGGACATGACGGGTAACGGCATCGTCACGCGCGTGCGCGAGCTCGCGTCGACCACCGGGACACGCGTCGTGCTCGACCTCGATGGCGGGACTGTGTATCGGCGCATCTTCAATTTGCAGGAGCCATTTCGCGTCGTCATCGACGTGGCACGGCGTCCCCCTTCGGGAAGCGAACGCACACGAACAGTTGCGCGCATCGTGCTCGACCCGGGACACGGTGGGTACGATGCAGGCGCGGTGGGGCCGAGCGGGCTGAAAGAGAAAGACGTGACGCTCGACGTCGCAAAGCGCACGCAACCGATCCTTGCGCGAGCGGGTCTCGACGTCGTGCTCACGCGCGAAGACGATCGATACGTGACGCTCGAGGAGCGCACGGCGCGCGCGAATCAGCTCGGTGCCGATTTGTTCGTGTCGATCCACTGCAACGCGGCCGAGAATCACGTGCGCCACGGCGTCGAGACGTACGTGCTCGACACGACGCGCGACGAAATCGCGCAACGCGTGGCCGCGCGCGAAAACGCGACGAGCGCCGCGGCGACGGCCGAGCTCGGTTCGATCCTCGCAAGCATGCGCCTCGCGGATCACGCGACGCGTTCGACGCACCTCGCGGACTTGATGCAAAAATCCGCGATGTCATCGCTCAAGCTGCTTCACCCCGACGTGCTCGACGGCGGCGTTCACTTCGCGGGCTTCTACGTGCTCGTCGGCGCGCGCATGCCCGCGGTGCTCTTCGAGACCAGCTACATCTCGAACCCGACGGAAGAAACGCGCCTCGCGTCCGACGCGTACAAAGACCGCCTCGCCGACGCCATCGCCAACGCGATCCGCGCTTACCGCGAAGGGCGCTGACGCACGCACCCTTACACGGCTAGTGAGTTTTGACTTTTTTCTCGATCGCCGCGATTCGCTTTTCGTGATCTTTGACTTGGCGGCGCACGTCGCGGTCTTCGCGCAGCAAGTCACGGACGTCAGTGACCGCTGACGCCACGGCGATAAGCTCTGTGGCAAGACGAATCTCGGTTTGCGTTTGTCGTCCTTCGACGCGTCCCACGCGCTCCGCGACAGCGTCGATGCGCTCGCCAAGCTCGTCACGCGTTACTTTGATTTCGTGCCGAACGTCGTCGAGACCTTGCCGCACATCACCAAGGCCGCTTCGCAGCTCGTCGCGGATGCTCTTGAGCACTTCCAACGTTACGTCAGTCGGTTCCATGCGCGCTCCTGCCATTATGCCACCGACCAGTGCAACCGCGAGGCCAACGAATCACCCCGCGTTTCCCGTCGGTCGACCTGGCCCTCGCCAGATCAGGCCAGCCACCGTGCCACCCTCCCGTTCGGATCCGAACGCCAGACCCCTCCCGTTCGGATCCGAACGGGATGTGGATTCTCAACCAGTTCTCTCTTCTGGCGCCTTCGCGCATTGGCGGCTGTCTTAGGTTGCGGGTCCCTCAGCGCGCCAGCGGTCACGGCGAAGGACGTAGCGGGAGCGGCCGGCGATGCGCGGCTCGCGGATGGAGTGGGCGGGATCGCCCGGGAGCACGAGGGCCATCGTTTCGGCTTCTCGCACGAGCTCCGGGCAGATCGGGTCTTTGCTCGAGGCGCGCGCCATCGCGAGTGCCGCGTCCACGTTCGTGCATTCTGCAAGCAATTCGAGTGTTCGGTGGGTAGGCGGCGCGAGCTGGATTTCGTCGCGATCGAAGCGCGCGAGGATCGCGGAGGGGGCGTCCCAGAAGCTCGCCATCGTTTCGCCCATGTCGTGCGCACCGCGCTGGCCGGCAGGTGCACGCGCGACGAAGAAGCGCGCGTCGAAGCGGCGCGACTCGACCTTCGGCGTAATCCATCGCGAGAGCGGCGCGAGCGCGTGCACATCGAGCTTCGCGTGGTTCGTGCGCAGCCATTCACGCAAGGCATTCGCGTCGTCGTTTTGACGTGCACGAAGCGCGACGACGACGTCATCGGCGACAGGCGCGTCGGCGAGCAAGATTGCGGCTTCCTCGAGCGTCTCGCGACACGCGGCGATCGCGAACGCGCGCAGATCGCCGCAGTCGTTCGCGAGCGCGGCCCAGGACTCGTCGTGGTCGGACGCCTCGACGCGGCCGCCCGGAAAAACGATCGCGCCGCCCATGAAGCGACTCTTCTTGTTGCGCTCGACGCAGAACACCTCGAGTCGCGCAGCTTGGTCGCGAACGAGAATCAGCGTTGCGGCGTCGCTCGGCGCCGGGCCTTCACGCGCCGGGTCGAGATCGAGCATCGGGCCTCCGCATGAATCGCGCCATCATCGCGTCGGCGGCCGCCGTGGTGTCCACGAGCGTCCAAGCTTCGTGCTCGAGCGCGCCGCGTGCGTGTTCCATCAAGAGCTCTGCTCCACGCACTGCATCGAGCTGGCCGCCCGCGCGACCGGGGAGCTCGATGAGCGCGCGTTTCACTTTCAAACCATCGAGCGCAACGTTGAGTCGGTCGAGCGCGCCGCGCACGACTTCCGCATCGAGCGCCGCGCGTGGCCCAACGCCGAGGACGATGATTTTTTCGAACGGCACATGCGGCCGGCCCGGCACGAGCAGCACTTCGCCAACGTCGCCGCGCAAGAAGCCCGACTTCGCGAGCGCGCTGAGCCGGCCGGCGAGGCGCCAATCGAGCAAACCCGCGAGACCGCCCATGGGTCGCTCGTCCGAAAAAATGCTGCAGCCAACGACCTCGGCGGGGGCGTCGTCGATCTCGCGCAAATCCGGAAGCACGAAACGAACGCCCTCGATCATTCGGTGCGCGCCTCACCCTCGCGACCGAGATCGCGCGCGACGCGTGCGAGCACGCCGTTGACGAATGCGCTCGACTCCGCGGTGCCGAAAGCCTTCGCGAGCTCGACTGCTTCATCCAGAATGACGGGGCTCGGCACGGAAGAAATCTGCATGAGCTCGTACGTTCCGAGCCGCAGAAGGTTGCGATCGAGACGCGTCATGCGCTCGATGCGCCAGTTCTCCGAAGCCGCGGAAATCGCCGTGTCGATCTCGGTGCGAATCGCGGCGACGCCGCGCACCAGATCGTCCGCGTACGATTTTCCTTCGGGCTCGGCCTCGAAGCACTTCCAAAAAAGCGTGATGACGTCGTCGACGGCAGCGTCGCTTGCTTCCATCTGAAAGAGCATCTGCAGTGCCGCCTCGCGACCGCTGCGGCGTGCGCCGGCCATTTCAGATGCCGGCGCCTTTGATCGCGCGCACGACAGACACCATCTCGATCGCGGAGACTGCGGCGTCCCAGCCCTTGTTGCCCGCTTTCGTGCCCGCGCGTTCGATGGCTTGCTCGATCGTGTTGGTGGTGATGACGCCGAACGACAGCGGAACGCCCGTCGTCATTTGCACTTGCGCGCAGCCTTTCGAAACTTCAGCGACGATGATGTCGAAGTGCGGCGTGGCTCCGCGGATGACGGCGCCGAGCGCGATGATGGCGTCCACCTTGCGGATGCGCGAAGCAGCGAGAGGAATTTCCCACGCGCCCGGGACGCGCACGACCGTGATGCGCGATTCGTCAGCCCCGTGGCGAATGAGCGCGTCGAGCGCGCCCTCGAGCAGGCGATCGACGATGAAGTGATTGAACCGACTCGCGACGATCGCGAATTTCGCGCCCTCGGGACAGACGAGCATTCCTTCGACCACGCGCGTCATGCCAAACCTTTCTTTCGAGATGCAGAGAGCGGTGCTTCGGGAATGCCGCTCATCGACATGAGCGGAATGCTTTCGGTGATCTCGAGCCCAAACCCGCTGATGCCGGCGATCTTTCGTGGGCTGTTTGTGAGCAGCTTCAGCTTGCGCGCGCCGAGGTCGTGCAGCACTTGTGCGCCAAGGCCGAACTCGCGCAGCGGGTGGTCCGTCGCGGGTGGAGGCGAGGGTTCCATTTTGTGCGACGACAAATCATCGGCGACGCTCGACCTCGCGGGCAAATAGACGACGATGCCGCATCCTTCGGCTTCGATCCGCGCGATGGCTTCGCGCAGATTCCTGCCGCCCTCGCGGCGCGTCGACGAAAAAATATCGCCGACGAGCGAGCCCGAATGCATGCGGCACAAGACGGGCTCCTCCTCTTTGATTGCGCCTTTGACGAGCGCGAGAAACTGACGCCCATCGGTTGCGGATTCGTAGACGTAGCTCGCCCACGCGGTGCCCGTTTCGTCGAGCACGAGCTTTTTTTCGGCGACGCGGCGCACGAGGCGCTCGGTCTGCAATCGATATTGAATGAGCTCGGCGACGGTGAGAATGCGGAGCGAATGTTTCTGCGCGAACGCTTCGAGGTCGGGCATGCGCGCCATGGAGCCGTCCGCGTTCATGATCTCGCAGATGACGCCAGCCGGCGTGAGCCCTGCGAGCCGAGCGAGGTCGAGCGAGCCTTCGGTTTGCCCAGTGCGCACGAGCACGCCGCCTTTGCGCGCCTTCAGCGGGAACACGTGGCCCGGCGTGACGAGCTCCTCGCGACGGCACACGGGATTCGCAACGAGACGCGTCGTGAAGGCGCGGTCGGCGGCGCTGATGCCCGTCGTGACGCCGTGACGCGCTTCGACGCTCACGGTGAACGCGGTCCCGAGCGGTGGCCCGCCGCGACCCGGGCTCTGCATCATCGGGAGATCGAGCCTGTCGATTTGTTCTTCGGTGAGAGCGACGCAGATCAAACCGCGGCCGTGCGTGGCCATGAAGTTGATCGACTCGGCGGTGACGAACTCGGCGGCCATGCAGAGGTCGCCTTCGTTTTCGCGATCTTCGTCGTCGACCAGAATGACCATCTTGCCGGCGCGGATGTCCGCAATGGCGCCGTTGACGCGCTCGAGGAGCTTGGGATCGAGGGTGATGGCCGACATTCTATGTGTAATTTACAGGTATCCGCCGCGCGATAGCAACTGGTGGACGTAGCGCGCGATGACGTCCACCTCCAGGTTGACGTTTCCGCCGGGCATCACATCACCGAGGCACGTCTCTTTCGAGGTTCTCGGGATGATGGCCACCTCGAACGTATCGCTCAAAACTGCGTTAACGGTGAGGCTGATGCCGTCGATCGTGATCGAGCCCTTGGGCGCGATGAGACGCGTGAGCTCGGCAGGAAAACGAAACACGAGCTTTTCAGCCTCGCCGAGGGGCACGCGCGACGCGAGCGTTCCGACGCCGTCGACGTGGCCGCTGACGAGATGGCCGCCGAGACGCTCTTGTAACGTGAGGGCGCGTTCGAGGTTCACGCGCGCGCCCGTTGTGAGCGAGCCGAGGGTCGTCTTGGCGAGCGTTTCGGCGGAGGCGTCGACCTCGAATCCGTCGCCCGTGATGGTGTCGACCGTCAGGCACACCCCGCTCACGCTGATCGATTCGCCAAGCTCGAGCGCACCGAGTGGTGCCGAAATCCCGATGCGCGCGCCGGGCCCGCGCGGGGCTCGCGACGCAATCTTGCCCACCGCTTCGACGAGACCCGTGAACATGCTCGCTCCGATTGTAGACGCCGCTGCGATGTAGCACACTACGGTCGTGCAAAGGCGCGCGGTGCTCCTCGTTTCGCTCTGCGGGGCCTTCGCTTTCGGTGCGGTCGCATGCGGGCCGAGCTTTCAAACGATTTACGAAAACGATGCGCGCTTCGAGCACTGCTACGCGCTCGACGACTCCTCAACGACGAGCATGGCCAAAAAGGCCGAGTGCTGGAACGACTGGAAGTCGAATCACACATTCGGACAAACGCGCGATCGCGTCGAGTACGCACACTCACGCTTTGTCGCGCTCAATCAATCCGACGTGCCCACCGATGAAGCGATGATGCACGCTGCACCCGGTGAGATCGGCGAGCAAAACCAAGTCACTGCGCCCCTACCGACGAACGCATTCATGGCACCACCATCGACGGCAAACGAAGACGCAGGCGCGCACGCCCAGCCATCGGCAACCGTGATCCCGATGGCGACGGTCACGGCGCCTCCCGTCACGTTCGACGCCGGCCCGCCGATGCGTCCGCCCGGCGCCGCATGCTCCGACGAATGCACGCGCTCGTGGGATACGTGCAAGCGCGCGAGCCAGACCGCAACTTGCGACGCCTCCTACAACAAGTGCGTCGCGGGCTGCGTCCATTCCTGACGCTCTCTCGAGAGTCTCGAGTCAGGGCAGCTTCGGAACTTTGTACACGCTGATCAGTGGGTCGTTGAAGATGTAGTAGAGCGACGTGTCGTCGGTCGCGAGCGCGAGCGCGAGCGATGTCGCCGTACCGCACGCGAGTGACTTGGGTGTTCCGGAGCCGTCGGCTTTCGTGCCGTACACGGTGCCGGTGTCGTCGGCGTAATAGAGGTTCCCCGTTTTATCGACCGTGATGGCGTACGCGGTCGTGGCGTTGACGATCTCGGTGAGCACGCCCGACATGTCGACGCGCACGATGTCGGCGTGATCCGTTCGCGCGAGATAAGCGTAAGTGTCGTCGGCCGCGAGGCTCGTGTTCGTCGCGGATGGGTCGACGTTGGAGAGAAGCTTTTTTGGCGTCGCCAAACACGGGCTCGTCACGCCGCACGCGAAAAGCGTTTCGTTTGCACCCGTGCCGTCGAGGTCGGCGAGGACGTAGACGTTGTTCGTGCTCGTTGTGAATGCGTACGTCACGTTCAGCGCGGTGATCCACGGAACGCTGGAGCTGCCGCTGCAACCGATGCAATTGACCGATGCTGGGCCGAGGTTCGTGCCTTGGTTGGGGTCGTCGACCCAGAAGACGTTCGTCCCCGACACGCCAACGAAATACGCGTTCGGTGCGCTGCCACCGATTTGCTGATCGCTCGTGCCGTCGAACGCGAGGCTGTGAACTGCGCCTGGAGTTGCGCCGCCGTCTGTAGGCTCGGAGCCGGTCTCGACGGCGTAATAGAGGAGCTTGTCGCTCACGGCGAAGGCTTTGTAGCGATCTTGCGCTGGCGCGGTAAAGAGGCTGGTGGGTGTCGCGCAACCGGACGTCGGACAACTGATGATGCCCGAGCTCGTGATTTGGCCAAAGATGAACCCCCCGGCAACGCGAATCTCGTCGAGGTTACTCGAGGCGTTGCTGAACACGAGCTCGCCGAAGCAGCCGCCGCCGTCTCCGCCGGTGTACGTGATCGGACCGACGCCTGCGATGTCGCGGCACGACACGATGAATGCACACATCGAAAGAACGAGCGCGCGATTCAGAACGCACCTGCCATGCCCAAAAATCCTGGCATAACGATGGGCCTTAGTGCCGCCGACGCCGCGCGCGAGGCGTTCGAGCTTGGGTGAATGAAAAACATCACGACGCTCGTGGCGACGAGGACACCCGAGGTGATGAAGAGGGCAGTCGACCAGTCGGCGAGCGTGCCAGCCGTGTCGTTTTCGGAGACTGCTTTCTGATTCGAGCACGTCTTGGTCGGACAGCCGGTGTGGGCATCGCCCGCGTCACTGAGTGCAATCCCGCCGAGGATCGAACCCGCGACGAGCGACGCAAGCCCGACGCTGAGCGATGCGATCGCGATTGTGCGAAACGGAGTTCCCGCCGATGGCTGCTCGCGAATGATGACGATGTTGCCGCCGCCACCCGCTTGTTGCAGAACAATTTGGGGCGCGTCTTCGAGCGGTGGCACGGTGATCGTCTTCGGCGTCGCCGGATCGATCGTGAACGAGGTCGACCAGGGCTTCTTGTTCGTCGCGGTCACTTCGAGCGCGTGCGCGCCCGGATCGATGGGCGCGTTCTTCCACGCGGCCGAGCCCATGACCACGTTGTCTTCTTTGACGACGAGACCCGGGAGCTGTGCGACGTCCGCGGGAACGTCGATCGTCGCGTGCGCGAGCTTCGGCTCGAGCGCGTTGGCTTTGGCGGTAGCGGCGCGCTCGCGATCTTTTCGCCCATCACGGCGCGCGAGCGAGACAGCCGTTTCGTACGCACCCCAAGCGCTCGCCGTTTTGCCGATCGCTTCGTAACAAAGGCCAAGCGCGAGCTCGACACCGCTCGACGGCTCGAGGTGTGCGCTCTCCTCGAACTTCGGACACGCTTCGGAATAACGTTTTTCGTCGAGGAGCTTTTTCCCGTCGCGAAAGAGCCCTTCGGCGATCGCGGTGCTGCTCTGCGCCGATGCGAGCGTCGTCGAGAGCGTTGCGCCGACGACGAAGACGGCGCTAGCGAGTATCGAGCAGCGAGTTGATGTCATTGGGGTTCGAGGACGCCGTAGCCGACGGCGTCGTGTGTACCTTCACGTTACCGCCATGCTTGCCGTTCGTCGCGGTTGTCGTTGCTGCCGCGGCAGATGGCGTGATCGCAACCGGCACGCTCGACGCAATGGCAGGGGTAGGCGTCGTCACCACATTCGTGGCGCTTGGAGCCATGTGCTCCGCGGCGGTGCCGTTGTTCGTGACTTTCGGTGTGCGCCCGACGAACACGCCGACGACGAGCGCCAAACCAATCGCGCACCCCACCCCGAGGATCGCGAGAACGATGGGAGTGCGCGAACGCGATGGCGGTGCAGGCGTGCCAACGACGAGCGATGCGGTCGACTCGGCGATGCCCGCGAGGTTCGCGCTAGCGGCGACGTGAGGAAATGACGCCGATGAGTTGTCCGAGATTTGCGGAAACGCGGGAAGCGCGGGCGTCGATGACATCGGTGCGGGCATGCTCACGCCGCTGGTGATGCTTTCGATCTCGGCGCGGATCGCATCGCGCGCGGCGAGCGTCGGCCCGATGAGCCCATCGACCCATTCGGCGATTTTCATCGTCGATGCGAGCGGGATGGACGCTTCGAGTGCCGCGCCCATCTCCCGCGCGGTGGCGTAACGATTCGCGGGGTCGCGCGCGAGACCCTTCAGCACGATCGCATCGAGCGCGGGCGGCACTTCCGGGTTGATGGAGCTCGGTGGTGCGGCGTCCATCGTCATGACGAGGTGGAGCACTTGCGCTTCGGTCTCGCCGCGAAAGAGTCGCTGGCGCGTGAGTGTCTCCCAGATGACGACGGCCGACGAATACACGTCGCTGCGCGCGGTGACCTCGCCCGCGAGCTGCTCGGGCGCCATGTACGGAATTTTTCCTTTGAGCTGACCTTCGCGCGTCGTTTGCAAACGCGATGCGGCTTTGGCGACGCCGAAGTCGAGCACGCGCGGCACGCCATCGGCACCGATGATCAAATTTTGTGGCGACACGTCACGATGGACGATGTTGAGCGGTGTGCCCTGCTCGTCTCGCGCTTCGTGCGCTGCGTGCAACCCGGCAAGCAGGCCCGCACCAATTGCGGCTGCGATGTTGACGGGAATGGTGACGTTCTTCTTTCGCGCCGCGCGCAGCAAACCCGAGAGTGTTTCGCCGCGAACGTATTCGAGAACGAGGAAGAGCTCGTTGTCGGTTGCAACGACGTCGAGTGTCGGCACGACGTTTGGATGAGTGATGCGTGCGGCGAGGCGTGCCTCGTCGAGAAACATCGTTGCGAAGTACGGATCCTTCGCGAGGTGGGGATGAAGCCGCTTGATGGCGACCGTGCGCCCAAACCCCACGGCGCCCGTTTGGCGCGCGAGGTAGACGACGGCCATGCCGCCCGCGGCGAGCTCCGCGTGCAGCGCGTACCGCCCGAGCTGAAAGGGCTGACCCATGCGAGACGCCTGCCTCGGATTCTATCAGGCCCGGAGGCGAATGTACGCTTCCATCGCTTCGCGGATGGTCTTGTTGGCCTCTTCGGGGCCTAGAAAGTCGTCGACTTTGACCTCTTTGTTCTCGAGGGTTTTGTAGTCGAGAAAGAAACGCCTGAGCTCGATCAGCGAGTGTTTCGGCATCTCGCGAATGTGCGTGTATTCTGCATATTGTGGGTCGCCGATGTGGACGGCAATGATTTTGTCGTCGAGGCCCATGTCGTCGTGCATCTGCATCATGCCGATTGCGCGCGCACGCATGAGGCACAGCGGTGTCACCGGCTCCTGACAGAGCACGAGCACGTCGAGCGGGTCGCCGTCACCGCAGTACGTTCGCGGAAGGAACCCGTAGTTCGCCGGATAGTGAACCGCGGAGAAGAGAACGCGATCGACTTTGAGGAGTCCCGAATCTTTGTCGAGCTCGTACTTCACCTTCGAGCCCTTGGGGATCTCGATGATTGCGGGGAACCACTCGTCGACGGGCTCGACGATTGGGATGTCGTGCCAGGCGTGCGTCATAGCGTCGACATCGTGACGTAGACGAAGTACTCCGCGCACGTTCCGTTGAGCACGGAGGCCTGCCAGCCCGCGCCCTCCGGGACGACATTCAGCTCGCACAAATTGCCAGCGGACGCGACGAACTGATTGCCGGGTTGGTTCGGAGTCTGCGTCGCGCTGATGTAGCACTCGATCGAGCCAAAATTGCCTTCGAGCTGTGCGCCTGTCTGGGCGTCACGAAGATGCATCAGCAGCATTCCGAGGTTGTTGAAGGGTTGCCATGCGCCAAGGAATGGCCCTGATTCCCAGTGATGCGGATCGACGAGATGGCCGAAGCACGGCGCCGTATCGCCTTCTTTGCAGTAATCGGCGAACGAACCAGCGCACTGATTTTGTGGAAAGCATCCCATCGCCACGACGGCGATTCCAGCGATTGCGAGGACGAAAGGAATGGATTTACGCATCGAAAAGCTCCGCGGCGCGCATGGCGTGGTACGTGAGAATGCCGTCGGCGCCGGCGCGGCGGATCGAGACGAGCACTTCGAGCATCGCGCGATCGAGATCGATCATGCCGGCTGCGGCTGCAGCGTGCACCATCGAGTATTCGCCCGACACGTTGTACGCGAAGAGTGGGAGCGTCGAGCTTTCGCGAACGGCGCGGATGACATCGAGATAGGCGAGCGCCGGCTTCACCATCAGCATGTCGGCACCTTCTTCTTCATCGAGGCGCGCTTCACGAATCGCTTCACGCGCGTTGCCAGGGTCCATTTGGTACCCGGCGCGATCACCGAACTTCGGCGCGCAATCGGCGGCCTCACGGAACGGGCCATAAAACGAGCTCGCGTACTTCACCGCGTAGCTGAGGATGGCCGTGCCCTCGAGCTTTTCGCGATCGAGCTCGGTACGAATCGCGCGAACGCGGCCGTCCATCATGTCGCTCGGAGCGACGACGTCCGCGCCGGCCTTCGCGTGCATCACGGCCATCTTCGCGAGCACTTCGATGGTCGCGTCGTTGTCGACTTCGACCTCGCCATCACGACGCTCGTGCAAGATCCCGCAATGACCGTGGTCGGTGTACTCGTCGACGCAGACATCGGTCATGACGACGAGCTCGGGTGCGGCTTGCTTCATCGCGGCGACCGCGCGCGGAACAGGCCCACTCGAATCGAGCGCGCTCGAACCACGATCGTCTTTTTTCTTCGGGAGGCCGAACAAAATCACGCCGCCGAGGCCGCGTGCGAGCGCCTCTTTCGCGACCTTTGCGGCATCGCTGACGGGAAGCTGCGACACGCCGGGCATCGTCCGGACCGGCTTTGCGGCATCGATCGCTTCGTTGAAAAAAAGCGGCAAAATCAGGTCGCCTGGCGTCACGTTCGTCTCGCGCACGAGGCGCCGAATCGAGGCCGTCGCACGAAGTCGCCGCGGCCGAACCACGGGAAAACCCATGCGCTCGTGGTAGCACAGGAAAGTTAGTGGCACACGATGGGGCTCGTGACCATCGGCGTGCCCGCTTTGCAAACGAGGCTCACGTACGCGCACGTCACCTCGAGCCCGCTTCCACAATATGGATCGACGCCAACGCCGCTTCGAAGCGGCGACGCAGGTAGATATCCCGAGCCGACGCAGCTGAGCGTCACGACGGCGCAGTTGGCTTGAGGCGAGCTGCCCGCTTCGCTTTCTTTTCCATCGCAGTCGTAGTCGAACGACGGATCGGTCTTGCCGGTCGGCGTGTATGCAGTGTCGAAGAACTGCGTTTGGTTTGGGTGAACCTTGTCGTTGCCGTCGTCGCAGTCGCCGCCCTTCGTTACGTAGTCCGAGCTCGGCGGATCGCATGCGAGCACCGTCGATGTGCCGCCCCAGCCGTCGTGATCGGAGTCGAGATAGAACGAGGCAGGCTTCGCGCACGCGTCGGACTGAACCCCGACGTCCGCTGTCTCGCTGTCGGAGGTTTCGGCGGCGTCCTGATCGGCCGCTGCATCGGCGTTGCCAGAGAAGGAATCACCACCACATGCGCCGAGGGTGATCGCGGCGAAAAAGAACGCAAGGCGCATGGTCACCACTATACCAACAGGCACAGTGGAGCGTGGCGCTATCTTTCAGTCTTCGGTTGCCCACATGCGAACACCACGCATCGACGAGGTCGACGGAGGAGTGTCGTCCCATTCCACGTCGATCACGATGCTTTGCATGCGCGGGCGCATACGCGGGGCAGGGGTGGGATCGCTGCCGGGAGGGAGAAGCTCGAACGCGTCGATGAGCGTTTCCATGGCCCACATGCACTGCAATCGCCGAGCCACTATCGTTCGATTGAATTCCTCGGCCTTTTTCGTGTCTCTTCCACGTATCGCACTGGATCGAGTGTGGCCCAACGTGCACGCGCCCGATCCGCCTCTCGGTGATAGCCTTTGGAACCTCGTGATGCAGAAGAACCCCTACAAAAAGCCGGACCGCTTCACGGTGGCGGCGAAAAAGGCGGGTTTTCCGGCGCGAAGTGTTTTCAAGCTCGAGGAAATCGATCGGCGTGCTCGCGTGTTCCGGCAGGGGATGAGGGTGCTCGATCTCGGCGCGGCGCCAGGTAGCTGGGCGCTCTACGCGGCCCAAAAAGTGGGTCCCAAGGGACACGTCTATGCGTTCGATTTGGCACCGCTCCGAACGGCCGTGCCTGCCAACGTCACGTTCGAGCAAGTCGATGCCGGCGAAGCGTTGAAGGTAGAAGGGACGTTTGCCGTGGTCATGAGCGACATGGCACCGAACACCACGGGCGTTCGGTTCGCCGACCAAGCGCACAGCTACGACCTTTTCATGCGCGCTCTCGAGATCGCCGAAAAAATGCTCGACGTCGGCGGCACCTTCATCGGAAAGATTTTCGACGGCGAAGAGCTCCCGCTCGCACGCGCGAAGGTGCGAACGCTCTTCGAGAAGGAACGCGTCATTCGCCCCGAGGGCTCGCGCACCACGAGCTACGAGATGTTCGTCATCGGTGAATCGCGAGTCGACGGGAAGAAAACGAAATGACGGCGTTCGCCAGTCAGGCGTCCGTCGGGGGACGGTTTCTCATCGAGCGCGAAATCGGTCGCGGCGCGGTGGGCATCGTCTATCGCGCGATGGACGAGCTCACGAATCAACCCGTTGCGCTCAAGGTGATCGCCATCTCGGGGGTTGATGCGGGTGAAGAGGCGCGCTTTCGTCGCGAAGGGCGCGTGCTCGCCGGGCTCATGCATCCGGGAATCGTGCGGCTCGTTGCGTTTGGGCAGCTCGATGAGGGCATGCCGTACGTCGCGATGGAGTGGCTCGAAGGCGAGGACATCGCGCAGCGTCAACGGCGCGCGCCGCTGCCGCTCGTGCAATGTCTCGACGTCGCCGCGCAAGTCGCCGATGCGCTCGCGGCCGCGCATGCCGCGGGCATCGTCCATCGCGACGTCAAGCCATCGAACGTGCTCTTGGTCGGCAGCGGCGGCGCGGATCCCATGGCGGCGATTGTCGCGAAGCTCGTCGACTTCGGCGTCGCATCCGCGGAGGACGTCAAGCTCACACGCACGGGCGCGATCATCGGAACGCCCGCATACATGGCGCCCGAGCAAGCGCGTGGCGATGAAGGCGTGAACGCGCGTGCGGATTTGTACGCGCTCGGCGCAACGCTCTTCGAGATGATCGCGGGTAGGCCGCCTCACATCGGGCCCACACCCATCGCGATCCTTGCGCGCCTCGTCACGACGCCGCCACCGCGTCTCTCGGATATTTATCCGGACGTCTCGCCCGCACTCGACGACTTGATGGCCGAGCTCCTCGCAACGGATTCTTCCGAGCGACCGGAAAACGCAGGCATCGCGGCCGATCGGTTGCGCGCGCTCGCCGCCGACATTGCCGCGCGCGCGGGCGGACAAACGACGCGCGATATCGGCTCGCGTTCGGATCCGCCGCCGATCAGCGCGGTTGGGCCGGCGAGTCAGCTATCGCATTCGTCGGGTGGGTCTCGCCTCGTCACGACGATCGTCGCGACGCACGTTCCCAAAGGTCCGCCGCGCACACGACTCATCGCGCATTTGCGCGCGCGTGGCGCCGAAGCGACCGAGCTCGGTGGTGACGCGCTCGTCGCGCACCTTGGTGTGTCACGCGCACTCGGCGACGAAGCGACGCGCGCGATCGATCTCGCTCTCAGGCTCGCAAAAGTGAACGCGACCGTCGGCATCGCGACGGGCCGCTCGCGTGTCGAGCGAGGCCTCCGTCCGATCGGCGAGGTCGTCGACCGCGCCGCTGCACTCGCGCGTGACGCCCAACGTGGGCACGTCCTCCTCGACACCACCACCGCCGAGCTCGCACGCGGGCGATACGAGTTTCAGATTCGCGAGGACGGCAGCGCGCTCGTCGGCGATGCGCACGTCAATCGCAAAGATGCGCTCGGTGGCGCTCCGTTCGTCGGTCGCGAGTCCGAGCTTTCGCAAATCGTCGCCGCGTTCGAGCGCTCGCTCGACGAACGCACGCCCGTGCTCGTGACGCTCACAGGCGCCCCAGGCATCGGCAAGACGCGTTTGCGTCGAGAGGCGATTCAGCGCGTGTCGTCGCATTCGTCAGGCTCGCGCGTGCTGCTCGCGCGCTGTGAGACGTTCGGCAAAACGCACCCACTCGGCGTCGCGGCCGATCTCGCGCGGCAGATGGCCGGCGTGCCGAAAGGCGTCGAGCTCGAAGACGCGCGAATGGGCGCAAAGAGCAGCGCGAAAATGGCGGACGTGGAAATCTCGGAAGACTCGCTCGAGCTTCTCGCGCGTTTGTTCGCGAACGAGCCGCTTCCCGAAATGGCCGATCCCCGCGCCGCGCGCGACGCTCTCTGGCTCGCGCTCACGCAAGTCACGGTGGGCCTCGCGCACAAGTCGCCGATCGTGATCGGCATCGAAGACGCCCAATGGTGCGATCACGAGAGCCTCTCGTGGCTCGATCACGTTCTTGCGCGCGCAGCGGGCGCGCCGTTCTGGGTGATGCTCACCACGCGTCCTTCGTTTTGGCGGGAGGACCCCGAGCGATTCTCCGGGCGCGATCACGTGCGCGTCGAGCTCAGGCCACTCTCGAAGCGCGCCGTGCGAACGATCGCGCGCGCGATTCTGGCCGAGCGTGTCGAGGGCGGTGACGCAATCGCCGACAGCATCGCAACGCAAGCCGCTGGCTCGCCGCTCTTCGCCGAGGAGCTTGCGCGCCTCGCCGCGCAAGGTCGCGATGCCGCGCAAGCGCCGACGATCGAAGCCGCGATGCAAGTTCAGCTCGACGCACTCGACGACGCCACACGCGATGCCGCGTCGCGCTTGTCGGTGTTCGGTCAGATGGGTTGGGACCAAGGTCTCGAGGCGCTCGGCGTTCCAAATGCCGCCGAAACGCTTCGCACGCTCGCAGCGAGTGAGATCGTCGTCGAACAAGCGCAGTCACGCTTCAAGGGCACGCGCGAGTTTTCGTTCAAGCACGCGCTCATGCGCGAGGTCGCGTATGCGGCACTCGGCGAAGATTCGCTTCGCGATTTGCACGCGCGCGCCGGGCAGTGGCTCGCCAAGATGGCCGAAGACGACGCCACGGTCGCGCGCCACCTCGAGCTCGGTCACTCGTTTGCCGAAGCTGCCGTTCACCTCGAAAAAGCCGCCAAACGCGCACTCGCGGCGCACGCGCTCGCCGATGCGGTCGCGATGGCGGAAAAGTCGCTCGCATTCGCCGACGACAAGCCCACGCAGTTCGCACGCGCGCAGCTCCTCGATGAAGCATGGAGCCGCCAAGACGCGCGCGCCGCCGAACGAGACAGCGCCGTCCGCTCGATGGAGGAAGCCATCTACGACGAAGCGAGCGAGGTCCGCGCGAAGGGCGCCCGCGTTCGTTACGAAGATTCATGCGGCGGCGATTCCGAAACGAGCGGGCGCCTCGAGCAAGTTCGAAAAGACGCACAAGCCGCGGGGCTCGTCGACGAAGAGGCGAGGTGCGCAGCCGCGCTAGCATCGCGTTACGCATTCGGTGGCGATCTCGACGCAGCCGCGGAAGTTGCAGAGCAACTTCTTTCGCTCGCGCAGCGCCATTCGATTCCCGGTGCCGTGGTCGATGCATGGCAAACGCTCGCTGTCGTGCGGCAAGCGCGCGGCGATGTCGGTGCTGCGCTCGAAGCGCGTCGCTCGGCTGCGCGCGCGGCGAGTGAAGCGGGCCTCAAGATGCGCGAAGCGACGCTCACCATCAACGTCGGGTTCGCGCTCACGACCGTCGGCGCAAAAGCAGAAGCGCGCATCGCGATGGAAGCGGGCATCGCGCTCGCGCAGGCGATTGGCTCACCCGGCACCGTGCGTCACGGCCAAATGAACTTGCTCGGTTGGGTCGCCACGTTCGGCTCGGACTCCGCATTCGACCGAATTTTGGCCGATCCGCGCGGCATCGCCGACGCCGCAGCTGCGGGCAGCTGGGTTCCGCACGATCGCGCAACGCTCGGCGTTCTCTACTATCGCGGGCTCGAGCTCCTTCGCACACAAGACGGCGACTGCAGCGAACGCGCACGCTCGCTCCTTCGCACCGCGGCACACGGGTATCGCGCCACGAAGATGCTCGACGTCGTTCCCGTCGCGATGGGTTTTCTCGCCGAGGCCGAGCGCCGCTGCAACGCCGCGGAGAAGGCGCGTGAGATCGCACGCGAAGCAGCCACGCTCCTCGACGAAGGCTCGCCGAGCCTCTTGAACGAAGCGCCCGTATTTCTCGCGTTGCACGATGCGTGTGTCGATCTTGGCGATCTCGCCGAAGCGCGCGACGCCATCCTGCGCGGAATTCCGCGCCTCGCGACGCGTGTCCAAGGTCTCTCGGGCACGCCCTATGCGCGCGATTTCTTGACGCAGCTCCAGTCGAACGCTGGGTTGCTCGCGGCTGCCGAAGCGTATGGCCTCATGCCGAACGAGCTCGCGGCCGTTCTCGGCAGCGATCCGACGTCGGTGCCTGCTCCTCCGTGAAGAGCGCAAAACTCGTAGCGCCGGCCACCTTGGTCGTCTTGTCGCTGCTCACGCGTCTTCCACCGCTGCTCAACGCATCGGGCACCAACTCCGACGCCGCGATCGTGGGGCTTCAAGCGCGCCATATTCTCCACGGCGAGTGGTCGCCCTTTCTTTGGGGCAGCGGCTATCAGACGTCCGCAGATTCGACGTGGGCTGCGCTGTTCTTCGTCGTCAGCAAATCACCTTTCGCGTTGATGCTCTCGGCGCTGTCGCTGCACGTCGCGCTGACGTTGTTCGTATATTCCACGCTTCGACGCCACATCGCGTTTCCTTGGCATGCGTTCGTCGCCGCGCTGCCCCTCGTCTTCACGACGGCATGCATTCATTCGTATGCGCTCTACCCCCCGCGGCAGCTCGCGCTCACGGTTGCGTTCGCGGCCCTTTGGGCGATCGATCGCGGGGGCATCGCGACGCTCGTGCTCGGCGGTTTGCTCACGTTGCTCGCGCCCGCGGCTGATCCGTACGCGATGATTTTCGTGCCGGCGGCGTTCTTGCTTGCGATCATCGCAGTGCTCCGGTCGCGCGAATCGCTTGGCGCTCGTGGGTGTGCGCTCGCCGGATATTTCGGAGGCGTGCTTCTCGGTGGCGTGTCGCTCGCGCTCCTGCTCGGGAGGCCGCAAGCGCAACAAGGCGTCGTGACGATGAGCGCGCATGTCATCGGTCACAACGCGAAGCTGCTGTGGCACGAGTGTTTGCCGTGGGCGATTGGAACCAAGGTCTACAAGCCGCTCCACGTGATGGACTACGTGCCCTGGAAAATGCCGACGGCCTATCGCGTGTTCGCGTACGCGGGTGCGGCGTCGCTTGGCGTCTCGCTGCTCGTGTCGCTTGGTCTTGCGTTTCGTCGTGCGTGTCCTCCCGGCGCTAAGGCCGCGCGCGCGGCTCGCGCGCTTGCGGCGATCGCGTTTGTCACGATCGTTCTCAACGTCGGTAGCTTTCTCGTTTCGTTGATGGTCATGGACCAGTTCTCGATGCGCTACCTCGCGGCGAGCCTGCTCGTTCTTCCGTTCGCGCTTGCGCCGCTCGTCGAGCGCCTCGGTGCACGCGCCTCCTTCGCGCTCGCGCCGTACCTCGCGTCGGCGCTCGCGGCCGGTTGGCTCGCGCACGGCAATTGGGTCCACGGCCCGCTTCCGGTACGAACGGACGCCGGCCGCGGTCTCGTCGAATCCCGCGTTCTCACCGCGCTGCGCCAACGAAAAGTCGAAGCCGCAACCGCCGACTACTGGTCCGCGTATCGCCTCGATCTTTTGTGGAACGAATCCATCCCGGTGGTGCCGTTCCACCCCGAACAAGATCGCTACGCGCCATACCGCGTTAGGTTCTCGTCAGCGAAGCGCTTCGCATACATCCACGACCGCGACCGATCTTTCGAAGACCCAGTCGACGCCGCCGCGCAACTCGCCAGCGGCAATCACATCATCGACCGCTTCACGTGGGACACCTTCGACGTCACCGTCTTCGAACGCGACTAACGCAACCTAGGACAGCCGCCAGGCGCCAAGGCGCCAGAAGAGGGAGATGGGTTCGAACCGTACGTCACGCGCGTTCTGAACCCAAAATCTCTTCTCGTCTGCTGGCGCCTTGGCGCCTTGGCGGCTGTCTTAGGCCTTGAATGCTGCGATCGTGCGAGCCAGGCCTGCGCGGACTTTGATTTGAGGGTCGTAGTTGATGAGGGCGTGCGCGGCTTCGATGGAAGCTAGGGAGTCGCGGACGTCGCCCGCGCGGGCGGGGGCGTAGGTGGCTTCGACTTTTGTGCCGACTTCTTCGCCGATCATCGTGAGGAGCTCGTTCAAGGAGATGCGGTCGGCGCACGCGATGTTGATCACTTGGCCCGTGAGCTTGTTCTTCGTCGTGGCCGCGAGGAGGTTTGCTTGAACCACGTTTTCGATGAAACAAAAGTCGCGCGTCTGTTCGCCATCGCCGAACACCGTCGGCTTTTGTTTCTTGATGGCGGCCGTCACGAAGTTTGGGATGACGGCGGCGTATTGGCTCGTCGGATCTTGGCGCGGGCCGAAGACGTTGAAGTAGCGCAGGCTTACGGTCTCGAGGCCGTAGAGCTCGGCGAAGGATTTCATGAGCAGCTCGCCCGCGAGCTTCGCAATCGCGTACGGTGACTTGGGCTGCGGGGTCATTGTTTCGATTTTTGGTAGTGTGGGGGTGTCGCCGTAGGCGGACGAGCTCGCCGCAAAGACGACGCGCTTCACACCGACCTGGCGCGCGACATCGAGGATGACGGTCGTGCCTTGCACGCCGACGAGGATCGACGGTTGCGGGTGCTCGACCGACCGCGGCACCGACGGGATAGCCGCCTCGTGGAACACGATCTCGATGCCTTGCATCGCGCGACGCACCGCCGCTTCGTCGGTGATGGTTCCTTCGATGACGTCGAGCCTGCCGCGAAGGTTCTCGATGTTCGCGCGGCGGCCCGAAGAAAAGTCGTCGAGGATGCGGACGGTGTCGCCCTGAGCAAGTAGCTTTTCGGCGATTGACGAGCCGATGAAACCGGCGCCGCCCGTCACGAGGAAGTTCGTCATGTGCCCCTCATATAGATGGAAACTTGGCCCGCGGCGCGACCCTTCGGCATCGTCGCCCCATGCCCGAAAAACTGGGAGCGTGCGTCGTTTGCGGACACCTTGATGGACGCGCCCTCACAACAACGCGTTTGTCGCGCGGAGATATCGCGGTCGTATGCGGCACGCACGAGCTGATGCACCGGCGC
Organism: Polyangiales bacterium; assembly: GCA_038239005.1. Taxonomy (GTDB): domain Bacteria; phylum Myxococcota_A; class Polyangia; order Polyangiales; family Polyangiaceae; genus DASXHD01. Next base: position 39,727 of record JBBSFE010000031.1, read on the forward strand.
GCCGAACGAAAAGCGGAGACTGCCGCGGACCTTCGCTCGATGTTTCGCAATCGCCGCGACACGCGCAGGCGCCATCCAATCCCGGACGAGCTCGGCGCTCGCTTGATCGAGGCGTTCAGCAGCACCACCGAGCGCCGCGCTTCGGGTGACCGCCGCCGTTGATTTTCGCCTATCCTCGCGGGCTTGAAACGTAGAACCAAACGAATTCTCGGTGGCATTGGCGCTGTCGTGGTCGTGATCGTTGCGACGCCGTTCGTCGCATTTGGCATCACGATGGCCGGCGACTCGCCGCCAACCGACGGCGAAACGCTCAGCGCACACGCCAAACAAATCAAAGACGGCTTCGTCACCGTCGCGATGATCGACGTCGGGCAGGGCGTTGCGCTCGTCGACTGTGGCAACGACAAAGACGCCAAAGCCATCTTCGCCGAGCTCGGGCGACGTAAGCTCGGACCGGGCGACGTGAAAGCGGTCTTCATCACACACGGCCACCCCGACCACACGAAGGGGTGTGCGAAATTTCCGAAGGCCGACGTCTACGCGATGGCCGTCGAGAAGGACATGATCGAAGGGCGCGCAACGGCAAAAGGTACGATGCCGAAAATGATGGGCGCGTTCGACAGCGGCGTGAAAGTGAACCACCCGCTCGCCGACGGCGACGAGGTCACGGTCGGCGACGCGAAAATCACCGCATTCGCGTTACCGGGCCACACGCAAGGCAGCGCGGTCTTCTTGTGCGAAGGCGTCCTCTATTTTGGCGACGGCGCAAGCGCCGACAAGAACGGCACGATCACGCCCTCGAAATACCTATTCAGCGACGACCAAAAAGAGGACATCGCCTCGCTGAAAGCACTCTCGAAAAAACTCGAACCCCGCGCCGCCGAAATCACGAAGCTCGAATTCGCGCACACCGGCACGCTCTCGACGTTCGAACCCCTCCGCGCCTTCGCACAAGCCCACTAGTCTCAAAAGTTACGTCAGGCGCCCTGCGTGATGAGGTCGGCGGCGGGAGACGCGAGGGCCCGGCGCGTTGCGGTGAGGGCGCGGTCGAAGGCTTCGGGGCCGCGCGTGAGCGTGAAGGGCCCCAGGCGGGGGAGGTCGAGCAGCGTGATCGCGATCATGTCGGTGCGTGGCGGGATCGCGGGTGCCGCGTGGCGCCATGGGGACTTCGACGCGAGGTGATGGAAGAGGACGCGACCGGTGCGAGGGAGCGGAGCGTGGCCGGGGCGATCGGCGATGCCGCCATCAAGCATGGGGCGGCCGTTGATGCGAACGGGTTGAATGAGGCCCGGGAATGCGCACGATGCGCAGATCGCCGTTGCGAGATCGCCGCGATCGAGGACGACCGTTTTTCGTGCGCGGACGTCGAACGCGGAAAGCGCGACGGGCGTTTGCGATGACTCGAACGTCGGCGATTCGAGCATCGCGGCAACGCGATCACGAAAGAGTGCGCCGCGCAGCAAACCGAAACCCAGCGATGGGTCCCAAAAGTCGGCTCGCTGGAGCGGGCGGAGCTCGGCCTCGATGCGCGCGGCGCGCGTGCCGCTTGCCCACACAGCGCCCACGAGAGCGCCCGCGCTTGCGCCGCTCACGAAATTCGGCAAGAGCCCCGCTTCTTCGAGCGCCGCAACGAACCCCGCGTGCGCGAAGAACCCGAAAAACCCGGCCGATAGCGCAAGTCGGAATGGCTCGCGCTCGAGCCATGCGCGCACGGTCGTCATGGTCGCGCCCTCAAGTGACGTCTCGCGACGGTAAGATATCGCTCGCGCGCGACGCGGTGGTCGACAATCGGCTTCGGGTAACTTGCGTGCCCGAGCTCCGGAACCCATCGGCGAACGTAGTCGCCGCTCGGGTCGAATCGTTCTGCTTGTGCGATGGGATTGAAGATTCGAAAATACGGCTGTGCATCGCACCCGCATCCCGCCGACCACTGCCAGCCTGCGTTGTTTTGTGCGGCGTCGCCGTCGGTGAGAAATTTCATGTAGTGCGCTTCGCCGCGTCGATAGTCGATGAGAAGGTGCTTCGTGAGAAAGCTGGCAGAGATCATGCGCGCGCGATTGTGCACGAAGCCTTCAGCGAGGAGCTGGCGGGCCGACGCATCAACGACTGGATAGCCCGTGTTGCCGAGCGTCCATGCCGTCCACGCGCGTTCGTCTCTGCGCCAGGGAAAATTTTCGAACGACGCTCGAAACGGATGCTCTAGAAGACCGGGGCGATCCCAAAGCGTCGCGTGGGTGAACTCTCGCCACATGAGCTCTTTGCGAAATGTAGCGTCGTCGATTGCGAACCAAACTTCGCGAATCGAGAGCGTTCCGAATTTCAAATCGGCCGACAAACGGCTCGTTCCCGCGAGATCCATGCGGTCGCGCGTTCGCGGGTATTTCGCTGCGTTGCGCACGAACGCTCGCAACCGCGCGCGTGCCGCCCGCTCGCCGCCTTCTTGCAAACGTGCGTCGCGCGCGAACGCTGGAAGCTTCGCATTCACATGCACAATCGGAAGGGCCGGAAGCGTTTTCGGCGCGGGCACGGGCCTCCGTGTCGTGATGTATGCGCGGAGGGCGCGCGCAAACGGAGTGAACACGGAATAAGCGCCGCCGGTGCTCGAGCGGACGGTAGCGGGCGGAACGAGCGTCTCGCCGTCGTAGAGCTCGAAAGGCACGGCAAGGGAAGCGCGAACGAGGCGATCACGTTCACGTGCACTTGGGTCGACCGCACGATGCGCGACGACGCGATCGACCCGCCACTTCTTCGCGAGTCGCGGCACGACCTCGACGCTCTCGCCCCGAACGATCACGAGGCCCGACCCACGCTCGGCCAAAGCCGAGTCGAGGTCGCGAATCGAGTCGAGCAAGAACTGCAGGCGGTACGGAAGCTCCTCCAAGACGAACAGCGGTATGACATCACCCGCAAGGGCCGCGTCGCGTAGAGGCGCATGATCACGAACGCGGAGGTCTTTGGCCCGGAACCAAACGAGCGTTCTCACGGGCATCCTTGCTAGAGGTGCGGATGGGATTCGAACCCACGTATGCGCGATTTGCAATCGCGAGCCTGACCGCTTGGCTACCGCACCAAATACCGGCGAAAAAAACGTGTACCCGCTCGGAGGCGCCTCCGCAAGCGCGCCACGACTCCGCTACCGACGGTTTCGCGATGGAGATCCCGACGCTGTTCGGGTAATCGCATGACCCATGTCGGGCGTGGCGCTTCGTAAGGGCACCTGGACAGCGGCTGCCGTGGTGGTGTTTGCCGCCGGCGCGGCTGCGCTCGCGATGATTCCGCACGAGACGCACGCGGTTCTTGCGAATGCACCGGCGCACGACGTCGTCTCGCGCGCGGGCGACGCGGAATTCGAGGTTTCGCCCTCGCTCGCGGCCGGCCCGGACGGAACACTCGCCGTCGTATGGGTGGCGATGGCCGGAGGGCATGACGATGGCGGGCGCTATGTCGGCGCGCGCGTGTCGCAGCCAAAGGCTGGCGCGCTCGGCCCGCTCGTGCGCGTGACCACCGCAACCGGCAACACGCGCGTGTCGGACGCCACGGTCGTCGCGATGCGCGAAGCGGATAGCAGTAGCGCGTTCTTGGTCACGTGGCTCGTCGCCGAGCCAGGTCACCCAGGAACGGTGTATTCTGCACGCATCACGGGTGACCACGTGGGCTCGCCCGTCGTGGTCGCTTCGAACGCAACGCGCCCGCGCAGCGCGTCGACCGCATCGGGCCTCGTCTTCGTCGCATACGCATCCGATCACTTGATGCTCGCGACCACACACGACGGCGCAACGTTCACGAACCGCCAGGTTGCGGACTCGCCCGGTGATCTCGCCAGCGTGTGCGGTGATGACCACACCGCGCTCGTCACCGCGACCGACGCCAAGCTCGGAGTCTTTGCTTACGTCGCGCCGATCGATCCGGAAGGGCCGGCCAACAAGTCGGAGGTGTCATCGCCGGGCGATCACGTCTCGCGCACGGCGCCCACCTGCTTCATCACTGGCCAAGAAGCGTTCATCGTGTACGGCATCACCGATCGCGTTCGCGAAGACGCCGAAACGAACATCGCCGACTCGCTCGTGTTCGCGCGTTCACGCGATGGTGGTCGCGCTTTCGTGACGCGTGTCGTTTATCGCCCATCCTCGCGACTTCTGACGCCTACGATCTCGCACGAGGCTGCATCGTTCACGCTTCTCGCAATCATGGGCAGCGCAGCGGGCGATGCACACGCATCGGCGAGCGTCGTCATGCTCACAGCCGATGGTCGCAGCCAGAACGGGCTCACGCGGACCGTGATCTCGCCCGTGACGATGGTGACGAGCCGCGACGGCGCGGGATCCATGGGCGAGTCGCTCGGGGTCGTTCAAGTCGACGGCACCACGTGGAGCGCGGTCACCGACAACGCGTCCGGTGAGTCGCACATCGCGCTCGTCCGCGTGCTCTGACATGACGGCGATGCGCCGCGGAGCGCTCGCTGCCGCAGGCGCCGCAGCGTGCTTCGGTGTGACCGTGCCGCTCGTTCAACGCTTCGGGCGCGACGTCGGCCCGTGGACGACCGCTGCGCTTCTCTACTCGGGCGCGGCGATCCTCGCGGTTCTCACACCCGAGCGTGCGAAAGAATCATTGAGGCCACACGCGGTGCGCGTCGTCGTGATTGCGCTTCTCGGTGCCGCGGCTGCGCCTGCGCTCCTTGCGATGGGTCTTCGTCGCATCGATGGCGCGAGCGCATCGTTGCTCCTCGGATTCGAGGCGGCGTTCACCGTGCTCTTCGCGCGCGCTCTCTATCGCGAGCGCATCACGCGTCGCCTCATGTTGGCGCTCGCGCTCATGCTCGCCGGTGCGATCGTGCTGGTGCGCCCGACGCTCGCCGCGCCGCGTTCTTCTGTCGGCGCTGCGCTCGTGCTCGTGGCGGTGCTTTGTTGGGCGGCAGACAGCGCAATCATGCGACCGCTTTCGGATCTGCCACCGGCGAAAGTCGTGCGCGCGAAATCACTCGTTGGCGTCGTTGCGTCACTGGCGGTCGCCGTCGTCACGCGCGAACCCATCCCCGCGCTCGAGCACGCGGGACTACTTTTAGCGTGTGGCGCGCTCGGTTATGGCGTGAGCTTGCGCCTCTATCTTGCCGCGCAACATCACGTTGGCGCAGCGCGCACGGCATCGGTATTTTCCGTCGCGCCATTTTTCGGCGCCGGCGTCGCCCTCGCGCTCCACGAACGCGGCGACCTCGTCTCCCTCTCGATCGCGGCTGTGCTGCTCGCGGCCGGCGCGGTGACGCAAGCCACCGAACGCTACGAGCACAAAGTCAGCGCTACGGCTTCTCGAACTTGAGCGTCATGCGGTCGCTCTCGCCGATCGCCAAATAGGCCTCGCGGTCTTTTGCGCCGTTGGTGAGGCGAGGGGGAAGCGCCCACACGCCGCCCTCGTGTTTGTGGTCGTCTTTCGGGTTCGCGTTGACGTCGCTCTTGCCGGCGAGCTTGAAGCCCGCGGCTTGCATGAGATCGACAATCATCTGCTCGGGCACGTAGCCCGTTTCCTTCACGGCCTTGAGGTCCATGCCGGGATCGCCGCGGTGCTCGACGATGCCGAACGTGCCGCCGCGCTTCAGCACCTTGAACGCCGCTTCGACGACGAGCTTCTCGATGCCGTCTTGGACCCAGTTGTGAAAATTGCGAAACGTCACGACGAGATCGGCCGACCCATCTGGGCCGAGCACGAAGCTCGTGGGCGTGCTGCGGCGAACTTCGACTTTGCCGTACGCGCTCGGGTAGCTCGCGAGCTTTTTGTCGATGTCGCCGCCCCCCGTGACGCCGAGCTTGCCGTCGTCGCGGAGATACGGCCCGAGAATTTCTGTGTACCAACCGCCGCCCGGCGACAGCTCGACGACGTTCATCGTCTTCTTCAATCCGAAAAACGTGAGCGTCTCTTTCGGATGACGCGCACCATCGCGTGCGCGATTTTCGGCGCTGCGCGTCGGTGCGGCGAGCGCCCAATCGAGGCGAGCTGCGTCGTCGGCGGGCGCGGGGCCTAGCTCCGCTTGTGGCGTCGTTGGCTTCGGCGCCGGCGTGCTGCCGCAAGCGACGAGCGCCGCAATCACGAAAAATTTCTTCAGGGACATGGCCGCACGTAAATACACGATCGCTTCGTCTCTCGTCCCGTGAAGGTGATGCGCGAAGTCTGGCTGGGCGTCGTGCTCTTCGCGGTGACCGAATAGTCCATGTGGAAGGCTTTCATGTCCGGCCCGTACTCGAACGCTTTGAACGCAACGGGATGGGCGGGCGTGTGGACATCGCTCTCGCCGGAAGGCGGCGCGCCCATGCGACCACACATCGAGCCGTTGCAACGCACTTTGCCGTCGGTGTGCATTCCATTCCAGAGCATGTTCCAGCGAACGATGTGCTCGCGCTCCGTGAACGTGCCTTGAGAGGAGACGCCGCAGATGTTCGGCGTCGTGTGCGTCTTCGTGTCGTTCGTGACCGTGGTGCCGACGCCGAAGACGTGTGCGTTCACCGTGAACTGGTCGGTCATCTCGTACGTCATCAGCTTCACGTCGGGCCCGAGCTTGCCGCTGTCGTTCGAGAAGTGGAGCACGACCTTGCCGGGGCCAATCGCGTGTGTTCCGTCGCCTGCGCCCATTGCGGTGTCACTGAGCTGCACGACCGCCGCGAGTGAATATTCGACCTCCCACGTGTTGCATGGTGGGTCGTCGGCGGCGGTCGTTGCCGCGTATGTGATGATCACCCCAAAAACGGGCACCAAAACGCCGAGCCGCTTCATCTCTCGCCCGAGCTTAGCTTCGTGTATTGTGCGCGGCCATGATTTCAGGGGTTCGTTCGTCGTTCTGGGTTCTCGTCGGTTTGTGCGTTGCGTGTGGCGGTGGGGAGCCGCAAGTCGTCACGCCGCCGCCGCTTCACATCACGGCGACTCCGCCGAAAGCGCCGCCGCAAGCCGCGCGCTGGATTTTCTCGCACCCCGAGCGCGGCCTCGTCGCGAAGCTCGATCTCGGTGATGGGCGCACGCTGTACATCGGTCAGAACGGCCGCCGCGAAGTCGCCAAAGGCACCGACCCGCTCATGAGCGCACCGCAGCTCGCGATTGGCGATCTCGTTGGCGTCGTTCGCGATCCGAAAGGCGAGTTCGCGTTCCTCGCAAGTGACGGCAACGTCTTCGTCTCGAAGGATCCACTCGGCTCGCTCGACACCGTGCGCCCTGGCCCGATCGGCACCGACAAACCGAACGCACACTTCACGTCGCCTACGACCGGCAAGGCCGCGATGATGGGCATTCACCCAGACGGCCGCGTGATGCGCTCCGCCGACTTCGGCGCGACGTGGTCTCCGGTCGATTACGCAGGCGGCAGCAAACCGTACGGACACGCCGGCGCGGTCGCGATGGACTCGAAGGGCAACGGCATCCTTCTCCACTTCCCGCAGCGGCTCTTCGTCACCCACGATGACGGCGCCACTTGGGCTCCGCTCGCGTCGCTCCACATCGGCGCCCGCACGCTCGCCCACGACGGGCTCGATCGCCTTTTCGTCACGGGCTTTGGCTATCAGCGTGCGAAGCTCGACGGCAATGCGCTCGCCATGACGAGCGACTATCCGAAGAGCGTCTACGTGCCGCCGCCGACGCCTGACAACCCCACGCCCGCCGTCAAAGACAGCGAGCGCACCGATTCGCGCACGATCTTGCTCGGCGATCGCTTCATCGAGTTCGCGGAGATCACGCGGCACGGCAAAGTTCGCGAGATCGAAGTCGGCTCCGCCGCGATGGGCGAGAAGCTCGACAAACCCGCCGTCAACACCGACCTCGTCGGCGCGAGCGGTTTGTCGAAGCACATCTCGGGTCACGGTCGCGAGATCGTCTATCTCCGCGACGACGACGACAGCGACGAAACCACGCCGATGACCACGGTCTTCCGCAGCAAAGACTTCGGCACGACGTGGCAGAAGGAATCACAGCTCCCCGGCGTCGAAGTCGCCGAAGGCGAGGGAACCGACCTCGCAGCTGGCCCAAAGGGTTGGGTCTACGTGACGTCGCTCTGCCCGAAGGACGAAGCGTCAAACTCGACGACGTGCAATCACCGCCAGATTCGCCCCGCGGGCGCCGCGGCATTCGAGGACATGGCGTTCGTCGAAGAGTTCGAGCCGATGAAGTTCGCGTTCGACGAAGTGCACGACAAGGTCTACGCGCTCGGCGTCAAAGAAGGACACCAGTACGTTTACGAGTCGCCGCTCGCGCAAAATAAATTCAGCCGCACGAAGCTCCTCGACGCAACGAGCTACACCAAGACGGCCATCACGGTCGACGCCAAGGGGATGCCGCGCGCATTCGAATACGACACGTCGAAGCAGAACTGGGTCATTCATCGTCGCGATGAAGCGGGCAAAGAAGCGCCTCCGATGTACATCCCGCTCGAACGCGGAAGCATCGCGCTCGCCGGCCCGCGCGGCCTCATCTTCACGAACAACAAAGGCTTCGAGACCAACGACGGCGGCGACACCTGGATTCGCGTCGCCGTGAACGGCTTCGCGCGCGATCTCGATTGCAGCGACGGCGGTTGCGTCAACGGTGACGCGCATCGCGTCGGTTGGGATCTCCCCGCCGTGACGTCGCAAGAGAAAATCGCGGCGACCACCGAGCCGACGAAACCCGCAACGAACAACACGGTCACGCCGCAAACCCCGCAGAGTGCACCGCCCATGGAGGTCATTTGCAAACCGAGCGGAACGGGTTCGCCGATCACCGCAACGCCGGGCACCGACATGGTCGATGGCGCGGCCGCTGATCGTTGGGCCAGCGTCAAGCACGACACCGACAGCAAGATCTCGATCGTCGTCGGCACGAAGGCCGCGGTGCGCGAGCTTCCACTTCTCGCGGCGCTTCCGAAACCGAACGCCAAAGGCCCCACGACACCCGAAGAGCTGCGCGCTGGTGAGCGTGTGCTTTCCGACGGCGTCGTGGCCGCGCGCTATCGCTTTGCCCCGCGCACGGGTGGTGGCGGTTACAACCCCGTTGATGTCGAGCTCGCATGGTGGTCGGCGGTCACGGGCCGCACGCAACACAAGACACTTCCGAAGGTCGCGCCGTTCCGCATCTCGCGTTACGGCTTCAGCGGCACGCCGCAAATCATCGACGGTGGCCTTCTCTTCCAAGGCGCCACGACCGACGCCGCGTACTTCATTCACGACGACGGCAAGATCGATCAGATGACGCTTCCGAAGAGCTCGAGCGTCAGGCAGGCCGAGCGTTTCGCAAAGGGCCGCTGGGTTCTCGCGGACAGCGAAGGTGGCGCGGTCCAAATCTCCGACTCCGAGGACAACGGCAAGACATGGAAGCAAACCGCGTGGGGCCTCGACAACCTCTGGGGCACCGTCTCGCTGATTTCCATCACCGACAAGGCAAGCATCTCCTACGGCAACTCCACGCTACCCGCGCTGCTCTTCCCGATCGATTCAACGCTCGCCGATGATCCGCCCGCGCCAGTCGTCATCGACACGGTCTCGGTCGACAACGCATGCGACGCGCATGTTGGGCATCACCGATTCACGCAATACATCCCGAGCGCAAGCCGCCCGGTGCGCGTGCGGCTCGACAACACGAAGGGCAAAGAGACGTGGTCGACGAACTTCTCGCCGAGCACACGCGTCATGCACGACCTCGCAGGCGGAAAGATGTGCACAAGCGCGTACGTGATGAGCGCCTCCGACTCACACAACTACGATTCACAAACGCTCTTTCTCTACCGCGAAGCGAACGGCACCTTCTCGGGTTGGCGCTTCCGCCGCAACGAAGACCGCGCCAAAGGCGGCATGCTCGCGGACCAACTCACGTGTAAGTAACGCGCCCCCGCATCTCCCACCGAACGCGATTTACACGGCCTAATAAGACAGCCGCCAAGGCGCCAAGACGCCAGAAGAGAAGAGGAGAGGGGGTTCAAACCGCGCGTGACGCGTGTTGGAGTTCCCTCGGTTTCGTTGACAGTCGCGGTTACGCAACGGCGATGTAAGCGGACTCGACTTCGGCAGGAGTGCGGTAGTCGAGGGCCGAGTGCAGGCGGCGGCGATTGTAGAAGGTTTCAAGATAGTCGAAGAGA
>JBBSFE010000032.1:0-48782 GCA_038239005.1 Polyangiales bacterium
CGCGTTCGTCGAAGGCCGCATTCAATCTGGACGGGTCGCGCGTCATGCTCGCTGGGATGATGGGTGGCCCGCGTGTGCGCGACGCGAGAACCGGCGCTGGCATCGGCGTGCTCGACACGCTCGCGTCGGACGCCACCGCGTTCGTCGATAGCGAGAAGGCGTGGCTCGGCGGCGTCGATGGAACGATTACCGAGTGGAACACGACGAGCGGCGAGCGCATCACGCAGCTCGCGCAGGGCGGCGTTGGCGGTTTCGCGCAATCGATCTCCAGCGACGGGCGCTACATCGCCGTGATGGAACCCGGCGACGGATTTCACACGCAGCTCCCCCGGCCGCTTCGCGTTTGGGACACCACCACACGCCGCGCAATCACGTTGCCTGCCGACATCACGCAAATGCATTTCGCCGAGCGCGGCGTCATCGTCGCGTCGACGCGCGATCACACGTTTTTGTGGGACATGGGAACGTCGAAGCGCGGAGCCGAGCTCGGCGGCAAAGACGAGCACAGCTACGTCGTCTCGAGCACGCGCGATCGCATCGTGTCCGAGCGCGGCGCGAAAATCGTCGTGCGCGACTCGACCAAAGTGCTGCGTGAAATCGACATGGGCGCGCAGCCGTGGGCATTCGCAGTCGATCGCGATGCACGCACCGCCGCGATTCTTTCGGACGCAAGCGAGGTCATCGCTTGGAACCTCGAAGACGGGCACGAGCTCATGCGCCGCGCCACGCAACGTGGAAGCTCGCTCGCAATTTCTCCCGAGGGCCACAGCATCGCCGTTCCCACCGCAAACGGCGAAGTCTCCGTGATGGCGCTCGACGACGGCCGCGAGCTCGGACACATCGCATCGAAAGATCTCTCGGTCGAGCACGCCTATATGCCGACGCGCGTCGTTGGTTTCGCGAGCGAAACAGAAGCGCTCGTCATCGGCCCGGGCGCACCGGGATTCGAGCGCATCTACAAATGGACGGTCGGCGGCAAAGCCGAGCCCACCGAGCTTCAAGTGCTGATGACCAACCGCATCGACGTGTGGTCGACGGGCGTCGCCGCGGTGTTCGATCGCAACGACAGCATCAACCTTCTGCGCATCCGCGATGGCGTCCTTCTCGCAAGCATCTACGCGACGCGCGGCGGCGGCTACATCGCGATGAGCCGTGAAGGCGCGGTCGACGGCCCACCCGAAGGCTCGAGCGCAGCCATCACTTTCTTCGAAGGCCCCCAGCCCCGCACCGCGATGTCATCCTGGCTCGCATGGGACCGCTTCGCCGTGGGCGGCTTGCTCACGCGCGCAACCAAGGGCGAGCTCGTCGCGCCGCTCATCCCGGGTTACCTCGCGCTCACCGACACGCTCTCCAAACACGCACATTGATCTACCAAGCTTGGATGGTCCAGCCGCGGCGCTTGGCGAGCCTACGGAGGCGTGGGTCTGGGTTCACGATGATCGGCTCTGCTACGCGCAAAAGGAGCGGTAAATCCGACAAACTATCTGTGTAGAATACCGCTTTCGAAAGATCGAAGCCGTGCTCTTTCGCGAGCCGCTCGGAGCGCGTGACTTTGCCTTCGCCGTAGCAGAGCGGGTCAACGCTGCGGCCGGTGAAGATGCCTTGGGCGTCCACCTCGAGCTCGCTCGAGACCACATGCGGAATGCCGAGCGTTCGCGCGAGCGGGCGCGCAACGTACGGTGTTGCGCCGGTGACGATGGCCACAAGATCGCCCGCCGCCGTGTGACGCTCGACCGCACGGCGACCTTCATCGGCGACGTGCGGAAGGACGTGGCTCGAGAACCAGGCTTCGCATTCGTCGATCATCTCTTGCTCGGGCTTGCCTGCGAGCGTGCCGATCGCGCGCTTCGCGACGGCGTGGGCGTCGAGGATGCCGAGCGTGTATTGCGCCACCCAGTACATCGTGCGGAGCAAGTCGCGCGTCGTGGCTTTGCCGACTTCACGCTGCCATTTCACGTAAAGCGTCGCTGTCTCCTTGCGGACGAGGGTGCGATCGAGATCGAACAAAGCGGCGCGCATGTCGGCGGTCTACCATGGCAGCGCGTGAAACGGCTGCCCCTCCTCGTGATTGCGAACGTCGCGCTCTACGCCGCGATCGCTTTTGGCATCGCGACGAGCGGCGTTGCGCTCGATGCGCTCGGGTGGGACCTCGGCGTCTTTCGCGATGCGAGCACGCTGCTCTTACGTCATGAGTCGCTCTACGATTTCGCCGCGCAAGAGAGCGCGCATCGTGCCGCGTTCGGGCGAGCATTTCTCGTGCACTACCCATATGCGTACCCGCCGATTTTCGCGATCGAGTGTGTGCCGCTCTCGCTCGTGCCCCAAGTCGTCGCGTTCGCGCTCGTCGTGCTCGCCAGCATCGCAGCGCTCGTGTGGGCAGCACGGAAAACGGGCGGGCGCGCGCTCGATGCGCTTTGGGTCACGGTGTCTTTTCCGGCCGCGTATGCGCTCCTTTCGGGCCAGCTCGTGTTCGTCGCGCTCGCGCTTTTTTCGGCGTCATATGCGCTCGTGCGCGCGCATCGGCCGATTGCGGCCGGCGTCGTTGCGTCGCTGCTCGCATACAAGCCGCAGCTCGTCGTCGTGCTTCCGGTTGCGTTTGCCGTGATGCCGCGCGCGCGTCGTGCGCTCGTGGGCCTCGCGCTTGGCGGCGCGGCGCAGCTCGCGCTCTGTCTCGCGATTGCGCCAGGCGACACGCTCGAGTTTCCATCTGCGGTGCGTCACATGTCGGAATATGCCGACACACATTTTCGCGAATCGGTGAACTTCACGTGGAAGGCCTTTTTCACGCTTCTCATGCCGACGCATCACGGCGCGGCGTTGATGCTTGCGGCCATCGTCGTCGCGGCGCTCGGGGCGCTCGCGCTCGTCGCAATGGTCCGCGCGAAGCACGATCTCGAGCTCGTCTTTGGCATCGCCGTCCTCGCGACGCTCGCGTGCGCGTGGCGCTGCGCTCCTTATGATTGGGTTCTCCTCGCGCTCCCCGCGTGGCTTCTCCTCGGGCGCGCCGCGCCTTCCCCCAACGCGACACGCGTGCTCGTCGCGTTGCTCGCGTCGACGTGGGTGATGACGAACCTCGTCGACGCGCAAGAGCGCACGCTCGGCATCGCGCTTCACCCAGCCGCGCCGATGCTCACGTGCGCGGCCGCGTGGCTCGTGACGCGTTCAACAAAACGATCTGGCGGGATTTCCCACCGACCGATCACTTGAGCGATAACCGGGTGGCGCAAAGGCGCCACAGCGTGTCGTCGCTCCTCGGTGCGGGCACTCGCGCATCCCAGCAAATCCCGATCAATTTAGTGTGGCGCGGTTCGTGCTCCCACGCGTGCATCATGAAAAACACTTTTGTCGTCTTGGGCTGTCTCCTCGTTGCTGCGTGTGCTTCTGATGAAGCGAAGCCGCCGACGAATCAACCCGTAGGTCCGACCGTCACGATGACCGTCGTGCTCGAACGCATGCCCGTCGGCAGGAGCCTCACCGTGACCGGCGACCTTTATCACGCGTGCCATCTCGATGTGCTTGGCGAGCCCAGCGCAGCGCCGAAGTTCGCCTTCGACGAAGCCCTCATGACGCGCGACGACGTGCTCATGCTCGACCGCATCGCCGTGTGCCTCACGACCGGCGCGCTCGCCGGGCGACGCGTCGTGCTCATCGGTCGCGCGGATCCGCGTGGCACCGAGGAATACAACCTCACGCTTGGCGCACGCCGCGCACACGGCGTCGCCACGTACCTCGAACAACACAAAGTCTCGGGCGCGGCCGTCAACGAAACAACGCGAGGCGCGCTCGACGCACAGGGCCACGACGAAGCCACCTTCGCCCAAGACCGCCGCGTCGACGTCGCGCTCGTGAAGTGACCCCTCGTTCTAGTAGACGCCGTAGGCTCGGCCGAGGGCTTCCGAGAAAACGTTGCAGAATGCATGGAACGCGAGCGAGGCGCCGATCCCGCCGGTTCGTGCACGCAGCCAGCCGAAGAGGAGCGACGGGAAGAACACCGCGAGGCGCGCGGGAACCGGGATCGTCACGAAGTGACCGATCGCGAACACGACCGATGCGATGAGCACGCCGGGGCCGAGCGATGCGCCGAGGATGCGCACGCGCTGTGGGAGTGCGTCGTCGAAGCGCGTTTGAAGGTAGCCGCGATAGAATGCTTCTTCGGGAAGCGCCACGAGGAGGAGCTGCCCGAGCATGTCGTTGGCGGTGTCGAGCGGGCGAAGCTCGAGCGAGAACGTGTGATGCGGTTGCCACCAGTGACGCCAACCGAAATAGTACGGACCGAAAATCACAATCGCGCACGCTGCGGCCCACCCGAACGCGCGTGCGCCCGAGATGAGCGTGCTCTTCACGGCGATGCGCTCGTGTAGCAAGAGCCCACCGAGCGCGACGCCGAAGCGGCGAACTTCGCTGTCGTCTTTCGTCCACACGAGACGCCACACGGCCGCGAGAAACACGAAACCAACGAACGTCGCGATGTGACGCTTCGGCATGAGCAGCGCGCCCAAGCCGACTGCGGCCGTCACCACCGCCGAGGCCAGGAGTGCCTCGGTCGCGGGCTTCTTCACGAAATCGAGCTCAAGGCGAGCACACCACTTTGGCGGCTTCGACGTCGGAGCGGCTTGCGTCGAAATCTTCCCACGCGACGAGCCATTCGTTCTTGTTCTTGCCGGCCGAAATCCACGGGCGCGGAGGCTCGCCGGAGACGCGCGCGAAGGCGCTGTCCTTGCCGACGCCATCGCGTGTGACGGGCGCCATGTGCACCCAACCTTTTTCGAACCATGCGATCATGGTCTGCCCGTTTTCGCCGACGCCGATGGAAGGGTGCCCGCCGTTTTGGGAGAGCTTCTTCCGCCAGAGCACTTTGCCTGCCGCAGGCTCGATGAGCGCGACGTTGCAGCCGCCTTGCTCGCCGTGCCACGTGATGAAGCAACCTTCGCTGCCGCACGCGATGATGGGGGCGTCGGCGGGAAGCTTGTCTTCGTTGATGAGCTTCACGTCGCCGAGCTCGCGATCTTTCTTGATGCGGCCTATGGCGGGCGGTTGCTCGTCCAAACCTTTTTGAAGCTGCGGATCATCGAGAGCGATGCGAAGGCGCTCGACGGTGTGCAAGCTTTCGCGCTCGAGCTTGTACGCGACGAAGACGGCATTGCTGGCAACGGCGACGCTCGGCACACGAACTTGCGGCGCCTTCGTCGGGAGCGGGCCCGCATAGTCCGTGAGGCGAATTTCATTTCCGATGGGCTCGAGATCGGCGCTGAGCTTTCGGAAGAACAAATCGGCGTTCTCTTTGTCGCGATCGTCTTGCCAGACGACGACGAAACCTTCGGGAGCCTTCTCGAACGAGGGCCAAAAGTGGCCGGAGCGTTGCGTGCTCACGGCGCTCGAGGCGCCCGCGATTCGCCCGTCGGCGTCGAGCCAACGTACGCGCACGCCGGGCTCGCGACCGCCGCGATCCCAGTAGAGCATCGCGATGCGATCGACGGACACGATGAGCGATGGCTTTTGCGCGTCGGAGGCTTCGGGTGTGACGTCGCGAGGGGCGGACGTCGTGCGACCGGACTCGTCGAGCTCGACGGAATAAATGTGATCGTGATCTTTGAGCTCGTGGTCGTCCGTCCAGACCATCACGGGGCCGCGGCGCGACTGGATAATCGATGGGCGCGCAGCGTTGCTCTTCTGATCGAAGCGCGGTCGCACGAACGTGACCATCTTGCACGAGCCCGTGCCCGTCTGTGCGGCCTTCGTCTGATCCATGTAGACGCGTGCGAGCGAGCCCGCGCCTGCGTCGAGTGCGTCTTTGAATTTCTTTTGCGCGCCCGCCCAATCGCCTCGAGCAAAAAGCTGTTGGCCGTCGTTGATGGTCGTGGCCCATTTCGGATCATCGGCGGTCGGCCCCGTGGGCGAGCCCCCCGAAGACGTTGGCGCAGCGACGGTCGCGCTCGAGACGACGAGCGGCGTGAGCACTTGCACTTTGAGCTGGCGCGTCCACACCCAGCCGATTGCAACCGCGCCACCGACGAGCAATGCGCCGGAGAACACCCAACGAAGCGCCGACGTGCCCGCGGGCGCGCGAAATGCGGGCGTCGTTGCCGTTGGCGGCATCTCCGTTGCGCTCGCGTTCGGCTGACGTGCCGACACCGTGGGCGGTGGACCACGCGTCGTGACGTCGTCCACGACTTGCTCGCCAGACGCCGCAATGGGCCCCGGCGTGAGCGGCCGCGCGAGCCTCGCGGAGGGCGAGAGCGCAATCGTCGCGTCGTCTTCGGACGAAGGTTGCGCTTCGATCTCGTCGATGTCCGAGATGTTGACGTACGAAACGTTTCCCGCGGACGACCCGAGCAGCGCGCGCTTGAGCGAGTCGGCGAGCTCCTTCGCGCTTTGAAAACGTTTGTCCGGATCGCGCTCGAGCGCGTGGCGGAACCAATCGTCGAATGCCGAAGGCAGATCGGGACGAATCTTCGACGGCACCGGGATGGGCTGCGTCGCGATCGCGGCGAACGTCATCGCGACGCCTTGATCGGTGTTCCACACCGGGCGACCGATCAAACATTCGTACGCCATGCAACCGAGCGCCCAAAGGTCAGCGCGGTGATCCACGTTGCCCTGACCTTTGACTTGCTCGGGCGACATGTACGCGGGCGTTCCGAACACGGCACCTTCACGCGTGAGGCGCGCCGTTTTTTCGTCCGTCTTGACGGGTGCGTAGAATTTCGCGAGACCGAAATCGAGGAGCTTCGAAATCTCTTCGCCGTCCTCGCTCTTCACGATGAAGATATTTTCGGGTTTCAAATCGCGGTGGACGATGCCTGCGGCGTGCGCCTTGGTGAGCCCCTTGGCGCAATGGCTGATGATGCGGCATGTCGTCGTGGGGTCGATGAGACGGATGCGCGCCATCCGATCGTAGAGCGACTCGCCATCGAGGAACTCCATCGCGATGAAGGGGCGGCCGTCTTCGAGCTTTCCGGAATCGTAGACGTCGACGATGTAGGGGCTTTGCACGCTCGCGGCGGCGCGCGCCTCGCGGAAAAATCGCTCGATGACGACGTTCGAGTGCGTGAGCTCCTGGGCGAGCACTTTGAGCGCGACGCGCTTGCCGAGACCGAGCTGCTCGGCTTCGTAGACAGCCGCCATCCCGCCCCGCCCGATCTCGCGAAGAACCTTGTACTTGCCGATGAGTGTAGACCCGAGTGGGATCTTCGACTCGTTGGGCACGGGCTTGATGGACGCCACTGGACGGGTAGCAGATTAGCCTGAATACTCGCGCGATGTCTTCGGAAGTTGGGAGGACATCGCTCCTCCTTCTTGGTGAGATCGCCGCCGAAGCTGCACACGAGCTTCGCAACGCGCTCGCGGTGATCTCCGGCAGCGCAAGCGTGATGCGCACGGCCGACCCAGCACAACGCGAAGCTCACCTCGCGAAGATTGAACGCAATGCGCGCCTCGCGCAGAACGTCGTCGACGCGCTCTTCGCGCTAGCACGCGGTGAAGCCGTGCGCGGCGAGCCCGTGGTCATTGCCGACGCGATCGCCGAGGCGCGGCGCGACGTCACGGGCGCAGTCGAGTACATCGACGACGTCGGGGCGACATCGATTCGCGGCAGCATCGTTTTGCTCGCGCGAATGTTCCGCGTCATCTACGACAACGCGATTCAGGCGGGAGCGAAACGCATCACGACGCACGCAACATCGAGCGCGGGCGTTCTCACGATCGAAATCCGCGACGACGGCCCAGGCATCCCCGACGCGATCCACGAAACGCTCTTCGAGCCGCTCGTGACGACGAAAAAAGACGGCACAGGTCTCGGCCTCGCGCTCGCGCGTCGCGTCGCGAAGGCACACGATGGAGACATCGCGCTCGGGCCCGCTCCTGGAGCCTGCTTCCTCATCACGATGCGAAGTTAGTGGCGAACGCACATGAGCTTTGGAGGAGTGGATGCCGCTCGTCTGGCCGAACGCACCATCACTTCGCTCAGAAATAAGAGTCATCGAAGATGCTGATACGCTTTCTCGATGCGACGAGGTTGGATCGCGGCCGCCCTGCTCGGATGCGGAGGGCTCGTCGCCGACGCTGGCGATACGGGAGCATCGACGAGCGACGCAAGCGCACCCGAGACCGCGACGTGTGATCACGCGCCGCAATGGCTCGCGAGCGCGACCCTTCCGTCCGGAGCCATTTCGGGGCTCGCATTACACGATGGCGCCATCGTGTGGAGTGAGATTGCTACTTCGGGGGCGTCGCCGGGGCTGCTGCATCTCATGCCGCTCGGAGGGCCATCGGCGCAGCTCGCCGAGTGCGGCGAATTCGCGGTCGATGGCGACGTCGCCTATTGCTTCGTGTTCTCCACCACGACGTCCAAGTTGTTGCGCGTGCCACTCGACGGCGGCGCCATCACGACGATCGTCGTCGCTCCGGCCTTTCCAGACGATCGCGTGGTCATCGCCGACGCAACGATCTACCTCGAGACGGGCAGCACGATTTGGAGTGTCGTTGAGGCCGACGGCACGCGGACGTTCGTTGCGATGGGCAACGATGCGCGGCTGATCGGCGCTTCGCAATCGATCGTCTACTGGTCTGCGGACAACGGTAGCCAAGATGCGGTCGAGACGATCTCTGCGACGCACGCCGGATCAACAACCACGTTGACGACGGACGGCACCCTCTCGCAATGGGGTGTCATGAACGCATCGACCATTTACTTTGCCGGCGTGCCGATCGACTCGTCCAGCCCACGCACCATCTACAGCGTTCCGATCACGGGTGGTGCAAAGACGATCTTCGCGCAGGGCAAGCTCGAAGGTCCGGTCGCGATCGACGACCTTGCGGTATACGCCGTCGATGTCGACACGCGCTTGCTACTTGCGATCCCGATCACGGGCGGCGCGCCGACGCCCACCGCAATCCACGTCGGGTTTGGCCCCACCTACTACGCATTCGACGCCACGATGATCTATTGGACCAACGGCGCCGAGATATATCGCGCGTGTCGTTGATGACCGCACGCCGCCGATTTCATGACCGCGACGCCGACCGTTGGGAGAGCTCTTCGCCTCCCGATGTGGCGCGAATCCTGCATTGGGTCGCGTCGCTGGCAACCACTTTTCACTGGAGATGACATGAATCGATCCTTCGCTGCTCTCGCCACCGTCCTCGTTCTCGGCGCCGCTGCTTGCGACAAAAGCGCGCAGGATTCCCAGGAAAAGGCCAACGCCGCGCAAGCGAAGGCCAACACCGAGATCACCAACGCACAGGTGCAAGCCAACGATAAAATCAACAGCGCGCAAGCCACGGCGGACAAGAAGATTGCCGAGGCACAAAGCGACTTCAACAAGACGCGTGAGGACTATCGCCACACGATGCAGTCGAACCTCGACGCGCTCGACAAGAAGATTTCCGACGTCGATGCCAAGGTGTTGACGGCAACGGGAACCAAGAAAGTCGACCTGCAGTCGCAATCGTCCACGCTCCGCGTGCAGCACGACGCGTTCGCCAACGACGTCAAATCGCTCCCGACTGCGACCGCGGCCACCTGGGACGCTACGAAGGTGCGCATGGACAAAGAGTGGTCGGACATCAAGAGCACGCTCGACAAATGATTTCTGAAACTAGGAGATGGAACATGACGGGAAACGCACTGCGTCGGCTCGCTATCGTGCTCATGACGCTCGCCACGGTTGTCTTTTTCGTCGGTTCGGCCATCGCGGCCGGAAGGCACCACCACAATAGTGGTCACGCTCTCGTCGCCGATAAACTCGCGACGAACGGCGTCCACCAGATCGACCGTAAAGGCCGACACGCGGTCACGGCAGAGATTAGGAACCACAAGATCGCAAGCTTTCACGTCAAGCACGACGCGAAGGGCGACCTCGCGGTCAAGAAGTACAAGTCGCGGAAAAAGATGGCCCTCCTCGAGGGCGCGGACCCTCGCTCGGTACCAGTTCAGACCGACCTTGGTACGGTGTACATCGCCTACGCGTACATCGACGAGGACGGCAACGAGGAATTCTACTGGTTTCCATACGAAGAGATCCTCGACGGCGACACGGGCGCAGTCGAATACGTGCCGGTGACCTAACTCGAGACCGCCTATCACGAGATCACGATTCCTGCGGCGGACGAGCTACCCATCATCGCTATCCGTCACGCATAACGACGGTGATGAGCGCGATCGGTATCTCTCGAGCGCGGTGCGAGCGTTCATCTATTAGCTGGCGCACGAGCAGGTACGCCACGTGTGGCCGCGCGAGGGATGTCGAGTCCTACTGCTCGACGCAGATGAGTAGGCCGTCGTTGTAGCAAGCCGAAATCTGGGTGCCCGCGAGCGAGTTCGTCGTCACGCTCGTGAGGCGGCCGTTCGCGGTGTTGTCGGAGACGGTCCACCCCGCGCAGTCGTATTCCCATGCCGCGCCGCTTGCCATCGTGTTCGTCCATGCGAGGACGCTCGTAGCGAGTGGGCCACCGTCCTCGGTCACGTCGATCGGATTCAAGAGCGTGCCTGACGTGAGCTGAGTCCAGTTGTTGGCGACGGTCACGCCGTCGATGCGCTTGTACGGAACTGTCGAGTGGGCGAAGCGCGTCTGCGGGCTTCCGCCGTCGACGGTCGCGATCCACGCAAGGAACGTCCCGACGAGACCGGCGTTTAGCGCGACTCCTTGACACTTCGTATCGGCCGCTGTGAGGCCGCCGATGTTGCCCTTGTACGTGACGCTCGTGACGAAGACGCGCTTTCCGGGACCCGTGCTGCCGTCGACCGGCGCGTCCGCGCTCGCGTCGGCGATGGTGCTCGAATCCGACGCGTCGGTCGTGCTGTCGCTCGTGGCATCGCTCGTCACACCGTCGGCGCCGCTATCGAACGGCGACACCGAATCGTCCCCGACGCACGCGGTGACGGCAACGAGCAGAGGAACAAGCGAGCGGAGAAGCGACATGAGCCGAGTTCACGGGAGCGCGCAAGCGGCGTCAAGCAGCAAACGCACGTACAGCGTGAATGGGATTCGGTGGGAGCGCAGGGACTGTGCGAGGAGCACGACGAGTCGCTTAGCGCGAATCCACGCGGACTTCGACCATGTGAAATGTCGTGTCGTGGTTGCCGTTGGCCTGCAGCTCGATGTCCGCGGAGATCCCGCCGAGCGCGCCCGTGAGCTTCGAGCAAGGCGCGGTCACCGACGCGGTCACCCACGTGTTTCCGCCCTTCTTCGACATCACCTTTCTGTCGGTGGTGCCCGTACCGTACACGAGCGTCCATGATCGGCCTGCCACGTCGTCGAGATAGGTCGCGTTGACGGTGCAGGTCGCCGTGCCTTTCGGAAGGTGACTACGGAAGTTGGCATCGAGCTGGAAGTACATGTTGGGTGCGCCGCCTCCGCGGAGCCGCACCACCGCGTTCACTTGGAAACTCCGGACGCGGCTGGCTCTCGCTCGCGTCGCCAGCACCGCAGCTCGTGACCAGCAACGACAGCGCGGTGAGTGAAATGAGCTTCAACATGGGGGGACCTCGGCTCGCTGACGGGAGCCACCGACAAAGTCGTGCACAAAAATCGACGCGCGCAGAGCGTTACTTGCAGTCGGTCGCGCCCGCGAACTGACATGTCCCTGACGTCCCGGCGTCGGTGGTGACGACGCATTCCGACGGCGGAACGCAAAACGGTCCGGCAGCGATGTCGCAAGCCTGCGTGGGAACGGCAGACGCGACGCAGACACCACCAACGCACACGCCTCCGTGTCCGCAAGGCACGTATTGATTCGAGACGAGGCCGCATGCGTCGCCGGGCGCGCCGAACTGCAACGTCACACACGTCGCGCTCGCCGTGTTGCAGGTCAAGCCCGCATACAGATTGCAGCCGGGACCCGGCACCGCACACGTCGCGTTCGGTGTTGACGCTTGCGGTTGACACGTCTGCGTCGCGTCGCAACCGAAGCTCACCCCGCAAGGCTGCGTGGCGCTGCAGGCCCCACCGCTTTGCGAAAATACGATGCATTGCTGCGTCGCCGCATCGCATGTTTGAGCGAAGCCGCACGTCGTGAGATTCGCGCACGAGTCGCCGGGAGCCGGCAGCGCGCCGCACGTTCCACATGCGCTGCCGCGTGGAATCGAGCAATACCTCGTTTGGCACTGCGTCGAAAAGGCACACGCCGCGCCGGTCACGCGCGTGCCCGCTTGGAGGGTGCATTGTGGCGGAGCGTTTTGTCCGTAGAGAAAATCGTTGCAGCTCCAACTGGGGCTCGTCGTCGCCGTCGAGCAGCTCTCGACCGACGCAGGCGTCATGCTCGAGGGCGCGTTGATGGCGTTGACGCAGTTGGTCGTAAAGAGCGCACGGCACGTCGCGAGGTCCGGATAACGCAACGCGATAGCGATGGTCGAGCACGCATCGACGCGGCTGCAGTGCGCGTAGGCGAAGTCGGCGCACGCGGCTGCCGCACTCGAGTTCGCGATGTTCGGTGGGCTGCACGCCGCAACGAGCACGAAGACGGTCGCCGCAGCGACGGCGCTGAGGGCGTGCTTCATCATCAGAAGAATGACCCGTTGAACGCAGGCAACAGAGGCATTGATGACGGAGACTTCGTGTCGAACCGCGCGACCGTCGAGCCTCGCGGAATCAAATAGAGGTAGCGCCCGTCATAGACAGCGCCAAAGAAGTTCGTCGCAACCGCGTCGAGGTGAGTGAGGTCGAGCGTGGACCACGCGCAGCTCGACGTCATCGGGCTGAGCGTGTCGTAGCGCACCACGACGCCGAAGGCTGGCGCGCTCGGTACGAGGTAGATGAAGCGTCCATCGAACGCGCCGCCTGCGAACACGGGCGCGCCCGCGTCGTTTGCGGGGATGAGTGTCGAGACATCGAACATGGTCCAGGCCCCGGAATTGTCGATGACCTTCGTGATGTCGAAGCGCGCGAAAGTTGTCGACGCGTGCGGCACGAAATAGACGAAGTGCCCGTCGAACGCGCTGCCCGCGAAGCCGTACGCGCTGGCGTTGACCTTGTCGACCTGGAAGCTGCCCCACGATCCCGCAGACGCAAACGGCAGCGTCGTGTCGTAATGGGAGACGAACGGGTTGGCGCCTCCCGTGCTCGAGGTCACGCCGTTGACGGACGGCGACAGGTAAATTGTTTTGCCATCAAACGCACCTCCAACGAATCCAAGCGCTGACGCGCTCCCACTCGCGCTGCTCGTGTCGAACGTGGACCACGCGTTCGCATTCGTAAACGTTGACCCCGACGCGTCGCCCCCGTTGCCCGCGTCGTATGCCGTGTCGTAGCGCGCGGCACGGCCATCGTGCGCGACGCCGTCAAAGTTCGGCACGAAGTACATCGCGCGCCCATCGAACACGCCGCCGCTGAAACCGCGTGCGGGAACGCCACCGTCACTGACGGGGATCGTGGACGTGTCGAACGTCGTCCATGATGTGGTTGCGGCGAACGCGGCGGTCGAGTCGTACCGAACGACCAAACCGGACGAGCCGCCATCGGTCACGTCGCGGAGCGGAACGAAGTAGACGTAGCGTCCGTCGAACGTCGCGCCCGAGAAACCTTGCTTGTCGATGCCGAGCAACGCCGGGTCGAACGTGAACCACCCGGTCTTGCTGAAGCCCGCGGAAGACTTTGTGGTGTCGTATCGCGTGATGACCCCACCGGCGTTCGGCGCGAAGTAAACGTAGCGACCGTCGAACGTGCCGCCCTCGAAGCCGGTCGCGGCAGCGTTCAGCGTTGTCGTGTCGAAGAACGTCCACGAACGCAAGCCCGCGTCATCGACCGTGACTTGCGCGAGCGCCCGAAACTCGGTGTCCGCGTCGTCACCGGGAAGCGCGGCGTCGAGCGCGACGCACTTGCCCGACGCGTCGCGCGGCCCGGCGTCCGTTACGACGTCCGCGCCGCCGTCATCGGGCGCGGGCGGCGGCTCGAGATTGAGCAGCAGCGCGCACGCGGCGGTCGATGCGCATGCGACCGTGGCAGCGATCAGGCGACGAGCGCTCATTCAGAACACCCAGGCGAGCGTGACGCCCGCACCGTTCGCCGCCGCCACAGGAACGATGCGCACTCGTGGTGCGGTGAACCACAACACCACACCGGCCGCGGCGAGCACGCCACCTGCAACGAATGAAATCGTCGACGCGGTTGCGTTGCGTTGCGCGTAGTCGTAGTCCGTGAGTGACTGCAAATAATGTGGGCATGCCGAAGGCCCGCAGTCGCCGTGCTGTTGGTCCTGACTCGAGACGGCGAACGCGCCGAACGTCGCGCCGAGGGCAATCCCCACGAGTCCGAGGCCGCCGCTAATCACCGCCAGCGTCTTCTGCGTGCCCCACGAGCCACCGCGGACGACGGCGGGCGCGACCGGCGCACCGATCGTCACGAGCTCGCGTCGCTCTTTGTCCGATTCTCGCAGAACGAGCTTCCGTTCAATTGGCAGCTGCCCGCGTGTCTCGAAGCGAAATGTGTGCTCGCCCGGATCCACCGACAGCGCGCGCCCGTCGAGCGTCGAGACGAGCGGAGCGCCGTCCATGGTGACCGTCACCGCGGAGAGATCGCCTCCCGCGCCGTCTTTCGCAGCCAGAATGAGCGTCGGCATGACGGCGTCGACCGCGGTGATGCGGCGAGCACACTCTTCTTTGACCTCTGCGGGGCACGCTGCGTCGGCGCAGAGCGCGAGACGCTCGAGCGCGTCGTGGAGCTTGCCTCCTTGTCGAAGCGTCAGCGCTTCTTCGCTCGCAGCGATGCACGTCGCGTCGTCGGCGCGCGCGGCCGATGAAGCGAGCAGCGTCGCGACGGCGAGAGCAGTGGAGACGATCGTTTTCATTTCACGGTGGGCATTCGAGCTTGAAGTGCTTGTTCCCACGCGTATCGAAGTAGCTGACGGTGCGGCAACCGGCGGACGCGGCGGGCGACGCGGACGCGGACGCGGACGCCGACGGAGCGTGGGCCGACGCGTACGTTTTTGCGTGAACGAGGGGCGGCGGCGCGGCCGTGTCGGGGGCGACGACTGCGGATGAGAGGTCCGACGCGGCTTGCTGAGGCTCGCGGAGAGCGTGGGGCTCGGCTGTGATGAGCGGCGCCGTGCTCGCCGCGAACGTCGGCGCCTCGGTGCTGGTGCTCGGCGTCACCAACGGCCGCGTCGAACGTGTCGCGACGACGGTGATCGCGATCAACGCCGCGATGCCCGTGAGCGGTGCGATCCACACCAGTGGCGAGCGCTTCGCTGGCGCCATGGTCGTTGTCGGCGCGAACGTCGGCTCCGCCGCACCCGAGCGCGGTAGAACGGCGGGGGCGCGCTGCGACGCCGGGCTCAGGCCGAGCGTGCTTTCGATGCGTTCGACGAGCGCCTCGGCGCGCGCAGGTCCGAACGGAAGGAGCGCGCGCGCGAGCTCGGCGACGTTTTGAAAGCGCTGCTCGCGTTCTTTCTGGAGACATCGAGTAATCACTGCGTGAAGCTCGATAGGGATGTCGGCGATCGGCTCGAACTTCCCTTGGAGGATCACGCCGACGAGCTCGGGCATCGAGTTGGCGGTGAACGGCACCTTGCGCGACACGAGCTCGTAGATGACCACGCCGAGCGACCACACGTCCGAGCGCGCGTCGACCGATGCCGACGCCACCATTTGCTCCGGTGACATGTAACTCGGGGATCCCATGATCGCCGACGCGTTCGTCACGCCCGCGTCTTTGTCCGTCGGCTTCGACTTCGAGATCCCGAAGTCGAGGACCTTCACGATGGGCTTGCCGTTTGCGCGATTCGCCAAGAAAAGATTCGCGGGCTTCAAATCGCGATGGACGATCCCGAGCGCGTGCGCCTCGGCGACGGCCGCGCACGCTTCGATCACGTAACCAACCGCGTCCTTCACAGGGACCACGCTGCCGGACTCGAGGACCTGCGCGAGATCGCTGCCCTCGAGGTACTCCATCACCATATACGGCGCGCCCGCGTGCGTGCCCACGTCGAACACGCGCGCCACGTGCTCGCTCTGGATTTTCACTGCGGCGCGCGCCTCGCGCATGAAGCGCTGGACGATGTCCTCGCGCGAGGCGAGCGTGGGTTGCAAGAACTTGAGCGCCACGCGCTGATCGAGCTGCTCGTGTGTGGCCGCGACCACGATCCCCATCCCACCTTCACCGAGCGTGCGTTCGACGCGGTATTTCCCCGCGACGATGTCCCCGACTCGAACGTGCGCGTGGGCGATTTCGTTCATGAGGTGTTCGTCGGGCTCACCTCATAGTAGAGCACGGCCTCACGGAAAGTGAATGGTCTGCCAGTAACTGGGATCGGCCTTCCAGCCGCCTGCGTCCGTGTAGCTGCTGGTCCAGGTAGTCGGGGCGCCGAACGACGACGCGTGCGAGACTGCGCAGTGGATGCCGTCGCTGCCGCGACCACACACGTCAGCACCACCCACGCCGTCGACATTGGGAAACTGGATGGTTTCCCAATAGCTGGGGTCGGCCTTCCACCCGTCGCCGTCCGTGTACATTGCAGTCGTCCAATAGGTTGCTGTTCCGAACGCTGCGCCGCTGGACAGCGCGCAGCTGATCCCGTTTCCACCTCGGCCGCACACATCCGACTTCCCATCGCCGTCGACGTCCGCAAACTGGATGGTCCTCCAGTAGCTCGGATCCGCCTTCCACCCGTCCGTGTTCGTGAAGCCGGCGCTCCAGAGACTCGTGGCGCCGAACGCGCTTCCGTTCGAGAGCGCACACTCGAAGCCAATGCTGCTCCGCCCACACACGTCGGCTTTGCCGTCGCCGTTCACATCGGGATACTCGATGGTCGCCCAATAGCTCGGATCAGATTTCCAACCAGAGGCATCGCTGAAGGTCGTGGACCAATAGCTCGGCGCGCCGAAGCTCTTGCCGTTCGACAGCGCGCAGAAGATGCCACCCGCTCCACGACCGCAGACGTCCGCTTTGCCGTCGTGATTGAGATCGGGAAATTGGATGGTGCCCCAGTAGCTCGGGTCCGCCTTCCAGCCGTTTGCATCGGAGTAGTTCGGCGTTGTCCAGTAGGTCGGCGCATCGAACGTCTTGCCATTCGAGAGAGCGCAGTAGATTCCGCCGCTTGCACGCGCGCAGATGTCGGCGCGCCCGTCGCCGTTCACGTCGGGGTATTGGATGGTCATCCAGTAGCTGGGATCGGTGTTCCACGTTCCCGCGTTCGAGAAGCTGCTGCTCCAATACGTATCTTCATCGAACGCGTTGCCGTTCGAGAGCGCGCATGCGATTCCGATGCTGCTTCGTCCGCAGACGTCGGCCATGCCGTCGCCGTTGACGTCCGGGTATTGGATGGTCCCCCAAAAGCTGGGATCGCTCTTCCATCCACCCGCGTCGGTGAATTGGGTCGTCGTCCAGTAGGAGGTTGCGCCGAAGCTCGCGCCATTCGAGAGCGCGCAGTAGATACCGCCGCTCGCTCGTCCGCAGATGTCGTCCTTGCCGTCGCCGTTGAGATCGGGCGTCGTCTTGCCGCGCACGGTGGACCACGTCGTCGTTGGCGGCGGTGCGGGCTCCTTCGACTTGAGGCGATAGAGACCATACGGCGTCCACACTTTGCCTCCGTACCAAGCGGTGTGGACGTGACCGCACGTCTTGTCGAGAAACGTGCAATTGGCTTTGCGGGAATCGAGATTCCAATTGTTGTCCATGATGAACAAGTTGCCGGCGCTATCGACGTGATCGACCACGGCGGCGTGGCCGTAGCAGTCGCCCGATTGCGGCGGAAAGATGACGATGTCCTCCGCCTGCGGCGTTGTCGTTCCCCACGGGTGACGATTGAACTTCGTCGAGTCCGGTGTGTCGTCGAGCCATGCGTGGCACGCTCCGAAACCGCAACACGCGCCATCGTCGGTGTTCGGCATATTTCCGATCGCCGCGCCGTGTACCGTATTGAAGTATCTGGAAACAGCGCCGATGCACTGCATGCCATCGGGGAAGCGCGTCCAATCGAACTCGCTCGGCGCGGATTTGAACGACAGTGGCTCGCTTGACGTGCCGACGTTGGGCGTGTCCGTGCTCGAACCGCAGCTCGTGACGGCCATCGCGACGATGGCGGCAATGGCGAGGAGAGAGCGACGAATGGTCATGCCTCTCTGACGGGAGCTCGTGGCACGGCGTGCACGGAAATCTACGAATTCGTGAGGGTCACTCCGCGTCGCGGTTTTCCCTCAAAATTCGCACGATACTCACGTCGAGCCGGCTTCGCAGGATTCCAAACAAGCTCTGGAGCTCCTCGGGCGACGCACCGAGCTCGGCGCGGAGAAGCTTCTTCGTCTCTTCGAGCACGTAGTCGCGCGCGCCGCCGAGCCAGCGGCGGACCGTCGCGCCATCCTTGCCATACATTCGCCCGATCGCGTCCGTCGAGAGACCGTCGATGAGTGAGAGCGCCATCGCGTTGCGCTCGCGCGGTGCAAGCGTGCTGATCGCGCGTTCGATCGCGCGCACGAATTGGTCGCGGTATGCGGCTTTGATGTAGTCGAGCTCGGGATCGAGCGCGGCGTCGGGCTCGGGCGTCGTGCGCGGACTGCGCTCGCCGGGGAGCGTGTCGTGCGCGAGCCTCACGGACGCGACGCGTAGAAACGCGCCGAGCGGCCCACGACCCGAGTACGTTGCAATCCTCGGCGCAACTCCCTCGTTGGCGACGAGCAGACGCTCGCGCAAACGCTGGGTCACTTCGTCCACGACCTGCGGCGTGGTCGTCGTGCGCGCGATGTACGACGGAACGTGACACAGGAATTCCTTGTCGAAGATCGCGAGCGCCATCACGTCGCCGCGCGCACAGGCGCATGCGAGGTAGAGATCTTCGGCGTAGAGCGCCTCGAGCGCGTCACGCTCGCCGCCCGTTGCTACCGTCGCGATGTGAGCGGCGTACGTGGCGAAATCGACGGCGACGCGGGGCCACGCGGCGCGTCCTCGGTCGTGGAGAGCGCGCACGATAGCGTCATCCATTTCGTCGAGGGTATCACCGCCGCGCTATACTTCAGCACCAGCGATGGAGTGTTTGAGCGAGGACACCGTGCTCGAATTCGTCTCGGGGCAGGCATCGCCGGACCGGATCGCCGAGGTCGACATCCATCTCGCCGAGTGCGCGGGGTGCCGTGGCGTCGTCGCGGACGTGGCGCAAGACCTCTCGAATCCCATGCGCTTCGGGCGCTACGAAGTCACGCGAACGGTCGGCCTTGGCGGTATGGGTGTCGTCTACGAAGCACACGATCCGCACCTTCATCGTCGCGTTGCGCTCAAGGTGATGCGCGCGGATCTCAGCATCGGCGACGAAGCACAAGCGCGCGCGCTGCGGGAGGCGCGCGCGATGGCGCAGGTGTCGCATCCGAATGTCGTCGCCGTGTACGATGTCGGTGTCGTCGATCGGCAGATCTTCATCGCGATGGAGTACGTCGATGGCGAGACGCTCAAGAGCTTCATGCGAACGAAGCCGCCGTGGCGCCAGGTCTTCGAGCGCCTCTTGCAAGCGGGCGAAGGGCTGGTCGCGGCGCACGACGTCGGCCTCGTGCATCGTGACTTCAAACCCGAAAATGTATTGTTGGGCAAAGACGGCCGCGTGCGCGTCACCGATTTCGGGTTGGCGCGCCTTGCGAGCTCGCGCGATCCCGAGGCGCCATCGGTCAGCGGACGCACGCGCGACGTGCTCACGACGCTTACGCGAACGAATCTCTTCGTTGGAACGCCCGCATACATGTCTCCTGAGCAGTTCGCCGGCAAGCCTTCGGATCCGCGCAGCGATCAGTTCGCATTTTGCGTTGTTCTCTACGAAACCCTCTACGGTCGTCGCCCCTTCCGCGGCGCCGATCTGCAGGAGCTCGCCGCAAACGCAATCTCCGAGACGGTCGAAATCCCACGGCTGAAAGCGGACGAGCCGGCCGCAATGCGTGAAGCTCTCTTGAAGGGACTCGATCGCGATCCCGCGAAACGGCACGCGACGATGCACGCACTGCTCGCGGCCCTTCGCGCATCGGACCGCCCGAGTGCGCGCCGCTCGAAGTGGATCTACGCGGGCGTCGCCGGTGCGGTGCTGGTGCCGCTCGTCGCGCTCGCCGCGCTCGCGTCTTCGAAGACGCGCGCCACGCCGACCGAGACATCGTCGAGCGCGCCGTCTGTCATCGTCGCCATGTCGAGCGCTCCGAGCGCGACGAACGATCCGGTCGCGAGCGTTGCGCCCCCAACAACGTCGTGGACGACTCAGGCCACGAAGCCCGTCGTGCACGCACGCCCGACTCACCCACGCGCGCAGCCAAGCGTGTATTCCCCGCTCAAGCCCTTCGAAGAGAGCAAGCCGTGAGGCGCGCATCGGCGGCCGCGATGGCGGTGATCGTGATCTTGCCCGCGTGGACGGCGCGAGCGCAAGACGACGACCCCCGATACGCACGCGCGCGCTCACTTTACGACGAGGGCGCCGCTCACTACACGCATCACGAATACGAGCTCGCGATCGACGCGTTCAAGAGCGCCTACGCGCTCTCCGGAAAGTCGAACCTCCTCTACAACATCGCCCTCGCGTACGAGGAATGGAGCGGCCACTGCGCCGACGCACGCGAGTTCTACAATCGGTACTTGCGACTCAAGCCGGACGCGTCCGATCGACCCGACGTCGAAGCGCGCCTCGCGCGCACGGACCAAATTTGTCCGAGCGTACCGATCGTGTCCGCGACGAATATCGTCACCGCGCCGCCTCCAGCGCCGCACAAACCGACTCGTTCGCGCAACGCGGTCGCGTTGATTGTCGCCGGGTCCGGGTTCGTCATCGCCGCCGGCGGTGGCGTCACGCTCGCTGTGGCTGGCGCGAAGTACGGCGAGATCCGGCAGACGTGTCCGTGCCCGCCGGCCGTGTGGCAACCATGGCAGACGGCAACGTACGTGAGCTACGCGTTGATCGCCGCGGGCGGCGTTGCGCTCGCATCCGGGCTCTTGTGGTTTGCCGCGCATCCGATCGTCGGAGCGAACGGCGGCGGCGTCGTTGTCGGAGGAGCGTTTTGAGGCGCCTCTCGCTTCTCGCCGTCGCCACCGCGCTCGTCGTCGCGCCGGCCGCGTCGTGCTTCGATTGGAAGTCGCTCACTCCGACCACGGACGCGAGCGCTCTCAAGCTTGGCGGAGGCTGCGCGTTTCTCGACGAGCCGCTCGATGCGAGCACGATCAAGCTATCGGATGATCCGTTCAGCGTGTCCTTCTGGATGCGGCTCGACGACATCACCGCGGGACCGATCGTGTGGCAAGGCGGGACACAAACTGGTGAATCCGGGTGGTCGATTGCGATCACGAGCACGCCGCTCCTCGCGTTTTGCATCGTCAACGCGAGTGCGACTCCAGCGTGCGTCCACGCTCCAATTATACCCGAGCACTTGATCCACGTCGTGGCGACGAGCGCGCCCGGCAGCACGTTCGGACGCACGCAGAATCTTTACACGCTCGATTGGACAGCCGGGCAGTCGAAGCACACGCTCGCCGCGTCGAGCAACAACGCAGTCAACGGCTGGGCGACGGCGTCGGTCTTCACGCTCGGCGGAGCGTACGTCGATGGAGGTTGCACGCGAATGTCGCATGCGACGCTCGCCTCGGTTCGGATCTGGACGACCGAGCTCGATGCGGGCACGCTCGCCACCGACTACGTGTTCACCAGCGATTGCACGGCCTCGCCCGGTCTCCTCGCGTATTACCATCTCGACGAAGGCTCGGGCGCGACGGCCGCGGACTGCACGAAGAACCAACCGCCGCTGACGCTCACCACGCCCGTTGCGCGGGTGCCGTCGCCGTTTCCGTGACGAGCTTTCTTTGCACGATCGCACGGCAGCTGCCGTCAGAGTGCCGAGGTTGCACACATGTCGAAGCGCACGCTCGTCGTTCCATTCTTGTTTCTCGTGGGTTGCGGTGGTGACGCCGCGTTGGGATCGGGCACCGACGATCTTGCGGCGCTCAAACCGGACATCGGCGGCCTGATTGATCGCGGCAGCGGGCCACACACGCCCACCGGAGGCTCGAGCTTCTCGGTTCCGCCGTCGACGTGGCAGAGCGTGGTCAATGGGTTCGTCGTCAATGCGACGTGGGCCGATCTCCAACCGAAGAAGGGCGGCCCGATCGCGTCGCACAACATCATCGACCAAGCGATCGCCGCGACGCCCGCGCACGAGCACATCAAGCTCCGCATTTGGGCGGGCGAGTACGCGCCGGACTGGGCGAAGGCGCTCGACGGCGGACCTTTGCCGACCGCGAGCGGCCTCGGCATCGGCCCTTGGTGGAAGCACGACTACATGGCGGCGTACGCGGATCTGCAAACGAAGCTCGCGGCGCTCTACGACGCGGTTCCACAAATCCGGAACGTGACGATCTCTGGGTGCATGACGCTCTACGCCGAGCCGCTCCTCAAGGATGATGTCAACAGCGGCACCGAGCTCACGGCGCTCATCGCGGCCGGCTACACGAACAGCAAGGATCAGAACTGTCAGCAAAAAGCCATCGCGGCGCATGCGGTTTGGACGACGACGCACCAGTCGTTCTCGTTCAATCCGTACTCGAACTTGAATCCCTCCACGCCGGGCACGGACGAGGCGTTCACCGAATCGTTGATGGATGATTGCGTGACGACGCTCGGAAAGCGCTGCTCGCTCGAGAACAACTCCATCCGCTATCCGAACAACCCCGGCGCGTACGAGCAGATGTACGCTCACATGGTGGCGGACCAGATCGCGTACGGTGTCGCCATCGACTTTCAAACGGCGACGTTGAGCAAGCTCAACACCGCGCCGGAGCAAGGGCTCGGCGCCGCGCTCCACTGGGCCTGCGGTGGATACAGCGCTGGGGTTCACGCGTCGTCGGTCGAGCTTCCGGCGGGATACATGTCCGACGGCACACTCAACACGCCGACCGACTATCAGAGCTACGACGCGTGTCTGCTTGCCGATCTCCATTGAGAGCATCGGTGCGGTAGTGTTGTACTGAGATGCGCCGACTTCTCTCATGCGCCGCGCTCGTTTCGATCGTGGGCGCGTGTCTCTTCCCATCGCTCGGCGGTGACGTGGGAGACGCGGCAAGGAGCGACTCGAGCAGCGCCGCGGACGCGGACGCGAGCGCACAAGGATGTCCGGCGACGAGCGATCCCTCGCTCGAGGCGTATTACAAGCTCGACGAGGGAACAGGGACGAGCGTGACCGATTGCTCGCCGCACCACCGCGACGGAACGCTCATCACGCCCGCGGCAGCCAATGCAAGCTGGACGACGAGCGGCAAAATCGGCGGCGCGCTCGTCGTCTCGTCGAACGCAGCGGGCACGGGGTGCGTCGACATCAAAGGCTTCCCGGAGCTCGCGGGCGCGCTCACGGTGACCGCGTGGATGAGCGTGTCCGTCGATCCTTTCGTCAACCTCCCCGGATTCGCGGTCAGCAAGACGTTGAACGCGACCGAAGAGGGCTGGCGCCTTTCGAACAACACCGGGCACGTTTTCGCGTTCACGCTCGGCGACGGTGACGCGGGTCTCTACCAGGTCAACTCGAACGCGACGACCCCACTCGAACAATGGGCGCACGTCGCAGGTGTCTTCGCACCGAACGCGGACTTTCTCGTTTACGTCAACGGCGCGATCCACAACTCCAAGACGCCCGTGCTCCCCGCGGTCTTGCCCAGCAAAGCGAATCTACGTCTCGGCTGCCGCGGCGACAACGCACCAACCAGCTACTACAATGGCATTCTCGACGAAGTGCGCATCTACAGTCGCGCGCTCTCCGCGAGTGAGATCGCCGCTCTCGCCAATCCGTGAGCGGTCCGGTGTCGACGCTCGATGAAGGAGCGCGCACCTGAGTCTTCGGTGCACCACCTGAGCGCTTTGGATTAAGAGTCGATTAAGGGGCGGTTTTGGCGCGTCCGGCGCATCGTGATTGCACGAGGTGGACGCGATGAAGACGATTCTGACTGCCCTGACTTCTTTCGTGCTGCTCGCCTGCAGTGGCGGCGTGGACTCGGGAAGCGGAAGCGATTCGCTCGTCACGGTGTGCGCGAGCGCGGGTACGGTCGAAGGCGTTGACGTCTCCGAGTTCCAAGGCGCGATCGATTGGCATGCAGTGCACGCGTCAGGTCGCGCGTTCGGCATCGCGCGCGTCGCGGACGGAACGCAGCACGTCGATCCGACGTTCGCGTCGAACTACGCGACGATGAAAGCGGAAGGAATGGTGCGCGGCTCGTACCAATTCTTCCGTGCGAGCGAAGACCCGATCGCGCAAGCGAACCTCGTGCTCTCGAAAATCGGCGTGCTCGGTCCGGGCGATCTCCCGCCGATGCTCGACGTCGAAGTGACCGATGGACAAACGAACGCGACGATCGACACGAAGATCGCCGCGTGGGTGGGACGCATCAAAGGCGCGACCGGCCGCGCGCCGCTCGTCTACACGGGTCCGTATTTCTGGGGACAAATCGGCGGGCCCGGCGCGAACGGGACGACGCTCGTCGTTGCCGATTGGGGTCCTGCGTGCCCGCTCGTTCCGCAAGCGTGGAGCGGCTGGCAGTTTTGGCAATACGCGGACGACGGTCACGTGTCCGGAATCGGCGGCAATGTCGATCTCGATCGTTTCGACGGAAGCGTCGCGGCGCTCGTTGCGCTCACCGGCGGTGGTTCCGCGACGACCGACATCCCGAGCCCGTCAGATTACGTCGGCATCGCGTCGACCGCGGACGGCGGCGGCTATTGGGTCGTCAAAGGCGACGGCGGAATGTTCAGCTTCGGCGACGCACCGTTCTACGGCTCCGCGGGGGGCGACCATCTCGCGATGCCCGCGATCGGCGTCGCGACCACATCGGACGAAAAAGGATATTGGATCGCCGCGGCCGACGGCGGTCTCTTCGCGTTTGGCGACGCGGCGTTCCACGGATCGATGGGCGACAAATCGATCGTCGGTCACGTCGTCGGCGTCGCGGGAACGAAGAGCGGCTACTGGATGGTCGCGGACGACGGCGGCGTCTTCGCGTTCGGAGCTGCGTTCTATGGATCGATGGGCGGCACGAAGCTCAACGCACCCGTGGTCGGCATCGTCGCGACACCGAGCGGCCATGGATATTGGCTCGTCGCGGCCGACGGCGGAATGTTCACGTTTGGCGACGCGTCGTTCTACGGATCGCTGGGCGGCACGAAGCTCAACGCGCCGGTTGTCGGCATGGCGGCGACGCCTAGCGGCCACGGCTACTGGCTCGTTGCGGCCGACGGCGGAATGTTCACGTTTGGCGACGCGTCGTTCTACGGATCGCTGGGCGGCACGAAGCTCAACGCGCCCGTGACCGGAATCGCCGCACGCCCGCAAGGCGACGGCTATTGGCTCATCGCAAGAGACGGCGGCGTCTTCACGTTCGGTGCGGCCAGCTTCCACGGGCGGCCGTGACCGCTCAACAACCTCGAAGCACGTGAGAAAGCTTCGACTACAAAGGATCCCAACGCCCGCTGGCTTCGAACGGGCCGCTGCATTCGATCGACGCGGAGCCGGAGGCGACGCGGACCGTGAGTGAGCCCGAGCCCGTGAACTCGCCGCTGCGATCGTCGGCGGTGAATCCGATTTGTCCGCGCGTCGAAAAAGTGACGTCGGCGGTCCCCGTCGGGCCTTTGTCGTCGAGCGACGTCGACCTCGAAAATTTCACGTCAACGTCGAACACGCCCTCGCTTCCGTGGAGCCCGCGATAGATCGCACTCGCGCTCGAAACGCTGGCGCCGGCGACCTTCGCGTCACGCACGAAAAACGGCATGATGTCCGACGCGACGCGTTCGCCAACGACGAACGATTTTTCGCGGACGGCGAGCAAGTTTTCTTCGAGCCAGGGAAAGTCTCCGGCGACGCTTTTCGCTTCTTTTTCCGGCGCTTCGCTGCCGTCGTCTCGCGTCACCTTGGCGCCCGCGGAGCTCATCGTCACGAGGTACGTTTTCGAAACGGTAGGCGCGACGGCCGTCTTGTCGATGTCGCCGGTCCATACGATGGTGTCGTCCTCGTATGCGACGCGCAGCTTCGCAGCGTGGCCCGATTTGTCGAGCTCGATGATTTCTTCGACGCGGCGCGTGTGCCCTTTCGCCGTAACGTGACGGCTCACGCTTCGCGAGCCAGCAGCAACGATCACGGACACGTCGAAGCGATATGTCATGGAACGGCGAGTTTTGGCGCCGACCTTCTCGCTGGCTCCGAACGTGAATGATCCCGGCTTCGCGTCGATGGGCGTGATCGGAACGAAGCTCGCACCACACGCGCTCAGCAAGCACGCAGAGAGCGCAAGCGCCGATAGTCGAGTGGCAGGGGTCGGTGTCGGCATGAAATAGAGCGATTTTTCGATCGAGCCACGCGTCTCGAAGCGGATCCAAGAAGGCTTATATGATCGCCGTCGATCCGTAGCAAACGGCTATTTTCGAGCGCATTCGCGCGCGCTCGCCATGGCATGTAGCGTGCACTCTCGCCGCGTATGCAACGTTCGCGGCTCCCGTGCGTGCTCGCGTGCGCGCTCTTGGCGTGCGGCGACTCCGGCATCGAATCGTCGACGGACGAATTGGCCGGGCACCCCGATGCAATCGACATCGGATTCAACGGCGGCCCGGATCAGTTCGCGTACTACGACGAGTTTTTGAAGACGAGCACGGTGCCGCAAAAAGGCCCGCGTATCTGCCACACATACCCGTCATGGGATGTCGCGCTTCAAGCGCCGGGGCATGGATCGACGGCCCTTCCCGGATCGCGCGCGTGGTTGGAAGATTGGCTCGCGCACGCCGAGGGACATTGCGACGAAGCGCTCATCAGCTTCAAGTCGTATCCGAAGAGCGAAGGCGGAAGTGGCCACGAGGCGCCCGCGATGACGAGCGCGCCGAGCGTCGCGGAGTACACCAAAGCCGCAACGGCATTCGTCACGACGAAGTGGCCGAAGTGGACGGGGAAGTTCGCCTTCACGCCGTGGAACGAGCCCAACAACGGCGCGAAGAGCGGCGACGGTCTCGGCAAAGAGCTCTCCCCGAGCGAAGCGGCCGAGTATTACCTCGCGCTTCGTCACTTGTGCGGCAAACACAGTTGCAAAGTCGCTGCGGGCGATCTCGCGTCGAACGGCACGATGGTGGCGGACTTTCATTTCAATTGTCCGAGCGACATCGTTGCGCCGAAAGATCTTTGTAAAGAAGCAAGCTGGCTCGATCGCTACAAGAATTACCTCGCGAATCACGCGAACGACGCACCCTACAAGCTCGGCGCGGGATTTCGTCCCGAGGTCTTCGCATTTCACCCCTGGTACGACGTGAACGACTACGTGAATTCGAAAACGCATTGCAACACGACCGAGCACTGCTCGACGCGCGCCCTTCTCGAAAACCTCGGAGGCTCCTGGAGCCACGTCGAGATTTGGGACACCGAGATCGGCGTGGGACAAGACGGAGAAGCGGCGCTGTCGGACGCGCGTCAAGCGTGCGGAGCGGCCTTCTTGATTCGTCTCACCGCCAACCTCTCGGCGCGCATCACGCGCATCTACTACACGCGCATGCGCGGCGGAAATCCCGCGCTCTTCACCGGCACGACGAGCGCGCGCCCCGCGATGAAGGTCCTTGCCGATCGCGAGACGCAATACACGAAGACGAGCTGCTTTTGATGGCGATGTGACTTCGTGACTACAAACAGCACGAGCCGCACGATGTCGGCTCGCACTTTCCGTAGTTGACCGACGAAAGGTTGTTGCAGCACGTGTCGCCAACGATGCAGAAGATACCCTTGCATCCTTTGCCCGCGTCGATGATGACGACGACGTCGGCGGGCGCGTCGACGGGTGCATCGCTCGCGGCATCGGATGCGTCCGACGCGTCCGAGATGGACGCGTCCGCGGCATCGTCCGTCGCGTCGGGCTCGTCGCTCGCGTCGGCTGCGGGCGAGTCGAGCCCAGCGTCGACAGCCGAATCCTTCGGGGACGTGTCGTGCGGCGCGTCAGCGACGGTCGTGTCTTGACCGGTGCTGGCGTCGTCGGGCGACGTCGAGTCGTCCGAGCAAGCCGCGAGCGACGCAACCAACAAAGCCAACGTAATGCGTGTCTTCACGACGTCTGACGTTACAACCAATCGAGCGAGACGTCATCCGGCCTGGTTGCCGTCGTCGAAGGCGTGCGTTCGTACATGCCTTGACACGCATATGCATTCGTGAGCATATATACAGGGTGAACGAAACGTTTGCCGTCCTAGCCGAGCCGAATCGTTATCGCATCGTGGAGTTATTGCGTTCGGGTCCACGCGCGGTGAACGACATCGGCGAGCGTCTTCATCTGAATCAGCCGCAGGTGTCACAACATCTGAAAGTGCTTAAAACTAGCGGCTTCGTGGATGTCGAGCCCCGCGCCCAGCAAAGGCTGTACGTGCTGCGCCCCGAGCCGCTTCGCGAAATCCACGACTGGCTCGAGCGCTACCGCCGACTTTGGGACGAGCGCTTCGATCAACTGGACGGGCTCATCGAAGAGCTCAAAGCAAAGGAGAAGGGGCATGGAAACCGAAAAAGACGGAAGTGATCTTGTGAAGAGAAATCAGACCACGGTGGAGCGCAAATCGGATCGCGAGCTCGTCGTGACGCGCGCGTTCAACGCTTCCGCGAGGATCGTGTTCGACGCCTGGACGAAGCCCGAGCTCCTCCTGCGCTGGTGGGCACCGCGCTCGCGCGGCGTGAAGCTCTTCTCGTGCGAGATCGATCTTAGCGTCGGCGGAAAATATCGCTACGTGTTCGGACGCGAGGGCCAGACGAAGTTCGCATTTTCGGGAACGTATTTGGAGGTCGAGCGACCGAAGCGGCTCGTGTTGACGCAGCTGTTCGAGCAAATTCCGCAAGCCGGTGAAGCGATCGTCATCGCGACGTTCGACGAAAAAGGCGGGAAGACACATCTAGTTCTGCACGAACAATATCCGTCTAACGAATCTCTCGACGGTGCCATGCAGTCCGGAATGGAAGACGGAATGCGCGAGACGCTCGAGCAGCTTGAAGATCTCCTTGCGGAATCGAAGACGCGCCTCGGATGAGGATGCCAACCACCCCATCAGGGCGATTTGGGAGAGGCTCGCGGGAAAATGAGTGCGTACGAGCGCGGGCGCATTCGAAAGAGGATTGTCTTTCGGCCCTGCGCGCTCGCGGCGTAGTGCGGGTACCACGGCTGCGCCATCCACGCGTCGGTGTCGCGGATCATCTCCGGCACGATGAGATCGAGCTCGACGTAGCGATGGCTCGTCGTCCGATCGAGCTCGGGGCCGAACGACCACCGCTCATGGCCCGCGTGCGGCACTAGATCGTTGTGCATCGCGCCGCCATACACGAGGATCGGCTCGGGCGCGGAGCCGAGCGCGTTCGACACTTCCGCCGCCGATAGGCGCGCGATGATCTCGAGCATCGCGTCGACATCGTCAGGCGCCGACACGATCTTCGCGTAGTCGTCGCACGGCGGAACGAGGATATGCGGCTTCATCCCGTTGTTGCGCGCCGCGTTGTAGAGCGCGACGAACTCGCTCTGGTTCTTCGGCCGCTGCGAAGCGGTGGCCTCGGCATGCGCGGACGCAACCTGCTTCATCGCGCGTTTTTGCGTAGTGTTGCACGACGAGTTTCCGACCCAGAGCTCGAGGACGAGATCCTTCGAGCGTCCTTTCACGAGCGGAAGCAGCGTCTCGGTGAAGCGCGCCGTCGTGCTCGCGCCATCGAAGTCGAGCTGCGCGTGCGTCTCGCCGATCGCGAGCACGGCCGGGCGCTCCTCGAGGACAGCGGAAAAAGCGGCCTCGGGCGAATCGTAGAGCGTGCACGGCATCTCGCCGCACGGCGAGCCGGCGTCCGGCGTCGGCGCCGCCTTCGAGCAGCCGAGCGCGAAAACGAAAACGAAAACGAGGCCGCGCACACTGGTTCGACACGCCAGGCTCGCGGCGTCTTGGAGTTGCGATTCCCCGCGGACTAATCGGCGCAGCAGCGAATGCCGCCACCGGGGTCTTGGCGCTTGAATTCGAGAGCCGAGTTGCATTGCCCCAAATACGCGGTGTTGCTGGGCGGGTACCAGCTGCCGCCGCGGCGCATACACGTGATCGAAGCAGCGCCGCCGTCGCTCACCGGGCTATTCCAGTCCCTACACGTCATGTCCCATTCGTCGATGTTGCCGCTCATGTCGAGCAAGCCGGCGTAGCCGCCCTCACAACCAGGCTTCGATCCCACATTCGTGAGCCCGATTCCACCAGAACCTGCCGAATTGCATTTCGTGCCGTCGAATGCGCTTCCATATGGATAAAGGTGCACCCCGTCGTCGTTGTGCGAACACGCGACGTACCACTCGTCGTGCTTCGTGGATGCCTGCGCGACATCGAGCATCGCGCCCTTTTCGTCGCCGCACAGGCGCTTGCCTGCCCACGCGCAGTACGCGTACGCGTCGCACCAGTCGACGCAGTTGGCTGGAAGGTCCGGCGTCGCGATGGGATCGATCGCGCAGGCGCTGATGCTCGGCAACGCGTAGGTGGAGTTCCATGCCGCGCAGAAAGGAGGCTGCCCCGATGTGTTGCCCGCTTTTGCCGTCAGAAACTCGCCGTACTGCTTGACCGACACCTCCGTCGTGTCGATGCAGAATGACTGATCGCTCGTCGTCACCCGAACCATCGTCGGGCCATGCAAGCTCGGGCAAGGCGACGATGGAGCATCCGTCATGCCGCCGCCCTCGCCGATGGGTTGGGAGTCGGGCGCTCCTCCCTCGGATGTAGCGCCGTCGTCGTGAGCCGCGCCGTCGGCGCTCGCGAACGTATCCGAATTGCATCCCGTCGCAATGAGCCCCAGGAAGAAGAAACGGTGCATGCAAGAATCCTATCGCGAATTCTCTCCGAGGGCGACGGAGACCTCGTGATGCAACCGCGGCCGGCGAGCGCTCGCGAGCGTCGAGCGTGGTCGATCTGATATGCTTCAGACGCGTGATGTCGACATCGCGATATTGCCCATCGACCAAGATTGGCCGCTCGCGCGCGAGCTCGCGCTCACCTCAAGTGCGTCCGGTGTGACAGGAACGGAAGTCGACGTCGTCCGCCTCGATCAAGCGGACCCTCTACTCGGGCGCGAAATTGCGCGCGATGGCATGTGTCTATTCGAGGTTGCCCCCGGCGAATTTTCGGCGTGGCGCGCCCGCGCGATCAGCGAGTGGATCGAATTCGACGAGACCATTGCTCCGCACCGAAAGCGCTTTCTCGCGCGCCTCCGAGTTGCACCTTGACCAACTTGGCGCGAGCTCTCGGCGAACGCGTGTGGCAAGAGCTTCCCAACGGGATCACGTCCTTCGAAAGCTATTCACGCGCAGTGGCCAATCTCATCGCTACAGGCCGTGAGTGAAATCCGCGTCGACGCATCGCCGGATGTAAGCTGGGCTCATGCGAAAATCGGTCGCGCAAATCGAAGCTGCGGGGTTCGAGTGGCCCAACCACGACGTGATCGACGAGTGCATCGCTCGCTCGGGCGACGCC
Organism: Polyangiales bacterium; assembly: GCA_038239005.1. GTDB lineage: Bacteria > Myxococcota_A > Polyangia > Polyangiales > Polyangiaceae > DASXHD01. The sequence continues at coordinate 31,408 of JBBSFE010000032.1, forward strand.
GTCGATCTCTCGCAGACGATCGTGAACCTCGAGAAGTTTGCAGCAAACGTCGACTCATCGCCGCTACGGCAGGATCGCGCAGCATCGCATGCCGGTCGTTGCGCTCTGATGATCGCGGCGATCCGCCTCGTCGTAGGAGCACGTGCCGGTCGACGCGTTGGGCGGCTCGTCGAAGCCCGAACCGCGTCGGCGACAGTTGTCGGCGGGTGCGTCGCCGGTCGATGTACACGAGTCTTCCCATTCGGTGAGATTGCCAATCATGTCGAAGAGGCCCGGCGCCGACCCCACGCATTTCGGAAATGACATCACCGGTGCGACAGCGACGCTCGCGTCTGGTGTGAGCGGATTGTTGCACGCGCCGCTCTGAAAGACATTGCCGTAGGGATAGCTTTGCGTTCCGTTCGCGGAGCAAGCCTTCATCCACAAACTCTGCGCCGGATCGGTGTAGCTCGTGAATGGCAGCGGGCCACCTGCGGGCGCGCCGCATTGGGTCTTACCGGCCCACGCGCAAAACGCATTTGCCTGGCACCAGTTGACGCCGGAGATGGGTTTGAGATCGCTCCCGGTGCCGGGAACTCCTCCGTTCGGATTGAACGTGTGATTCCATCCGCACGCTGCGACTTGCGTGAAGTTGCCCGCATCGACCGAGGTGTAAAAAGCGCGGTACTGCGCGACGGTGACTTCGGTCGAATCGATGCACTGCTTCGCGCCGACGCTCACCATGGTCGGACCTCTTCCGGATGGACATGCGTCGAGTCCGCCGTCGATCGAAGAGGCATCGATCGAAGAAGCATCGATCGAGGAGCCATCATTCGCGGCACCATCGGTGCCTTCGAGCCCGCTCAAATCCGGGAAGAGCCCACATGCAACCGCATCACACGCGACGACCGCGACGATGAGCGCCCTCGTGGTGTGCAGCATGATCCGTCGGTAGTCTAGCCCAACGACCAACGTGTCGCCTGCATCTCCGCAAAGGAGTTATGCTTGCGACTTGCGCTTCATATACCTCGCGCTGATCGCGTCGGTGACCATTGGGTGCTCGTCGCCTGACGTCGCACGATATTCACAAGATGCGTCCATCAACGTCGTCGATGCGTCGGTGAAGTTCGCCGACGGAGGCGGCGCGTACGTGAACAACGACGATGACGCAGGGTGCGGGATCGCGTGTCCGGCGACGATTCCCACGGGCGCGTGCGAGCGCGAAGGGCTCGTGTGTGAATACGGCGACGCCGCGACGGCCTCATGCGATCCCTTCGTTGTGTGCACGAACGGTGCGTGGGCGATGTGGCCCGCGCAATCTGGGTGCGACCGGTGCGACCAGCCTGCCGAGTGTCCGCCGACGTTCGACTCTGGCGTTGACTGCAACGGCACGCGGTTCCGTTGCGCATATCCCGAGGGGCGTTGCGCATGTGATCCGACCGCGGACGCGGGCGTCGCCTGGGGTTGCGCAGGGCCGTCATCCGATTGCCCGCCGCAGCGTCCACGCTTTGGCTCCGCATGCAACGGGAGCGCGCAGTGCAACTACGGCGGCAACGTTTGCTCGGATCTTCTCGGCGACTACATGGCGTGCGAATGCGGCGCGTGGATGAACACGCTTCTCGTCATGCCGCCCTGCGTCGCCACTGACCCATGATGCGATGGCCCTTTGGCCTGGCGCGATCTGGCCGGGCCACCTCGGAAGCGCAACTCTCCGAGAAATCGCGCGGCATGCGACGTGCAAATGCATCGAGCATGAAGAGAAAACGCAAACCCAAAAAATGGTCTGCCAAGGTCGTCAGTGATTCGCTTCGTATTCCGACTGGCACGTTCGCATCGGGTGACGCGCGGAGCATCGCGCTGGCAGTCAAGTCCGCCGCGGAGCAAAGCGAGCATCGTCGCGCGACGCCCTACGCGTCGGCCATGTCGTATCTTTGCTTTTACTTGAACCGTGGCGGCCGCAGTCTTCCAAAAGAGCGAAGGCGCACCGTCGAACGCGCAAAAACCGAGCTACGTTCCCTCTTCGCACGTGACTAGCTCCAGTTTCGTCGTCGAAGCGGGCTATACTGCCGGCCGTGGAGCGGACTCTTCGCGTCGCATCATCGTTCCGCGACTTGGCGGCGATGACGTTCGAGGAGCACATTTCGGGAGTCGAGCGCCTCAGAAGGGCATGGTTCGGTGAAGATCGAGCTCAATCGCGATTGGAGAGAATTCTTGTCGTCGCTTCTGGGGGAAGCCGTGGCGCATCGACATTCTGACCGGTAGCGACGGCGTGACCTTCGCTGAAGCATGGGCGGGTCGCGTCGAAGCCGACTTCGTTGCGAGCCCGCTTTTCGTGATCGGACGTGAAGCGCTGATCAAGAACAAACGCGCCGCGGGGCGTCCATCGATGATTCGCATCATTAGTCCGTTGAAGCGTCAGAAGCGGAACAGAACGCGCGCGGCGGATAGGTTGACACCTCTGGCGTGCAAGCTGGCAAACAAGCCGCCTGAGCGCAGAGATTGTATTGCGTAGCAGTCGCAACTTGCTCGGATGGAAACGGAGAATTGCCACCGAACGATTCCCAAGGCTCGACGAAGCGCCACCCCGCGGCCGTGAGCACTTCGTTGTCGCTCATCAAGCCGATGAAAACGCTGCCGTCAGGTCCGAATGCACAGTCGTCGCCGAGCCCGGCGCTTGGTGTGCACTTGTCGAGCGAAGTGTTACACACGCCCGTGAGCGCCACGGCCGCACTCAAGCATGCGGCGTCGCCCGTCCATACGACTCGATTCATCGTGGGTGAAACGCCATCGCACGTGCCCGCTTTGGGTCGGCAGTCGCCATCGGTCGTGCACCCGACGTTCCAAACGCTCACCATGAAACAAGCATAGTGAAGTGGCGTCGCGACTCCCTTCATCTGCGAATCATACCTGCGCTGCGCTTCTGGGGAACGCGATTCTTGCAATGATCAAGCTGCGAAGTGAGGACTTCGCTCTTCTTCGACCTGCGTCGTCGAAGCATGATCGCAATTGCCGTGACACAGCACGTAAGCGTTCCCTCACCACTAGTTGCGCCGCCCGCGACGCATCCGCCGCCCTCAGCGTAATCCCGTGATTGCCCGTTTGGCTATATTGGTCGGCGCGAATCTTCGCGATTCCGAAGTCGAGGATCTTGACGACACGCTCGCTGCCTTCTCGATGTGCGAGAAAAAGGTTTGCTGATTTGATGTCGCGATGGAGAATCCCGATCTCATGCGCGCGCCCGAGCCCTTGGCAAGCTTGCGCGACCATCCGTAGTGCGAGATCGGGCGAAAGCACTCCAAGTCGTTCAATGAGCTGGTGGAGATCTTCCCCCGCCATGTATTCCATGACCATGTAGGGGTTGCTCGTGGCCGGATCGATGCCCGTGTCGAGCACTTGGACCACGTGTTGCGAGTCGATCGAGCCGCTGGCGCGCGCCTCGCGCTGAAAGCGGGCTACGACCTCAGGACCCTTCGCCAACGAGCTCGAGATGACCTTGACGGCAACGCGCCGCGCCGTACCGAGGTGTCGTGCCTCGTACACTGCCCCCATTCCGCCTTCCCCAAGTTGGCGAATGATCTCGTACTTCTCGTCGATTTGCGTTCCCTGCATCGCGCCTCGGTAAACTTTGCGAAAGTACAACGGGTTCGGCCCTGCGTCTATGGACGATGGCTCCGTCTCGGCTTCGGAAAATCGCGCGCGCACGAAGCTCTGGAGCTCCGCCGGGCAGCGGCAAGTTGGCGTTCGCGTTTGGCTTTCTCGTCTGAGGCCGAGTTAGCATGGAGCCATGAGCGATCCCGCGAGTGCGAAGACTCTCGTCGAACAGGCGGAGCGCGTGTCGCTTCGAAAAAGCGAGGACATGGCGCTTTCGTTCGGCGAGCTCGCGCCTAGATATCGCGTGATGTCGCCACTCGGGGAAGGCGGAATGGGCGAGGTCCATCTCATGCGCGATGCAGTCGTCGGTCGCGACGTCGCGATGAAGCGCGTGCGCGGGAACTTCGGCTTCGACGAGTTCGCACGCGAGCGCTTTCTTCGCGAAGCGCGCGTGCAGGGTCAGCTCGAGCACCCATCGATCGTGCCCGTGTACGACCTCGCGATGACGCCTGACCGTCGTCTCTACTTCACGATGCGTCGCATCATCGGCCGAACGCTCGACGACTGCGCACGAGGTGCGGTGAAGCTCACGCGCCACGCGCTCCTCTCGGCGATGAGCCGCGTTTGCCTCGCCGTGGACTTCGCACATGCGCATGGAGTCGTGCATCGGGACATCAAACCAAACAACGTGATGATTGGAGATTACGGCGAGGTCTACGTCCTCGATTGGGGCCTCGCGAAGCTCACAAACGCCGTCGACAGCGACGTCACCGACGCATCGGGCTCGCTTCTGACGCGCGACGACTCTGGAAACACGACGATTGGCAGCGTGCTCGGCACCCCTGGTTACATGTCGCCCGAACAAGGTCGTGGCGAGCCGATCGACGAACGCACCGACGTCTACGCGCTAGGCGCGTGTCTCTACGAAGTGCTCGCCGGCGAGCCGCTGTTCGAGATCGGTCCCGTCGAGGCGATGATGAAGGCGACGCTCGCGGGTGCAAACGCGCACTTGTCCGAGCGCGTGCCCGAACGCGAGGTGCCCGTCGAGCTCGAAGCCATCTGCGTGCGCGCGACGCAGACGAGCCGCGAAGATCGATTTCAAAGTGCGCGCGAAATCAGCGAGGCTATCGAGCGGTTCCTCGAAGGCGATCGCGATCTCATACGGCGACGCGCGCGCGCACGCGAGCACGCTGCCGCGGCATTGTCGCTCACGCGCACGGCGCTTGGCGGTGGTGCAAACGACACGCGCGCCCGCAGCGAAGCCATGCGCGAGGTGGGTCGCGCGCTTGCCAACGATCCCGACAACGCAGACGCGCGCCGTGCGATGGTGCGTTTGCTCACCGAACCACCCCGCACGATTCCCGATGACGTGCGCGAGGAGATCGTCACTGAGCGTGAGAAATCGATCGCAACGGCACGCCGTCTTGCGGCTCTTGCATTCCTAAGTGCGCTCCTTCCCACGATGCTCGCCCTGTGGATGGGAGTTCGCGATGTCTTTTGGTTCGTCTTCGGCGTTATCACGATGGTGAGCGGCGCATTCGCCGCAGCCGCTCCCGCGCGCGCGTTCCTTCGCGAGCGGCGCATCGTCGTCATGGCGATAGGGGTGCTCGTCGTTGTTGCGATGTCACGCGTCGCAAGCCCGCTCGTCGCAGTTCCCGTCACTGGCGTGTCACTCGGAGTCGGTCTGGCGCTCTTCCCGCGGCGCACATCGGTGTGGGGCGCGATCATCGCAAGCCTCGCAGCCATCTCACTTCCGTTGGTGCTCGAGTGGACCGGCGTTCTTCCGCGAACGTTCCACTTCGAGAACGACAAGCTCGTCATCGATGGTCAGCTTGCGCACCTCCGTCAACTACCCACCATGGTCTGGTTCTTCGCCAACATCGCACCCCTCGCAACAACATGCTTTTATCTCACGTACGTACGTGATCGCCTCCTCGACGCCGAGCAGCGAATCCGCCTGCAAGCCTGGCAGCTTCGTCAAATCGTGCCGTGACGTGATTCGTATGGCCCTTCAACCAATCAATGCGGAATAATATGCATAGCCCAGGCAACCCCGAGCCCGGCGACGGCGAGCACGACAACCAATATCCCGATCAGCGCGCCTGACCCGCGTTTCCCGGGCGCTCCGAGCTGCGCCCCGCCGCCAGCTCCGATGGGCGCAGAGATCGGACCAGGCGGAGTCGGCGGGCGCGCAATCGGCGTCATGGGAACACCCGGCGTGGGTGGGCGTTGTGGGATCGGGATTTTTTTCCCGGCGAGATCGTCTTCTTCGAGCGCCGACAAATTCCCCGCCGTGATGTTCGACGGGATCGCCTTGAGGGGCGAATCGCTCGACGCGGGCGCCTTCGGCATGTCGAGGCCCATTTCGTCGAGCCAACCTTTCGGGTCGACGAACTCGCCGAGGTTGAGCGGTGCTTGCGCTTGCGAGTGATCAGGCGATGACGTTCCGCCCGCTGCTGCGGCCTCTTCACCGAGCGAGGTGAACTCGAAGAGCGCCTCTTCGATGAGCTTGTCGATGATCGACCCTTGTTGCGGCTTCTTCTTCGCGCGATCTTTCATCGCGCCGACGACGAGCGGCGTGATGTCGAACGCGCTCACGGCTTGGCCGACCTTGAAGAGGTGCGCCGTGAGCTCGCGCGCGAGATCGCGTGCGTTCGAGTAGCGCTGCGCGGGATCGCGCGCGAGCGCCTTGTTGATGATCTTCTCGAGATCGGGTGTGACCTTCGGATTGATGGAGCTGATCGGCGGGATCTGCGCCTGCTGAACCTTCTTCACCGTTTGAAAATCGGTCTCGCCGAGGAAGAGGCGCTGCCCGGCGAGGAGCTCCCACAAGATGATGCCGACGGCAAAGATGTCCGTGCGCGCGTCGACGTCTTGGCCCATCGCCGCTTCGGGCGAGAGATACGAAAACTTTCCTTTGATGATTCCAGGCTCGCTCTTTTCGAGCTGCGAGTTTGCCTTCGCGAGCCCGAAGTCCACGATCTTCACCTCGCCCCACTTCGTGATGAGCACGTTGGGTGGTGACATGTCGCGGTGGACGATGTTCATCGCCTCGCCGGTGTTGGGGTCTCTCATCTCGTGGGCGTACGAGAGGCCTTTGCAAATCTCGATGGCGAGATACACCGCGGCCGACACCGGAAATTGCGACCCGGTTTTCTTCAGCGTCTCGGCGACGGCTTTGAGGTTTGCGCCGTCGACGTACTCCATGACGATGAAGTAGGCGTTGTCGCCGACGCCGATGTCGAACACCTGAACGCAGTTCGAGTGCGAGAGCTGCGCCGACAAACGCGCCTCGTCCAAGAACATCGAGATGAATTTCTTCTTCTCGGAGAGGTGGGGCAAAACGCGCTTGATGGCGACTTGCTTGCGAAAACCCTGAAGGCCCTCGCTCTCCGCGAGAAACACTTCTGCCATGCCGCCCGATTCGAGTTTCTCGACGACGCGGTATCGCTGTTGTTGGTCCGCCATGCCTTTCATGGTTTGTATCACTCACGGCTTTGCGCCGTCCAACGACTCGACCAAGGAGGTCAAAGTGACTCGAACCGTTCTTCTGTGCGCTTTGTTTGCTTCGTCCATTTTTGCAACCGGCTGCACCGCCGAAGTCGGAGTCGAAGCCGAGTCACCTCCCGCGGCGCCCGTCGCCGAGGTCGAGGTTCAGACCGCATCACCGGGTGCCGAATACGTTTGGGTCGCCGGCTACCATCGCTGGTACGGCGGACGCTACGTTTGGGCGCGGGGCCATTGGGATCGCCGCCCGCACGCCAACGCCATGTGGCGCACGGGTCGCTGGGAACGCCGCGGTCGCCGCCAGGTCTGGATCGAAGGCCGTTGGGAGTGAGCCGCGCGCGCGGCTTTAGCGTCGAGAGAGCGCTAGCGTAGCGTTGACTTCAAAGCGCGCGGGGGCGATGCTCCCGCGCGTGGAACTGTTCGACCGCACCCGGGGCATGGTCGAGGCAACGCTGACGAAAGTCGGCCTCGATCCGAAGCAAGCGCTCGTCAAACAGGTGGACAACCAGGCGACGTACACGCTGCAACGTGGCAGCGCGTCGGTCATCGTCACGGTCGTTCATCGTGTCGAGCAGAACACCGTTTACCTGCGCGTTGCGTCTCCCGTGATGACGCCCGCAGATGGTCCACGCGAAGGCCTCTACAAACGTTTGCTCGAGCTCAACGCTGCGGGTCTCGCGAACGCCGCGTTTGCTTTGCTCGGCGACAAGATCGTCGCCGTTTCCGAACGCCCCGCCGAAGGTCTCGACGAAGGCGAGGTCGAGCAGATCATCCGTCATCTCTCCGCCGTCGCCGACACGTACGACGACCGACTCGTCAAAGAGTTCGGCGGTAAGCGCGCATCGGACAAGTGAGAGCGAAGCTCGTACCCGTCGCGGCAGTGCTTCTGTTCGCGGCGCGCGCGTCGGCGTTCGACGGCGAAGTCACCAGCGACACGACCACGCAGTTTTACGACGTGCGTAGCCCGACGGGGCAGCCGATCTTGATGCGCACGCGTCTCACGTCGACGCTGGGTGTCGCCGCGTACGATCTCCTCGATCACACAGCGGGGGTTGGCCAAGAGATCAAGCCCGACCTCACGTTCCGCGCACGCATGCGCTACGACGCCGACTACGGCGCCGCGCCCGAAGAAGCCACGCCCGGCATGGCGTCGCGCTTCGTTCCCGGCTTTTCGCGTGGCCCCGTGGACCTCATGTACGCGTACGTCGAAGGTCGCCGATTCGTGCGCGGCCTCATCGGCTTCAAAGTCGGCCGGCAATACGTGACCGACGCGCTCGGCTGGTGGTCGTTCGACGGCGGCCTCCTCCGCGTGACGACGCCCGCGTATCTCGCGCTCGAAGCGTACGGCGGTCTCGAGGTGCGCGGCGGTTTGCCGTTTTCCGGATCGGTCGGCCGCTGGGAAGCCGACGGCGTATGGCGCGGCGATCGTTCGGGCATGGATCCCACGCAATACCCGTCGTTTCAACAAGACGACGTCGCTCCGGCGATCGGCTTCGCCCTCGAGACGACGGGCATCTCCTGGCTCCACGCGCGCCTCACGTACAGGCGCGTGTATAATACAAATGATTCGATCGTCTCCCAATTCCAAAACGGAGACCTCTCACCCGTCACGTATTCGGGCACGCGCGTCTCGCAGGAGAAGCTCGGGTACGGCGTGAACGCGAACCTCGCGAAGGTCGGCGGCGTGAGCGGCGGGCTCGTTTACGATTTCTACACCAACGAGACGACGAACCTCTGGGCCAGCGCGGATTTCTATCTCGGAAAAAAAATCATCGCGAGCCTCGACTACGACTACTTCAAGCCCTCGTTCGACGCCGACTCGATCTGGAATTTCTTCGCCACGTACCCGATGAACGACGTCGGCGGGCGCGTTCTCTGGGACGCCACACCGAAGCTCTCGTTCGCGGCGGGCGGCCACGTGCGCGCGTTCCAAGACCAGACGACCGAAGACCCCAACCTGCCGACGCCGAGCAAGCTTACCGGCACCGATCCGATCGTGCCGCCCGTCTCGCAGTACACGTTCAACGGCGGCGTCACGCTGAGCGCGCGCTATCGCCGGCGTGACACGCTGCTCGCATTCAACGGGAGCGCCAACTTCGGCGACGCAGGCGATCGCGTTGGCGGTGATGTGTCGGGCGAGCGCATCTTCGACACGCACTACGTCCTCTCCGGTCGCGTGGGCGTCTGGCACTGGAAAGACAACCTCCGTCCGACGCGCGAGTCCGATTACGGATCATTCGGCGCGGTCATCGGCGGCGGGTATCGGTTCTTTCACAAGTCGCAAGTCGGCATCGAATGGGAGAACGACATCAACCAGCTCGTCGGCTGGCGCATGCGCGTCCTTGGCTACCTGCGCATCACGGTGGCGAAATGAAAGCGCGCTTCGGATACGTGATGCTCATCATCGCGATGCTTCTCGCCGCGGCCATGGCGGGCGCGGCGGAAAAGACGGCAGCGCCGCGCGTGCTTCCGCCAGGCGCGTTCGAAACCGACGACCCCGGCCCGAGCGACGTCATCTTCCCGACGCAAGACATCACCATCAAGTTCGATCACAAATTCCACATCGAGCAGCAACATCGGCAGTGCAAGAACTGCCACCCCGGCGCGTACACATCGAGCTCAGTCGCCGACACCATCACGCCGCCCGGAACGGTCTGCGACAACTGCCACCTCACCGATCACTCGAACCTCTCCAAGGTCGAGCCCGGCGACGACGACATGGGCAAATGCGCCTTCTGCCACGAGGGCTATCAACCGAGCGACGGCAACAGGGTGAAGGCGTTCGCGCTCCCGCGCGCGAACATGGTGTTTTCGCACCAGAAGCACACGGTGCGAAACATCAACTGCGGGCAATGCCACGGCGCGGTCGAGAAGCTCGAGCTCGCGACGCGCGATCAGATGCCGCGCATGCGTGGTTGCTTCGGCTGCCACGAGCAACCCGACGCGGTCGCGCGTGGTGACGCGAAAGCCGCATGCGACACGTGCCACATCAAAGGTGGCTCGCGCGATGGCAACCTCATCAAGACCTCGTTCGCGCAAGGCGAGCTCAAGCCGCCGCGCTGGCTCCACAACTCCGAGCACGGCCCCGACTTCATCGAGCGACACCGTCGCGTGGCCGGCGCAGATTCGCAGTTCTGCGGTAACTGCCACAAAGAAGATTTCTGCACCGATTGCCACGACGGCAAAGTGCGCAACCGCCAAATCCACCCCAACGACTACATCAGCATGCACCCGGTCGACGCGCGCATGGCGACGTCACGCTGCACGAGCTGTCACCGCGAGCAGAGCTTCTGCCTCGATTGCCACCTTCGAGCGGGCGTCGGCGAGAGCAGCCCATCCGGCGTGAAGAACGCGACGCGATTCCACCCGCCCGCGGCAGTGTGGAGCGGCCCGGTGCGGATGCAGGGACATCACGCGTTCGAAGCGCAACGCAACCTCAACGCATGCGTCTCCTGCCACGTCGAGCGCGATTGCGTCGCGTGCCACGGTGGCAGCGGCATCGGCGCGGGCTTCAACATCCATCCGTCGGGCTTCTTGTCGAGCTGCGCGATGCAAATGCGCCGCAACCCGCGAGCGTGTTTCGTGTGCCACCAGCCGTCCGAAATCGTGGGGCAGTGCAAATGAAACCGCGATCGAGCTTGCTCCCTCCCGATCCGGCCAGCTATACGCAAGCCTCACCTTGCAAGGAGGCCGCACGTGAAGGAGCTGGTTGCATACCTTTTGGACAACCTTTACCTGGATTTCCAGGGGGAAATCTCCCTCGACAGCGTGCGCCAATTCCTGCGGGGCGACGAGAGCCGCGAGGCGAAACAGCTTCTCGCGAAGCTGATCGAGGACAAGGGCGTGGACGATCTGTTGATCACGCTCGCGGACTGCCTGAAGGATCACATCCGAAATGGCATCCAAGAACAAGTGATGCGCGAGCAGCTCGCGACGTACGCCGAGAGCTAGTCGCTGCTGCGCTTTTCGCGGTGGCTCTCTTGCTCTCCGCCACCCTCGGGGCGTGCGATTTTCTGTCGTCGAAGGATGACCCTCAGGCGCCGCCGCCGTTCGTCCACGTCATCGCCGCGAACGTCGGGCCAACGACGACGCTTCCCATCGATGGCGCGATCCAAATCGCGTTCGATCGCTATCTGAATCCATCGACGGTCAACCGCCAAGGCATCGGCCTGCGCGACACGTTCGGCAACGCGCCCGATTCGCCCATCGTCGATTACGATCCGATCACGCGCGTCATCACGTTGCTCAATCCGAATCCGTCGCAGCCGTGGCTCACGGTCGGCACGCCGTATGAAGTCGTCTTCCCCCTCGCCACGAACGAAGCAGGGTCGTTCGGTTTGCGCGCGATCGATGGCGCTACGATCGATCCAACGACGCAACCTATCGCGTTCAGCGCATCCGCCGCGACGGGCACACCGTTCGCGCCGCCGCACATCGACTTCTGCTCGGACGTCATGCCGATTTTCCGCGCAGTCCGGAAGGACGGCATCGAAGGCGCGTGCGGCAGCGCGAGCTGCCACGGCATTCCCGAAGGCAAGCTGTTCTCCGCACAAGGCCTCGTGCTCGACACCGAAGAGGGTATCCGCCACACGGCGATCGGCGTTCAGGCGGAAGAAGCCACGACGGCCGGCACGACGACACCGCTCGCATCGCAGTCCGTCTTTCCCGTCGGCATGCCCATCATCGACCCAGGCAATCCGGGCGATAGCTTCCTCATCTACAAGCTCCTCAAGGATGACTACGGCGTCCCCGACGCAAGCGGGATCACGCTTCGGTACGACATCCTCGACTGCGGCGCGATCCCCGTCGCCCAAGACTACCCAGGCACGCCCGTCACCGACTTGGGCCCAGCGTCGTCGGATCAGCACTTTGCAACCCCTGACGAAGGAGCGCGTCTCGCCAACCTCGTCGTCGGAAGGCGCATGCCGTGGGGTGACAAGGCGTTGAGCATCGACGAAATGGAGCGAATCCGTTTGTGGATCGCGCAAGGCGCCGTCGTCGACGATTGCAGCGCGTGCCTCGTGCAGCAGGAGCCAAAGACGCCCTGAGCACCGGAGTGGTATGTTTGGTCTCGTGGGAAGATGGTGGCTCGTGTGGATCGCACCGTGCGCCGCGTGTGCCGTTGCTGCGACGATCGATGATGCAGGCTCCACGCTGGACGCAGGCGGCAAAGATGTCGCGGCGCAGCAAGACGCATCGACGACCGACGTGAGCGTGAAAGACTCGTCGACGAGCGACGTCACCGACTCGGGCATCGCCGTGGAGACGGGGTCAGGCTTCGCGTCGCTTCAAGTCAACGAAGTCGCGCCAAACGTCACGGGCTCGACAGATCTCATCGAGCTTCTCGCGGTAACGGGTGGTGACATCGGCGGCATCACCGTCGAGCAAGACATCACGACTGCGCTAACGCTGGCGACACTTCCGTCACTCGTCGTCGCGACCGGCGACTACATCGTCGTGCACCTCAACGCGCCGGTCACCGTCACGGACGAAACTGCGTCGAAGACCGACTGCACGGGCATCGGTTGCTACTCGGGCGCATGGGACATCGTCGGAGGCGCCACGGGCATCACGTATTCCGGCCGCGTGATCGTCACGCGCGGCGCTGACGCAGGCGTCCAAGACGGCGTTGCGTTCTACAGCTCGAGCGCCATATCGCCCGCGACGTTTTATCAGCAGGTCGAAGCGATACAAGACGCGGGCGCGTGGCTCCCCACCAATTGCGGCGGCAACCCATGCAGCACGAACGCGCTCGCCCAAGTGATCTCCGTCAATTGGGTTTCCGCCGGGATGTCGAGCGCGAAGAGCATCGCGCGCACGGCGAACGCAGACACGAACAAGCTCGCCGACTGGGCACTCGGAACGAGCTCGTTCGGCCTGACGAATCCCTAGGGCTTGCCGTCGTCCGGGCGGCAGCGGTTTCCGGCGGGGTAATCCGGGTGGTAGTGAAACTTCTCCGAGGCCGTGTTGCGCGCGATGCACGCGAGGCAGCCTGCGCGCTCGCCAGTGGTCGCGGTGCCCGGAAGCTTCTCGCAGTCCGAGTTGGTGCGCGACTCGTGGCCGGTGCTGTGCGCGAGTGCAATCGACCCGAACGCCAAGACTGCCGACGCGATCACGATCGCGGATTTCAAAGAACGGTTCATTTGAGAGCCTCCTGGGTGAGAATGCACCACAGCTTCGTTGGACGTTCAACCCTCATGAACCTTCAACCCTCGACACGATTTCGCCCACTACTTTTCGCGCGATAGAGCGCGGCATCGACGCGTCCGTAGAGAGTTTTCGGTTCATCGGTTTTCAAATCGAGCTCGGCGATGCCGACGCTCACCGTGCATGGCATCGACGAATCCTCGAAAACGAACGGCGAGGTCGCGATCGCTTCGCGGATTTTCTCGCCGGTGACGCGCGCGCCTTCGATGCTTATTTCAGGCAAAATCACGGCGAATTCTTCACCGCCGACGCGCGCGAGAATGTCTTCGCGTCGCACACGAAGCTTCACGACGAGGGCAAGTTGTCGCAGTAGGGCGTCGCCCGCGACGTGCCCGAAGCTGTCGTTTATTTTTTTGAAGTGATCGATGTCGAACATCAAGAGCGAGAGCGGCCGCGCGTATCGCTTGCAGCGATTGATTTCGCGCTCGAGCGTTTCGTTGAAATAGCGGCGGTTGAAGAGCTGCGTGAGCCCGTCGACCGTCATGAGCCGATAGATTTCTTCGTGGTAGCTCGCCTCGACGTTCGTACCGAACATGAACTTGAAAATCGTGCGACCGATCTTCACTTGATCGCCATCGACGAGAGCGCGCTCGGTGACGTTGACGTCGTTGACGTACGTGCCGTTGGTGGAGCCGAGATCGGCGACGGTATAGAAACCCTCGCGCGTTCGGGCGACGCGCGCGTGGTGGCGGCTCACGCTGTCTTGGTCGATCGAGAGATCGCACTTCGTGCTGCGACCGATTTCGAACACGCCGCCCGTGAGCGGAATGCGCCGGCCGAGATCTTGGCCGTAAATTTCGACGAGGCACCCCTCGCCGCCGCTCGAGCCCGGCATCTTCGGCGGCGGCTCCGCACGAATCGGCGTGATCGTGACGGTATCTTCCGGATCTTCCCGGTGGGGCGGCACTATCTTGAGGCCTTAGATCGTGACGTCCTTCAATTGAATGCGGGAGCGGTCGGCGACGCCCAGGCCGAGCGTGGCTGCCGCTTGGAGATACGACGGCGCGCGACCTTCGGCGGTGAGCGTGCGGAGACCTTTGGTCGCGCGGAGTTGCTCCACGATTTCCCAGCCGACGGTGTCGAGCGCGACGGGATCGGTCGACGCCATGACTGCTTCGTACGGCAGGCGATACTGCGGGAGCTTGTCGAGCGGGCCGCCGTGGCACGTGACCTTGAATGCATCGGCAAGGTGAAGGCGCATGCGCGACTTGATGACGTCTTGCGCGGCGAGCATCGCGATTTGCGGCGACGCGTTGTGGAGGTGGTAGTCGTGCGGGTTGATGGTGCAGCCGTGCGTCATGTTCTTGAGCGCGCCGGTGTAACCCGCGATCGAGTGGTCTTTGACGAGCGAGATGTTGATGAGCGCCGTCGACTCGGTGAGCACGCGGACGAATTTCGTCTGCACGCCCGTGCCGGGGATCATGCGGTATTCCATCGTGGCGTCGGAGTTGTTGTGCACGGCGACTTTCACGCCCGCGGGGACGTTCTGCGCGGTGATGCGCGTGCCCATCAAGAAGCTCGGATGCTGCTCGAGCACCGTGATGTTCGCGGCGGGCACGCCAGAGGCAATCATGGCGTCGATGAGCGGGAGCACGAATTCTTTGTTGGTCGCCATGTTGGCGAGCGCGATGCCGTTCACCTTCACGCAGACTTTGTCTTGCGGGTGGACGAACTGTTTGATCGACTCGACGAGCGAGCTCTTGCCCGTGAGCTCCGTCATGACGCGCTCGAGCATCACTTTGGCGTCGTCGGGCTTCGGGTAAATCTGGTTCGGCATCAGCGAGCCGGCCTTCTTCACGCGCACGACGTGGCCGGGCGAAGACATCGGGCTGAAACCCTGCGGCGGCTTCGCACCGAGCTGAGTCGGCACGACGCCGTCGGCGCTCGCGACCTTTTCGTTCAACAGCAGCGCCGTGCCGGCCGCCGCAACACCCAGGAAATCGCGTCGCGTGACGTCACTCATGGGCCTAGTTTTATCACGGCCCGCTGTAGAAGGCGACGCGCAGGCCCAGCCCGACCGTATGGCGGTCGATCGAGCGCGCTCCGACGTAGTCGTATTGAAGGCTTGGGGCGAGCGTGAGGTGGCCGTGCTTCAACCGCGCGATCGTCCATTCGTGGAAGATGCCGGCCGAGACG
This sequence comes from Polyangiales bacterium, assembly GCA_038239005.1. Taxonomy (GTDB): domain Bacteria; phylum Myxococcota_A; class Polyangia; order Polyangiales; family Polyangiaceae; genus DASXHD01. The sequence continues at coordinate 46,828 of JBBSFE010000032.1, forward strand.
TACGACTGAATTCCGTCCGCGCCCGGGTAAAACCCGTGCTCCGCGATGAGGTTTGCGCTGCCGATGCCGAACTGCGCAAAAAACCCGAGGTTCTTGAGGGCAGGGAATACGTAGAGGAGTGGGAACGCTTCGACTCGGAATCCCCCGCCCACGCCCTCGGAGCTCCAGTCTGCGTTTTGAACGACCGAGTATCCAAACCAGAGCCCGAAGTTGAAGACGTCGGCGAGCGCGCCCATGACGAAACCATTGGCGCCGCCGCCGGCCATCACGCCGCCGGCGCCGTAGAACATCGGGTCGCCGATTTCGGAAGCTTGGTTCGGGTATCCTGCCGCGGTGCCCGAGACGAAGAGCCCGGTTCCACCCACCACGAGGCCGCTCCGGGTGGTGGCTTTGGGTGAATCGGGTTCGGGCTTCTTGGTGTCGGCGTGCGCGAGCCTCGCGGAGAGCGCAACTGCGGCAACGAAGAGCAGGCACAACGCGATGCGATGGGCGGGTCGCACGCTCATGGCGGTACCATACTTGATCGCGCTCGTCGCGTGCGGTGCCGCGCCGCAAGAAAGTCCCAAGCCGGTGACGCTCGTCACGCCGACGTCGCGCGAACCCACGCTCGAGGAGCGCAAAGCTTCCGTGTGCGCGCTCGCCGTTCTCGAGCCCGACGCCGCGAAGAAACGCATCGCGCACGTCTTCACGAACGCAGACGACGAAGCCTCGCTCGTGGAAGCAGGCGCGACGTATTTTCCGACTCAGCTTTCGCAAGCGCGGGACAATCTCGAAGCCGCGTTCAAGAAGCGCGGCTACCTCGATGTGTCGCTCGTCGTTTCTTCCGCGTTCGCGGATATGGCGCAGAGCACGGTCGATGTGTGCGTGAAGCTCGATCGTGGGCCGCTCGTCGCGATCGATGCGGTGAAAGTCCGCGGCTCGGCGCACGGCGCGGCAATCGAAGCGATCATCCTGCAGCGCGATCACAAGAACGTCGTGGGCCACCTCGCGGACGCCGACGAGCTCGCATTCGACGAGCCGGCCGTCTACGCCTTCCTCCACGACAAAGGTCTCGCCGCGGCCGAAGTGAAGTCGACGATCGAGCGCCACGACGCATTTCAAACCGTACTTTTCGACGTCACCGACGGCGACGTCTATCGCTACGCGAGCATCGACGTTCGCGGCACGCTGAACCTGCCCAAGGCCGACTACATGCGCCTTTTTTCGGGAAAGAAAGGCGACGTCTTCGTGCGCTCGGCGGTGATGAAATTCGCCGAGGACATCAAAGCGCTCGACGCGAGCCATGGGCATCCCGACATCACGGTCGATCCGCCGAAGGCCGACATCGACGAGACCAAGCACACTGTCGCCGTCGTGATCGAGGTTCACGACATCGCGTCGACGCCTGGGTTCTCGATCGTCGAGCTGAAGCGTGGCACTGGCGCAGCGGCAAAACAGGGCGATCTCGCGAAGGTCGAGTACGTCGGAACTCTGCCGAACGGCACCGTCTTCGACAAAACCATGGGCCGCGGTCCGTTCGAGTTTCGCGTGGGCGGCAACTCCGTCATCAAAGGATTCGACCGCGGCGTCATCGGCATGAAGATCGGCGGCAAACGCCGCGTCACCATCCCACCAGACCTCGCCTACGGCCCTCGCGGCACACCACCGACCATCCCGCCGAATTCGTCGCTCATTTTCGAGCTCGAGCTCGTCGCGCTCAAGTGAGCGTGCCAAAGGCGCACAAGCTGACTCTTGCTGGCATTTGAACTAGGGTCCGCGCCGTGATTCTAGCTCCCCTTCTTTTGTCATTTGGTCTTGGCGCTCTCGACGTGCAGCCGGGCGCGCCCTATGTCGATCGCGTGGCGGCAGTCGTCGGTGATCGCGTCATCCTCCTCAGCGAAGTGCGCCAGCGCGCGTCACTCGTTGCGCGCACGCAGCACGCCACGCTCGCGCAGGTCACCGATGTGATGCTCCAC
>JBBSFE010000033.1:0-48133 GCA_038239005.1 Polyangiales bacterium
CAGGGCCCCCCGGGCCGCCCCCCCCGGCCCCCCCGGGCCCGCCCACCCCCCCCCACCCCACCAGATCCCACGCATCCTGGCGTTGGGGGGGGTTGAGGGGGTGGCACGGCGAATGCGATGGGGGCCGGAGGTGGTTCGTGAATTCGAGGTCGAGCGGAAGGCTCGCCCGAACAACGCAGACGACCGACGGAACGATGGAGGGAAGGTATGAATTCTGTTTTCTTCGGGTTGAAGCGGGCTCATTGGTCGACCGTGAAGGTTTGTCTCGGCATTTTCCGGGAGGCAAAATCGTCGCTCACGCCGGGGCGATACGATTTGCTGATGTATTTGCGGCATCACGAGGATGAGGACATCACGCAGATGGACTTGCGAGCGGCCTTTGGCGTTTCGCGGGCGACGATGAGTGAGGCCATTCTCGCGTTGCTTGACCGCGGGCTCGTGTGGCGAAGCGACGCATCGGATGCCCGCACGTTTCGAGTGCGCCTCACGAAGCTCGGCATGGAAATGATCGACTACGCGAGGGCGTGCACGAAGTGGCTCCTCCAGCAAGTGATGAACAAGCTCTTTCCGGACCGCGAGATCATGCGGCTCCACGACGCCGTGCACGAGTACGAACACACTCGGCGAAAGCTCGGCGACACGGCGGTGCTCGAGCTCAAGCCGCTCTGGCACCCAGATGACTAGAAGCGGCCGTAGACGCCGGTCGGGCCAAAGAAGACGCGCGCACCCTTTTTTTCGACGGGCTCCGGTTTTGCGAGGAGCGTCATCACCGTGGCGACGCCGGCCGCGACGATCGTGCAGGCGAGAGCGATGTCGCTCGTCAGCGCGAAGCCCTTCGCGGCGTCTTGTGCGCCTTTGATGTCGCCGGCGGTGACGCCGTAGGTGTTGACCTTCGTTTGCGCGTCGCTCGAGAAGACGAGCGCGATGACGCCCGTCGCGCCCCAGACGACGAAGAGGCCCCCGGTGACGCCCCATGGAATCCACGGAATGTGACGCCGCGTTTCGATCAGCGGCGCAGGCGGAAGTGGCGCGCCGCCGCCCGTGGACTCGCTGTCGAATTGGAGAACGACCGACGTGGTGTCGCCGCCGGCGACCTCGATCGTCTTCGTCGCGACGGCCTTGCCTGCGATGGTCGCGGTGATCTTGCGCCGACCTTGGCTCACGATGATCGCGGACGGAAGCGGCGACGTACCGACCTTTTCGTCGTCGACGGCGATGTCGGCGTTGGCGAGGCTCACCGTGATGCGCACCTGGGCGACGCGGCCTTTGAGCTTTTGGATTTCGCCTTCGACGTAGGCGCGGCGCTTGTTGTCGATCGCGCCGCCGCCGGCGTCGAGGTAGTGCTGAAACGACTCGAGTGCGCCCGCGTAGTTTTGCGTTTGGTAGTACGCCTGCGCGAGGTTGAAGAGCACGTGGTAGTCCTGCGCGATGTCGTAGGCGCGCTTGAACTCGATGAGCGCGCCGGAGAAATCGTTCTCGTCGTAGAGGTCGACGGCGCGCCGAAAATGCGGCATCGCCTCTTCGATTCGCTGCTTCGACGTCCGGGGCTGGGCGGAGACGTCTTGTGCGGTCATTGCGGCGATCGCAAAGGCGACGGCAATGTATTTTGCACGCATTCGGATCGAGCGTAGCCCGAACGAAACGGAAACACGAGCTGACCCGCGAACCGCGCCGGGACGGGAACATCGGCGCCAAACGCGACGGGCTGGTGTTTGGGCGCGTGGAACGTTCCGAAGAGAATGTCCCAAATCGGAAGGAGCCCAGCGAAGTTCACGCCGCCACGGAGATGCTCGGGAAGCGCGTCGGGATGCGCGTGATGCCAGCGATGAACGAGCGGCGTCACGACCACGTAGCGCATGAAGCTCGTGCCGAACCGAATGTTGGCGTGCAGCAAAATCGCGTAGAGCCCGAGCGGCGCGGTGACCGCGAGCACGCGTGGATCGAATCCCATCACCAGCAGTGAGCCGGCCATGGTGATCGTCGTGAACGCTTCGGCGAGCGGATGGTTGCGCGCCCCCGCGAGCCAATCGAGCGCGCGCGCGGAGTGATGCACCGCGTGAAGGCGCCATAGCCAACCCGCGTGCAGCGCGCGATGCGTCCAGTAGCCGACGAGATCGGCCGTGACGAGCGCGAGCGGTATCTGAACGAGTATGGGCAAATGCGTGATGCGCGCTTGTTGGTGCCATACGTCGACGATGTGAACGCCTGCGTCTTCGTAGGGCAAACGAAAGACGATGACGAACGCGAAGAACACGGCGATCGCGGCGAGCTTCACGATGCGTTTGGTGACGATCTCGTTGAACACGATGTGGGCCACATCGGTCAGCCGCTCGCGCGCGAAGAGTCGTGTGCGAAGTGGCGTGCCTGCTCGGTCACGCGCGGGGAAAATTCGTTCGAGCCCGCGAAGCGCGGCGACCATGATCAGCACCGCGAGAAACGCCATGCATGGACTTCGACCGAGCCCTCGGAGTTATTTCACTGCCTCGCGGATCACTGGCCGGTCACCGAATGGCAGCGCTGCATGCAGTCGATGTTGTCGACGCACGCGGTTGCGCAGTCGTTGAAGTTTCCGGGTTTGTGAGCGCAGTTCGGATCGAGCTCGCATTTTCGTGGGTCTTTCGCGGCGCTCCGCTCCATGGCGCCGCACGCGGTCGCGACGATTGCGATGACGACAAGCAAGCTCGCGGAGAGGGGTCGCATGTTCGTCAATGGTAGGTGACCTTGAGGAATCGGAAGAGGAAGATCATCGCCGCGGCAATGAGCGACGCGGAGAGTCCCCACCACATGCCGAGCGCACCGTGGCCGAGTGCCACACCGAAATAAAGCGCGAGGGGCAAACCGATGACCCAGTAGCTGACGACGCCGCCGATGAACGCGAAGCGCACGTCGCCGGCGCCACGGAGAGCACCCGCGCCGACAGCCTGCATGCCGTCGAAGAGTTGGAACACCGCAGCGACACGAACGAGGCTCGAGCCGAGCTCGACGATTTCGGGATCGTGCGTGAAGAGGCGCACGAGCACACGAGGCGCTACAGCGAATACGACCGCCGACACCGCCATCACCGCCGCACCGAGAGCGATGCCCGTGAGACCGGAGCGGCGCGCGGCATCGCGATCACGCGCGCCGATCGCGTAGCCGACACGCACGGCCGTGGCTCCGCTGACGCCGAGAGCGCCCATGAACGTGAAGCTCGCGAGGCCGAGCGCGATTTGATTCGCAGACACGACCGCCGACCCGAAGTGACCTGTGAGCACCGACACGAGCGCAAACACTCCCACCTCCGCGAGCATTTGAGCGCCCACGGGCATTCCCACGCGAACGACTTCGCGCCGCGTGATGATGGGCGCGCCTTCGAGAGACGCGGGTTTCAGCGCCCACGCTGCGCGCAGCACGATGCCAGCGAGCAGCAACCCAGCGACCGAAAGCGCAATGCCGCTGCCGAGCGCGCCGAGCTTCGGCAACCCGATGCGCGCCACGCCGATGGAAGCGAGCGCATCATCACCTCGCACGAGCGCGCTGCACACGACGAGGTTGACGACGTTCGCCACGCCCGACGCAATGAGCGCGGGCCGCGTGTGACCATTGGCTTGCAAATAAGTCTTCGCCGCGACGAAGCAGGGAAACGCAAAGAGCCCGGGCGCCCACGCGAGCAAGAAGCGTTGCGTGCGCGTCACGATGGAAGCTTCGACACCAAGGAAGCGCAGCCCGAGAGTCGACGCGAGAGCGAAGGCGACCGTTGGAAGCCATGCGATCGCGATCGTCTCGAGAGTCGACGTGAATGCGCGCCACGCGCGACGAGGATCTCCTGCGCCGATGGCTTGCGAGGCAAGGGGCTCGAGCGCCATCGCAAGACCCATCGAGAGCGTCTGCGCTGCGAACCCGATGCTGCGACCGAGCGCCGCCGCTGCGAGGTCGGACTTCGACACCCGACCCAGCACGGCCGTGTCGACCAAGCTCATCGTCATCAGACCAAATTGGGCGACCGCAATCGGCGCGCCGAGCTTCCAGATGGCTCGTGCTTCAGCGATTACGCGCTGGCGTCGCCGCCAAAGACCGACACGCCCTGACCGAGATGTCGTGGCCAACATCATGCAATTCCGGACGTTTGCAGGCGGATGAGCCTGACGCAATACGCCATTCTGGAAGAAATCACGTACTTCGACTGTCAGATCCCATGCCGGCACCGCGTTTGCAGTCAAAGAGAAACACCATGGGCCTCCCTCTCCCCACCCCGAAGCCACCGCCGCTCCCCATGTTCGAGGGCGACGACTTCACGGGCATCGAGTCCCTCGATCGCCCCGAATTGGATGACGCTCCCGACACGGAACGCGATCCGCGCCGCCACCTTCCAACGCTCGATTGGGAAGAGGATAGCGAGAGCGGCGTCGTCAAACGTCGCGCTTGAGTCGCGCTCACGCGTGCGGCGGCGCCGCCAGAGACTGAGCAGGGGGTGGAGTCGTCTTGCCCTTCGGCGGACGCTCGCGAAGACATTTGTCGACCGCCGGCTGAAGCGAATCGAAACCCTTCGGTGCGTGCGGGCGACCCATCACGGGTGAGCCGAAGCGCGACCAATCGATGCCGGTGTCGCGGTAGCTGAGCCAAACGAAGAGCGCGCGGCCGCGAATGTTCTCGAACGGAACGCCGCCGCCGACGCCGCCGAACCATGCGCGCGAGTCGTGGCTGTTGTTGCGGTTGTCGCCCATCACGTAAATCTGGCCCTGCGGAACGAACCACGGACCGTGATTGAGCTGCGGGTCTTTGCCGCGATCGTAAAACGTCAGAAACGATTCGTCGCCGAGGTACTCGATGAAGAGATCACCTTCGTGATGCGGCGGCAGGGTGTCGGGATCATCGTACGCGTACGGCCCGATGAGACACGACGGAACGTCCCACCCGTTGACCACGGGATGCCCGTCTTTCGTTTCGAGGCGATCGCCCGGAAGCGCGATGACGCGCTTGATGAAGTCTTGCTCCATGTTCTCGGGGTACGCGAACACGATGACGTCGCCGCGCTCCGGCGGCATGTGCGTCCACACGCGCGAGTGCGTGTACGGAATCGCGGGGCCGTAGCTGAACTTGTTGACGAAGATGTGATCGCCCACGAGCAGCGTGCACACCATCGAGCTCGACGGGATCTTGAACGCCTCGACGACGAAGGTACGAAGTAGCAGCGCAACGCCCACCGCGACGAGGATCGACTCGACGAACTCGCGCGCCTCGCTCTTGCGCCACTTGCCGAGGTGCACGTCGATTTCGCCGTCGGCTTTGGCGAGCGCTTCGATGAACGCATCTTCGTCGAACGCGACGGCGCGCATTTCGTTGCGCAACCCTTCGAGAGACTCACGAACGCGCGTGCGCTCCTTCGCGGAGAGATCGCGAATGATCGCTTTCTCGTTGAGCGACTGAATCTGATCGGCTTCGTCGAGAAGCGCGGCGGCGCGTTCGAAGAGCCCGCGAAGCTTCACGGGCAGGTCGGGTCGAAGCGGCGGATACGCCCAACGCGAAAGCGGAAGCCTCCGCCGCACAGCGCCGAGCGCCATCTCCATGATCGCAAAACACCCGATACCGACCGGCACCGGCTGCTCGCGCACCGCCGCCTGAATCCACCCGAACGCACCCGGTTGATCGACCCCGCTCGGCGGCGTCAGCGACCACACCATCACGCACGCAAAGAGGAGAGGCACCGACACGAACCAAACGAGCCAATACACGGCGCGCACCAGCCGCAACGTCGGCGTGATCTTCGGCGGCTCGATCGAAATAAGCTTCTTCGGCGGCTCATCCGCGGGCTTCGCGGGCGCACGATAAGCCTCGGCTGCTACGTCGCTTGCTTCGTCTTTGGCAGCGACGCCGCCGAACGGAGCGTCCGCGGCACCTTCCGGCGGTTTTTCTTCGGAGTCAGCCACGTCAGGATCACGACGCGCTATAGCCGGCCCACCCCTCGAGCGCAAATGTTCGAGCGAGAATCTGGCTCACGGCGCTGGGCTAGGAACGTGTGTTGATTGCGCACCTAGTCAAAGGCTAGCCTGTTTTCCGAGGTGGACGATGGGTGGGCGAGCCAAAGTGTGGACGTGTGTCGCGACCGTCCTCGTCGCGTGTGTGGGTGACTCGTCGAATCCGGTCGACGGCGGTGCAGACGCCGACGCAACGGTCGTCGTGGACGCTCAGGAGGAAGCGGACGCCAAGCTCGACGCAGGCACGGAAGCCGATGTGGACGCAGCGCCATGCAACCTGTCCAAACCATTCAACGCACCCGTTGGCATCTCGGAGCTCAACACACTTGCCAACGACGCGCATGCTCGTTTGACGCACGACGAGCTGAACGTCTACTTCCATCGCCAGCCCAACGGCGACGCGGGTGTGCCCGGTCTCGTCGGAACGTGCGCGAACATTTTCGTAGCCTCCCGCGCGAGCACGAGCGCGCCGTTCGGCGCGGCAACCAACGGCCAACCTCTCGTCGCCGTGAATAAGGCGTTTTGCGAGACCGATCCATCGCCGTCGGGTGATCACAAGAGCCTCTATTTTACGGCGACCGACCCTGCGCTCGTGGCGGGCGGCTTCGACCTCGCTGTCGCAACGCGCGCGACCGCGGCCGGCAACTTCGGAAGCGTCACCGATCTCTCCATCAACACGACGGCTGACGATTATCACGGCTACATCCTCCCCGATGAGCTCGCGCTTTATTTCGCGTCCACGCGCAACGGCCCAAACCCGAGCCTCTTTCGAGCCTCTCGCGCGAGCACGGCGTCCCCGTTCGCCGTCGACCCGCCAACGAACTTCGCCGCGATCAACACGAGCGCGGGCGAGGGGTTTCCGACGGTGATGCTCGACCAACTGACGATCTACTTCGCATCGGTGCGCACGGACGGCGGCGCGAAGGGCGGCAACGACATCTGGAAGGCGACGCGCACGAGCACGAGCAGCGCATTCGTTACCCCCGTCAATGTGAGCGAGCTCAACACGGCAGGCACCGAGCTCCCCACTTGGATCTCGGACGACGGGTGTCGCCTCTACTTCGACAGCGACCGTAACGCTGGCGCCGGTCTGGACCTTTTCGTGGCCAGCAAGCCACCGACTTGAGCCTCGATCGGACGAGGGCGCGTTAGTCGCGCCGCTAGGGGGAGTCGCCGATTTGGACGATGTACGTGAAGGTTGCGGCGCGGTCGTCGAGCATCGTGACGGGTGGAGCGACGCGGCCCGCCGTGGGGGTGTTGTCGAAGATGAGGTAGTAGATGCCCTTCGGGAGCTTGATGGGCTTCATGTACTGGACGCCGTTTTGGACGACGTCCGAGAAGACCGGGTTGCCCGTGAGCGCGGCCGACGCGCCATTCGCGATGTACGCGGCGAGTGAGGCTTCGCCGTCTTGTTTGCCGAGCACGATGAGGTCGGCTGCGTCGACGCCGTCGAGCGTCGTCGTGACCCAAATCGCGCGGCCCGAGTCTTCGATCGAGATTGGGCCGATGTAGTCGCGTTGGTTTTGGTGAATTTCGCTTCGCGTATTTTCGTACGTGATGCGGCTAGAGCCGTGGACGTCATAGGGCTTCAGCGGGTGCTTGCCGACGTCGACGACGCCCATTCCGAAGTCGGCGTTGCCGTCCTTCGCGCGAATGACCGTGAACCCTTTTTGAAGCTCGCCCGTGAGGAGCTGCTTGCCGAAGTTGTCACCGATGGGGGTCAATTGATTCACGAAGCTCGCAATCGAGTTTTCGATCACGCGCGACTTGAAATCGTTTTTGACGATCTGCTTCGTGCGGAAGTACGCGTACATCGTGCTTCCATCGAGCTGGAAATCTTGGTCGTACTCGATGCTGCCGCTCATATCGAAGGTGACCTTCTTCGAAATGTTCGTCCAGCCGTAGCCGTCGCCGGTGAGCGACACCACGAGGTCGCCGTTCGTTGCCTGCTTGGTTTCGCACGTCGTCGGAAAAAACCGGCCGATGGCGGGCTGATCGTCGGCGAGCTTCAGCGGCGCCGAGTGCTTCATCAGCTCGGTGCAAAACTGGCCGATGCCGTACTGCAAAATCTCGCGCCGGAGTGTGCGATTGGCGGGATCGTTGATCGTCCCCGGCATGAGCCCGATGTACGATTGCGCGCACGAGGTGCACCCCGAGCTCGATGCGGCGAGCGCGAGACAAGCAAGCAGGCGTCGCCGCCAGAGAGTGTGAGAGCGCAAGGAGGAGGTGCGTTGCATGGGACGGGCCATGGTAGTCTGACGGACATGCCCGGCGGAAAAGTCGCGGTTCTCGGTGCTGGCGCATGGGGAACGGCGCTGGCAAAGGTGCTTGCGGAGAAAGGCGACGAGACGGTCGTCTGGGCCCGAAACGCCGACGTGGTAACGCAAGTCAACGCACACCACGAGAACCAGCGTTACCTACCGGGCCAGAAGTTACCGGATTCATTGCGAGCCACCACCGACCTCAAAGACGCCCTCCACGGCGCAACGATGGTCGTTTTCGTCGCCCCAAGCCACGCGACACGCGAAGTGGCCCAGCTCGCGGCGCCATTCATGCCGAAAGATGCGCCCGTGGTGTCGGCAACCAAGGGCATCGAAAACGACACCCTCGAGTTCATGGACGAGGTGCTCCGAGACGAGCTGCCTCCGCACGCGCGCGATCAGCTCACGTTCTTGAGCGGGCCGAGCTTCGCGAAGGAGCTCGCCAATCATTTGCCGACCGCCGTCGTCATCGCATCGAAGAGCCCGGCCGCGTGCGAGCTCGTCATGCATCGGTTCCACACGCCGTACTTGCGCACGTACGCGAGTGAAGACGTCATCGGCGTCGAATGCGGCGGCGCGCTGAAGAACGTCATCGCGATTGCCGCAGGCGCATGCGACGGGCTCGGCTTCGGCTCCAACACACGCGCTGCGCTCATCACACGCGGCCTCGCGGAAGTCGCGCGCCTCTCGGTTGCGCGCGGCGGCTCGCCGCTCACGCTCGCGGGCCTCGCAGGCCTAGGCGATCTCGTTCTCACATGCACGGGCGAGCTCTCGCGCAATCGCACTGTGGGTCTCGAGCTCGGCAAAGGGAAAAAACTCGCCGACGTTCTCGCGTCGCTCGGTCACGTCGCCGAAGGCGTCAAGACGACCAAGAGCGCGTACGACCTCAGCCAAAAGCTCCACGTCGACATGCCCATCACTGCCGAGATCTACAAAGTGCTCTACGAGGACAAACCCGCCGAGCGCGCGGTGGTCGACTTGATGACGCGCGAGCTCGGGCCCGAGTTCGACATGAATGTGATTCGCTCCGTCACGTGATTTTGGCGACATGATTCTGCCGTCGATCGAGTCCTTGCGGTGCTTCGTCGAAGCAGCGCGACTTCTCAACTTTCGGAAAGCTGCGCGCAAAGTGGCGCTCACGCCCGCGGCGTTCGGCGCGCGCATTCGCCAGCTCGAAGAGCAGCTCGGCTCACCGCTCTTTCAACGCACGACGCGCGTCGTGACGCTCACCGAACGTGGGCTCGCGCTCGTTCCGTATGCGCGTCGCTGCCTCGAGACGGCCGAAGATTGCGTCCGCGCCGCACGCGGCGAGACGGGCGCGCCCACGACCGAGATCATTCTCGGCACGCGCCACGAGCTCGGTCTCTCGTGGGTCTTGCCGCAGCTCGCGCCGCTCGCCGAGAAGATGCCGCACATGGAGCTGCATCTCTATTTCGGCTCGGGCTCCGATTTGCTGATTCGCGTGCGCACCGCGGAGGTCGATTGCGCCATTACCTCGGCGCGCTTCTCCGACACCAAGCTCGATGCGATTCCGCTCCATCGCGAGAGCTACGCGTTCGTTGGCTCGGCGGCGCTTCTCAAACGCGTGCCGTTCACGAAGCCCGAGCACGCGAAGAGTCACACGCTGCTCGATTCGTCGAGCGAGCTCCCGCTCTTCTCGTATTTTCGTGACGCTCAAAAGGGCAAACCCTACGAGTTCGGTCACATCGCGCGTCTTGGTGCGATCGGCGCCATTCTCGAGCGCACCCTCGAAGGCGCGGGCGTGGGTGTCTTGCCGGAGTATTTGATCAAAAACGATCTCGCGAAGAAGCGCCTCGTTCGCATCATGCCGGCGGTCACGCTGCTCTCGGATTACTTCCGGTTGGTCTTTCGCGGCGACGACCCACGCCGTAGCCTCTTCGAATCACTCGCAAAACACCTCGTCGAGACGCCGCTCCAGTGATTGTATGGCGACGCAACATGATCGTATGTGAATCATTCACATTGTTCGGACATGCTTCCGCGTGCACGCTGACGAGTAGGGGAACTTCTGGAGGTGACTTATGAATCCGAGATCGAAACGAAGTTTCGAACGAACGACGAGAACAACCGACGCTGGAACAGCGGAGGGCAGGTCATGAATCCGTCGATTCGAAAAATGGCGCTGCGTCATGCAGCGAAGGTCGCGTTTGGTTCTTTCGTCGTCGCGTGCGGCGGCACGGTGTCGGGTGGCGAGGACGCATCGTCGGATGCGAAAATCGGTAACGACACCGGCACGAAGCCCGACGCAAGCACTCCGCTCGATTCATCGAGCCCCACCGATTCATCGACGATGGGCGACGGCGCTCTCGCATGCACCGGCCCGACCGACATCGACGCGAGCTCGATCACGCCAGAAGTCTTTCAGTGCTGCCTTGGCGTCGTCGAGCAGCTCACCGGCGACTCCGGCTTCATGGCGATCGACGCAGGCGAGGTGACCGGCGATCCCGCGGTCGACAACTGTTGCAAGGTCATCATCGCCGACGTCGACTCGAACACGAGCGACTACTCGGCCGCATCGCCGACGCTTCAGACGTGCTGCAACGCCCTCGGATACCCGAACGGTCCGGCGTGCACGCCGTGGGGGCCGCCGATGCCTGTGCCCATGCCCTACGAGTGGCTCGCGTTGCCCGCGCTCGAGGCGGCGTGATGGAGGCGCTCGATCTTCGCGAGATGTCGCGCGAGCTCGCGCCTTCGCTCGAAGTGCCCGATGCGCTTCGTGACGCGGCCATTGGCACGTGGCACGCGCGCATGATCAACGAGTACGCATCGTCGCGCGTTTTTGCGGCGCTCTCGAAGCAGCTCGAACGATGCGGCTTCGCGGAAGACGCCGACGAAGCGCGTCAGTTCGCAGACGAAGAGCGACGTCACGGCGTGCTCTGCGGCGCAGTCGTCGAAGCGCTCGGCGGTGAAGCGAAGGGCGAGCTCTTCGATGCGCCGGAATTTCCCGAGCACCGAGATGCGCCCCCGCGCGCCGCGCTTCTTCGAAACGTGATCAGCATTTGCTGCATGAGCGAGACAGTCGCGGTCGCGCTCATCGGCGCCGAGCGTTTGGAAATGCCCGAAGGAAGTCTTCGCGCGCTGCTCACGCGAATCTGGGCCGACGAGATCGGTCACGCGCGTTTCGGATGGCGACTCCTCGAGCGTCTCGCGCCTTCACTCACGACGACCGAACGCGAAGCGATTCGCGCATACCTTCCGATTGCGTTCGCTCACCTCGAAGCGCACGAGCTCGCGCACATTCCCGCGCGCGGCGCGCCAACCGGCGGCGAGGCTTTCGGGCTCTGCAGCGGAGTCGATGCACGTGTGCTTCTCCGCGAGACGATCGACGAAGTGATCGCTCCGCGAATTCAATTCCTCGTCTAAGAGAACACGCCTTCGTGTAGGCTCGGTCGCGATGAGGCGAGCGACGGGGCTTGGGCTTTTCGTTTTTTCTGTCTTCGCACCCTTCGTTGCGTACGCGCAGGGCGTGCAACCGCTCCCGCCGCCGACGGTGACGGGTAGCGCGACGCCTCCGCCGCCACCTCCGCCTCCAACCGTGACACCCACGGCTACGGCGACCGCGACGGCACTTCCAACGGCTACGGCGACCGTGACGGCGACCGCAACAGCGACGGTGCCTCCCCTTCCGCTCCCGCCGCCGACTGCAACGGCAAGCGCGACGACGACCGACACGGCTCCGCCTCCGCCTCCGCCTCCGACCACGACGGTGACTCCGCCTCCGCCCCCGCCGCCAACGACGACGGCTCCGCCTCCGCCACTTCCTCCGGTGACCGTGGTCCCCGGCAAGGCGAAGCAGCGCCGTGACGACGGCGAGGTTGCGTACCTCTACGCAACGACCGCGGCGTACGGCATCACGATGGGTGCGTGGATCGACACGCTCGGCCCATGCTCGCCGAACAACAAACAAAAAGATGCCGCGGGTACGCCCATCCTCGATTCGAAGGGGAACACCATCAACCAGTGTGATCCTGCAGGCGCGCTCGTGGCGCCGCTGCTCCTCGGCACACTCTTGCCGCTCGGAGCATTTCTCTGGGACAACTTTTATCCGGGCGGCATGCACAAGGGCGTGCCCTCATCGATCGGCACCGGCATCATCATCGGTGCGCTTGAAGGTCTTGGCATCGCCGGCGCCAACTACTCGATCGCCGGCGAAACCACAGGCGCACGCTGGGGCTCGGACGGCATCATGACGTCTGTCTGGCTCGGCGCGACCGTTGGCGGTATCGGCGGCTTCGCGTTCGGCGAAGCGGTGCGTCCCGATCCCCGCAAGATCTCGTTCGTCGCGAGCGGCGCCGGGTGGGGCGCCGTGATGGGCGCGCTCATGGGCGGCGGCGGCGCAAACTCCGACAGCTCCTCGATTGCGCAAGGCATGCTCGTCGGCAATCTCGTCGGCACCAACATCGGCCTCGCAACGACGGGCATCCTCGCCGCCGTTGGTTACGACCCGTCGTGGCAGGCCCTCAAGTACATGTGGATGGGTGGCGGCATCGGGCTCGTTGCAACGTCGCCGATTTATTTGATCTACGTCGCGAGCGGCGCCAAAGACGTCAACGGCAACACGCTCGCGAACCACGGCATGGTCGCCAACAGCCTCGGCATTCTCGGCGGCATCGTCATCGCGGGAATTCTCACGCGCGATCTCAAAGATCCGGAGCCCGTCGCGACGCCCGTCGATCATCCCGTCGACGTCACGACGCCCGGCCAGCCGAACCAGCTCGCGCCTCCGGGCACACCGAACACGACGCCCGCTGGGCCGACCGCGAAAAAACCGTGGACCCCTCCGTTCACGCTTTCGTTCGCCCCGCTCCCTTCCGGCGGCGCGATGTTCGGCGCATTCGGCCAGTTCTAGACCCCACGTCGGCCCCCGCCGTCCCTTGTCGGCCTGGGCCACCCCCTTTTCCGGACGGGATCGTTCGGATCCGAACGATCTGGCGCATTTCGGGCGCAGATTCGAGTGGCACGGGGATGGCAAGGGGTGGGTGTGGAGGTGGAACGTGGATGCTGTTTTTTGGGGGTTGAAGCGGGCGCATCATGGGGCGCTTCGGTTTTGTCGGCCGCTGTTGAAGGGGTTCGGGTTGACGCCGGCGCGGTTTGATTTGTTGTTTTGGTTGGCGGAGCAGGAAAAGATGGTGACGCAAAGTCGGATGCGGCACGCATTTGGGGTGGCGCGCGCGACGATTTGCGAGATGGTCACCGCGATCGAGAAGCTCGGGTGGGTGACACGCCGCGTGTGTGGCGTCGATCGACGGACGCGCGTGATTCGGTTGACCGCGCTTGGGCGCGCCCTGTTCAATAGAGCTTACGAGCGATGGCTTTACAGCGGCGTCGTGCCGGTTTCGGTCGACGCCATCATGTCGAGCTTCGACGTGGAGCGCGATCCGACGGGGGAGCGGTTCGTGTTCGGAGCGTTCTTGTCACGGCTGCGGCGATGTCTAGGCGACCATGGCATGCACGATCTCTATCGCGACGATCCGATGGACCATATCGGGCACCTCACGCTACCTGGGCACGGGAGCGACGGGGTCCCGTTCGTGGAGCTGACTTAGTCGGCTGACGCGTCGGCTGCGGCCGCGTTCGTGGTGTCGGGGTCCGGCACCATCGGAGGCTTGTCGCCTCCGCACGCCGTCACGACCCACGAAGCGAGCACGAGCCCAAGAAGCGATGCGGCGAGTGCGAGTCTCATTACAAAATACGAAACGGGACGCCCCCGCGAGCTCGCGAGAGACGTCCCGTCCGGTTTAGTTCACTTCGAGGCTGCGGGAGCCGCGCTGTCCGCCGGCGCGCCACTCGAGGTGGTCGTCGACGTCGTCGAGCTGGGGTTGTCAGCCGGCTTGGTGCTGTCGCCGCAAGCGATGAGGCCGGCAACGGTGCCCGCGATCGCGAGAACTGCGAGAATGGTGAGTTTCTTCATGTGATCCTCCTAGGAATGCGCCCTTCTAGTCGGCGACTTTTTGCAGGTCAATTGTTCTATGTAAGTGCTGCCCAACCGGGGCCGCAGGGAGAAAACGCGCGACCCCCTCGTGCCTTACGGTTCCCTGGTAAGCTCCAACGGCTCGCCCGATGCCCATTCTCAAGTGGTTTCCACCCCAAGGCTCGCCGCACGCGTTCGCGCTTTACAAGCCCGTCAGCACGATAGGCACGGCGATGGGCAACGACGTCGCCGTCAAAGGCGAGCGCGTCTCGGCGACCCATGCGCAAATCCTCTTTGATGGGCGTGATTTCAACCTCGAAGAGGTCGACAAACAGGGCGAAATTCTCATCAACGGCAAAAAAAAGCGACGCGCCCGACTCGTCCACGGCGACCGTCTCACCCTCGGCGATGCCGAGCTCGCTTTCAGCATGTTCGACGAGCCACGGAACGCCCCACGACCCACGGACACTTCGCAGACACCCGCGACGCCGGCGCTTAGCGACACCCAGCTTTGGTCCGCGGGCCAGTCGATCGCGGGGCTACGCAAGCTCTACGAGTTCAGCGAAAAGTTGATGACGCTCAAAAGCGTCGACGAGGTCCTCGAGTCGATGCTCGACACCATCATCGACGTCACGGGCGCCGAGAAGGGTTTGATTCTCCTCCTCGACGACGCCGGCTCGCCGTCTCCGCCACCCACCGAAGAGCCCACTTCTGCGGGCTCGAAGCTCCGCATTCGCGCGGCGCGCAACGTCCACCGAGACAACGTGAGCGAGACCGCCATTTCGGACAGCATCGTCCAACGCGTTCTCCAAACGGGGCGGCCTGTGATCGTGAGCGACGCACTCACCGACACGGAGTTCTCGTCGAGCGAGAGCGTGCTCGCGCTACAGCTGTCGAGCGTCATGTGCGCGCCGCTCGTCGCGTCGGGTCACGTGACGGGCGTGCTCTATGTCGGCAACGATCGTGTGAAGGGGTTGTTCCTGCGGTCGCAGCTCGACGTGCTCACCGTGTTCGCCGGGCAGGCGAGCCTGATTTTGCAAAACGCGTTTTTGCTTTCGACGCTGCGTGCCGACAAAGAAAAACTCGCCGCCGAGCTCAAGGACAAGAAATTCGGCGAGATCATCGGCGTCTGCGCTTCGATGCAGGAAGTCTTCCGGAAGCTGCAAAAAGTCGCCTCCGCCGACAACATCAGCGTGCTCATCACCGGCGATACCGGCACAGGCAAAGAGCTCATCGCGCACGAGATTCATCGCCGGTCGGCGCGCGTGAACCAGCCATTCGTCGTCGTGAACTGCGGCGCGATCCCGGAGAACCTGATCGAGAGCGAGCTCTTCGGACACGTGAAGGGCGCGTTCACCGGCGCGGTCGCATCGCGGCCGGGCAAATTCCAAGTCGCCGACAAGGGCACGCTCTTCCTCGACGAGATTGGCGAGCTCCCACTCAATCTCCAAGTGAAGCTCCTTCGCGCGCTTCAAGAGCGCACGGTCTATCGCGTCGGCGATTCGAAACCCGAGCGCGTCGACATCCGCATCGTCGCCGCGACGAACCGCGTCCTCGAAGACGAGATCCGCGAGGGTCGTTTCCGCGAAGATCTTTATTACCGACTCAACGTCGTGAATCTCTACTTGCCGCCGCTGCGCGATCGCGGAGACGACGTCCTCATCATCGCGAAGGCGCTCCTCTCGAAGCATGCCGAGGAGATGAACTCGCACGTGCAGGACTTCACGCCGCAAGCACTCGCGGCGATCAAGAAGTTCAACTGGCCGGGCAACATTCGTCAGCTCGAGAACCGCCTGAAGAAGGCGCTCGTCTTGTGTGAGCGCTCGCTGCTCACGCCAGAAGATCTGGACCTCGGCGCGGGCGCGGAATCGCCCATTTTGCCGCTCGAAAAAGCGAAAGAGGAGTTCCAGCGGAAGTACGTGCTCGAAGTGCTCGAACGCAACAACGGCAACCGCACCCAGACGGCGCGCGATCTCGGCGTGGACCCGCGCACCATCTTCCGTTACCTCGAACGCGAGCAAAACCCGCTTCCACCTGGTGGCGCCGGCGGCGGCGGCGAAAACAAGCCGGACTAACGGAGCGCCGCGAGCAAACGGCGAAGCGCGGGGGCGGCGAAGCCGGCGGTCTTCCGCGGCGCGAACGCGCCGAGCACGAGCGAGCCGACGACGAACGCGACGGCCGCGCTCGCGTCCGATGTAGAGAGCGAGTCGGCCGCACGACGTTCGACGTGGGCGATTTCCGCGTCGAGCATCCGCCGCACTTTGGCGAAGACGTGGGGATTCGTGAGCGCCTCCGCGAATAGACCGACCCAAGCTCGTGCCGCCGTGACGTCGCTTCGATCATCGAGCGTGAGCGCCGCGTCTGCCCATGCTTCGAGCGTCGAGCCGCGCGATTTCTCGCGCAGCCGAAAGCTCGAGACGAGCTCGTCGATGGCGGCTTCGTAGAGCTCCTCTTTGCTCGCGAAATGGTGGTGAACGAGGCCGGGCGCGACACCAGCTTCGGCTGCCACGCTTGCAATGGTCGCGCCGCCGCGGCCGTGAATGCCGAGGACGCGCACGAACGCGCGAGCAAGCTCGGCGCGGCGAACCACGCGAAGGCTCCTTCTTCCCATAGATTGGTTGTATAGCCAATTTATAAGCTGCACGCTCCAGTCATGCAGCTCTCGTTCGACTGCCCCGTAGGGCTCCTCACCAGGCTCGAAGCTCGGTACGGCGAAGCGCATCGCCGCTATCACGTCTGGAACCACGTGCTCGCGTGCTTCGCGGCGCGTGACCTCATCGCCGAAGCTTCACCGGCGACGGATCTCGCATTGCTGTTTCACGACGCCATCTACGATCCGCTCGCGCATGACAACGAGGCGCGCAGTGCCGAGCTTCTCGTGGAAGAGGGCCGCTACGCAAACCTCGACGAACGATGGCTCGCGCATGCTCGCGAGCTCGTCCGCGCGACCAAGCACGATGCGCTGGCGACTTCGGAAGACGCGGGAATCGTGGTCGATTCGGATTTGTCGATTCTGGGCGCCGATGCGGCAACGTTCGATGCGTACGAAATTGCCGTGCGCGCCGAGTACGCATTCGTCGACGACACGGTGTTTTCGGCCGGTCGTGCGCGAATTCTCGAAGCCCTGCTCGCGCGACCCCTCCTATTCGCGACGCCACGCGCTCGCACACTTTGGGAGTCTCGGGCGCGACGCAACCTCGTGCGAAGTCATGCGCGGTGGAAATGAAACAGCACAGGGCTCATCGTGCCGATGCGAAGGGTCGTGCCGCGCTCGTCGAGTGTGGCTGAGCGCACGCGGCGGTTCTCGAAGTAGGTGCCTTGTGTCGACGACAGATCGTACGCGATGCCGCGGCGCAGCAGGATGTGAGCGCGCGAGATGCCTTCGTTCAAGATGTTGCGGAGGCGATCGTTGCACTTTGGCGCGCGACCGACGAGCACGCCTGTTTCGAGATCGAGCGTCGAGATCGGCACGCTCATGCCGCCTCGTGCGCTTTGTACGTTCAAGAGATAGGTCGGGCCGATGCTGGCGATCGAGTCGCAGAGCTCGCGTGCGCGCGGCAGGCTCGTGACGCGCGACGGTGCCGGCTCACGATACGGGTGGCGTGGGCGAAGCTCTTCGGGGACGCGCTCACCGCGCGGGATAGCAACGATCGCGTAAGCGCCCACGCGAAACGCAACAACACCCGTCGCGACCATCGAGCTTTCACGCCGTCCGTTGTCGAGCTCGAAGCCAATTGTCGTGTGGAGATCGAGCACGCTCAAGCGCGGGGCTCCGTCGTCGAGCCGCGCTGCGCGCACGAGCAAGTGGCGAAGCGCGATCGTCGGATCGCCATCGAGCACGACATCGCAGAGCTCGTGACGACCCATCACGACAAACGCAGGATCGTCGTAGACATCGATGCTCCCGAACTTGCCGCGGGCCATCCAATAGAGGCGGTAGATGGCCGGGCTTGTGTCGATCCGCGCCCGTTCGGCTGCAGATGCGGCGGCGTAGGCAGCCTCGAGCTCGGGTGCGGCAGCGATGAGTGGCATCTCCCAGGGCAAACATGTCGATGCGTTGCGAGGAGCGAACATCGAACGTACGTAATGCAATGACCGTGCTGAGGGCTCCGATCGCGAAAAACGCCCGCATCGCTCGGAGTGGGCGCTCCGCATTGGATCGGTGCGTTCCGATTTGGTGCGTCAGGGTGGCGGCAGGTCGATCGTATGATGCGGGTGCGCCATGAGTCCCGAAACCACATTGGACGAATTGTCCGACCCGTGTCCGCCGAAAACGAGAGCGGACCTCGAGTGGGATCGTGTGCTCGGCGCCATTGCCGCGCGGTGTGAGAGCGCCGGCGGAAAAGCGTCGGCCGAGTCGCTGCCGTTTTGCCGAACGCGAGCGCGTGTCCACGAAGCGACCGCCGAGGCCCGAGACGCATTGGGTTTGCGCGAGTCGCGCGCGTCGATTCCACGCTCGACACTTCCGCCCATCGACTTCGCGCTCGATCGTTTGCGCATGGGCGCGGTGCTCGCGCCCGCCGAGCTTCGTTCGATGGCGCAGCTCCTCATGTGGGCACGCTCGGCGCGGAAGTTTCTCACTGCACATCGCGATCGCGCGCCAGCGCTTCACGCCGCATGCGCCACCGACCCAACGCTCGACGACGTAGCGCACGAAGTCCACGACAGCTTCGACGCATCCGGCACGCTCGCCGACCACGCAAGCCCTCGTCTCAAGGAGCTTCGTCAAGAGCAACGCGTTGCGCGCACACGCATGCTCGCGCGCATCAACGACTTGATGCACCGCTACGCCGAGCTGCTTCAAGACCAATTCGTCACCGAGCGCGAAGGGCGATTCGTTATTCCCGTGCGTGCCGATGCCCACCTGCGCTTCCCGGGCATCGTGCACGGCACGAGCGGGAGCGGCGGCACGTTGTTCGTCGAGCCGCGCGCGGTCGTGCCGATGGGCAACAGGCTCAAGGTGCTCGAAGGCGAAGTCACACGCGAAGAGGAAGCGATCTATGCGCGCCTCTCGGCGCAGCTGTGCGCGCAGCTTCCGAGCGTGCTCGGTGCGGCCGAAGCGATGTCGCGTCTCGATGTGTGTGCGGCGATCGCGATTCTTGCGGAAGAGCAAAACATGCATTTTGCAACGATCGTGGATCAGCCGCGATTGTCCTTGATTCGTGCGCGCCATCTCCTGCTCGCGCTGACCACGCCGAAGATCGTGGCGAGCGATCTGATCGCAGACCGCGCACGCGCCGTCGTCATGAGCGGGCCCAACGCGGGCGGCAAGACTGTGGCGCTCAAAGCCCTCGGGCTCGCTGCGCTCCTCGTTCGCGCTGGGCTGCCCGTGCCGTGCGCCGACGGAAGCGAAGTCGGGATTTTCCAAATCGTCCTCAGCGACGTCGGAGACGATCAAAGTCTGCAAAAAAGTTTGTCGACGTTCAGCGCACACGTTCAAAACGTGGCGACGATATTGTCGCGTGCACACGAGGGGTCGCTCGTCCTCCTCGACGAGCTCGCCGGCGGAACGGACCCGCGTGAAGGCGAAGCGCTCGCAGCGGGCGTGCTCGATGCGCTGGTAACGCAAGGTGCAGCCGTCGTCGCTACGACGCACTACGAAGGGTTGAAGGCGCTCGCGCTCGCCGACCCGCGCTTCGAGAACGCATGCGTCGGCTTCGACCTCGCGACGATGTCGCCCACTTTCAAAGTCACGATGGGCGCGGCTGGCGCATCGAGCGCACTCGCGGTCGCGCGTCGCCACGGAATTTCGGACGACGTCATCTCGCGAGCCGAACGATTTCTCGCGCCCGAAATTCGCACGCTCGATGAAGAGCTGCGGCGCGCGCACGAGCAACGCGTCGCCGCCGAGCTCGCACGCGAAGCCGCAGACCGCGAGCGCGAACGCGCGCAAACGCTCACGAGCAATCTCGAAGACGAGCTCCGGCGCGCACGAGACCGCGAACGCCGCGAGCTCTCCGAAGAAGCCACACGATTGGCGCAGTCGATCATGCGCGCGAAGGAAGAGCTTCGAAGCGCGCAAGCCAAGCTCCGCGCGCGCAAGCCGGATGAAGGCCAGCTCCGCGACGCGCAACGGTCACTCGACCGCGCATCGTCTGGCATCGCCATCGGTGGCGAGCTCGAGTCACTCATCGTTCCTGCCGGGCCGATGCGCGCCGCGGTGACCGATTTACGCCCTGGGGCGCGCGTGCACATCGCGCGCCTCCGCATCGACGGCGAGATCATCGAAATGATCGACGAAGACCACGTGCGCGTCGCCGCAGGCCCGCTGAAAGTCGTCGCGACCATCGCGGAGCTCCGCGCTCCTGGCGCTTCGTCCGGCAAGGCCGCGCGCCCGCCCACGCCGCGTCATGAGCATCGCGGCCCGCCAGAGCCTGCCATTCAAACCACGGACAACACATGCGACTTGCGCGGCCTCCGCGTCGAAGAAGCCATCTCGTCGGCAACGCGCTTTCTCGATCGCTCGATGCGCCTCGGCCGGCGCATCGCATTTCTCGTTCATGGGCACGGCACGGGCGCTCTCCGCGACGCCGTTCGCCGCGAAGTCGAAGCGAGCGGCTACGCTGACCATCTCCGCCCCGGTGACGCCAGTGAGGGCGGAGACGGCGTGACGATCGTTTGGCTGTCCTAACCCACTTGCATCGAGGGCGGCTCGTGAGCATTGTACCGCCCTCGTGCGCTACCTCTGGGCCATTGCCGCGCTGCTTGCCGTCATCGGCATTTTGTTCGCGATCAAGTTCAAGCAGATTTCGAGCCTGATTTCGTACGGTAAAGCAGCGCAAAAGAGCGGCCCGCCGCCCGAAGCAGTCAGCACCGACACCGCGCAAAATCAGGAGTGGGAAGGCACCGTGACCGCCGTCGGGAGCGTTGCATCGGTCAAAGGTGTCGCAGTTTCGAACGATGCGGCCGGCGTCGTGAAGCGCATTGGGTTCGAATCGGGGCAGATCGTCAAGGAGGGCCAAGTGCTCGTCGAGCTCGATACGAGCGTCGAGCGCGCCCAAATCGCGTCTGCGCAAGCGCGGTTGGCGCTCGCGCAACTCAACGTCGCGCGATCACGCACGCTCGTCGCGAGCCGCTCCATCGCGCAAGCCACGCTCGACAACGATGAAGCCCAGCTCAAAGCCGGCACGACCGACATCGATCAAATCAACGCGCAGATCGCTCGCAAGATCGTGCGCGCGCCATTCGCGGGTCGTCTCGGCATTCGGAGCGTCAACCTCGGGCAATACTTGAACCCAGGAACGGCTGTCACCGTGCTCGAAGGCGTCGACGCCGTGTATGTCGACTTCTCACTTCCGCAACAGCGGCTCGCCAACATTAGCGTCGGGATGCCCGTGCGCATTTCCCTCGAGACGAAGGACACCGCAGATGCGGGCGCCGCGTCGATGGCACCGATGGATGGCGCAATCAGCGCGATCGATCCAACCGTCGACTCCACCACACGACAGATGAAGCTCCGTGCGAAGCTACCCAACGCGAACGAAGCGCTTCGCCCGGGAATGTTCGTGACTGTCACGGTCGTCTTACCTGGGCACGCCGCGGAAGTCGTGGTGCCGCAAACGGCCCTCGTGCATGCGTCGTACGGCGATTCGGTGTTCATCGTCGAAGCCAAAGCGCCGCCGCAGAAGACGGCTCGCCAACAGTTCGTGCGCATCGGCGAAGCGCGTGGCGATTACGTTTCGATTTTGGACGGCGTGCAGGCCGGACAAGAAGTGGTGACCGCCGGCGCATTCAAGCTGAAAAATGGGGCTTCCATCAACATCGACAACACGGTGAAGCCGGGCGTGTCGCTCTCTCCTCACCCCGACAATCACTAAATGAAGCTGACCGAGATCTTCATTCGGCGACCCGTCCTGGCGATCGTCGTCAACTTGATCATCATCATCGCGGGCCTCCAAGCCGTGCGAACGCTGAACGTGCGGCAGTACCCGAAGCTCGAGAGCGCATCGGTCACTGTGCGCACCGCCTACGTCGGCGCCGACGCCGACCTCGTGCGCGGCTTCATCACGACGCCACTCGAGCGAGCGATCGCCGCGGCCGACGGCATCGACTACATCGAGTCGCAAAGCGTCCAAGGTTTGTCGACGATCAGCGTGCGCTTGAAGCTCAACTTCAACGCGGCGAGCGCGCTCGCAGACATCAGCGCGCGAGTGAATCAAGTCCGCGCAGATTTACCACCCGAAGCAGAGGTGCCCGCGATCAACATCGCGCCATCGGACGCGCAAATCGCGGCGATGTACCTCACGTTCGGTTCGACCATCCTCGCGGAGAACCAAGTCACCGACTACTTGATTCGCGTCGTGCAGCCGCGCCTCTCGGCGATCGACGGCGTGCAACGCGCGGAGATCCTCGGCGGTCGCACGTTTGCGATTCGCGCGTGGCTCAAACCCGATCGCATGGCGGCACTCAACGTGAGCCCGTCGCAAGTGCGCGCGGCGCTCGGCAACAACAACTATTTGTCCGCCGTTGGCCAAACAAAGGGCGCGCTCGTTCAGGTCAACATCACGGCCTCCACGGACTTGCAGTCGGTCGATGAATTCAAAAAGCTCGTGATCCGGCAGCAAAATGGGGCTCTTGTGCGCCTCGCCGACGTTGCCGACGTAGAGCTCGGCGCCGACAACTACGAGGCGAACGTGCGCTTCTCGGGGGAGAAGGCCACGTTCATGGGCGTTTGGGTGTTGCCCAACGCCAACTCACTCGACGTCATCGCGCGCGTGCGTACCGAAATGGACGTCATCAAGTCCGAGCTGCCGACGGGCCTCCAAGCGAACGTCGCGTTCGACTCCACCAAGTACATCGACAGCGCCATTCACGACGTCGAGCACACGCTCGCCGAGACGGTGCTCATCGTCATCATCGTGATTTTTCTCTTCTTGGGATCGCTTCGAACCGTCGTCGTGCCGCTCGTCGCCATTCCAGTGTCCCTCATCGGTGCGGTCTTCTTGATGCAAGTGTTCGGCTTCACGCTGAACTTGCTCACGCTCCTCGCGATCGTTTTGGCGGTGGGGCTCGTCGTCGATGATGCGATTGTCGTCGTCGAGAACGTCGAGCGAAACATACGCGAGGGCAAGACGCCCATGCAGGCGGCATTCGCCGGCGCACGCGAGCTCGTCGGTCCTATCATCGCAATGACGATCACGCTCGCCGCGGTCTACACGCCGATCGGCTTTCAAGGCGGGTTGACCGGCGCGCTCTTCCGCGAGTTTGCCTTCACGCTCGCCGGTGCGGTCGTCATCTCGGGCGTGGTTGCGCTGACGCTTTCGCCGATGATGGCGTCGAAGCTTTTACGTGCCGAGCACAATCCGAATTTCCTCGCGCGCGCGATCGATCGCGGATTCGAGGCCATCAAGCGTGGCTACGGGCGTCTCCTCACGGGCACGCTTGCGGCGCGCGGCGCGGTCTACACCGTATGGGTCGTGCTGAGCTTGCTCGTCATCCCGATGTACATGTTCGCGCCGCAAGAGCTCGCGCCAAACGAAGACCAAGGCGTGGTGTTCACTTCGATCGACGCCCCGGCGAATGCAACGCTCGAGCAAGTGTCGACGTACACGAAGGAAGTCTTCGACGACTTCAAGAGCACACCCGAATTCGATTCGAGCTTTCAGCTCACGCTCGCATCGGGCGGCTTCGGCGGCATTCTCGTGAAGCCCTGGGACGAGCGACAGCGAAGCATCTTTCCCATCCAAGAAGAAATTGGCGGCAAGCTATCCAAGATCACCGGCGTTCGCGCGCCCGCGTTCTTGCCGTCGGCGCTTCCGAGCGCCGGGTTTTTCCCGGTCGAGTTCGTCATCGCGAGCACCGCGAGCCACGAAGACCTCCTTCGATACGCAAAGCTCATCGCCGACGACGCCATGAAGAGCGGGCTCTTCGCGTTTCCGCCCATCCTGGATGTGCGTATCGACCAGGCGAAGTCCGACATCATGATCGACCGCGACAAAGCGTCGTCGATGGGCCTCAGCATGCAGCAAGTCGGCGCGGACTTGGCATCGATGGTCGGCGGCAACTTCGTCAATCGGTTCAACATCGACGGCCGTAGCTACAAAGTGATCGCGCAGATCGAACGCGCTGCGCGTCTCACACCAGACCAGCTCGAAAAGATTTTCGTCACGGGCCCACGCGGTGAGCTCATGCCACTCAGCGCCATCGCGACGATGAAGCAAGGCGTCGAGCCGCGCACACTCAATCGGTTCAATCAACTCAACGCCATCAAGCTTTCGGGGGTCGCCCCGCGCGGCGTCGATGGCGGGCTCAAAGTGCTCGAAGCATCCGCGGCGAAGGTGCTGCCGGAAGGGTCGCGCGTGGATTACACCGGCGAGTCGCGGCAGCTCCGGCAAGAGGGAGGGAAATTCCTTCCCGCGATGGGCCTCGCCGTTCTCCTCATTTTTCTCGTGCTCGCGGCGCAGTTCAATTCGTTCCGCGATCCTCTCGTGATCCTTGCCGGCTCGGTTCCGCTCGCGATGTTCGGCGCGATGATTTTTACCTTCTTGAAATTCTCTGGCCCACCAGGAATGCACTTCAAGCTGACCGAGGGCTGGACGACGACGCTCAACATCTACTCGCAAGTCGGACTCGTCACGCTCGTGGGTTTGGTCTCGAAGAACGGCATCTTGATCGTCGAGTTCGCAAACGCGCAGCAAGCGCGAGGCTTGTCGAAGATCGACGCCGTGCACGAAGCCGCCATCACGCGTCTTCGTCCAATCTTGATGACGAGCGTCGCCACGGTCGCGGGGCACTTTCCGCTCACGCTCGTGACAGGCGCGGGAGCTGTCGCGCGAAATTCAATCGGCGTCGTGCTCGTCGGCGGAATGACAATCGGCACGCTCTTCACGCTCTTCGTGGTCCCGTCCGTCTACGTTCTCATCGCCAAAGACCACCGTCGCGACAAGAAAACCGAAGAGCCCGCGCCCGAACCGAGCGTTCCCGCGGACGCGGTCACCACGTAGAGAATCGCTGAATCTGGCAGGTCCCGTTGTGGTTGTCGCAGAGCTGACACTCGCAGCCGGTTGCCGTGCCGATGGGTATGCATTCGGCGCGACGCAGTTGAAGGGGAAAAGTTGCCCAGGATCGGTGCTGCCCGGATAGCAGTGGCCGACCAAGAATGGCGAAGCCGACGCGCGGAATCCCCGGGCAACGGCGAGCGTTCGAGGATCGATGATGATGCGGGCGCTCCCGTTCTCGCTCCTGGTCGCGTGCGCTCACGAGCCGCAGATCGTTTCGATTGCACCGCTCCCGACGACGCAGCACGTCGAGGTCACTGCGTCGGCTTTGCCATGCGCGACCAGCCGTGATTGCGCGTTAACTGCGATCAAAGCCCTCATGCGTCGTGACTCGGCCGAATTCGCGTCATACGTCGACCCGCGAACTTGCGTCCGCTTCTCTCCGTACAGCTATGTCGATGCGAGCGACGTCTGCCTCCGAGCGG
The DNA here is from genome assembly GCA_038239005.1 of Polyangiales bacterium. GTDB lineage: Bacteria > Myxococcota_A > Polyangia > Polyangiales > Polyangiaceae > DASXHD01. The sequence continues at coordinate 25,570 of JBBSFE010000033.1, forward strand.
GCAAGCTGCGCGACGCCTTCGCCGATCCACAGGTCAGACATTGGGGCTCGTACGACGGCAGCGGCGAACCGATCGATCTCACTTTCGAGGAGTACGCAGCGCGCTTCGTCGTCGACATCGACATCGCCAAGACCACTGCGCGCCCCGAGACGCTCGGCGAAAACACCGTCGACAATGCGTCGACGTTCTACGGCCCCGACGCGACGATCATCGAGCTCTACACGCCGCCAAGCGATCCAAAGCTCGGAGGCATGGACTGGCGCTCGCTGCGCATCGTGATGGAGCGCGACAATCAAAGGTACTACGTCGTCGGCATCATCCACGCGGAGTGGACGATCTAAAGTATGATTGCGCAGTGGACCATCGCGTCGGACAAGCCATCATTTTCGCACTGACGTGCGGCTGCACGCAGAACTTTGGCGTCTTCGACCCCGCGTCCGACTCCGGCTCCGATTCCGGCTCCGACTCCGGCTCCGATTCCGGCTCCGACTCCGGCTCCGATTCCGGCTCCGACTCCGCCTCTGACTCCGCCGTGACGTGCGACGCAGCCGTGGTCATATGCGTGTATTGTGCAACCTCCGGTTCGGCCACGACGACCGCATGCAGGTCGTTCCACCAAACGTGCTCCGGCGGAGCGCCCTCCGGATTCAGCGGTTGCGCGTGCACGACCGCGTCGAGTTGCCCCAATCCCGAGGACGTCTGCCGAAACAACACGTGTCGCCCCTGCGGCGACTCGAACAACAACGGAGGCCAATCGTGCAAAGGCGGCGGCACGTGCAGCGGCACGACCGGCATATGCAACTGATCGCCTGAGTTGGAGTACGGTGCGCCTCCATGACCTGGAACATCGAAGGCAAGCAAGTGCTCGTGACGGGTGCGAGCCGTGGCATTGGTCGCGCAACGGCGCTCGAGCTCGCACGCCGCGGCGCGAACGTCTCGCTCATGGTGCGAAGTCGTGAGCTCGGCGAAAAAGTCGTCGAGGAGATGCGCGCGCTCGGCACCAAATCGCGCATCGATTTGTTCATCGTCGATCTGTCTTCGCTGAAAGACATTCGTCGCGCAGCCGCCGAGTACATCGAGAAACACGATCGCCTCGACGTCCTCATCAACAACGCCGGCGCCATCAACATGGAACGCGAAGTCACCGCCGACGGCTTCGAGCGCACCTTCGCGACGAACCACCTCGGGTATTTTCTCCTGACCGACTTGCTCCTTGGTTTGCTCGAAAAGAGCGCGCCGTCACGCATCGTGAACGTCGCTTCGGAAGCGCACCGTCAGGGTCACATCGACTTCGACGACATCATGTACGAGAAGCGCGCGTACGGTGGCTTCGGTTCGTACGGCCAATCGAAGCTCGCGAACATCCTCTTTACGCGCGAGCTCGCGAAAAAGCTCGAGGGCAAGAACATCACCGCGAACTCGCTCCACCCGGGCGTCATCGCGAGCGGCTTCGGTCGCAACAACAAGGGCGTCTTCGGTTGGATCATGCGCAACCTTGCGTCACCGTTCCTTGGTAGCGAAGAATCGGGCGCGAAGACATCCGTGTATCTTGCATGTTCTCCCGACGTCGAAGGCAAAACCGGCCTTTACTGGAAGGACTCGCACGAAGGCACGCCCACGAGCGCCGCCCGAGACGACGAAACGGCCGCGCGCCTGTGGACGCTCAGCCAAAAACTCGTGTCGGACACGTCGGCGAACTAGAATCCACCGGTTGCACGACTCCGTCATCATCGTTTCTGCGGACCCCTCATGGGCCGAGTCCTTCGAGCACGCCAAGGCGGAGCTCGCCATTGCGCTCGGCGCGCGCGTGATCGAGATGGAGCACATCGGTAGCACCGCCGTGCCCGGCCTCGCGGCCAAGCCGGTGATCGACGTCCTCATTGGCGTCAAATCGCTCGACGATGTCGCCGCGTGCGTGCCGATTCTCGAGAAGCGCGGGTGGGAATTTCCGGAAGACTTCAACAAGGGCCTCGAGGGTCGCCGCTTCTTCATCAAGCGCACCGTCGAAGGAGCACGAACGCACCACGCGCACTTCGTCGTCCATCGCGGGCCGCTCTGGGAAGAGTACGTCGCCTTTCGCGACGCGCTCCGCAACAGCGACGAGCTACGAAACCGCTACGAAGCGCTCAAGCGCGATCTCGCCGCCAAGTTTCACGACCAACGCGAGCTCTACACGGCGAACAAGACCGACTTCGTGAAAGAAGTCCTGGGCGACGTCATCCCGCACTCGCACCACTAGTGCCGCGCTTCAGACGCTGATTGCGCCTTTGCGGAAATCGCTTTGGGCGATTCTGACGTTCACGCATGCGGGAACGTTGGAGGCAAACGCGGCATCGAGCGCGGGCCCGAGCTCTTCGACCTTCTCGACGTATGCGCCAAAGCCGCCGCACGCCTCGACGACTTTTTCGTAGCGCGTGTATTCGAGCGCGGTCGCGACGGCGCGGTCGGGCCCGTACATTTCGACTTGGCCGCGGCGGATTTGCGTCCAGCCGGCATCGTTGCCGATCACTGCGACGACGGGGATTTTCTGCCGAGCCATCGCTTCGAACTCCAGCGCGTGAAGGCCGAAGCTGCCATCGCCGTAGACCATCACGACGCGTGCATCGGGGCGCGCGAGCTTCGCGGCCATCGCGTAACCCGGGCCGACGCCGAGCGTGCCGAGTGGACCTGGGTCCATCCAAAGTTGCGGCCACTCGAGCTTGAGCACATACGCGGCGGTTGCGACGAAGTCACCGCCGTCACCGATGATGATGTCGCTTTTGCCAAGGCGCTTGCCAATTTCGGCGCACACGCGGAGCGGGTTCGGTGGCGATGCGTTCGACTCGATTTCTTCGCGCATCTTGTCGCGGCGTTTTGTTTCGTCGGCGCGGATGGTCGCGAGCCAATCTTTGGCTTCCTTCTTCGGCAGAGCGGCGAGCAACTGATCGAGCACGATGCCGGTGTCGCCGTGAATGGCGACGTCCACTTTGCGATTGCGACCGAGCTCGGCGCCGTCGAGATCGATTTGCACGATCTTCGCGCCGCCGATCGAGCGACCGTAGTCGAGACGGAAATCAAAGGGCGTTCCGAACACGAACACGACATCGGCTTGCGAGAGCGCCGCGCGCCGCGAGCGCGAGAACAAACCTGGGTGCTCGTACGGGAGCGCGCCGCGCGCCATACCGTTCAGATAAAACGGAACGCCGTACGCGTCGGCCGCGCGCTTCACCGCGTCGCGTTTTGGCGACCAACGAACTTGCGCGCCGATCAAGAAGACGGGCTTCTGCGCTTCTTTCAAGAGCGCGGCGGCGCGTTCGATCATCCGCGGATCGCCGCCCGGGCGCGGCGGCTCTTCGAGCGCGTCGGTCGCGGGCCGGTCGGCGTCGTCGTGCATGTTCATCAGGAGATCGAGCGGCATCTCGAGAAACACGGGGCCGGGCACGTTGGCCTGCGCGATGCGCATCGCCGAATCGATGTACTCCGCGATGCGGCGCGTCTCGGGGACCTGCACGCTCCACTTCGTGATCGATCGCATGAGCGACACGCAATCCATGTCTTGGAGCGAGCCCATGTCGGCGAGCGCCTTCGGGCCTGCGCCGCCGATGCACACGAGCGGAATGCCCGCGCGCTGCGCATTTGCGATGGCCGTGACGACGTCGGTGACGCCGGGACCTGCCGTTACCGCGCAGACGCCGGGCTTGCCGGTGACGCGCGCCCAACCATCGGCGGCGTGGCCGGCGGTTTGCTCGTGGCGAACGTCGACGACGCGAATCCCTTCGTCGAGGCATCCGTCGTAGATGGCTTGGATGTGCCCGCCGCACAGCGTGAACAGGTGAGTCGTACCGTGCCGCTTGAGGGATTGGGCGACGAGGCGCCCGCCATGAACGAAGGCCATGGCGCGGAAGTTATCAGTTCAGCTCGACACCGGTCGCGTCGATTTCGAGCTGTGCGTGTTCGGCCTCCATCTCATCGCACTCGCGCCCGTCCTTCATGAGCATCACGGTTCCTTCGACGCGCGCATGCTTGCCGCTCGACGTGGTGGGAACGAAAAACGTGTGGCCGTGCATGCGAATGACGGCGTCGGTCGTGCCTTCACGAAGCGCGAGCCAGCAGCCGCGCTCCTGACAGACGCGCGTGACCGTGCCTTCGGTGACGACGGACTGCCCTTTGTGTTTGGCCGCTTCCGTCAGTGCAATGCTCGGCCCTTTGGCGACCGCCGCTCCAAAAGTGGCGACCGGCTTGGCGCTCCCGTTCGGATCCGAACGGGAGGGTGCGGGCGGGGCGGGTTCCGCCACGTTGCATCCCAAGGCCAAGACGGCTGCCATCCAAAAACGGGTCACCCCGCATGTCTAACGCACCACGCCAACCTGTGCCAACCGTTCGGATCCGAACGATCGCGCTGCCCCACCATCCGGCGGATTTGTCGTGGGATCCGTGTGTGCCGCGTTGGCACTGCGCGTGCACATGGTCGGGTCATCATGCGCTCCCTAGCCCTTCACACACTCCCGTTTGCTCTGCTCGCTGCTGCCTGCTCGCTTGGAGGCGAAGGCTTCGACACCGTTCAGTCGAGCCTCCCCCGCGACACGTCGCCGAACGTTCCCGCGGCCGATGCGAATCAGCTCGCCAAAGACGGAACGTCGTTCGCGATCGATCTCTACAAACGCGTTGCGGTCGACGACTCCTCGAACCTCTTCTATTCGCCGTACAGCATCTCGCTTGCGCTCGCGATGACCTACAACGGCGCGAACGGCGAGACCGCGCAGCAGATGGCGCAGGCTCTCCACTTTTCGTTGCCTGTCGATCGCCTCAACGCGGCGTTCGACGCCGTCGACCTCGGCCTGGCGTCGCGCAAAAACGCGCTCGACGGCGAAGGCCACACCATCAAGGGCTTCCAGCTCAACGTCGCCGACTCGCTCTGGGGCGACAAAACACTCACGCTCGCGCAGCCCTTCATCGACTCGGTCGGCACGAGCTACGGCGCCGCACTTCGCACGGTTGACTTCCTGCACGCCGCCGAGCCCGCACGAAGCGCCATCAACGGTTGGGTGAGCGGCCAGACGAACTCGAAGATTGTGGATCTCATTCCGCAAGGCGACGTCAACTCGAGCACGCGCCTCGTGCTCGTCAACGCGATCTACTTCGACGCGCCTTGGGCCTCGCCGTTCTCGCCGAATTCAACGGCGCCCGAAGCGTTTGCGAAGCTCGACGGTTCGTCTGTGCAATCGAGCTCGATGAGCCAAACGCTCGAAGCCGAGTACGCGCAAGGCGACGGCTGGCAAGCCGTGGAGCTACCGTACGCGGGCAATCAGACGTCGATGGTTGTCGTGGTTCCCGCTTCGGGAAACTTCGGCGGTGTCGAGCAGAAGCTATCGAGCGACTTCGTCCAAGCGGTGTTCACCTCGCTTGCGCCTGGCGTGTCGGTGTCGCTGTCGCTGCCGAAGTTCCAAATCAAAGGCGCGACCATCAGCCTCTCGCAGCAGCTCCAAGCGCTCGGCATGACCGACGCGTTCAACCCAGGCAAAGCCGACTTTTCGAAGATGGCCGCCGAGCCGCTCTACATCTCGGACGTCGTTCACCAAGCGTTCGTCAGCGTCGACGAAAAGGGAACCGAAGCCGCCGCAGCAACCGCTGTCGTGATGGCCGGGCTCGCTGCGCCCGAGAAGCAAGTCACGCTCGACGTGAATCGTCCGTTCTTCTTCTTCATCCGCGACATTCCGACGAGCACGGTGCTCTTCGTGGGTCGCGTTGTCGACCCGGGCTGATGCGCGTTACTTGACGGTGATCGTCGTCTTCGGAGCGCTGACTTCGCGCTCGGTGCCTTCGAAGACGAGCACGAGCGGCATCGCAACGCGAACGGTGTATGTGCCTTTCGCAAGCGGGCCGCTCGGCGCGCGCGGGTAGCCCATCTCGGGCGGCGTGCCCTTCAGCTTTTCAGGCGCCCACTTCGTCTTCACGGCGTCCCACGGGACCGTTAGCTTGGCCGTTCCGTTGGCGGCAATCGTGACGCGCGCCGTATCATGAGACGTGGCTTCACGCGCGGTCATCCCTTTCGGAAGCGCGGGCGGATTTCCTGCGGGCATGTCGGCGCGTTTCTTTTTCGCGTCGTAGGTCTCGGTGGGAAAACGCGGCGTCGGATCGAGCGTGAAGCTCAGCGCGAGCGGCGCGTTCGTCTTGTTGGCGAGCGTGAGTGTCAAATCGGCGTGGCCGCCGGGAGCGACTTGCGCGGTCGAAGGCACGAGCGTCACCTCGAGCTTGCCCTTCATGTCGACGGACTTGTCCGTGGGTTTCGGATTCGGCACTTCGCATGTCGCCTGCATCAACGTCGCGGCGAGCTCGAGCTCGAAGCCGAGACACGGATCTTTCTTCACGGTGGTGTCTTCATGCGGCGACCCGGCGTCCGGGTTGACGTCGTTGGTGTCGGGGGGAACGTCGAGGTTCTTCTTTTCGTTGCTCGCGTTCTTGGTGTCGGGATTGGTCGACGAACCGCCGCACCCGATGCCCGTGACGCCGAAGAACAACGCGAAGAGGGGTGCCTTATTCATCGGGGCGCGAGCGTACCATGGCCATTACGGCGACTCCGATCGGATAAGCAAGCAGCGCGCCCGTTACGAAGCGCGTCACGTGCCAGATGGGATGACGTGTCTGCATCTCGACGAAGAGGAGCGCCGCTGCGATCGCGATCCAAATCCACATCCATTTTGTCCCGTACCAAGGTCGCGCGATGAGCACACCGAGCGCGAAGCCGACGTCGAGCCCCATGCAGCGCGAGCACATGGGCATCAGGAATCCGAAGAGCGTCATCGTGCGATTCGCGAGGCGATGACACGTCATGCCCCATGGCCATTCGAGCGCCGTCGCGAATCCGTGTAGACTGCACGCATGCAAAACGGGCGGTAAAATAGGCCAAAATAGGACGAAAACCGCAAGGACGCGGAGCGCGCGCACGACACGCTCCACGGGAGCGGGCCTCATCTCTCGGTCGGCACGACGATGTCGCCGCGCGCCACGCGCTCGCGAAGCGCTTCGACGCTCGCGATGACGTCTTTCGGCAAACCGCTCGCGTGATCGCCCTCGTGAACCCAATCCACGCCGTGGTCGGCGAGACCGAGCGCGCGCATGCCCCCGTGGAACTTTCCGTCGATGACGTCGTTGATGGCGTCGAACACGGCGACGTCGACGCGCTTGGTCATGCTCGTGACGACGACGCCGGGCATCTCGTCGTGTTGATCGGCATCGACGCCAATCGCGAGCACGTGCATCTCCTTCGCGCCCTCGAACACGCCGTGACCTGTCGAACCGGATGCGTGGAAGATCACGTCTGCGCCGGCCGATGCTTCACCCACGGCGAGGAGCTTTCCCTTCGCTGGATCTTTGAACGCGTCGGGTGTCGCGCCGGCATACGCCGCCGTCACCGTGCACGATGGGCACGTCTCCTTCACGCCCGCTGCGTAGCCCGCCTCGAATTTTCGGATGAGCGGTATCGTCATGCCGCCGACGAAGCCGACCATCTTCGTTTTCGAGAGAAGCCCCGCCGCTGCGCCGACGAGATACGAGCCTTCCTCTTCGCGGAACGCGAGCCCGAGCACGTTCGGTGGCATGTCTTTGCCGGGCGCGTAGTCGACGCATGCAAAGTGCACGCTCGGATACGTGCGCGCCACCGCGTCGACGTCGCTCGAAAAAATGAACCCCACGCCAATGACGAGGTCGAGCTTTTGCGATGCAAACAAACGAAGCGCGGCCTCGCGGTCTTCGGTGCTCGCCGGTTCGAGGTAGCGAATCTCGACGTCGAGATCGTGCTCGGCGCGAAGAAGCCCGATGTATGCGGCGTCGTTGAAGCTCTTGTCGCCACGCCCGCCGACGTCGAACACGAGCCCGACGCGCGCCTTCGGTGGATGCGTGCGTTCGGGTCGCGCGTCGTGCGTTCGCTCGGGCAGCATTGTCGCGATGGCGGCGAGCGCGATGCTGACCGGACCCCAGACGCGCGGGCTCATGACGTCGAGCCTACTTCATGTCGCCGTACGTAAGCTTCGACGCGCGGGCAACGATGAAGATTGTCGCCGAGCGCGTCAACGGCTTCTTCGACGGTCTCCCGAGCGTCGCCGCTTTCTTCTCGAATTTCGAACGCGCGCATGAACGCGTCGTCCGCGCCGGCGAAGTCTTCGGTGGCGACGCGCGTGCGCGCGAACGTGTCCCAACATTCTGCGGTCGTGTCGCCTTGCGGACCGAGCGCTTCGGTCGCGACGTCGATCGCGCGCTTGGCGAGCGCCGTCGCTTCGTCTTCCGAGCCTTCGATGTCGGAGAGCCAAAGCGCGAGGTTGTTGAGAGCGAACGCGAGATCTTCGCTCGCAGGCGCGAGGCGTTCGCGAGCCGCGAGCACTCGGCGGTACAGTGCGCCTGCGCGGTCGTCTTCGAGATCGGAGTAGCAATGTGCGAGCTGCTCCTCGACGACGGTGAGGTCGAGGCTGTCATCGCCGAAGTGTCGACGAACGATCTTGCGCATCTCGACGAACGTCCGGCACGCATCGCGCGTCGCCTCGATTTCGTTTTGTGAGTCGCCCAAGAGACGCATGGCAAAAATCAGCCGCGCCGTTTCTTTGTGGCGTCGGTACATCTCGATGGCGCGCTCGGCGAGTGGGATCGCTTGTGCATCCTCGCCGGCGAGCGCGTGTGCACATGCGCGTCGGTAGAGCGCGTTTGCGAGCACGTCATCGACGCCGAGCTTGCGGCCCAAATCCACTGCGCGCTGCGCAGTCGAAGCTGCGCGCTCTACGTCCTCTTCCGCGGCAGCCGCGGCCGAAACGTTGACGAGTGCATTGACGAGCTCGATCGACTCCCCAAGCGTCTCGGCAAGCACGAGCGCTTCTCCGAAGACCTTCGACGCAGTCGCGATGTCGCCTCGGTCGAACGCGTCGCAACCCGTGCGCGCGTTCACCTTGACGAGTAACTCCGTTGCTTCCGTTGCGTCCGTGTGGGCACCGTTGCGCTCGAACACCGCGATGGCCTCTTCGCTCGCCGTGCGAGCCGCTTCCATGTCGCCTGCTTGGTACGCGCAGAGCGCCGCGTCGTTGAGCGCGAACGCGAGATCATGATCGCATACACCACACGCTTTCATCGCAATAGCGGCGCGCTCGGCGATGGGTCGCGCACGCTCGAACTTTTGGCTGCGGACGATCAAGTTGGCAATATCGCCGAGCGTACGCGCCAAATCTTCACGCCGAGGCTCGCCGAGGGCTTCCTCGAGGGCGAGCGCGCGCTCGAACATCGCGAGCGCTTTCGCGTTCTCGCCGCGCGCGCGATGGAGGACCGCGAGATTGTGCGTGCAGTCTGCAACTTCGGCGTGCGTTTTGCCGAAGAGCTTTTGCGCGAGCGTCAGCGCTTGGCGAGCGAGCGGCTCGGCGTGCTCGTAGTCGTCTGCGTCGAGCAGACGAACGGACTCATCCTGGATTTTTCGGTAGTCCGCGGCCATCGCCCTTGCTGTCGACCTCGATGAAAATTTTCCGCATGCGCGGGAGCTCCGCGCGGATGCGGCGCTCCATCTCGTTGGTCATGTCTTCGACTTGCTCGACCGTCGTTTTTGCGACGAACGCAATCTTGAGCGCGAGCACCACGACATCGGGTCCGAGGTGCACGGTGAGAAGCTGCGTGACGCGCTCGACGCCCTCGGTACTCTGCGCGAGCTCGACCACGCGTGCGTTGTCTTCGTCGCTTGCGCTCGTGCCGATGAGCAAGCCGTGCGTGACCGAAGCGAGCATCACCGCGACGACCGCGAGCAGAATACCGATGAGCAAGCTCCCGAGCGGATCCCAAAACGCATTGCCGGTCGCTGCGCGGAGAAGCACGGCACTCAGCGCGAGCGAAAGACCGAAAAGGGCTGTCGTGTCTTCCGCGAGAACGAGCGGCACGGTCGGATCGCGCGCCTCGAAGAACGCCTTCAAGAGCGGGCGCCCTTCGGAGCGATGCTTGAACTCGCGAAACGCAACGCGGAAGCTCATCCCTTCGAATAAGACCGACGTCCCGAGGACGACGTAGTTCACGACGTTCGACGAGAAGTGGAGGTGCACGCCAAACACTTCGCGATCGATGATGCGAATCGGCTCCGCGCCGTCGATCAAATGCTGGATGCCTTCGTAAGCCGCGAATGCACCGCCGAGCGAGAAGAGGATGAGCGCGACGACGAACGGCCAAAAATAAAGCTCGGTCGCGCGACCGAACGGATACTTCGCGCTCGGTGGTTTCGCCGCGAGGTACATGCCGAAGAGCAGCAGCGCTTGGTTGCCCGAGTCGGCGACGGAGTGCACGGCTTCGGCGAGCGTCGCCGTCGACCCGCTGAGCAAAGCCGCACCGAACTTGCACGATGCAATCGCAAGGTTGCCGGCAAGCGCGGCAATGACGACTTTGCGGCTCCCTTCGGCACTCATCGACCCGCCACTCTACACTTAGCTCAGGCGGATTTTGGAGGCTTCGGCGTGGTCTTGGCAGAGGCCTCGGTCCGCATCGCGAGCGGGATGTGGCCGACGTCGTTGTAACGAACGACGCGCACCGCGCCATGCGAGAGCACGCGGAATTCGGTGAGGCCGCAGTGCGTCGAGTCGAGGCGCATCCACAGCTTGGGCTGGATGCCGAGCGCGCGGCACACGAGGTAACGGATCAGGTTGCCATGGCAGACGACGATTTCCGTGCGCTCGCTGCGTGCGATGCGAAAGAGCGTCTCGAACGCTTTATCGGCGCGAGCGCGGTCGCCTTTGACATGTGCGGCATCGATCGGGATGCGCAGCTTCACGTTTGGCGGGAGCTTGGTCGGGATGACCTCGCAGAGAAGGCTCGTGCGTCGCACACGCGCACGCGGCTGTTTTGCCGCGACAATCGACGCTGTCTGTTTGGCGCGAAGAAGCGTGCTCGTCCACACGACGTTCACCGAGAGCCGGCGAAGCGCATCCGCGGTTTTGCGGGCTTGTTTGCGGCCGAGCGGCGTGAGCGCGCCGGTCGTGAGCTCTTCGTATTGCCCGTGTCGCATGAAAATCAGCCGCCGCACGCGACGGCCTTTAGCAGATCGCCGCCGCCCGGGTCGGAATCCTGTTCGCGTTGGCGGATTGAGAGCGGCCGCCAGTCTGCACCGCAAAATAGTGCGAAGTACGCAACTAAGTAGTCACCGCGTCGGGCGTGAGACTTAAAAAAGCCGCGCAAAACAGCATGGCATCGCCCTTGCTCAGCCTCTCTTCTTCTTTGGAGGCTTACATGCGAACGACTGGCTTGGTTGCGGGGTTTGGCATGATCGCGCTTTCGGCGCTTGCATGCGGTGGGTCGGACGCCATCATCGACGGCGGCGATGGGGACAGCGCCACGAACGACGCGCCGAGCGACTCGGCGCTGGTCGATTCCGGTGGAGATGCATCGAGCGTCGACTCCGGCGGCGACGTTGATGGAGGGAGCTTCGACCCGCTTTCCGTGCCCGGTCTCGTCTTGTGGCTCGAAGGAGATGTCGCCGCGAGCATCACGACGCAGCTGAACGACGCGGGCGTATCCAAAGTCACGAAATGGGCCGACCAGACGTCTCACCACAACGACGCTGTGGGGTTTGCACAATTCCCGGTTGCTGACCCCACGGTCAAGAGCGGGGCGATCAATTCGCTGCCCGCGATGCACTTCGATCAAGGCACTGCAACGAGCGGCAGCTTCGGCCAAGAGCTCACCATCGCAGACAACGCCGACACGAGCCTCCAGTGGGGCACGGGCGATTTCCTCGTCGCGATCGTGGGCGACTTCGACAACGATCCGGCCAAGGGCGCAGCTCTAGGCGTCGGCGACTTCTATTCGAAGATCGGGATCGGTGGCTCCACCGTGACGGGCGTGATGTTCACGGGCAACGTGTCGACTGGCAGCAACTCGACTCCCACCGCCGGACTCATCTTTTCAACTCAGACGACCGCGGGGAACTTCGTGACCACCGCGACGGCGTACAACACGGGCGCGCCGCATCTGTTCGCGCTGCGGCGTCGCGGCGGCGCACTCGATCTGCTCGTCGATGGCACGTCCGTCGCGAGCGCGTCGGGCAGCAACATCGACGTCTCGAACGCGAAGTCCGTCACGTGCATCGGCTCCTTCGGCGATCCGGCGTTCGAGCGCCTCGACGGCGACATCGGCGAGATCCTCGCGGTCAAAGGCAACCTCTCCCTCTCCGACGAGGCGGGTTTGATCGGCCACTTGAAGACGAAGTGGAAAACACCCTGACCTCACAGGAGCGAGGCTCAAAGAAAGACGGCGTTCACGCGTGAGCGTGCAGTCTGCAAGTACGACTGCTCGGCTGAACGGAAGCGCTCGATGACGACCCAGCGCGCGAGCTCGTCGCGGCAGTCTTCGAAGTGGCGGTTGCGGTAGGGGTGGCTCGTCGTTCGGTACGTTTCGCGGAGCTGGTCTTCCGTCGATACGAGGATCGGCGTGATCGCGCGGTCGATGTAGATCGCCGCCCGCGCTTTGCGCTCGAAGATGGCGGTCGTTTCGCGTGGGTCGATGCCGTCGAGGCGTTCGGCGCGTTCGATCGCAGCGCGACCCCCCGCGCGCTCTACGATCGCGGCGCGCAGCAAATCAGCGGTCTTGGTGATGGTTGCGGCGTCTGCAGCGCGCTCGTTTGCGACCGAGCTCGCGAGCGCACCGAGAATTTCTTCTGCGATGTGTGCGTCGACCGCAGCGCGAATGTGGCGCTGCTGAAGTGTGCCCTGCGGATCTTCCTCGAGCGCGTAGAGCCGCGCTTCGAACGAGAGCAGCCGCTCGGTGATGAACTTCGGCGCCGCGCCGCCGCCGGTGTCGGGCGTGGAGAAACGCACGGCCACGGCGTCGATCGTCACGTGAGCCTCGCGGAGAGCGTGAGGGGTCGTCGCCTGTTGCGCCAACGCCGACGCCGACGCGCACGTCAACGCAAACGCGCACGCCAACGCGCGATGCGTTCGGCGCATCAAGTCGAGTCCGGGACGCCTTCGGCTGCGCGCTTCTGATCGTGCCGCTCGAGCTGCATGTGCTCGTGGTGATGCGCGAACCCGCGTGCCGCGCGACGCGCCTTCAAAAATTCGGCGAACGTGACGAGGACGTCGAGATCGCGCGGACCGAGACCATCCGCGAGCTCTTTCAGATGCGCGCGACTCGCTTCGGCGCTTCGACGCCGACCCGACGACGAACGCGGCCCTTCGGACTCGGCACCAGCACCCACGTTGCCGCTGCTCTGAGGGAGCGACGACGACGACGGCGCAGCAAGCGAATCGGGCGTCGACTCGCGATCTTCATCGCCGGGCTCGAGCCACTGCGGACGCGCGATCGCGTGGATCGCGTGCGCGGTGAGCCACGCTTCCATGAACGTGCGCAAACGCTCGCTGCGAAAGGTGAACCACTTCTCGCGGTCTGGCCCGTAGGCCATGAGCACGTCTTTGAATCGGCGGAAGGCACCTTTGCCATCAATAGCAATCGTGAGCTTCGCGCGAAGCTCGGCGTCCTCGACCATCGGGATGAAGCGCTCCATCCAGCGGTATTGCTCGCGTGAGCTCACCGGGTCGATGCGCAGGTAGTTTGGGTCCGATGCGATGCGCACGTGCATCTGCGGATCGGCAACGCCGTCGACCACGCGGAGCACTTCACCGGTCACGAGGTGAAGGTAGCTGTGGACCTCGGGTGCGTTGTTCTCGAATGCGTCTTCGAGAGCTTCCCAATCGACGGGGACGTCTTTGAGCGGACCGCTCGGAACAGGAAGACTGGGTGACGAAGAAGGCGTGTCTTTTTTATCGGCCATGATGCTGCTCCCTTCGAAGCGCCTTTCGTCCGACACCGAAGTGCCTGCGCGGCGTGGGCTGAGTACGACGCGCGAACGAGAGAGGCTCCGACAAGCTTCAAGATCCGGGTGGAGATGAAGTACTCCAGTGTGCCACGCGCCAAAGGGTCACTGCAACCCGGCGTCGATCACCTGCTCCGGGCGCTCCGCGCCCGATGGAATCAGCGGGATCGTGTGCGCGCGACGGCGTCCTTCCACCGGTCGAGGTGAGCTTTTCGATCCGCGTCGCTCATGGTCGGCTCGAAGCTCCGATCGATCTTGAGGAGCTTTGTGGCCGCATCCTGCGAAAATAGACCGAGGCCCACGCCGGCAAGCATGGCTGCGCCGCGGCCAGTGGATTCGACGTCGACGGGTCGCTCGATGCGCGCGCCCGCCAGATCAGCTTGGAGTTGCATCAAGAGGTTGTTCTTGGATGCGCCGCCGTCGACCCGAAGATGCGCGAGCATGTGCCCGGCGTCTCGCGACATCACATCGAGCAAATCGTAAACGGAGAGCGCGATGCCCTCGAGCGTCGCGCGTGCGATGTGTGCTGCGGTCGTACCTCGCGTGATGCCGACGATTGCGCCGCGTGCGCCTTGGTCCCAATAGGGTGCGCCGAGGCCCGCGAGCGCGGGCACGAACGCGACGCCGCCCGATGAATCGACTTTGCTCGCGAGGGCTTCGATCTCGGGTGCGGTCTTGATGATGCCGAGCCCATCGCGCAGCCACTGAACCGCAGCGCCCGCGATGAAGCAGCTCCCTTCGAGCGCGTATGTGGTCTCGTTTCCGATGCGCCACGCGACCGTCGTGAGAAGCCCGCCTTTGCTCCAGACGGGTTTCCTTCCGATGTTCATGAGCGCGAACGCGCCGGTGCCGTACGTGCACTTGGCTTCGCCGGTTTGAAAGCACGCTTGCCCGAAGAGCGCGGCTTGTTGATCGCCCGCGATGCCAGCGATCGGAATGCCATCGCGCAAGAATCCAAGGCCGCGCGTTTTCGCCACCACTGCGGCGCTGTCGACGACTCTTGGTAAAACCGCTCGCGGAACGCGGAAGAGCGCGAGCATTTCGTCGTCCCACGTCAGAGAAACGAGGCCGAAGAGGAGCGTGCGCGATGCGTTGGTGACATCGGTGACGTGCTCCGCGCCGCCGCTCAGCCGATGCACGAGAAACGAATCGATCGTGCCGAACGCGAGCTCGCCTGCGTCTGCGCGCGCGCGTGCACCGGCAACGTTGTCGAGGAGCCACGCGACCTTCGTGCCGGAAAAGTACGCATCGATGACGAGGCCCGTGCGCTCGAGAATTTTCGCGGCATGCCCGGCGCGTTTGAGGTCGTCGCAGACGCTCGCGGTTCGACGGCACTGCCACACGATCGCGCGATGAATCGGCGCGCCGGTTTTCTTGTCCCACACGACCGTCGTCTCGCGCTGATTGGTGATGCCGATGCCCGCGATGTCTTCTTGTTTGACGTTGGCTTCTTCGAGAGCGCGCGTCACGGACGTCTCGACCGACTTCCAAATTTCCTCGGCGTCGTGCTCGACCCAACCCGGCTGCGGAAAGTGTTGCGGGAACTCCACCGTCGCGCGGCCGAGTGTGGTGCCGTCTTCCGCGATCACGAGCGCGGTCGAACCGGTGGTCCCTTGATCGATGGCGAGCAAGTGCTTCGGCATGTCAGAAGTGATACCTTACGCAGGTTGCTGGATGCACGCGCACCTCACGTTCGGCCGTTCGATGAGCTCGCGTTCGACCATCCGCCATGCACTTGCGGGCGGCCTCGCAGTTGGCGCGCACGGGTATCCGCGCGCGACGAAAGACGTCGACTTCCTCGTCGGCGACGAAGCGTTCATCGAACGCCCCGGCGGTTTCGTGACTCTCCACGCCGCGCTCCATCGCGATCGACGGAATCGCCATCGACGCCGTCTCGGTTCCCAAGGACGCGGCTTTTCTCGAGCAAGCCCTCGCAGACGCGACGGAGTCCGAAGGCATCCCGGTCGTCCCCCTCGGCGCGCTCGTATGCATGAAGCTCATCGCTCGTCGCCCGCGCCATAGGCTGGACGTCGAGGAGCTCGTGAGAGCCGGAATGGACGTCCGCGCCGTTCGCGCGATTGTGGCGAAGCATCTGCCGCAGCTGCTCGCGAATTTCGATGCGCTCGTTGTCGATGCCCGAGCGGACGACTAACTTAAAAATCGTACGCGATAGTGAACGCTCCGATCGCGGCCCGATGCGTCGATGCGTCCGAACACGTCGAGGCGCCCTGCGAAACGCGGATGCGGTTGAAACTGGATGTGGCCCGCGATGCGTACGGAGTCGCTCGCGTGTGGGCCATCGCGAACCGAGAAGGGAAGGAAAATGGCGACGAGCCTCGCGGAGAGCGTAAGGGTCGCGCGCATCAGCAAGCTTCGGTTATGGTGCACCAAATGAAGCGCATCTTCATGCTCTGCTTGGTGCTGTCGGCGTGTCGGACCGACTCGGGCAAAGAGACCTCATCCTCCGAGCAACCCATCGTGAGCGCGTCGGCGAGCGTCGCGGAGGCTCCGAGCGAAGTGCCGAGTGGTCGCGGTCACGGGCGTCACGCCGCCGAAATGCGCCTCGTGCACGCTGCGCCGCCGCAGGTCATCGGCAATCTTCCCGTGCCGGTCATTCAGCGCATCATGCACTCGCGCCTCGCGCAAATTCGCACCTGCTACCAAACCGCGCTCGTCAAAGAGCCCGCGCTCGCCGGAACTGTGTCGGTCCACGTGGTCATCGACGCGAAAGGCGCAGTGACGAAATCGGAGCGCGATCCCGCGACGACCATCACGAACGCGGACGTCGTCAGCTGCACGGTCGACGCGTTGAAGTCGCTACCGTTTCCCGTGCCCGACGATGGACACATCGTCAACGTGACGCAGGCCTTCGCGTTCCAGCCGCCTTCGGCGACGCCGCCCGGCCCCTAGCGCTTCGGTCGCGAGAAGAACGACGAGCCAAGGAGCAGCACGCCACAGAAACACGCCGCGCCGAGCGGCCAACGTGCGACCTCGTCTTCGCCGTGGAAGTGGAGCTCGAGCGCCGCCCATCCGCACGCGAGACCGATCGCCGTGTAAATGAGTTGCCGGCCTGTGGAGTAGACCGTGCGTGCGCCTTCTTGCACGCCCTTGACGTTCACCTCGAGCTCGCCACGCGTCGCTCGCACCAAATATTTTTTCAGATCCTCCGGCAGCGAGACGGCGCTCATCGCCATCTCGCGCACGCTCTCGACGACGATCTGTTGCCAGTCTCGGTTGCCGAAGACGAAATCTTGGAGATACGGCTGGATGATCGCCATCGGGTTGAGCTCGGGGTCGAGCATCGAACAGCAACCGTAGAGAAGGAGGATGGTGCGCTCGAGCAGCACCCAGTCTTTCGGAATGTGGAAAGAGCTCGAGAGCTCCTTCATGCCGATGTTCATCTTGCGGAGATCGAGCAAGTTCTCGAAGCCGCGTTGCGGATCGATCTTGATGTCCTTCAAGTTGAACGACTCGATCTTCACTTCGTCTTGGAACTTCCGGTGGAAGTACTCGATGATTTTTTCGGAGACTTGCTCGTCGGCGCCGCGCGCGAGAAACCCCATCTTGCGAAGCGCTTTGATCAAACGCTCGGTGTCGCGGCGGAGAACGCCTTCGAGAAACTCGGGGATGCCCTCGCGCATCTCTTTCGAAAGCTCCGCGATCGCCCCGAAATCCAGCAGGATCAGTGCTCCGTCGGCGCGGACGAACACGTTCCCGGGGTGCGGGTCTGCGTGATAAATGCCGTCGACGAAAATCATCTGGCAATACGCACGCACGAGCCGGCTCGCGAGATCTTTCCGGTCGATGCCGAGCGCGTCGATGCCGACGAGGTCGCCGATCTTCTTTCCCTCGACGAATGTCGTGGTGATCACTCGGTGCGTGGAGAGCTCGCGAACGGGCGTCGGGAAAATGACGCGATCGTTCTGCGTGAAGTTCTTCGAGATGCGCTCGATGTTGTCGGCCTCGCGCGCGAAGTCGAGCTCTTCGTCGAGGATGCTTTTGATCTGGTGGTAGTAGGCATCGAGCCCTTGCACGGGCACGAACCACTGCACGATCATCATGATGCGACGGATGGTGACGAGGTCGAGCTGCACCATCTCGTCGATGTCTTTGTGCTGGATCTTCACCGCGACGCGGAGGCCCTCTTTCGTCATGGCCTCGTGAACTTGGCCAAGCGACGCGCTCGCGATGCACGTGCGATCGAACGACGCGAAAAGATCATCGACTTTGCCGCCGAGCTCGGTCTGGATGCGCTCGGAGATTTCTTCGAAGCGCCGTGGCGGCACTTGGTCTTGCAGGCCTTCGAGCTCGCTCCGAAATTCTTCCGGGAGAAAGTTCGCCATGATCGACATGAGCTGGCCGACCTTGATGAACAAACCTTGGAGCTCGAGGATCGTCGCGTTGACGCGCCCCGCGTTGCGCTTGTGCACGGCCCGCATGCGCTGGCGTTTCCAATTCGCACCGAAGACGCGCGACCACCAAACGAGCCACAAGTAGCTGCCAATGACCTGGAACGTGGTCATGTACGCGCGAACGAACCGCCACGTGTTGGTGGCGCTCGGGCGATACCGAACCGCGGCCGTCAGCGGCGCGACCACCGCGATCGGCGCAGGCAGAGGTGCAGGCGGCAAGGTCTTCGGCGCGGCGCGCACTGCGCTCGGCGTGACCTCGCTCGGGTCGGGGGGATGACCCTCGGGTGTCGCCATGCCCTAATCGTAGCCGATTGACTGCACTTCGGTCGAAGTAGCAACATGATCGCGCCATGCAGACGAAGCTCGACGTGGGTCCGGCTCACGGAGTCTTCTGAAGCGCTCCTTTTCAGCGCGGGCGAGTATCGCTTCCGCTGATTGAAGAGCGCTAAAGTAGTTGGCCATGGGCCAGGCATCCGCGCTGATCGCCATTGCGTGCGTCGCGACCGGGGTCACGCTCTCCGCGAGCCTCACGGGCTCCGCCGATGCGGGGACGATCGTGCTGCCGAAAATCGAGACGGCGTGCTCGACCGACGCGGAGTGCGCGGTCACGAGCCTCGACCTCGTCGGGCCCACGGCGTGTTGCTTCCGATGTTGCTCGATCACGCCGGGAACGAAGCGCTGGGTCAACGAGGTCGAAGCGACGTGCGCCAAAGCAGCGCCCACGTGCGCACCGACGGCCTGCGGCTGCCCGATGCCTCCGTACAAACCCAAATGCACCGCCGGGAAATGCGTCGCCTCGTACTGAGCGGCATCTATTCATGCTACACTTGCAGGCATGAAGAAGAAGCGGCGCGCGGGAGCGAGCGAGACCGTCGGCATCTCGGTCGACGCCGTTACGAAGCGCGCTCTCAAGGCGCTCGCCGCGGAACGATTCGGTGGAAACGTGTCTGCGCTCGTCACCGAGATGACCGCAGATGCCGTCCGCCGTGCGGCGTTCGAGCGTGTTTGGAAGTGGTACGGAGGTGCCGAGCCCTCCGAGGGGGCGCGCGCGAAGATCGATCGCGAGCTCGATGAAGGCTGGGCTCACGCGCGCAAAACAAGACGGCATCGCGCGGCGTGAGCATGGCGCCCGCTCAAGGAATCACTTTCGACACGGGTATGCTCGTAGCGCTCGAGCGCCGAAAACAATCCGCGTGGGATCGCTATCGCCGCATTCACGAACGCGGCGCTCGCGTCACCATCCCGACGCCCGTCTTGGGCGAATGGTGGCGCGGTCGCACCGACGTGCGCGACGCGATTCGGTTGTCAGCCCATGTGGAGCCGCTGAGCGACGCAGTTGCGCGACTTGCAGGAGAGGCGCTCGCAAAAATCAAGTCGGCTGGAGCGATCGATGCGTTCGTGATGGCCAGCGCCGCAGCACGCGGAGACATCGTGTACACGAGCGATGTCGCGGACCTCGAGCGCCTGCAAGCGTTCTTTCCGAGCGTCCGTGTATTGGGCGTTTGAGCGCACACAATCATGGTTGGCGAAGCGCCAAACGGGCTAGCTCGTCGTGGATGCGCGGGCGGGCTTCGCGGATTTTCACGTTGTCGCGCGTGGGGCACACGCGGTTCGTGAGGAGAGCCACGGCGATGCGTGCGTCGGGATCGATCCAAACGCTCGTGCCCGTGAAGCCGAGGTGGCCGAACGAGCGCGGGCCGAGCACCGTGCCCGCCGACGAGCCGCGTTCGCTTTTTCCGTCGAAGCCCGCGCGGAGCGTGCCGCCTTCGCGCTCGCGGATCAACCAGTCGAGCTCGTTCAAGTTGTCCATCACGAGCGTAGCGAAACGCAAGACGGCGGACACTGTGCCGAAGAGACCGGCGTGTCCGCATGTCGCAGCGCCTCCGATCGCCCATGCGTTCTCGTCGTGCACGCGTCCGCGCACCGCGCCTCCCCGCCAACCGACGTGCTCGGTCGGCGGAGCGAGCACGGCGAGATCGACACCGCGAGCTTCGAGCGCGCGCGCGCTCCCGAGTGATCGTTCGAGCCCGAGCCGACCAACGATGTGCGTGTCGACGAGCGCGTCCGCGTCCGTCGCGACGCCTGCGAGCAGATAACCAACGTCGCTATAGAGCGGCGCGGCGGGCATCGCGCCGCTTCGCGTTCGGCATGCGCTCTCGAGTGCGGCGTTCACCTCGACCGTCACGCCTTCGACGAGCGGCGCGAACAGCGGCAAGTGCGCGGGAAACCCGGCGCGGTGCGCGAACAGGAGCTCGAAGGGCGCGTCTTCCGCGGGCGTTCCGCGTGCAATTGGCAAGCGCGAGCCCAGCGATGCGGTGCGATCGAGCCCGCTCGACGCAAACGCCACAGCGAACATCGGCTTCGTCACGCTCGCGAGATCGAAGAGCGCGTCCGTTTCGCCGCCAATCGCGATGTCCCAGCCGTCCGCGGCGCCTCGCGGAGAGCGCGACGCTCGCGCAAACCCACACGCAGCGTTGGGCGCGACCATTGCCCGCGTGACCTCGAGACAAAGATTCGCGCACGTTTTTGACGCTGACTCGCAAAAAGAGCTACCTTTGTGTTTCATGGCTGAGTGGGTCTGGGAAGCGCGAGGGCCTGCCGGCGAGGTGCGCAAGGGCCTTATGGAGGCCGAGAGCGAAGACGTGGTTCAAACGCGCCTACGCCAGCAAAAGCTCCTCCCGACGAAGGTTAAAAAGAAGGGTCGCACGCTCCAGAGCTTCTCGCTCGGAAGCGGTGTCAGCCAAAAAGACCTCGTCACGTTCACGCGCCTGCTCGCGACCATGATCGACGCCGGTCTGCCGATCGTCCAGTGTCTCGACATCCTCGGCAACCAAACCGACAGTAAACAGTTCGCGGTGGTCATCGCCGACGTCAAAAGCCAAGTCGAGCAAGGCAAGACGTTCAGCGAGTCGCTGCGCCGCCATCCGGGCGTCTTCGACACGCTCTATTGCAACCTCGTTCAAGCGGGCGAGGCGGGCGGCATTCTCGACACCATCTTGCAGCGCCTTGCGGTCTACAACGAAAAATCCGTGAAGCTCAAAAGGCAGCTCCGCGGCGCGATGGTTTATCCGAGCGTCGTCGGTGTCGTCTTCCTAGGCGTGTGCGGTGTTCTTCTTGGCTGGGTCATCCCGTCGTTCAAGAACATCTTCAAAGACCTCGGCTCGAAAGACGAGCTCCCGAAAATCACGTCCATCGTCATTGCCGTGTCCGAAGCGTTCGTCGGGTGGTTGCCGCTCATCATCCTCGTGATGCTTCTCGCGACCGGCGGGTTCTTGTTCGCATATTCGCGGCCCGACGGAAAACGCGTCATTCACCGCACCATCTTGCGTGTTCCCATCATCGGCGACGTCGTCCGCAAGATTGCAGTCGCGCGCTTCACGCGCACGCTCGGCACGCTGCTTTCGTCCGGCGTGCCGATTCTCGATGCGCTCGAGATCGTCGCCAAGACTGCCGGCAACATGGTCATCGAAGAAGCGATCATGGTCGCGCGCCAGAAAATCAGTGAAGGCCGCAACATGGCCGAGCCTCTGATGGAGGCCAATGTCTTCCCGCCGATGGTCGTGCAGATGGTCGGCGTCGGCGAGCAAACCGGCGCACTCGACGCCATGCTCAACAAGATTGCCGATTTCTACGAAGAAGAAGTCGACGTCGCCGTCGCCGCGCTGACGAGCCTCATCGAGCCCTTCATGATGGTGGGCATCGGTAGCGTCGTCGGCACCGTGCTCATCGCGATGTACCTTCCGATCTTCTCGCTGGCCGGCAAGATCAAGTCAGAGTGAGCGGCGACGAGAATCTGCGCGGCCGGCTCATGTGGGTGACGGGCGCCCGCCTGCTCGTCACCACTCTGCTTCTCGGCGCAACCGCCTTCTTCTACTTGCGCGGCGGCCTCGCGCGGTATCCACGTTCGCTCGGCATCGCGTTCACGACCATCGCCGTCGCGTATGCGCTCTCGGCGATCGAAGCGACGCTCTTGCGAAGCGGCAAGCGTTTGCGCGGCCTCGCGTTCTGGCATCTCGCGCTCGACCAATGTTTGTGGACGTCGATCGTCTACGTCTCGGGCGGCGCATCGAGCGGCGCGACCTCGTTTTATGGGCTCACCGTGCTCGTCGGTGCGGTGCTCGTGGGTCTTCGTGGTGCGGCGTTCGCGGCAGGGCTCGGATTCTCCCTCTATGGGCTTTTGTGCATCGGGTTTTTGACGCACACCATCCTCCCGCCGATCGATCAACCCGACATCACGTACGCGACGACGCGCGACACCATCGGCTATCCGCTTCTCCTCAACGCGCTCGCCATCACGATCGTCGGCATGCTCGCGGGCTATCTCTCCGAGCGTTTGCGACAAGCGGGCGGCGCGCTC
>JBBSFE010000034.1:0-47851 GCA_038239005.1 Polyangiales bacterium
AGTTGCCGCTCGCGCGCGTCCTCGCGGAGATGGAGCTGGCGGGTGTGCTCGTTGACGTTCCCACGCTCGCGACGATCGGCAAACGCGTCGAGCACGAGATGCAAGTGCTCGAGCTCAAGGCCAAAGAAATCGTCGGGCGCGACTTTGCGATTCGCTCGCGCGATCAGCTCGAGTCGATCTTGTTCGACGAGCTCAAGCTACCGGTCGTCAAACGCACGCTCAAAGGCGGCCGTTCGACCGACGCGGAAGTGCTCGAGGAGCTCGCGCTCAAACACGCGCTGCCGAAGGTGGTTCTCCAGTTTCGCGAGGTCGACAAAATCAAAGGCACGTACATCGATGCGCTGCCGCGCCACATCAACGCGAAGACTGGGCGCATCCACACGCGGTTTTCGCAAACCGTCGCCGCGACGGGTCGGCTCTCGTCGGTCGAGCCGAATTTGCAGAACATCCCGGTGCGAAGCGATCTCGGGCAAGAGATTCGGTCCGCGTTCGTCGCGCCGCCAGGCTCGGTGCTCGTCTCGGCGGACTATTCGCAAATCGAGCTACGCGTGCTCGCGCATCTCTCGCAAGACGAGATGCTCGTCGAGACGTATCGCAAAGCCGAAGACGTCCACGCGCTCACCGCATCGATCGTGTTCGATGTACCGCGCGATCAAGTCACCACCGACATGCGACGCAAAGCGAAGACGATCAACTTCGGCGTCATCTACGGCATGGGCGAAACGGCGCTCGCGCGTCAGCTCGACATCGAGCGCGACGAGGCCGCGCGCTTCATCGCCAACTACTTCGAACGCTACGCCGGCGTTCGCGAGTTCATGAACCGCACGCTCGATGCGGCACGCCGCGGCGAGACCGTGCGCACGATCCTCGGGCGTCGGCGATTTTTGCCGAACTTGCACTCGGCGAATCGCGGACTCCGTTTCGAGGCCGAGCGCATCGCGAAGAACACGCCGATTCAAGGAACGGCCGCCGACATTCTGAAAATTGCGATGGTCGCACTGGGTGACGGCGCGGTCGTTCCGGGCGCACGCATGGTGCTCACCGTGCACGACGAGCTCGTCTTCGAAGTGCCCGAAGCGCTCGCAAAAGAAGCCTCCGCGCGCGTCAAAGAGTCGATGGAAGCGGCGCTGAAGCTCGATGTCCCACTCGTTGTCGATGTGGGCACGGGGCTCAATTGGTCGCTCGCGCACTAGATGCGACCTCCTTGGTGCAGAGCTAGGATTGACTTCACGCTGGATTTCCTCACCGAGTAACGTAGCTTTTACGCTCCAATCGCGATGAACCAGCCCGACATCCCCCCCAGCCGCGGCCTCGTCGCCGGCAAATATGAGCTCCTTCAGCTCATTGGGAAGGGCGGCATGGGGTCGGTGTGGGAGGGGCGGCACTCGTCGCTTGGCACCCGCGTCGCCATCAAGTTCATCGAAAAGGAATACGCGGACAACGAAGAGGCCCGAAAACGCTTCGACAACGAAGCCCGCGCGGCCGCCGCCCTCCAATCGAAGCACGCCATCCAGATTTACGACCACGGCGTCACCGACGACGGCAAGCCCTACATCGTCATGGAGCTGCTCATCGGCGAGCCGCTCGACAAACGCATCGAGCGCCTCCGCGTCATCCCTCTTCGGGATGTGGCGCACATCATCCAGCAAGTGTGTCGTGGCCTCCAGAAGGCGCACGAGCACGGCATCGTCCACCGCGATCTCAAACCAGAAAACATCTTCCTCGTCCGCAACGCCGACGACGACGACGAGGTCGCCAAAGTTCTCGACTTCGGCATCGCCAAGCTCCGCACGAGCGGCGCTGACCAAAATGTTTCTTCGAGCACGCGCACCGGCGCGGTTCTCGGCACGCCTTTCTACATGTCGCCCGAGCAGGCGCGCGGGCTGCGAGACATCGACCACCGCACCGATCTCTGGTCGATGGGCGTCATTGCGTTCAAGTGCGCGACGGGTTGCTTGCCGTTCGAGGGTCAGTCGCTCGGCGATTTGCTCGTGAAGATCTGCACGGTGCCGATCCCGATGCCGTCGCAAGTCAATCCGCAGCTACCGCCCTCGTTCGACGCGTGGTTCTCGCGCGCGCTCGAGCGCGATCCGAATCGCCGCTTCGGCACCGCGACCGAGCTCGCCGACGCGCTCGCGTACGCGTCGGGCCTCAGCGTTCGCCGGCCACAAGGAATGACCAACTCGCCCTATGGTGGGCCATCCGCGATGCAAGGTTCGCCAGGGACGCCGCAGCCGGGAACGGGCACGGCGATGGGGGGCTCGCCTCCGCCTTATGCGTACGGGACGCCGCCTGCGTATAGCACGCAGCAGCCGCAGTACCCGATGAACATCACCTCTCCGCCATTCGTAGCGTCTGCGTCGCCGGAGCAAAAATCCTCGAAGGGTCTCTTCATCTTCGCTGCGTTTGCCGCGATCCTTGGCGTGGGCCTCGCGCTTTGGGGCGCGAAACACATCATCGATTCCCACGAAGAAACCACCACGGTCGCCACGGCAACGCAGCACACCGACCCAGCCCCGCCAACCGCAGTCGTCGTAACCGCGCTGACGACGACACCCACGGCCACCGTCGCCGGCACGGCCCCAACGGCCACAGTCACTTCCACGGCGACGGCGCACCCCACAGCGACGACGACCCACGGCCCCATCACGCATCCGACGGCGAATCCAACGGGCGCTGTCACCTACACGGCCGTCCCCACAGCAACCGCCACGGCCCACCCGACGGCAACGGCCACGAGCCGCCCCGGCGACTTCGGTGCCGGCTTCTAAGGATTGAATCAACGTTGGCGTGCAGCGTCTGACGCGATGTAGCCTTGCCTTCGCTCATGCACGTACGTTCTTTTCTAACTGCCCTCGTGCTCGCGGCAGTTCCCGCCACATTCGTCACAGAAGCGCACGCCCAACAGGTCAACGACGCGGACCGAAACGCCGCGCGCGATCTTTACAACGAAGGTTGGGCCCTCCAGCAGCAGGGGCGTTACGCCGATGCCGCCGAGCGCTACACGCGATCGCTCGCGGTTTTCCCCGCTCCAACGACCGCGTTTCGCCAGGCGCAGTGCAAGGCCGCGCTCGGTCAGCTGGTCGAAGGCGCCGAAGAGCTCCGCGCCGTGATGAACGCGACCTTGCCGGCGAATCCGCCCGAGGCCTTCATCAAAGCGAAACAAGAAGCCGCCGCCGAGCTCGCGAACCTCGAGCCGCGCATCCCAAAGCTCCGCATCAACGTGCAGCCTTCGCCGCTTCAAGGCATGCAGGTCACGATCGATGGCGTCCCGATGAGTGTCGCGCTCGTGGGTGTCGCGCGCCCGGTGAACCCGGGCACGCACAAAATCGTGGCGACGGCGCCGGGCTATCAACCGGCGCAGACCAGCGTCGACGTGCGTGAACGGCAGCAGCCGATGCCCGAAGTTTCACTGGTGCTCCAGCCCGGCCAGGCGGGCGTGCAGTACACGGTGCAACCGAACGCGAACCCAAACACGAACCCAAATCCGAATTACCCGTACAACAACGGCGCGTACGGCAACCCGAGCTACCCGTACAACACGTGGGTTCCGCCACGGCGTCACGATGGGCCGCAGAGCTCGTTCATGCTCGGCGTCGACGGCGCACTCTCGGTCCCGTTCGGAACGATCGCCAAGAGCGGCGGTGGCACCATCGACCTCGCCAACGACTTGAACCTCGGCGGCGGCATCGGCTTCGACGTCGGCGTGCGGCTCGCGCGCATCATCTACCTCGGGCTCGAAGCTCAGGTTTCCTTCTTCGGCGACAAGAGCGTTGGCCCGAACGCAGGCGCGACCGACGTCGCATTCTCGCTCGGCGGCGTCATCGGTTTCTTGAGCAGCCCGGAAAACGTCGCGTTCTACGGTGAGATCGGTGGCGGCCTCCGAACGATCTCCGTCGGCGACTCGACCACGCTCACCGGCGACGTCATCCTCGGCGTCGGCATCGAGTTCAAAGTCGCAACCTTCCGCGCGATCCCGAAGATCAACCTCTACGTCGGCCCGAACGATCAATTCTACGGCCACGGCTTCTTCACGCTCGGCGTCGCCATTTTCTGGGACAGGCCTCTCGATCATCCGCCGGCGGATCCGGCGCCCACCAACGCAGCGCCCGCTTCACCCACCTACTGATGGCGGAGGCTCGCGCCCTCGCGGCGTGTCTTGCGCTCGCCGCGCTACCGGTTGCGACGCTTGCTCGCGCACAAGACGCTCACGAGCTTCCGCCCGAAGAAGCCAAACCGACGAAGCCGGCCGGGCTCCTCGTGCCCGTCAGCTTGGTGGGCGGCCTTCGCGCCGGCTACTCGCACAACTTCGGAAAAAACTCGCCGCCCGATTCGACGAACGCCAACGACGCCAATAACGGCGTCGATCTCGCGCTCGAGCTCGGCTCCACGATTTTCGATCACATCTACGGCGGCTTCATCGTCGGCGGCACGTTCTACATTTCGCCAACATCGACGAGCGCGAGCGTCGCGTCGCTGCTCATCGGCACCGAGTTTGGCTACCTCACGAACGCGAACGGGTTCGGCGGCTTCTTCGGGCTCGGCGCCGCGTATCGCGCCATCTTCGTGAGCAACGCCGTCGGCCAAGCGAACAAATACGACGGGCCGAACGTGCTCGCGACCGTCGCCCTCCACTTCAAAGTCGGCGACAGCGTCCGCATCCTCCCGCGCGTCGATTTTTCGCTCGGCCCGTCATCGAGCGTTGTTGCGGCAATCATGACCGTAGGCTTCTCCATCTGGCTCACGCAGCCAATTTGGCCCCCCAAGCACCACGCGCGCTAAGGCAGCGCTTATTTGAACCGATCGAGTCTTGTCGCTTGTCGATCGCAATGTTGGCGCAAGACGCTCACGTCGGCGGAGCTTTGAAGTAGGCGGGCGACAACCTTTTACAAGTCGATGACAATCGTCGCTGGGTCGGCTGCTTAAGTGCCTCGCATCCTATGCACGTCCTTCTGTGCAGTGCCTATTTCGGCGTCCTGCTGCTTCTCGCGAGCTACGGCTTGCATCGCTCCCACCTCGTCATCACGTGCCTCCGCATGCGCAAGCAAATGCGGGCGGCGCTCGAGGTCCCGCCGGTCACGGTCGATTGCAAAGACCTGCCGCACGTCACCGTGCAGCTCCCGCTCTACAACGAGGCCACTGTTGCCGTTCGTCTGCTCGAGCATGTCTCGCGCATCGCGTACCCGCACGATCGCTTCGAAATCCAAGTGCTCGACGACTCCACGGACGAAACTGGGTCGCTCGTGCGCGCCGCCATCCGCCGCCTCGCCGACGAGCCCGCCACCACCGATTTGGATGTAGTCTACATTCACCGCACCGACCGCACGGGATACAAAGCCGGCGCGCTCGACGCAGGCCTCAACGTCGCCAAGGGCGAGCTCGTCGCCATCTTCGACGCCGACTTTTTGCCGCAACCGGATTTTCTGGGCGCGCTCGTTCCGCACTTCTTCGATCCGAAGGTCGGGATGGTGCAGGCGCGTTGGGGTCACCTCAATCGCGATCTCTCGCTCCTCACGCGCGTTCAGGCGCTCATGCTCGACGGGCACCACCTCGTCGAAAACCGCGCGCGCGCCGCAGCCGGTTGGCTATTCAACTTCTCGGGCACGGGCGGCATGTGGCGCAAAAGCGCCATCGCCGATTCGGGCGGCTGGCAACACGACACCCTCACCGAAGACCTCGACCTCTCGTACCGCGCGCAGCTCAAAGGCTGGAAGTTCGTCTACCGCGAAGACGTCGTCACGCCCGCCGAGCTCCCCGAGGACGTCAGCGCCTTCCGCGCGCAGCAATATCGCTGGGCCAAGGGAACCGTGCAGACTGCACGCAAATTGCTCGAGCACATCTGGACGTCACGTTTGACGCTCGACCAGCGCATCGAAGCCTTCTTCCACCTCACGCCGCACTTTGCGTATCCGCTCATGGTCATCTTGAGCGTGCTGCTCTTGCCGGCTCTCATCCTCATGCCGGCAACCGATCCCAAGACGATGCTCCTCATCGATCTTCCGCTCTGCATCGGCACCACGGGCTCGCTCGCTGCGTTCTACACGATGGCGGAGCTTGCTCAGGGGCGTCGCCGTCGCGATGCGTGGAAGCAGCTCCCCGCGCTTCTCGCGCTCGGTGCGGGCCTCGCGCCGCATTTGTCGAAGGCCGTGTTCGAAGGGCTCACGTCGAACACGGGCGAGTTCGTTCGCACGCCGAAGAAGGGCGACTCCAAAGGCGTTCGCTATCACCAGCGCGCAGACCTCCCGATGACGGAAGTGGCGCTTTGTCTCCTTTCGCTCGGCAGCATGGTGGCGTCGGTTGAAACCGGTCACTGGTTCGCCACGCCGTTCGCGGGCATCTTCACGTTCGGCTACGGGTACGTCGCGACGCTCGTCGCGAAGGAGCAACTCGCTCGCCGCCGCGCCGCCACGCTCTCCGACAGGCTCGCCCCCGCCGAGACTGCTGCGGCCTCCGATTCGCTGCCGCCCGCTGAAATCGCGAGCGACGCCGAGCTTGCGGCCTGAGCTGACTAGCGTAGTCTCACTTCATCGCGGTGTCGCCGCGGAGCAGGTATGACGATGACCAAGGCGGAGATCGTGTCTGCCATTTACGCGCGTGTGGGGGGCTTCTCGAAAAAGGAGTCGGCGGACATCGTCGACCTCGTCTTCGAGATGATGAAAGAGACGCTCGCCAAAGGTGAGCGCATCAAAGTGACGAACTTCGGAAACTTCGTCCTCCGCGACAAAGGCGAGCGCCCCGGCAGGAACCCTCAGACGGGCGCGCCGATCAAAATCAGCGAGCGTCGCGTGCTCACGTTCAAGGTCAGCAAGAACTTGAAAGACGCGCTCAACAAAACGCCCGCTCCCGCGACGTCGACCGAGTCTGCTACGAAGCCCTGACCGAGTCTTGATCCGTGGCCGCTGATCTCCCGCAGAAGCTGTACTTCCGCATTGGCGAAGTCGCTGGCATCGTCGGCGTGGAGCCGCACGTGCTGCGGTATTGGCAGCGCGAGTTCAGAAACATTCGGCCCACGAAGAGCGCGCGCGGGCAGCGTGTGTATTCGCGGCGCGACGTCGAGAATCTCCTTCGCGTGCGCGAGCTCCTCTACACGCAAGGCTTCACGATCGCGGGCGCACGCAAGCAGCTCCAAAGCCCGCGCACCGAAGGCGAGGTCGCCGGAGAAGTCGCGCTCGCGACCGATCATGGCAGCGGCCAAAAGCCGCCCGAAAGCGTCGTCGAGCTCGTCCCCGCGCCCCGCGAAGAGCGGCACGAGCCCCCCGCCGACGGCACACTCCGCGAGACGCTCGGCGCTCTGCGTGACGAGGTCGCCGCGTTCCTCGATGAGCTCGGGGGCTGATTCGAAGCCGTCGCCGCATCTTGCGGTCGGGATGGCGGGGCTTTCGCCGGGGGATTTGCCGGCTCCCGATTTTTCCGCGACGCCGCAAGTCACGATCGACGGCTGGCACAGCGCACGTGACGCGACGGGAAACGTCATGGCGTGGGCGTGCATTCGCGGCGACGCGAGCGCGTGGAGCGACGACGCAACGGAGGTCGCGCAAAGCAAGCTCGTCGAGCTCGCATCGGGCACGGCGGCACGCCTCCGCGGCGCGTCCTCTCCGATGCACGTCGTCGCGTCGGTCGGGCGAGAGCGCACGCTCGCTCTCGACGACGGAACATTTGGCGGCGCTCGCACGTTCGTGGCCTTCAGTCGCGATCCAGATCGCGTTCATGGCTGCTTCGTCACGTGCATCTCACGCTCGTGCGATGCGGCACAAAACGCCGCGAACATCGAGGGCGCGAGTGTGGAGCCGCCTCCGCCGGGCGTCGTGCTGCAGTCACTCGGGTTCGTCGTGCATCATCCGCATGCCGCTCTCGTGATGCTCGGAGCGACGCTGATCGGCCTCGCGATGCTCGCCATCTTGACCCGCAAGAACGCGTTTCCGCGAAAGAGTTAGGCGTGTTACAAGCCTCTGCCATGCGGGCCAAAGCTCTCGCGTTTCTTCTATGCGCGTTCGCGGTTTTGCCGCTCCTCGTGGCTCGCGCGGCGTACGCGCAGAATAGCGACTCCGACGCCGGCGTGGCGAACACGCGACCGACGCTCGTGCCCGACGCGAACCCAACCACGACGGCCACGGTCACGACGCCGCCTCCTCCGTCCGACACCAAAACCAAAGCAACGGAGCGCTCGAACGAAGACGT
The DNA here is from genome assembly GCA_038239005.1 of Polyangiales bacterium. Classification (GTDB taxonomy): domain Bacteria; phylum Myxococcota_A; class Polyangia; order Polyangiales; family Polyangiaceae; genus DASXHD01. The sequence continues at coordinate 8,179 of JBBSFE010000034.1, forward strand.
CCCGGCGAACCCGAACGAAGTCTTCAGCGAAGACTGGTGGGGCCGCACGCGGCCGGTGCTCGAGATCCACGGTTACTTCCGCACGCGCGCCGAGCTCCTTCACAACTTCTCGCTCGGCCGTCACGACGACAGCGGCTTGCTCTTCCCGCAACCGATCGACAACTCGTACACGAACGCTGGCGGCACCGATCGCCCCATCTCGCTCTGCGGCGACAATGGCGCCACGCCCTGCAAAGACCAAACGCAATCGGGCGCGAACATGCGCTTCCGCGTCAACCCCGAGCTTCACATCTCGGACAACCTGCGCATCATGTCGCAGTTCGACGTGTTCGATAACATGGTGCTCGGGTCGACGCCCGACTCGTACTCGATGCACCCGTACACGGGCACGGGCAACCAGAACAACGGCTACCAGAGCTCGGGCTACAACACGTTTGCTCCCGTCGGCATCTTCACGACGACCGAAGGCCCGCCGACGAGCGGCATCAACTCGCTCTCGAACTCCGTCGCGTTCAAGCGCGCGTGGGCCGAATACATGACGCCCGTGGGTCAGCTGCGCTTCGGCCGCATGCCGAGCCAATGGGGTCTCGGCATCCTCGCCAACTCAGGCGATCACATCGACGCCGACTACGCCACGAACGTCGACCGCATCATGTTCGTCACCGGCATCAAGTCGCTCGATTTGTATTTCGCCGGCATGTGGGACTTCGTGAACTCCGGCCCGACGAACGCATCACCGAACGACGTCTACGGCGGTCAGCCCGTCAACACGTGCAACCTCTGCAACGTGAACGAGTGGGGCGCCGTCATCGCTCACCGCACGAACCCAGAGCTGCAAAAGCTCAAGATGGCGCGCGGCGACATCGTCATCAACGGCGGCCTCTTCACGATCTTGCGCAGCCAATACCTCGACGTGAAAGACCCGTCGTCTCCGCTCACGATTCCCCAAGACGCCACTTCCAACCAGACCAACCTCATTCGCCGCAACGCTTGGGCGGTCATTCCCGATCTCTGGTTGCAAATCCTTTACAAGAAGTTCCGCCTCGAAGCCGAAGGCGTCGCCATCCTCGGTGAGATCGGCACAATCCCGGGCGGCGCGTTCTCGCAAAACAAACAGACCGACGTCCGCATGTGGGGCATGGCAGCGCAATCGGAATTCCGCGCGCTCGAAGACAAGCTCCACCTCCAATTCGACTTCGGTTACGCGAGCGGCGATCAGTGGGCTTCGAACCCGCTCGGCTCGACGGGCCTCAACGCCGACGTGAACGGCAACGCCATCTCGACGTTCTCGTTTCACCCGGCCTACACGGTCGACCTCATCTTCTTCCGCAAGATCCTCTCGCGCGTCGAGGGTGCGTATTACTTCCGCCCCGAGGTCGACTACGACTTCATCCGCAACCAGAACGGCCAGAAGTTCGGCGGCGGCGCTGCGCTCATCTGGAGCCGCGCGAGTGAGTTCATCCAAACGCCCGGTCACCAACCGGACCTCGGCGTCGAGCTCGATCTCAAGCTCTACTACCAAGCCAAAGACGGCGCGCTGAACGACGACCCAAGCAAGGTCGGCGGATTTTTCACGATGCTCGAATACGGCGTCTTCTTCCCGCTCGGCGGCCTCGGCTACTTGCAGCAGCAGCAAGATCTCCTCCCGAACATTCCGGGCGGTTGGAGCGTATCGGCAGCCCAAACAGTGCGTTGGTTCGTCGGCGTCGTATATTAGCCGCATGCGGCTGGCTTACGCGTTCGTCCCCGTCCCGATCGCAGCGGCGGCGGGCATCGCGGTGAGCGTGGCATGCGGCGACGCCGCACAGACGGTCGACGGCGGTGACGCACTCTTCGACGCGGCCTCGCCTCCGTTTCCGTGCATCCCCTACGACGGCGACATTCCCGACGTCGCCGACGCAAGCTGGGGCGCGCTCTATCAAGACTACTTCGGCCCGACGGGCCTCGGCCAATGCGGCGACTCGACACGAACCGGAGTCAACGGCACGGCGAGCTGCCATCACGATCCCGGGGGAAGCGGCGCACAAGCGAGCGGCTTCATCTGCGGCGACACCCAACAGTCTTGCTACGACGGCATCACGAGCCCAAAAGCCGCGTTCGTCGGCGAGCGCGTCGTCGGTTGCGGGCCCGACGACTCGTACGTTCTCCAAGTGCTCCGCCAAGACAGCGGCGGCATCATGCCGTACTACCCGGAGAACGTGTACTTCAGCGCGGACGACATGCTCCGCATCCGCGCGTGGATCATTGCGGGCGCTCCCAACAATTAAGGTAGATGTCCCTTGAATCGATCGAGTCTTGTGACGGCGTGGCGATCGACCTGCGGTAGCGAGACAAACGCGGCCGGGCCGCGAATGGAGGGCGGCAGAATGCGGTGGCGTCGCGCTCCCGCTTGTCCGCGGCGAAGGCGCCTGCAAGACAATCAATTCAACGGGTCTTGGAGGTAGCGATGCCCAAAATTTTGATCGTCGACGACCAGCGCAACATGCGCACCACGCTCGCGATGATGCTGCGCGGCGTCGGCTATGAAGTCGACGAAGCCAGTGACGGCGACCAGGGCGGCACGAGCGGCGGAACGGGCGCGTTCGATCTCGTGCTCACCGATTTGCGCATGGGCCAAAAAGACGGCATCGACGTGCTACGCGCGATCAAAGAGCAGCAACCCATGACCGAAGTGATCGTCATGACGGCCTACGGCACGATCGAGAGCGCGGTCGAAGCGATGCGTCTCGGCGCGTTCGATTACATCCAGAAGCCGTTCACGGAGCAAGAGCTGCTCGTCAAAGTACACAAGGCGCTCGAGAACCGCAGGCTAGCGGGCGAAGTCGCGCTTCTCACGCGCGAGTTTCGCGACCGCTACAAATTCGAAAACATCATCGGCCGGTCATCGTCGATTCGAGAGGTGCTCGGGCGCGTCGTCCGCGTCGCACCGACAGACGCCACCGTGCTCATCATGGGCGAGAGCGGCACCGGCAAAGAGCTCATCGCGAAAGCCATCCACGCCAACAGCCGCCGCGCGGACCGCGCATTCGTGTCGATCAACTGCGCGGCGCTCACCGAGACGCTCCTCGAGAGCGAGCTCTTCGGTCACGCAAAAGGCTCGTTCACGGGTGCGCACACTGCACGCAAAGGCCTCTTCGAAGAGGCCGACGGCGGTACGTTCTTCTTCGACGAAATCGCCGAGACGCCGCACACGGTGCAAGCGAAGCTCCTTCGCGCAATTCAAGAGCACGAGATTCGCCGCGTCGGCGAGAACAAACCGATTCACGTCGACGTTCGCATCGTCGCCGCGACGAACCAAGATTTGCTCACGGCCGTCACCGAGAAACGCTTCCGCCAAGACCTCTACTATCGCCTCAACGTCGCGCGCTTCATCTTGCCGCCGCTCCGCGAGCGCCGCGAGGACGTCGCCGATCTCCTCACGCACTTCCTCGACAAGTACAACCACAAGATGCGGACGCGCGCGCACCTCTCGGACAACGTCCTCGAAACGCTCACGCGCTACGACTTTCCGGGCAACGTGCGCGAGCTCGAGCACATGGTGGAGCAGGCTGTGGCGCTCGTCCAAAACGGCACCATCACCGCCGACGACATGATTTCCCCGCCGTCGGGCGTCACGCCCGCTCTCGGCATCGACGGAATGCGCAAACGAAACCTCGGCGACGTCGTCGATGGAGCCGAGCGCGCCGCCATCGAAACCGCTCTCCACGACTCGGGCGGCAACCGCGAGCAGGCCGCCGAGCTGCTCGGGATCTCGCCGACCACCCTTTGGCGAAAGATGACTCGGCTCGGGATCGTGTTTCACTCCTGAAAGTCGTGCAATGCGGTCCTTGCAAGTTTGAACAAAACTGCGCGTCCGATTTGCGTATTTCCCTGGTTTACAGTGTGGCATTGGCATTGCTATTGGGACACTCGCCCCATGCCGACCTCCCGACCGCCGAAGTCGAATCCGAGGGTCATGGTGATCGACGATGACAGCGGCTCGGCACGCCGGATCGCCATCGCGCTCGAGCTCGAAGGCGTAACGGTCGAAACCGCCATCGACGGCGAGCAGGCCCTGGCGACGCTCACCGAAGACACGGATTTGGTGGTGATCGAGCTCATGCTCCCCCGCCAGAGCGGTCTCGAGCTCGCGCGTGAGCTTCACGGGCGTTTTCCGCTACTTCGCGTGGTTTTGACGGGCGCCTACCACCTGAGCGAGCGCCAGTTGGCCCGCGCGGGCTGTAACGCCATCGCATTCGTGCCGAAACCCTGCGAGCCGTCGGTCGTGGCGGCGTTCGTGAAGCAAAAGGTCTCGCGTGACGTTGCGTAGCTGTGCGAAAATGGTCGATCGCCATGCGCGTCGATCGGCTGAAGTACGAGCTACCCACAGAGTGTATCGCCCAGCGCCCTGCAGCTGACAGGGAGGCTGCCCGGCTCATGGTGCTCGACGGCCCCGAGGCCATTCGGCACCAGCACATCGCGGATCTCGCGGACGTTTTGCCGAAAGACAGCCTCGTCGTCCTCAACGACACCCGCGTGATGCCCGCGCGGCTCATCGCGCACAAGGAAACGGGCGGGCGCGTCGAGGTGTTTCTCGTTCGGCAGTTGGGCGTGCGGATGATCGATGTGCTCGGCGTAGAGCGCGAGGCACAAATTTGGCGAACCCTCGGCAAGGCTTCGAAGGCGCTGCGCTTCGGTTTGGACATGCGCGTCGAGGGCGAAGCGAGCGAGCTCTTCGTGCGCCTGCTCGGTCGCAACGACGACGACGGACTTCTCGAAGTCGCTCTCTACGTGTCGGCCGCGAGCAAGCTCTCGGTGCACGACGCGATTCGCACGCACGGACGCATGCCACTTCCGCCGTACATCAAACGCGACGCCAGCGCCGAGGACGTCGAGCGTTACCAAACCGTGTTCGCGCGAACCGAAGGCGCGATCGCAGCGCCCACGGCGGGCCTTCATCTTTCGAATGCGCTGCTCGGACGCCTCGCCGTGCGCGGCATCGAGGTCGTCACGGTCACGCTACACGTGGGCCTCGGAACATTTCAGCCGGTGCTCGTCGAAGATCTCGACGACCACAAGATGCACGTAGAATCGTTCGAAGTTTCGCGCACGACAGCAGCGGCGATCACGAACGCCAAAGAGCGCGGAACGACGATCGTCGCCATCGGCACGACCGTGGTGCGTGCGCTCGAATCCGCCGTGGACGAATCCGGCGCGCTTCACGCCAAATCAGGAGAGACTGCGCTTCTCATCCAACCGGGTTACCGTTTCAACGTCGTCGACATGCTGCTCACGAATTTCCATCTCCCGCGCTCCACGCTGCTCGCGCTCGTGTGCGCATTCGGCGGCGCCGAGCGCGTGCTCGCGGCCTACGCCACGGCCGTGCGCGAGGGCTATCGCTTCTATTCGTACGGTGACGCGATGCTGCTTCAAAGAAGCCCATGAAGCCGCGAGCCGAGGGGTTCGCGTTCCGTGTACTCTGCACCGATGGGCGCGCGCGTCGCAGCGTCTTGCGCACGCCTCACGGCGACGTCGACTTGCCCACGTTCATGCCTGTCGGTACGCAAGGCTCGGTGAAGGCGCTCTCGCCAGACGAGGTCGCCACGACCGGCGCGCGCATCGTGCTCGGCAACACGTACCACTTGTGGCTGCGGCCCGGCGAAGATGTCGTCGCGTCGCACGGAGGCCTTCACGGTTTCACGAAGTGGCCCCACGCGATGCTCACCGACTCGGGCGGGTATCAGGCGTTCTCGCTCAACGAGATGGTGCAACCCAAAGAAGACGGCTTCACGTTCAAGTCGCATCTCGATGGGTCCTCTCGATTCTTGTCACCGGAGATCGCGGTCGAGGTTCAAGGCAAGATCGGCGCGGATATCCAGATGCAGCTCGATATCTGCCCGCCAGGAAATTCGACGCGCGAAACCGTCGAAGCCGCTGTGAAGCAAACGACGCGATGGGCCAAGCGCGCGCTCGCCGCGACGCGCCCGGCGAAGCAAGCGCTCTTCGGAATCGTGCAAGGTGCATGCTTTTCGGATTTGCGTCTCGCGCACGCGAGCGAGCTCGGCGGCCTTCCGTTCGATGGGCTCGCGCTCGGTGGATTTTCCGTCGGCGAGCCTAAAGACAAAATGTTCGAGACGCTCGACCTCGTCGCGCACACGCTCGACCCAGAGCGGCCGCGCTACTTGATGGGTGTCGGCACGCCGGAAGATTTGATCGCGGGCGTCGGCTTCGGCGTCGACATGTTCGATTGCGTTCTGCCGACGCGCAACGCTCGCAACGGGCAAGCGCTCACGCGCAGCGGTAAGATCACGATCAAAAACAGCAAACACACGCGCGATCAGTCGCCCATCGACGCCGAATGCACGTGCGAGTGCTGCGCGCGCGGGTACTCGCGCGCGTATTTGCGTCACTTGTATCTTGCAGGTGAAATTCTCGTTCTCCGCCTGCTGTCGCTCCACAACCTGCATTTCTACGGCGAGCTCATGGCGGCAGCGCGCGCGGCGATCGAGGCCGGCCAATACGACGCGTTTGCGAAAGCCGCGCTCGCGCGCATGCGAGACGGCGAGCGTGATAGCGTGGAGCCCGCACCCGGATGACTGCCCCGCCGAAAAAAGGCCAGATGCTGGGGCGCATCCTGCTCCAGCGAAAGCTCATCACGCAGGTCGAGCTCGACGACGCCCTCGGCGCGAAGGACCAAGTCGGCAAGCCGCTCGCGTCGCGCCTCATCGACCAAGGCGTCCTCAGCGGTCTCGACGCCGTGCGTGCGCTCTCCGAGCAGCACGGTGTCCCCGGCATCGATCTTTCGCAAGTCGCCATCGATGTCGACCACTTGCTCTTGCCGCGCGAGGTTGCCGAAGCTCACAAGCTTTTGCCCGTGCTCGTCCGCGACGACAAGCTCTTCGTCGCAATGGCCGAGCCCGGCGACAAGAAGGCAATCGACGAGCTCGAGTTCGTCACAGGCAAAAAAGTTTATCCGTACGTCGCGCTCGCGAGCCCGCTCCTTCGGAGCATTCAGGCCGCTTACGACGCCAAGGGCCAGGGCGAGCGCTACTACCTCGCGCCACACGTTCCACACGAGACGCTCGTGCGGCTCGGGCTCACCTCGGCATCGCAAGACAACTCGTCGCCGCCTTCACTTCAGTCGGTGCCGCCGCCGCCCATCGTGGATGATCAAACGTCGCGCTCGGCCGAGCTCGTCGAAGTGACGACGGACGCATTCGGGCAAGTGGGCTCCGAAATTTCCTCGGTGAGTCAGCTTCCGACCGATCTGCGCGAGCAGCTCGACGCCGCAAAACAATCCATCGCTCACGAGCACGCGGGCGCGCTCGTTCTCGTCGTCGACGACGAAGCGGAGATTCGAAAATTGCTCCGCCGATTGCTCGAAGGCAAAGGCATGCGCGTCATCGAAGCCGACCGCGGGCTCCTCGCGCTTCGAATGGTGAAAGATCACGTCCCGGATTTGATCATCCTCGACGCCATGCTTCCCGAGCTCCACGGCTTCGACATCGCACGCCGTATCAAGGGCAGCCAGATGTACGGGTCGATTCCGATCGTGATGATCAGCGCGGTCTACCGCGGCTGGCGCATCGCGCAGGATCTCAAAGAGAGCTACGGCATCGAGGAGTACATCGAGAAACCGTTTCGACTCGCCGATGTCGTCGCGTCCGTGCAGCGCGCGCTCGCGAAGAAGACGTCATCCGGCGCGGCCGTCCCCGATGCCGAGCCTGCCTCGGCAGGCGAAGCAGAGTCCGCACTACGCGAAGGCATCGACGCGTACCAAGCCGGCCGCATCGACGACGCCATCGTCCACCTCCAGCGCGGCGTCGCGATCGACCCGCTCGCGTTTCGGCTGCGCTTCCACCTCGGCCTTTTATTCGGAAAAAAGGGCAGCATCTACGAAGCCATTCAAGAGCTGGAAAAAGCGGTCGAGCTGAACCCGAAGAGCTTCCCAGCGCTGAAGAACCTCGCCGTCCTCTACGAAAAAGCCGGGTTCCGCAACAAAGCCGTCGAGTCTTGGGAGCGCAGCGCAAGCGTTGCCCCCGACGTAGAGACGCGTGAGCAAATCAAGCAGCACCTCCTCGGGTTATTGTAGAATGACGAGTCTCGGCCCCGCGCGATGAGATTTCTCTGCGAACAGTGCAAGGCGAAGTACCAAATCGCCGACGAAAAGGTCGCTGGCAAGACCGTCAGGATGAAGTGTCGCAAGTGCGGCCACCTCATCGAGGTCAAAGCCGAGGTGACCGAGACGAGCGTCTCCACCCGAGCGCCGCAACCTGATCCGCCCGAAGGCCTCGCAGAGCGTGAAGACGCCACGCGCGTCGGGATGGACGTCGGCTCGATGATGAAGCTCTCGGGTCACAAACCCGGAGCACCTCCGCGTCCGGGCGCACCAGCCGCGCCGACGGCGAAGCCGCTCAACAAACCCGGCCTCGCCACGAGCCTCGCATCCGCGAAACCCGCGAAGCCCGCAGCGCCGAAACCGGAGAGCGCGCTTGCAGGCGCGTTCCAGAAGTCGACCAAAGAAGACGACCGCGCGATGATCGAGATCTCGACGTCGAGCGAGTGGTACTGCGCGATCAACGGCGTCCCCGTCGGTCCCGTGCGCATCGCGGAGCTTCGTCGCAAAGCTGCGTCGGGCGCGGTGCACGAAGATTCGCTCGTGTGGCAAGAGGGCATGGAGGAGTGGCGCCCTCTCAAAACGATCCCCGAGCTCGTCGCCATCGTGCACGAAGGTTTGTCGGCCGATCGCCCGTCGCTCGTCACCCCGCAACCTCCGCAACAACAGCAACGCCAATCTTCGCCGCCAACACCCGCGCCGCCCGCACAGATGCGCGAGCGGATGAAGTCCTCACCGCCTGGCGCTCTCCGCGAGGCTCCAGGCCGGAGCAACGTGATCCCGCTCGCGGGTCGCCTCGCCACCGCCGAGAAGCTCGAGCCGTTCTCCGATCCATTCGCGCCTCCCGCGTCGGCGCCGGCCGTTGCCGCGCTCGACATGCCGACGACAAGTGGCGTCGCAGCACCCACCGTTGTCATCCCGCGCAAGCAAGGTCCGAACTGGATCGTGATCGGGATGGTCGTCGCGTTCGGCGCATTCGGCGCAACAGCCGGCATCGCCGTCTTCTTCAAGTCCGCGCCTGCGCAACCCGCTCCGACGATCTACATGACGGCGCAACAGCAACCCACCGGCACTGCCGCTCAAGCCAACAACGGCACGAACGACATCGGCAAAATCGAAATCGATCCTACCAGCCCGCAAGCGACGGTGCGAACGGGCGGTGGCGTGCGTCCCACGGGCACGACTGCGGCGACATCGTCCGGTAAGGTCGTCGACCCGAGCATTGCCGCACTCCTCGGGGGTCCGGGCACCGGCCCATCGATCGGCGGCAACGGCGTGGGCGGCAGCGCGTCTTCGGCGCTCAGCGAAGAAGCGATTCAACGCACGGTGCAACAGCGTTCGGCCGGCGTGAAGCGCACGTGCTGGGAGCGTGGCGGCGGAACAGAATCGAACGTCAACGTGAAGGTCCACCTCGTCATCGCAGCCACGGGCAACGTTCAATCGTCGAGCGCCGAGGGCAACGATCCGATTGTCAGCAAGTGCATCGAAAACTCGGTCAAAAACTGGTCGTTCCCGGTGTCGAGTGGCTCGACGACGGTGGACATCCCGTTCCACTTCTTGCGGCAGTGAATGCCCTGGCCGGTTCGGCCGTCCGACCCATGAGGAGTCTTGCCATGAAGGTGCTTCGTTTCTTCGCGCTTGGTTTGGTCGCGTTTGGTTGCGAACAGCCGCAAGACCCCAATGCGCCGCAAAATCCAACGCCGAATCCGCAGTATCCATCCGCGTCGGCAGCTGCAACAGCGGCTCCGACTGCGACTGCGACCGCGACTGCCACTGCGACTGCGACCGCGACACCACAGCCCGTCGCAACAACGCAGCCGACTGCAACTGCAACCACAGCGCCACTTCAGCTTCCGGCGTTTCCAACATTTTCGCTGCCGAACATCGCGCTGCCAAACGCAACGCAACTCGCGCAAGCACTGCCCGCGTTACCGCTCGATCCGTCGCTCTTGAATCAGATCAAGCAAGCGGGCGAGCAACTCATGAACCAAGGCATGCTCGCGCTCGGCGATCCTACGGACGTCGGTTTGAAAGCGGCGTCCGTTCGCTACGCGCCGCTCATGGTCCCCGAAGGAGCGCCTTACAAAGACACCCTCGCGACCGGCGCGCACAAAGCCTTCGACGTCACGCTCGCCGGAAACAAGTGTTACACGATCATCGCGTTCTCACCGCCGAACAACATCCGCGATGTCGACATCCACTTGCTCGTGCCGCCCTTCTACAACATGGACGCTGGCCGTGACGACATGAACGATTCGGTCGCCGTCATCGGCAAAGCCCCCGCCCCCATCTGCCCGTTCACGCTGATCCCCATCCCGTACCGCGTCGACATCTCCGCGAAAAACGGCCAAGGCCAAGTCGTGGTGCAGGTCTATTCCAAGAACAAGTGACGTCAAGCGATCGGTAGGCCTATTTTTGGCTGCTACCGATCGGTTGACGAATGGTTAGCAACAAATCACGGCGCCGCTCGATGAAGCGCTGTGACACCACGCTATCTCCATCCGCTCGAATACCCGCTCGCACTTCGCGAGCTCGATGATCCGCCCGCCGCGATGCACGTCGACGGCGACCTCACACCGGCGCGGCTCCATGTTGCGATCGTCGGAGCGCGTGAGTCGTGCACACCGATCATACGGCTGGTGAAGCGCCTCGCCGCAAGCGTCGTACGCGCTGGAGGGATCGTGATCTCGGGCGGCGCGGATGGCGCGGATGCGGCGGCACATCTCGGAGCGATCAAGGCTGGCGGAAGAACGTGGAGTGTTCTTGGTTGTGGTGAGCCGCACTTCACGAGCAGCGCCGATGACGACCGCTTCACTCGGATCATCGCGTCAGGCGGAACGATCATTCGACCGTTTCCACACGACACGATGCCCGCGCGGCCAAACTTTCTGACGCGAAATCGATTTCTGGTCGCGCTCTCGCAGATCGTTGTTGTCGCGCAAGGTGGTGATCCGTCTGGCACGTTGAGCGCAGCGAGGCATGCGAAGCGTCTACGTCGCGAGCTCTGGGTGGTCCCACCGCTACCCGGACCCGAATTCGTCGCAAACGCGCGGCTGATCGAAGGGGGTGCACGTGTGCTCCGGTCGGAAGCCGAGTTTGCGGCGCGGCTGAAGGAACCGGTGCTCGAGGGGGATGAGAAGACGGTGCTCGACGCCCTCGTTGGGTCCAAGCATCCGGATGAGCTCGTGGTGGAAACGGGGCTCTCTGCCTCGGCCGTGTCGACTGCGCTCTTGACGCTCGCCCTTGGGGACGTAGTAGTAGAGGGCTCCGCAGGGCTGTTTCGGCGGAAAACGCTCGTAACGGGTTGATATTATTACATGGGCAAGACACTTGTGGTCGTCGAGTCGCCAGCTAAGGCCAAGACGATCAAGAAATACCTCGGGGCGGGCTATGAGGTCATGGCCTCGAAAGGTCACATCAAAGACTTGCCCAAGAAGCTCGGCGTCGACGTCGAGAACGGCTTCAAAGAAACGTACGAGATCATTGTTGGAAAAGAGAAGATCGTCGCCGAGCTGAAGGACGCCGCACGACAAGCCGATCACATCCTTCTCGCACCCGACCCCGATCGCGAAGGTGAGGCCATCGCGTGGCACCTCGCCGAAGAGCTCGGAGAGAAACGGTGCAAGCGCGTCGAGTTCCACGAGATCACCAAGAGCGGCGTGCAAAAGGGCGTCGCTTCGCCACGTGCGCTCAACAAGAATCTCTACGATGCGCAACGTGCGCGGCGCGTGCTCGATCGCATCGTCGGGTATGACGTGTCTGCGCTCGTTTGGTCGAAGCTGGCGTTCGGTCTTTCGGCGGGGCGCGTGCAGAGCGTGGCGCTTCGGCTGATCGTCGATCGTGAGCGGGAGATCGAAGCGTTCAAGCCGGTCGAATACTGGAACTGTGGCGCGCAGCTCACGCCCGAAGGCGGCCCGGCGTTTTTCGCTCGGCTCGCGCAGAAGAACGGCGAGAAGCTCGAGACCCACTCCGGCGATGAAGCGGTGGTCGTCCGTCGCGATCTCGAAGCGGCGAAGTACACAGTCGCGAAAATCACGAAGAGCGAACGCAAACGCAAGGCGCCGTCGCCCTACACGACGAGCAAGCTCCAGCAAGATGCCGTCAACCGACTCAGCTTCGGCGCCAAGCGCACGATGCAAGTTGCGCAAGGGCTCTACGAAGGCGTCGATCTCGGCAAAGAAGTCGGCCAAGTCGGTCTCATCACGTACATGCGTACCGACTCCACGCGCGTTTCGCCCGAGGCGATCGTGAGCGTGCGCGAGTACATCGAAAAGCATTTCGGAAAATCTCACGTGCCCGCGCAGCCGAACGTCTTCAAGTCGAAGAAGGATGCGCAAGAGGCCCACGAAGCGATTCGCCCGACGTCGCTCGATTACCCGCCCGACACCATCAAGAAGTTTTTGAAGGACGAGCAGTACAAGCTCTACAGCATGATCTGGGATCGCTTCGTCGCGAGCCAGATGAACGAAGCGGTCTACGATCAGACGTCCATCGAGATTACGGCGGGCATCTACGGTTTGCGCGCGGGCGGACGCATATTGAAATTCTCCGGATGGCTCGCGGTCTACGGCGACGCGGGGCCGAGCGCACGACCGAAGGCGCAGGCGGGTGAAGAGGCTGCCGCAGCCGACGACGACGACGAAGCGACGCTACCGAACCTCACCGAAGGCCAGAAGCTCGCACTCGTGACGCCGCCGGGCGTCGTGACGGAGCAGAAATTCACGCAGCCTCCGCCGCGATACAACGAAGGCTCGCTCGTGCGCGAGCTCGAAGAACGCGGCATCGGCCGGCCGAGCACGTACGCCGAGATCATCAGCAAGGTGCAGGCGCGCGACTACGTCGAGAAGATCGACGCGCGCTTCGCGCCGACCACGCTCGGGAAATACGTCGTCGATGGGCTCGTCGCGAGCAAGCTCGACTTCATGGACCCCACGTTCACGTCGAGCATGGAGGAAGAGCTCGACGAAGTCGAAGCCGGCAAAGAAGAGCGCGTCGAGCTACTTTCCCGCTTCTACAAGAAATTCAAACAGCAGCTCGACCCCGCAAAGAAGGGCAAGCGCTGGAACCCAGAACCCGAGCCGACGGGCGAAATCTGCTCGACCTGCAACGAAGGCGAGATGATGAAGCGCTGGTCGAAGAACGGCTGGTTCCTCGGGTGCTCGAGTTATCCGAAATGCAAAACCACACGCGACCTCGGGCCCGATGGCAAAGGTTCGTCGGTGCGGCTCACCGACACCAAATGCGACAAGTGCGGCAAGCCGATGGCGATCCGCAGCGGGCGCTACGGCGAGTTTCTCTCCTGCTCCGGTTATCCGGAATGTAAAAACGCGCGACCCGTTCCGCTGGGCGTGCCTTGCCCGAAGTGCGGCGGCGACATCATCGAAGTGCGCGCGCGCCCGAAGGAAGGCCGCAAAGGCGGCCGCACCTTCTACGGTTGCTCGAACTGGAACATCGAGACCGTGAAGTGCGACTTCAAGCTTTGGCAAAAGCCCATCCAAGAGCCCTGCCCGATGTGCAGCGCGAAGTTCCTCGTGATGGCCGGCAACAAGCTGAAGCCGATGATCGCGTGCGCCAACAAAGAGTGCGGCTACAAGCGCTCGGCTGATTCACCCGCCGAGAGTGCCGTCATCTCCGTTGGCGATCCGCAGCCCGCCATCATCGCGAGCTGATCTCTCTAGAGCTTCACGGCATATGCGACGCCGTCTCCGAGCGGAAGAATCACCGCGCGGAGACGTGCGTCACCGAGCAGCGCCGCGTTGAACTTTCGGAGTGCTTCCACGCGCACGCTCTCGTCCGGCGGAACGTCACCGTCGGCGACGTAGCCGCGCCAGAGAACGTTGTCCGCGACGATGACGCCGCCTCCGCGGAGATGCGGAACGAGCAGCTCGAGGTAGCGCGGATATTCTTCTTTCACGCAATCGACGTAAGCGAAGTCGATCTCGCCTTCGAGCTTTTCGAGCGCAACGGTAGCGGATGCTTCACGCACCTCGATGCGATCCGAGAGGTCGGCGCGCGCGATGAACTTTCGTGCGGTCTCGCAGAGCGCCGGCGACTTTTCGATTGTGACGATTTTCGCACCCGCACCGGCCGCGCGAGCCATCACGATCGCGCCGTAGCCGATGTTCGTGCCGACTTCGACGATGCGCTTGGCCCCGCTCGCTCGAACGGTGATGGCCAAAAACGAGGCGACTTCCGGATCGCTAATCGGCTGACGCTGCTCGGAAGCGAGCGCTTCCATCTCGATGAGGATACCTGTGCGTGCCGCTTCGACGCGTTCGAGGTACGCGGCTTGGCGCGGGTGAAGGATGGCGTCGCTCGTGTGCTTCATTGGCGTACAGCGTCGCATAAAGAGCGTTGTAAGGTTGGCAATTTCCGCCCCCACGTGAAAGACTTATAGTGACGTGGACTCTCAACATGACTCGTGTGTGCTCGTCATTGCAGACCGCATCGTTGCGCGTGCTGATGCGGGCCCGCTCGAGGCGGAGTTCGCACTTTTCGATCCCACGTGCATCGAGCTTCGCACGACGGAGCCAGGTGCCGTGCGCGAAGCCGGATACCGCACGACAGCTGGCGAAGCGCGCTTGCGTCTCGACGAGCTCGGCATCACACGCGACCTCGCGGAGCTCAGCGCGCATGCGATGAAGCCGGCGCTCGCCGAATGTTACGCGCGTGGGCCAGTCGTGCGACGCGCAGTTGGCGAGCTCGGTGCGTCGGAGATGTTCGACGGCAAGGTCTACCTATCGGGCGCTCGGGCTTACGAGGGCACGTGGCTCGATCTCGCCGCGATGACATTCGATCTCGGAGACCCCGATCTCGCGCGTGCGCTGCAAGCGATGCACCTCGCTGCGCTTCTCGCGGAGGTCGCCGAGGATGCGGACGTCTATGTGTCGACGCTGTGCCTCACGCAAAACCAACGGCCCGGTGTGCGCACGTATCGCCGCGCGGCGTTCGGTGATCCGCGAAAGTGGCCGCAGCTGATCACGGCGTTCGCGGACAATCATCCATCGCGTTCGGTGCGCGACGGCGGGCCCACGCGCGTCGAAGTGCTCGATTGGCTTCAAGCTCGCTCGGAGAGCTCACAAGGCGCAGCGCGCGAACGAGCGGCGCGCATCGAGCGCTCACTCGCAACGACGCCGCGGCCTCCGCCGGATCGCGGGCCGCTCTCGGATCCCGTAGCGTGGTCGATCGAAGCGCAGCTCGATGCGGGTGAAGCCAATGCTGCGCTTGCGCGCATCGACATGATGGAGCGTGATCGCGGGTCGAATCCGTGTGTCGTGTATTTGCGCGCGCGCGCGTCGCTCATGTTGCAGCGCGAAGACGCAACCACGATCGCCGAGCGCGTGTCGTCGCTCGCGTCGAGCGCTTCATTCGACGAGCTCGAGCTCCTCGCGGCGCAAGCCTGGGCGGCCGCGGGAAACATGGGCCGCGCGCTTCCTTATGCGCGCGTGCTCGCGGCGAATCCGCGCGCACAAGCCGAGCTTCGCACGCGTGCTCGCAAGCTCGTCGACATCGCCGAGAGCGCGAGACCCAACGCTCTCCGCGAGGCTCCGCGCGGGCCGTCCGGAAAACGCCCGACAGGCGGCGTCATCAGCGACGCACCCATACGACGCGAAAGTCCGATTCCCGCCATTCTCGCGACAGCGCGATCGAGTGAGGCTCACGCTCGCGAGCCTCGCCCGGAGCCCGAATCGGAAACGCGTCGAAGCGCTCCACCCACGCCGCGCATGAGCGCGTCGCCGCGGCCGCCGACCGCGCGCCCGAATCGCGTCAGAGACGACCCACGCAACGTGCCGACGCAGCCGCCGCCGACTTCGTCCGCGCCGCCGAACGAGCTCGACGATCCGGCTACGGTGCATCCGGAGACTTCGCTCTCCGGAGACCACACGCTCGTGAAGGGCATCTCGCGTCCGGCGTTTCGTGCGGTCACCGCCAACTCGACGCCGCCGCGACTTTCGCTTGGCAAGGTCGAGCTCGTCGAGAGCTTTTCGGATCCGCCGCCGCCCGCCGCCCGCGCCGACGAACGCGCTCGCGCCGCGTACGACGCACGCGTGCAATGCGCCGCGATGGCGCGCGAGCTCGCGATGCTCTACCGAACGCAACACGGCATCGAGCTCCGAAACGATTTGACGAGCCTCGAAGCCGTGCAAGCCGAGCTGATGGCGCGCTACCACGACACGGGCGTGCGCACCGTCGCCGCGATGCTCGATTTACGGCGCCACGGCGCGTATTTGAGCGAGGTCATTGCCCGCTCGCTCCGCGCGACGTGGCTCGACGTCAGCAAATCCGAGCTCGGCCACTGGACGATGTTCGTTCCGCCCGACACGCGCGTCTGGCCGTTTGCACGCGTACTCCGCTTCGTTACGATGGGAAGCAAGGAGCGCGATCTCGTGGCCTACTTCCTCGAGCTACACGCGCGCAGCTGCTGATGGCGCGCATCACGATCTCGGCCGAGGTCGAATACGATCTTGCCGAAGAAGACGACGAGCCCTTCGACCGGCTCGCTTTCGCGATGGCGGTGCTCGAGCTCGTGCGGCCTCCACGAACGCGCGTCGCGATTTGCGCGGGCACGTCGCGCGTGCGCGTCGAATCGGGGCGCGCATGGGGTCGCGGCGATGGTGCGCGGTGGGCGCTCGTCAGCATTCCGGCGCGCGCATCGCGTCGTGCAATCGCACTTGCGGTCGCCGAGCTCTTTCGTGGCACCGCAACGCCGTGGGCGCTCGACATACTTCTCGGCGGCCACGATCCGTATCGCGCATGACGAACTCCCCGGTGGCATCGACAAACTACATCACGGCGGGCGGCGCGAAGAAGCTTCAAGAGGAGCTCGTGCGCCTACGCACGAAAGATCGGCCGAAGGTCGTTCGCGACGTAGCCGATGCGGCGGCGCAAGGTGATCGCAGCGAGAACGCGGAATACATTTACGGAAAACGAAAGCTCCGCGAGATCGATCGCCGGATGCATTTCTTGACGAAGCGCCTCGAGCTCGTCGAAGTCGTCGCGCTTCGCGATGCGGCCGAGCCGCGCATCTTCTTCGGTGCCACGATCGACCTCGAAGACGAAGACGGCAAACGCGCGACGTATCGCATCGTCGGCGAGGACGAGATCGACCTGTCGCGCGGCCGCGTGAGCTGGCGATCACCCATCGGCCGCGTGCTTTTGAAGCACCAAAAAGGCGACACCGTGGTCTTGAAGCGCCCGAGCGGGGACGTCGAGCTTACGATCCTGGCCGTGAGGTACGAGGAGGGCTAAGGTTTGACGTCATGCGCTTGGCCCTACCCTTTGCCATTTCCGTCACTATTTCCGCGAGCCTTGCCGCATGCGGCGCGGCCACGGACGCTCCCTGCACGCTGACGGCCATCGGCGCGCAATGCGTGAGCGACACCGATTGTTGCTCCGGCTACTGCCAGCTTTACGACGTCGCGGCCTACTGCCAAGCGAAGCCCAAGAACACGCAAGCGTGCGTTGGAGCGAGTGCATTCTGCACGCAAGATCGGAACTGCTGCAGCGGGCTCTGCGAGAACGGGTCGTGCTTCGCGGGCGGCGGCGCGGCGTCGTGCTTGTCCGTCGGCTCGACGTGCATCGCAGCTGACTCGTGTTGCACCAACGACTGCATCAACGACGGCCAAGGCCACCAAGCGTGCGCCGAGCAACCTCAATCGGACGGCGGCTCCTGTGGGCTACCAGGCACCGCGTGCACGGCACCCGGCGAAGCCGATCCAACATGCTGCTTCGGCGTCTGCGGCAGCAACAGCTTCTGCATCGGTGGTGGCGGCGGCGGCGGCGGGCAGAACTGCGGTCAATCGGGCGCGTTCTGCCGCTACGGAAGCGATTGCTGCACCGGCCAATGCGAGCAGCTCTCTTCCACTTCAGCGTGTCACTAGGTTTTGGTTACTGAACTTTGATCATGCCGTCGGTCAGGTCACCCTGATCGTGGATGTAGAAGAGGTACGAGCCCTTCGTGTTCACGTTGTGGGCGGTGGCGTCGGTTCCGCCTTTGTTCATCAGCGCGTTACAGACGCCGTTGGTCACGGCGTCGTGCGGGAAACCTTGGTTCGGGTTGCTCGCGTGGATGCAGTGCGGCGCTGAATCGTTGTTGACGAATTTCACGACGACCGGGTCGGCCGTGCCAAGGTCGCCGGGCGCGGTGATGACGATCGGATAATCGCCGAAAGCGTTGGTGCTCGGTGAGCCGCTCGTGCCTTTGAGCGCGTCGACGTTCAGCGGGATCTGAATCGTGATCTGCGGCATCACGGTGAGCGCGGACGCAACACTTCCGTTCGACGAGCCCGACACGCCCGTGACCTGAAACGGTGTATTGCCCGGCGCGATGCTCGAGATCGTCGTGAGCGTGAGAACGCTCGTCGCGCCGGTTGTGCCAGCGACGCTGAGTGTGGGCGGAGCAAACGCGGCGGTGACGCCAGTCGGCAGGCCGGTCGTGCCGAGCGTGACCGTGCCCGTGAAGCTCTTCGGCGCAACGGTGACTTGAACGGTGACGGTGGAGCGAAGCTCGACGCTGTACGTGGTCTTGTCCGTGAGGATGTCGAAGCTCGCCGACTGCACGCCGCTCTCGAGCACGCCGCCATCGGTGGCGCCGCTGTCGCTGCTGGACGAGCCGCCATCGCTGCTGCCGTTGTCGTCGCCTCCGCCGGTGCCGATGCCCGACCAATGGTTGCTGCTGATGTTGCTCGCGTCACCGCATGCGATGACGAAAACGGCGCCTGCTGCGAGGGTGCGGACGGAGAGCATGAGGTCTCCTTCTGCAATCCCGGAGCCAGCATGGATCGAGGGAATTATGCGGTGTTGCGGCGCCGAACGGGGCTCGGTGGCTCAGGCTGCTGGTTCGCCTTCGATCCAGGTCGCGCCCGAGCTCGCGACCGCACGCGACGCGCGATGAGCGCGAGAAGCGCCATCATGGCGGGCCACGCGCCCGCTGAGTCAGATGGTGCCGCACGGCACCCGCAGCTCGAACGCGCAGGTGCGGCAGTGGCACCCGCATCGTTCGGCGTGGCGAGAGGCGCGGACGCCGATGGCATGGGCGCGCTCGTTTGTGTCGTGAGCGTCGCGTGCATGGCCGTCCAATTTTTCCCGCAACCTGCGCCAGCGCCCGCATCGCAAAGCGTCGGGCCGAGGATGTCGGAGAAGCCGATGAGCGGCGTGAGCGTTGCGCCGTCGTCGTTCGATACGCCAATGGCGTAACCGTGCTCGGTGAACGGGTTCGAGCACGACAAGAGCTTGCCCTTCATCGCATGCAGACAAAAGATGGGCGCCTTCGCGACGGGGGCGAACGTGCGGCCGCGATCGACCGAACGCTGTAGACCCTCATCGGAGTCGCCCGAGCCAGCCCACACCGTTGCGCCGTCTGCGCTTTGCGCGAAGCCGAACATCGCACCGGCCATGTGGAGCGCGACTTTGAATGTCGCGCCGGCGTCGTCCGACGCGAGCAGATCGCTTCCGCGTTCGCTCAGCGCACGCACGAGAACGTGCGCCGCGTTTTTTGGATCGATCGCAGCAAGGTAGACGCGCCCATCCGCGGGCCATGTGGGGTGGAGCTCCCGAAGGGTCGCGCCGCCGTCGTCGCTTCGAAAGAGGTGCGGCGTCGGGCGTTCGCCGCTGCGTACGCCCGTGACGTAAACACGTGCGCCGAGCGCGTCGATCGTGTCGAGGGTGAAGCCATCAACGCTCGCGCCGGTTTTCTTCGCCGCGCCACGAGTGATGCGCCATAGCGCGGCGGGTTTGCTCGGTGTCGAGGTGACGAGAACGACGTCGCCACCATCGGCGCTGAGGTCGGACACGAGCTCGCCGCTGAGCTCGGGCATTGCGTGCACAGTGCACGCATCGGTGGTCCACGAAAGGCCGTGTTCGAGGCCCATCCAGAGACGGCCGTCGGGCGTCGCGGCGAGCGGTGGATCCCACGTTCCGGAGAAGCCGATGGCGTCTTCGCAGAGCCAGCGCCACGAGGTGCCGCTGTCGAACGACGCGACGACGCCGAACGTCGCGCGTAAAAAGATGCGGCTCGGGTCGTTGGGTGTGCTGACGATTTGCTGCGCACGCGGGAAGCGGCCGTTCGCGTGCGCGACGCACGGAGCGTAGACTGCGGCAGCGAGCATGATCGCAGAGCGAACCTTCACGCGACTCTTGTATCTCGCCGCGCTGCCGCTCGCACTCTCGGCGTGCAAGAAGAAGCCGCCGCCCGCCGAGCCGGTGCCGATCGATTCGGCGCGCGCTGCATACGTCACCAACAATGGCTCCGACACGATCTCCGTCATCGATCGCGACGGAGACGCAGTCGTCATGCGGTCGGTGGACGTCGATCCGAGCGCGCACGAAGCGCCACATCACCTTGCGCTCGATGGCGCCGGGCACGTGTTCGTTGCGCTCGCGTTTCCGCCAGCCGATGTCGCGCCAAACGACAAACACGCCGGGCATGGCGGATCCGACAGCGCCGGTGCACTCTTGCGGCTCGATCAGAAGACGCTAGGAGTGGAGGCGTCGCGCGATGTGGATCAGAATCCGGGCGACGTCGTGATGACGCACGACCACAACAAGGTGCTCGTCACGCACTACGACATGCGGCGCGCGATGCAAAAGGCAAAGGCCGGCGGCAATGCTTCGAGCTTGTATGCGCGGCTCATCGTGCTCGATGCAAAGACGCTCGAGTCAATCGCGGCGCGCGAGGTGTGCGTAGCGCCGCACGGGATCGCGGTCGACGCGCATGATGCGCTCGCGCTCGTCGCTTGCTACGGGTCGGACGAGATTGCGCTCGTCGACATCTCGAACCGCTCGCTCTTCGTCACGCACGTGCCAATCGCCACGGCCGGCGTGCCAGGGGCGCCGCGCTTCGGGCCATACTCGGTGACGCTGACGAGAAGCGGAACGCGCGCGCTCGTCGCGGACCTCGAGAGCCGGGACGTGCGCGTGCTCGATGTCGCTCTGCGGCAGTTCGTCGATGGCGCCGTCGTGACGGTCGGCGGGCGTGCGATGATGGCGGACTTCGTCTCGGACACCGTCGCGATCGTGCCGCTCCAGAGCCCGGACGGGCTCGCGCGCGTCGACATCGACAAGCTCGCCGTGACCGAACGCGTCACATTCGGTGCAGAATGCAAGAACCCTCACGTCGTGCGCGTCGCGCCCGATGCGCGCGTGTACGTCGTGTGCGAGGGCGACCACGTCATGCCGGG
Source organism: Polyangiales bacterium (assembly GCA_038239005.1). Lineage (GTDB taxonomy): Bacteria > Myxococcota_A > Polyangia > Polyangiales > Polyangiaceae > DASXHD01. Next base: position 29,452 of record JBBSFE010000034.1, read on the forward strand.
TGCCGTGCTCGAGATTGAACCACTCACGCTCGCAACGAAGAAGCGTTGGGTGGTCGGAGTGTATCCGGACGGGATTGGGTTCTAACCGAGAGCGCGTTCGAGAATGCGGACAGCCATGCGTGCGTCGTCCGACCGCCGCGCGAGAGCGCTCGCTTCTTCGACGCGCCATCGAGCGCTCGCGATGCTCGCTTCGGCAATGGCGAAGAGGCCTTTGGCGGTCGCGGCGCGCGCTTCGGCGAGGTCCAGATGGCCGCGGTGAACGCGAATCGCGCCTTGGTAAAAGGTGTTTCGCGCGAGGAGTGCGTCCGCCAAGTCGAACGCGGCGCGAGCCTCGTCGATGTGATCTTGCGCGGCAAGCACACCTCCACGCACGCCTTCGAAGATGCCTTCGACACGGAGATCGCCCGCGCGGCGCGACGCGAGCGATGCGCGCCGAAGGTGGTCGTCGGCGAGTGCGAGATCGCCCGCGTCGAAATGAACGAGGCCCATGTAGCCGGTGATGATGCGCTCGCTGCGCGTCATCTTGAGACGGCGCACGATGACGAGAGCGCGATCGTATTGGTTCGTGGCTTCGTCGCGGTCGCCGACTTCGAAGAATTGCCATGCGAGGCCCATTCTTGCGAGAGCTTCGCCTGCGTCGTCACCGGAGCCGTGAGAAAGTTTGAGCGAGCGCTCGAACGCGGCGCGCGCGGCGTCGAGCTCGCCGAGGGAATTGTGGAGGGAGCCGATCTGGCGGTGAACAGCCGCGATCGCGACGGCATCGCCGAGCTCGCGTTCGATCGCAAGCGACGCGGTGAGGTGGGAGCGCGCGAGATCGAACTCGCCGAGTTGGAAAGCGGCTTGGGCGGCGGCGCGGCGTGCAGCGCCGGCACGACGTGGGTCGTCGATTTCGCCGGCGAGCGAGAGAGCCGTTTCGGCGTCGCGGCGCGCTTCGACGAGGCGCCCCACGGCGTAGAGCGCGCCCGATCGCACGAGCAGTGCACGACCGAGCAACCCGAGATCGCATGCGGCGCCGCGACGAAGAGCGTCGTCGAGGAGAGCGAGCTCGCCAGCGCCAAGCCCGTTGCCGAATGCGAGGACGTCGATCGCGAGCGCAATGTTGAGGACGATGTCGGGGTGATCGATCGACGCAAAGAGCATCGCGGCGTGAAGATCTTCCCAGTCGTCGCCGGCGTCTCCGGGGCGTGTTTCGCTATTCGAATCGGCGATGATGCGAGCGCGGTCGCGGAAGAATCGCGTGTGGCGCTCGGCGATGATGACGCTTTCTTCGGGTGACATCGACGCGGCCGCGAACGAGCGAATGCCTTCGCACATCGACAAACGCATCGGCTGATATCGATCGACGCGGAGAAGATTCTTTTCGGCGAGCGCGATGATGTCGCTCTCGGAGCGGACGCCCGCAATTGCAGCGGCGGCTTGGAGCGAGAAGCTCCCGTGAAAAACGGAGCAGCGCCGCAGGACATCGCGCTCGGCGGGCGGAAGGAGATCGAATGCGCACGTGAGCGCGTCTTCGGTCATGTTGGCGAGCGAAACGCGGGCGAGGAGCGCGCGAGGATCTTCTGCTCCGACGCGCGCCGCAGCGAGCTCGATCGCGAGAGGCACACCACCGAGGCGGCGCACGATTTCGGCGATGCTGACGAGCTCGTCGTCGCCGGGTGCGAACTCCATGCGCGAGCGTACACGTTCGACGAAGAGCTCGACGGCGTCACCGCCATCGACGCCGCCGATTTCCACGACACGTTCGCCCGCAATCTCGAGCGGCACGCGACTCGTGACGATGAAGCGCGCCTCGGGCGCGGCCGCCACGAATCGACGCACCATGAGCGCGGCGCCGGGCATCAAGTGCTCGAGGTTGTCGAGGATGACGAGCGCGCGCGGGCGCGACGCGAGAACGCGCAGAAGTGCGGTGTCCGCGTCGATCGCGGGAACGGCGCGACCTCCCGCGAATGCGCGGAGCGCGACGTACGCCATGTCGTCGGGCGTGCGGGCTTCGCGCATGTCGCAAAACCAAACGCCGTCGTATCGCCAGCGGCGCGTGGTTGCGTAGCGAAGCGCGAGGCGCGTTTTGCCGATGCCGCCGGGACCCACGACGGTCACGACGCGCGACGAAGTCAGCGGCGCATCGATGCGATCGAGCTCTTGGCCGCGGCCAAAGAAGCGTGAAGGCTCGGCACGAAGAAACCCGCTCGTGCGCGGCGGCGGTAGCGAAGAGACAGCTCTCACTCATTAGAAGATTATCAGCTAGCGGGCTTCCGCGCAGCACCGGATGCCGACTTGCGAGCCTTTGTAGACCTCACCGTGGCCAAGTGTGCGCGCGCGGCAGGTGTTTTTGCCCGGAAGCCACCAGGCGCCTTTCATCGACGAACGCTGCGGGGCAATTCCGTGGTCGAGCGTCGCCCATTCTTCGATGTTTCCGCTCATGTCGTGGACGCCGAACGGGCTCGTACAACGTGGGTATTCGGTGATGGGCGCGCGAAGATCTTTCAGGCCCGCGTTCGGGCGGCCGAGGTCCATGCGATCGATGTTGCACGCTGTGGCATCGCGCTTGAAGCCGTATGGGTAGGGGCGCATGTCTTCACCCTCGCACGCAAACTGCCACTCGCTCTCGAGGCACACTCTGCCGCCGCGCGCCGTGCAGACCTCACCTGCGGTCGTCCACGATTGGTGTGCGAGCGGGAGGTTCGATGTGTCGCCCGGGGTGACGTATTCCTCTTTGTCGATGCAGAAGCGTTTGTGCTCGCGCGCACCGCGGCACGTGACGGGCTCGGCGTACTCGGCGCAGCGATAGTCTTGGTATGGGCCCGGCGGATCGAGCCACCGCTTGCAGATTTGCAGCGGGTCGGGGCAATAGTTTCCGTCGACGAGGAGCATCGCGGGTGGACACATGGGCGCTGCATCGACGCTCGACGCACTCGTACTCGCGCTCGCAATCGGCGCGGTTTGGGCGATTTGCTGGGTCGGCGGCTGCGGTTTGTTGCCGCACGCAATCATCGCGAGAAGAAGCGCGATTCGTTTCACTACTAAATGAGTGTGCAGTGCGTGGGCGCGGAGCGCCAATTTTCGGGTTGGCGGTAGGGCTCTGCTCGACTACGAACGGCTGCGCAGTGCGCAGTTCGTTGTACCTACTCCTCACGCTCTCCGCGAGCCTCGCGTGTGTTGGCTGCCGGACCGCTTCGGCCGAAACACCGAGCACGACGGTACTGCTGAGCGCCGAGGTGGCCGCGCCCATCGCGACCGCGGCCGCCGCGCTCGCGACGCCCGCGCCCGTTGAGCCGAGCGCGTGCCCGGCCGGAATGATTCTCGTCGATGGTGAGTACTGTCCGGACGTCGAACAAAAGTGTTTGGAGTGGATGGATCCGCCCGGCCCGTATCAGTTCTTCCGCTGCAAGCGCTACGCGCAACCGGCCGTGTGCAAATCGAAAGCGCGACGCCACGAACGTTTCTGCATCGACGAAAAAGAGCGCCTCGAGCCAGGCACGGACTTGCCGCGCAATCATCAGTCGTGGTCGATGTCGAAAAAATCCTGCGAAGCCGACGGCGCGCGCCTCTGTGTGACGCGCGAGTGGGTGTTCGCGTGCGAAGGCGAAGAGATGCGGCCGTACCCATACGGGTGGGAGCGCGATTCGTCGGTGTGCAACGCCGACATCGATCACGGGCTCGGTCACGTCGGCGGCCTCGTCGATCACCGCACGCCCGCGAGCGCGCACCCGCAGTGCACGAGCGCGTTTGGTGTGCACGACATGTCCGGCAACGTCGACGAGTGGACGACCATCGAAGGCGCGCCTCGCGGCTCGCGCGAAGTGATGCACGGCTCCTGGTGGATGCCCGGGCGCAACTCGTGTCGCAGCTTTCAGGGTGGCCACGGCGCGTACTACGAAGGCACCGAGAGCGGCACGCGCTGCTGCGCCGACGCCAAGAGCGCTCCTTGATCCTCACCATCGACCGCTTCTGGATCAGCCCGTACGCATTCTCGTGTTTCATCGCGCTTCGCGAGAAAAGCATCCCGTTCGAGATTCGCGAGCTCGGTCTCGACCGCGGCGATCAGCACGGCCGCGATTTCCAAATGCGATCGATCACGGGCCGCATCCCCGCGCTCGAGGACGGCGACTTCGCGCTCGCCGAATCGCAAGCCATCATCGACTACCTCGAAGACACCCATCCATCTCCCGCGCTTTTGCCCGCGGATGTTCGCGACCGCGCGCGCGCCCGACAAATCATGGGTTGGGTTCGCTCTGACCTCGATGCGCTCCGCGCCGAGCGCCCGACGACGACGATGTTCTACGACACGACCAACGTGCCGCTGTCGCCCAAAGGGCGCGCCGCAGCTGACAAGCTCGTGTCGGTCGCCGATCGACTCATTTCGCCCGGAAATACCCAGCTTTTCAGCACGTGGTCGATCGCCGACGCCGACCTCGCCTTCATGCTCCATCGACTCATTCTCAACGGCCACGAAGTCCCAACGAAAGTTCGCGCTTTCGCCGAAGCGCAGTGGGCGCGCGCGTCGATTCGCGAGTTCGTTACGCGCGAGCGCCCCGCGTACGTCCCGTACTAACTCCCGTACTTCGCGACGATCGCGCGTGCGCGTTCCGCGAACGACTGGAGGTGGTACCGCTCGAAATCAGCCCACGTTGCGAGCGTGCGTGTGTCGGTCACGCGGTCGACGAAGAGCTTGCCGTCGAGATGATCGAGCTCGTGCTGAAACGTCCCCGCCGTTAGCCCCTTCACTTCGAAGTCGAGCTCTTTGCCCGTGCGATCGAGCGCGCGCACGCGAACGCCCGCGCGCCGCGGAACTTCACCGCGCAAATTCGGAACTGACAGACACCCCTCGTAGTTCATGAACGTCTCGTCGCTCGTGAACTCGAGCTCGGGATTCACGAGAATGGTGAGCGGCCAATTCGGTTTGTACGGATACCGCGGGTTGTCCTTCACGCAGATCACGGCAATCCGAATTGCGCGAAACACCTGATTGGCCGCAATCCCCGCCCCGTTCGCATCCACCATGGTCTCGACCAAATCGTCGATGAACCCTTGCGTGCCGCTACTGCCCAACTCCTCGCGCCCCACCGCCCGCGCCACCTCGCGCAACACGGGATGCCCAATCGTCGCCACCTTCAATATCGCCACCCCTCCACTCTAACTTCCCTCGCCCCGTGCCACCACCACACCTGGCCCGGTTGGCCCAGGCCAGCAGAACGAGAGTTCGGATCCGAATTCTCTCCAGGGCTTACGTGGGGGGAGGCGGTGGCACGCGGGATGCGATAGGCGACCGCGGAGGTTCAGATGCATAGGGTTTTTTGGGCGGTGAAGCGGACGTATTGGCGGACTTGGACGGCTGGGTGGCGGGCGTTGCGGCGGTATGGGGTGACGCCGGCGCGATTCGATCTGCTGCAATGCTTGGCCAACCATGACGGGGCGATGGCGCAGAAGGCGTTGACGAAGGTGATGGGGGTGGGAGAGTCCACGATCAGCGAGACGCTTGGAAAGTTGGAGGCGATTGGGTTTGTGAGGCGGGGGCGGCGCGAGCGGTATGGGCGGAGCGTCGGGCTTACCAAGCGAGCGCGGGACGTCTTGGAGAAAGCCATTTGGCAGCGGATGGATGCCGACATGGACATCGCGAAGGCTTTTGGGTGGAGCTATCGGTGGCCGCTGCGCGTGCTCGTGCTCGAGCGGCTCTGCAAGCAAGTGCGCGTACATTTCGGAGATCCGCCCACGCGACTTTACGGGTGGCTCGATTACGAGAACTGACGCGACAGCGCTGGGAGTCAGCGTTTTTCAGCGAGGATGAGCGTGCGCGGGGAGTCGGGGCCGAAGAAGATGCCCGGGGTTTGGATGCGGCCGCTCACTTCTGCGACGCGGAAGCCGCAGTCGTGGAGCATTTTTCCGAGCTCGTGGAGTGAGTAGACGCGGATCGAATATTCGATTTCCTTCGAGCGGCCGTCGTCGAGCATCATCGTGCGTTTGACGCGCATGCGGCTCGTGATCCAATCGACCTGCATTTCGTCCATGCACACGCAGCCCTCACCCTCGAACCACGCGAGCGAAGGAGCTTGCTTGATGACGAAGTCGCGGCACGTGACGTCGAGCAAGAACTGGCCGCCGTGCTTGAGTGCTTTGTGCACTTTCGTGAGCACGTGGATGTTTTTCTCTTCTTCGAAAAATCCGTACGTCGAGCCCCAGCAATAGATGCCGTCGAAGGCTTCGTCGAAGGTCATCTCGCGCATGTCGCCTTGAACGAAGTTGATCTTCTGGTTGGCTTCTTGCGCCTCCTCGCCGGCGCGCGCCAAAAGCGGCAAGCTGAGATCGAAACCGACGACGGAGTAGCCGCGGCGCGTCAGCTCGACGGCGTGTCGACCGGTGCCGCAACCGAGATCGAGCAAGCTGCCGCCACGCGCGACGCCGAGGCTGTCTTCGATGAAGTCGACCTCGTCCGCGATTTGCGCGTCCGAGAATTTCGGCATCGTGCGCACGAAGTCGTCGTTGAAGAGATCTTCCCACCATGGTCGCGCGCGACGGCGCGGGACGAGCGTGTCGGTCAGCGGTGGAGGCGCGAGCGGACTGAGCGTTGCCAACGCCGGAGCGACGATCGGGATCATCGCGCCGGGCTTTGGCAGCGGCGGCGCAGGCTTGGGCGGCGTCGAGACGGGTCGCGCGTCGGCCTTGGGGGGCGATACGGAGACGACGTCGGTGGGCGCGATTTCGTCACCGCTGTCGATCGACGGCGGCGCGCTCTGGCGATCGGGCTCGATCTCTTCGATGCCGCGCGCTTCGTCCTCGTCGACGAGTGCTGTCGCCATTGCGCGCGTTGGTTTCGACGTAACGGCCAACGCGGCGGCTGCGGCGGCGTCGGCTTTCGCCTTCTCGTCGAGGTAGGGCGTCGACGACATCGCGTCGACGGGAATGGGCGTCAGCGGCGGAGTCGACGGCGCGGCAGGCGGCTTCGACGAAATCGTCGGCGCGCGCGGCGCGGGCGGAACCGAAATCGGCGGCATGAACGAGCGCGGCGGCGGCGGACGCGATGAAAGGACCGCGGCGGCTTCGACGTCGTCGATCTCGAGCGCGTCGTCACTCGGCGGAGGCGCAGCGGACTTCGTTTCGGCCGGCGGTGGCGGCGGGTTGCTCGGCAACGTCGGCATGCGCGGCCGATATTCGGGCTCGTCCTCGTCGACGGGGACGTCGATGTCGTCACTGTCGCTCTCCGCTGACTTCGCGACCGCCGGGAGCATCGGCGTCTTCGCTTCATCGTCGTCGTCAATCGGAACGTCGTCGAGCGGCGCCGTCGGCGGCGAGCTTGGAAGTTTCTGCAGCGTCTTGGCTTCCGATGGCGCGACCGGCGGCGTCTCGGCCGGCGGCGGCCCAACCGAAATGATGCGCGACGGTTTGATCGCGACGGGCTCTTCAGCGACGACGACGGCGGCCGGTGGCTCGCCGTTCTTCGCTATCTTTTGCGGGCGCGAAACTTCGTCGTCCGGGATGCGCAGCGCAAGCTTCGCCTTCGCACGGCGCGCGCGACGCGCAGCCTGCGGCGACTGCGCCGGTTCCTCCGCGGTGACGTCGATGTCCTCGCTGTCCGGTGACGATGCAGAGCGTGCGGGGGGATGGTCTTCGCTCACCCGAGCACCTTGCCGGCCGTTGCATTCTTCGTTTCACGCGCGGTCGCGATGCGTTCGCCGAACCGCACGGCGCCCGCGTGTACATCCCAGCGCGCCTTCGCCGACGGCTCGACGAGAACGACGGCGGTCGAGCCCAAATGAAACATCCCGATCTCGTCGCCGCGGGCAACACGCAGGGGCGGATCGATTCGATGCGTGCCCTCTGGCACGTCGTGCGCCGATACCGCGCTCACCGTGATGCGCCCCACCACGATGGCCGCGACCATCACGACCGTCACGCGGCCGTGCGCGGGCGTGTCGATCGCGATCGAGACGCGACGATTGATGGCGAACAAATTGTCGACGTGCGCCATCCCGATGGAGTTGACCGGATAGTAGTCGCCTGGAAACGAGCGAATCTCGCTCACGACGCCGTCGACTGGCGAATGAACACGGTGGTAGTCACGCGGAGAAAGATAGATCACGCACCCAACTCCGCCGGCGTAGCGTTGCGCTTCCTTCTCATCGCCGAGAAGCTCGGTCAGCGAGTAGGGGCGCCCCTTCACGAGATACGTCGACTTCGGATCGATTGTTCCCATCGAATCAATCCGACCATCGGCCGGGCTTACGATGGCGTCGCGTGCGGGATCGATCGGGCGCGCGTCGGGGCGGAGCGTGCGCGTGAAAAACTCGTCGAAGCTCTCGAAGCCTTCGCCTTTCGCGCAGTCGTCGAAGTCGACGTCGTAGGCGCGAGAATAAAGTGACACGACCGCACGACCGACCGATGGTGACCATCGGTGGTCCGCGAGCTTACCCATCGCGCGCGAAATGCGACGACGCGGCAAGACCCGCAATATCTGAGCGGCAGCAAACGTGAGTGCGCTCATGCAGTGTGGATGAGACTCATCGAGAAAGCCGGAAACGGCCTCGATTTATGCTACCGGCGGCGCATCCGGGCGGTCAACCAAACGCGGCACGTCATTCCACCGCGTATTCAGCTTTACGGTGCAGGCGGCATAAAAGCGCGCCACGCGGCCTCACGGCGGAGGTGGCGGGCCGTTCCGGCGACTGCGAGTAGCGGCAAATCGCGCTTCCACCGGCTCCGAATGGGCTCGCTCGCGGCCGCGAGATCGACATCGCCGGCAAGCGCCTTCGTTTCCTCGAGGACCCCTGCGAGCGCGATGTGTACAGCGGGTGACGTCGGCGAGCGCTTCGCCAAATCCGCCAAGCCCGCAATCGAGCCTAGCGCACGCTCGACGATCTCGCGGCGCGGATCGCTCGCGCGAGCAACACGTACGACGTGACCGAGCCACGCCGCCATCACGTGAATGTCTTCGATGGTGCGAAACGGTTTGAGGACGCGGTCGTACCCGTCGCCGTCCCATACTTCCGACGGCGCGACGCGAACGGCCGTGAACGTGATCACGGCGTGCGGAATTTCGGGCGCCATCGGAAGCGGATCGTGATCGTGCATCGCGATGCCCGCGCGCGTCGCCGGAATACATGCAATCTGCAGGTGATTGCGGCCTTCGCTCTCGCCGCGCGACGCAACCACGACCAACGTGTCAGCCGCGGATGCGAGCGTCGCGAACGCTTTCCGGCCGTCGAGAACGAATGCGCCGTCGTGAGAGGCGAGGCGCGTGCGAATCGCGCGTGGTTGCGCGCCGCCTTCTTCGGTCGCGCAGAGGCTCGCGCGCGAAAGCGCTGGGTCGAGCACGCCGAGCGCTGCGCGATACCCGGCGAGAAACGCGTAACCGATTCGGTCGGCCACGAACCCGCCCATCACTGCGCGCTCGATGCTCGTGGTTGCAGTCGAGTCGAGTGCAGCGAGGACGTCGAAGCATGCACGCGGAGATTCGATCGCCGCGACGTCCGTCGAACGCTCCAACAACGAAGCGAAAAGCTCCACGTCAGTCGCGCCCGACGCCCGGCGCTCCGTAGGCGCGCGCGGCTTCGCAAAGTGGATCGCCTGCATTCACGGTGCCATCGAGCGATTCGCAGGTGGCCTCGAGGTCGAAGGGATCTTGCGCGATGGCCTCGACGAAATCGCCCGCGGAGCTCGCGTCGCCCGCGATGGCTGCAAACCGGCCGCGTATCGCCCACCACGGCGCGTACGACATGAAAAGCTCGGCCGGCTCGCCGAGCACGCGCCGCGCCGTTTCCGTCGACTCCTTCTCGAGCGCACGCGCCTTGAGATAGCGCACGTTCGGATCCTGAAGCAGCGCGCCATTCACGGCGTCGAGCTCGAGCGCGGCATCGGCGGGGTGATCGCGACCGATGAGCAGCTCGGCGAGGCGCACGTGCTCGTGCATCATGCGCGCGTCTTTGTTTTCGGCTGCGAGGAGCACGGCGGGCGGAGACTCGCCGAGCGTCGAGAGGTGTGCGCGCCAGCGGGCATCCCAGCCTTTGAGGTCCGCGCCGGTCGTCGTCGTCATCGCGACGTCGATTGGCACGCCGGCGCGCAGCGCCGCGAGGAGTTTCTTCGTGGCGTCCTCGCTCGCTTGCGCGACCATGTAGCGCACGAAGCTCGTCACCTCGGCGAACGCAACCATCGCTTGATCGGCGCTCGGCAACATCGCGATCGAAGGGCCGAGCTTGTCGAGCGCGATGTCGATGTGCTTCTGCATTCCATACGCAACGATGCTCTCGGGCGACGGATGATCATCGAACACGCCGGGCCCGCGCCATCGCAGCTCTTCGCGTTTGGCGAGGCCCTCTTGCAACCACAGCGGCGCGAGATCACCCGAAGCATGCGTGACGGCGAGGTGCGTGAGCTCGTGCGCGAGCGTATCGCGCCACGCAAACCCGTGATGGCTGGCGCGCGGTGACAGCAACGTGACGCGACCCCACTTCGCGATGCCCACCGTTCCCGTCGTCGCGGCCGACTCGTACGGAAGGCCCGTCATGGCTGCGAGCGCGAGCAGATCGCGCACCACGACCACGCGCGTAGGTTTGGGCCAATCGACGCCGAAATCCCGCGTGAGCGTGTCGCGCGCTTTCACGATGGTGTCGACGAGGAGCGGCGCGAGCACGCGGTCGGCGTCGTCTTGGAAACGAATCCAAACGTTTTGTGCCTTGTCCTCGAAGAGCGTCGTCGCTGCGGTCGCGCGTGCGCATCCACGAGCGATATCGGCGAGGCCACCGCGGGTGCCGCTCTCCTCTTGATCGAGCTTGGCCACGAGCGGGTCCGCGAGCGTCGTCATGGCGGCATCGCAGTCGCCTTCGTAGAGCGCGAGGCGCGCGCGTTCGAGCGCCACGTGCGGATCCGCAGTAGCAGCCTTCGCCAAGGCGGCGCGCGCCTGATCGTAATCGAGCGACACCGTGAAAACGCGCGCCTGCAACGCTGCGTTCGACGGAACGTCTGCGCCCGCGCCTCGCGAGAGCGATGCACACACGACGGCCGCTGCGATCATCCACCTTTTCATCGCAAGAGTCCTTCTGCGTAGCGGGTGATGGCGTCCTTGTGTTTGCTCGACGACGGCTCGCTCAACCCGTGGAGCACGCGCTTGCGAAATTCTTCCGGCCCTTTGTGCGCGTCGGCTTTGGGAACGTCGGCCTGTCCGCTGCGGCCGCCGTTGCCCTCGCCGCTCGTGTCCTCGAGCTCGCCGGCTTCTTCGGGTTTGTCACCGAGCGCCTGCTTGGCCGCATCGAGCTTGTTTTGCGCCTCGCGCTGCTTGGCGCTCCCGGTTTGGGCGTCGCCGGCGGCGAGTGCGCGCGCAGCTTGTTTTGCGGCGCGTGCAGCGTCGTCGAGGGCGTCGCTGGCCTCTTGAGGAAGCGAGCCGCGCTCGCCGAGCTTGCGCGCGCGTTCGGCGAGGTCGTCTTCCGCCGACGCGCTCTTTCCAAGCTCGGGTCCCGCGCGCTCGGCGGCTTTCTTCTTCAGTTGCGCGAGCTGATCTTCGGCCCACTTCACTTCGGGCTCGAGCTTCTTCTTCGCATCGTCGAGCTTCTTGTCAGCACCGTCGGCCGTGCGATCGTCCCACATGCGATAGCGCTCGCGCGCGGCGATGCGTTTGGCTTCGTCGATCGCTTGGATGGCCTGGCGCCCGCTTTGGACGGCGTCGTCGGGTGAGCCGCGCTCGAGTGCGCGTGCCATTTGTTCGCCGAGCTCGCGCGCTGCTGCGCCTTTGCTGCTCCATGTGTCGCTCCCGCCGCCGATGCTCGGCAAATCCTTGATGGCTTCGCGAACGGCCGCAGCGTGCGGTTTTGACGCATCCTTCAATTGCTTGAGCTCTTCATCGCCGAGACCGCGACTCAGCGCTTGCTCGACTTTGCCCATCTCGCCGGAGTGGTCCTCTGCGAGCTGCTCGAGATCTTGCGCGGCCTCTTTGAATGCGCGCTCGGCCTCGCTCTCTTCTTCGCCGGCCTCGCCTTGCGTCCCCTTGCCGCCCCCGCCCGATTCGCCCGACGCATGTCCGCCGCTTCCTCCACGCGAACCAAACGACGGATCGGGCTCGTGCAATCGCTCCGCGAGATCGCGCGCGGCGAGCTCGGCGTGCGTGAGATCTTTCTGACCTTGTGCGCGCACGACGCGGGCAAGCCCTGCGTGAACTGCGCCGGAGAGATCGCGCCCGAGCATGCCGAGGCGCGCGAGCTGCTTCTCCCCGCCCGAAAGCACCTGAATCGCCGCGACCGACCGCGTCTTCGCTTGCGTCACGTCGCGCGCTGCGCGTTCGTCGGCAAGACCGGTTGCGAGGTCATCGGCGACGCCGCCAAGCTGTTTGGCCGCGGTGCGCGCGTCTTTGCGTGCGAGACCGCGCACCACGCCGTCGATGACGAGCACCATCGTCTCCGTCGCTTTGACGACTTTCACGTGCGTCGCCGCGCTGGCACCGCGCCGCTCGCCCGCGATGGTTTCGTCGACCTTCTTCTGCTGCGCGCGCATCATCGCAGCGAGCCGCCCTTGAATCGCGACGCCGTACGAGCCGAGCAACGTGCGATCGAGCTTCCCGGCGACGTCATCTGCGTTTCGCTTTTCGTCGTCGATGAACGTCTTCGATTTGCCCGGCAGGTTCTCCATGCGCCACGCGAGCGCATCGACGTATGCATCACGGAGCGCGCGAAGCGCATCGAGCCGCGTGGCCTCCGCTTCGCCGATGTCGGGCGGCAAGAGCGTGATCGATTCACTCACGCCCCACTTCGGCCCCGTGATCGGATCGTTGTCCTTCGCTTCGACGCGCACGAGGATGGGCGCGTGGCTGTGCCGAATGAAGGAGTCCTTCGTCTTGAGAAGCGATCCGCCGCGATCCGAGCGCGTTTCCCCATCAAGGTGCGCGAGCACACGCCGCTCCTCGCGCGTGCCGGATTTCAGCACCAAATGGACCTCGCGAAGTCCGTGATCGTCGGTGGCTTCGTAGCGAATCGGAATGTCGTTTTTCCCTTCGGACGACGTGAGCGAAATCGTTCGTGGCGCTTCCTCGAGCCGCACGATGGGCACTTCGTCGTCGATCGACATGATGTCGGTGTCCTCGGGCTCCGGAATGACGACGTCGCCGAAGCGCGCCACGATGCGAAGGTGCGCGCTATCGCCGAGCGGCCAACGCGCCACGATTTTGTCGGCGCCGTCGTCGACGAACGGCACCTCGTTTTTTCCGTCGGTCACGACGAGATGACGTCCCGCGTGAAGCGCACCACCTCGAAACGTGAGCAGCGTGCCCCGCGGCACCGAAAGACGGTTGTACGGCATCTTCTTGCGCTCTTCGCCGTGTAGATATTCGGGCGGGCGCGACGTCAGCACGAGATCTTGCACGTACGGAAGTCCGAGCGGCGCGACGCCGCCGCGCGCGACGAGCACATCTGCACCTTCGATGACGGAAAACGCGTGCGTGCCGCCAAGCCCGAGCACGACAGCAGCGAGTGCGATCGCGATGCCATTCGCGAACCACGCCGCACGCTGCGCTTCGCTCGCAATGCGATCGTGCGGCAACGCCGCGAGCTGTCGCGCGACGTGGAGGCGCGCGAGAACGGGCGACGTGGACGCGTCCTTCGGGTTTCCTTCGTCGTCGAGCAGCGTGAGCGCACGAAGCGCGCGTGATGCGCGTTCGGGGTCGGCGCGCGACGCAAGACGCGAAATCACCGCGCGTGGATCATCCCATCGACGCCGCTCGCGCGCGACCGCGACGACGGCCGTCACGCACGCGGCAACCATCATCGCGCCCGACGCCATGCGCCAGCGCGGCGTTCCGATGCGCGCGACGAGCATCGCCACGACGAACACGAGCGCGAACGCCGCGAACACCGCACGCCTTCGCGGGCGCCGCATGGTCTCGCGCCACACGACCACGAGATCGGCAAGCGCCTCGCCGATGATGCGCGTCGTCGTCCGCTTCTTCGGTTTGCGCTTTCGCGTTGCCATCTAATTGCCGCCAAATCCGGGGAGAACGAACTCGGTCGGGATGCTGCTCGGAATTCCCATTCCGCTCGGGAGCGGAAGCGTGATTTTCGTGCCCGTCGATGAAGCAGCCGCGCCGGCGTCGGATTTCACGACTGGGCGCGTGCTGCCTGTTGTCGGTGGTTTCGTAAATGTGTGAGACGTGCTCGCGGTGTGGTCGTCGCTCGTCGGCGCGCTTGCCGTGACGATCGCCAGACTGCCGAGCGGAGGCGAGCTCTGCGAGGCGCTCGCCATTTGTACCGCGCTCGCGTGCGGCTGCTGCATCATCGCAAACACGACGACGGCGCAAATGCCGAGGAGCAGCGCGAGCGCGATGAGCGGCAGTGCGCTACGATTCGGTGGTGGCGGTGGCGGCTCCGAGTCGAGCGGCATCACCGGCGGCGGCGAGCCGTAGACGGCGTGATCGACGGGCGTTCCGCGAAGCGTGCTCGGCGACGCCGTTTGCGGCGCGGCCGATTCCTCGGCCTTCGATGGCGTGTGCGAATGCGTCCCGCGCCCCGCACCGAGCTTGAGCGGCAGCGTGCCGCCTGCGTCGTGCGCGACGAGCTTCTCGAGCGCGAGCCGCATTTCGGAGGCCGATTGAAAACGCATCTCCGCGCGCGCGGCCATGGCGCGGTGCGCAAACCCGGCAATCGGAGGTGGCACGCTTGGGAGCACGTGTACGAGCGGCTTGATATCGCCGCGCTCGACCTTCATCGCGATGACGCGCGGATCATCACCGAGCACGGGCCGCGTGCCCGAGAGCATCTCGTAGAACATGACCCCGACGGCGTAGAGATCGCTTCGTGCGTCCGCTTTGTCGGCGGAGAAGGCTTGTTCGGGCGCCATGTATTCGGCGGTGCCCATCGTCACACCGGCGAGCGTCAGACCCGCGCCATCACGCCGAACTTTTGCGATTCCGAAATCGATCAGCTTGACGACCGTCTTCTGCGTGCCGTGCGTGACGAAAACATTCTCCGGTTTCAAATCGCGATGCACGACGCCGAGGCCGTGCGCCGATTCGAGCGCCTCCAAAATTTGCAACGTGAACGCCGCCGCGACGCCGACGGAGAGCTTGCGCTCACGATCGAGCAACGCGAGGAGCGTCTCGCCTTCGAGTAGCTCCATCACCATGTACGCGTCGCCTTCGGGCGTGCGGTCGACGTCGATCACTTGCGCGACGTGTGCGCTGCGAATCTGCGCGGAGACGCGCGCCTCTTGCAAGAACCGCTCGACGATTCCCGGGCGCGATGCGATCTCCGAATGGAGAACTTTGATCGCCACGCGCGTGCCGAGACGCTCGTGGGTCGCTTCGTAAACGGCGCCCATGCCACCGTCTCCGAGGAGCCGCAGGAGCCGATATTTCCCGTGCAGCGCTTGATTAATGCCGATCGGCACGATCGATTCGTAGCACGTCAGGCTGCGTGCAGTGACGGCGGCGGACGCGACGAGCGAGCCGTGGGCATTCGGAGGATTTCACCGACCGTTTCTGCGTCGTCGATTGCGGCAAAAACAGGCAAAAGGGTGTCGGTCTCGCCGCGCTCACCGAACGCGCCGCTTGCCGCGAGCGCTCGAGCTTGAGGCCCATCGAGCACGATGAAGACGTTCGCGCGAGCACCCGCGGGCGCTTCGATCACGTAGGCGATGCGCGAACGGTCGAGGTGGAGCTCGTCGTGGCCGCGACGAATGAGCACGCGTCTATCCGTGATGAAGTAGCGCGTTTGCCGCGTGAGACGAAGCGGTCGGAGGAGCGCGAAATGCGCAAACGCGCTCGCGACGACGACGATGAGCAAAACCGTGATCGCGACGCCGGCCACGAGCATCGTCGAGAGTGCGGCGCCGAGCGCGTGCAAATGAAGCACGCGACGAAGAGGCGGCACCGTTCGCAAAACCATCTCTGCGGATGCAGCAAAGAGAACGAGGGACACGAGCGCCGTCATGATGCGACGCGTCGACCACGACGACGTCATCGGTATCGCCGACCACAAGACGCGCTCGCCTTCATCGAGTCGCTGCGCGAGCGGGCGATCGCCGTCACCGAGCGCAAGCTGCGGAGCGACGCCGCGCACGACGGCCCACAAACGATCGGGCGCTTCGACGCCGTTCAGCACGAGCGTGAGCGTTCGACGAAGTGCGCCCGTCGGTACGGCGCGCACGAGAACGAGATCGCCGACGTTGCCGTCGATCCAGTGAATGCGCGCGTAGCTGATGGCGTTGCGCTCGATCGTTCGGCGAAGCGGCCCGCGGCGCCAGATGACGTGCTTGTCCGTGATGATGTATTCGACGCGCGATTGCCAAACGATCGGAAGCCGCCATGCACCGACGGCAACGAGCGCACACCACGCCGCGAAAAACAGCATGCTACCAACGCGCGCATGCACCGCGAGCGCAGCCACGACCGCGAAGAGAACCGCCACGATCGAGAACGCAACGGCGGCCGCCGCAAGCACGCGATAGACGGGAGGCGTGCGCAGGACGGCAGGTTTGCCCGTCCAGACGATGCTCTCGTTGAATAGCGAATCGCGCGACAACATGCCTTCCCTTCAAGGTGGGGCGCGCGCACGCGCCTGTCCAGAACGGACCCTCCACCGACACTGACGTACGAGGTGCGCCTAACCTTGGGAGGGCATGGGCAAGGCCTTGTTTCTCGCGGCCACGCCGCGACGATGGGCGTTTTGCGCCAGCGCGTCGCACAGCGAAGAAAATGAAATTCCGGCGGCTTTTGCGGCCTCCGGATAGAGGCTCGTGGCGGTCATTCCGGGGATCGTGTTGACCTCGAGCAAGATGACGTCGTCTTTTCCGACGATGAAATCGGCGCGCGAAAGATCGCGGCACCCGAGAGCGACATGCGCCGCGACGGCAATCGCGTGAACGCGCTGCGTGAGCTCCGCGCCGAGCTCAGCCGGGCACGTGTGGCGGCTCCGGCCGGGCGCGTAGCGTGCTTCGTATGTGTAGAATGCATCCATCGGCGATTCGATTTCCGTCGCTGCGAGCGCGCGTGGTCCTGCCGGCGCGACGTCGAGCACCGAGCACGTGACTTCTTTGCCTAAGGCGAACGATTCGACGATGGCTGCGTCATCGAGCTCCCACGCTTCGGTGATCGCACGCGCGACGTCTTCGTCCGAAGCGGTTGCGACGAGACGCGTGACGCCAATCGCCGAGCCGCTCGATGCAGGCTTCACGACGACGGCCGCGCCCGCGATGCGTCGCGCTTCCTTCGCCGCCGAGAGCGCGTCCGTGCCGCGCGAAACAGACGAGCCGCGCGCAACCGGACATCCCGCGGCAGCGAGCAGCGTGCGCGCGACGGTTTTGTCCATCGCGACTGCGCTCGCGAGCACGCCCGAGCCGACGTATGGAAGCGCGAGCACCTCGAGCAAGCCTTGGAGCGCGCCATCTTCTCCGACGGCGCCGTGCACGACGGGAAACACGACATCGAACGCGCCCGTGCGCAGTCTCTCTGCAAGGAGCGCGTCGAGCTCGAGCCGCGCACTCGTGTGACCCGCTTCGTCGAGCGCGCCCGCAACGCCTGCCGCCGATGCGCGGCTTACTTCGGCTTCCGACGACGGACCACCTTGAATCACCGCGACGCGCACCCACGTCACTCTAGCGCACGAGCCTCGGCATTTTGAGTTAACCTCGGGCACACCGGGTCATGGGTAGCGCGGCGAAGAAGACCATTCTCGTCATCGAGGACGAGCCAAACATCGTGATGGGCCTTCGCGATGCGCTCGAGTTCGAGGGCTTTCGCGTGGTGTCTGCCGGCCGCGGCCGCGACGGCCTCGCGCTCTGGAAGAGCGACGGCCCCGACGCCATCGTCCTCGACCTCATGCTCCCCGACATGAACGGCTACAGCGTGTGCGAAGAAATTCGCCGCGCGAGCTCGCACATCCCCATCATCATGCTCACCGCGCGCTCGCAAGAGAGCGACAAAATCCGCGGCCTCGACGCCGGCGCCGACGACTACGTCACGAAACCCTTCAGCGTGAACGAGCTCATCGCGCGCATCCGCGCCATTTTCCGCCGCGCCTCACGCGTGCCGGGCGCCGCAGTCGAGAGCGTCGAAATCGGCGGCGCCGCAGTCAACTTCACGACGCACACCCTGACCGTGCGCGGCAAAACGCACGAGCTCTCGTTTTACGAAGTGGAGCTCTTGCGGCTCCTCTCGGAGCGCGCCGGCCAGCCCGTGAGCCGCGACGAAATCTTGTCGAAGATCTGGGGCCTCGATGCCTCGCCAACGAATCGCACCGTCGACAACTTCATCGTGAAGCTCCGCAAAAAAGTGGAGCAATTCCCCGAGAAGCCGAAGCACATCCTCACGGTGTACGGGTTCGGCTACAAGCTCGCCGTTTAGCTTGCGGTTTGACCGGCGCAGGTGTGTCAACCGATCGGTAGCAGCCCAAACAAGGGCGATCGATCGGTTGAACGTATGGGTCCAGCCGATCGC
>JBBSFE010000035.1:0-46481 GCA_038239005.1 Polyangiales bacterium
AACGCGAATACGAAGTCGGCAAGGAGGTTTCAAGCGATGCCCTTCGCGCGGTCAGACTCGAAAGAAAGAAGTTTCGTGGCGACTGGAACTACGCGGTCCGATCCGGAAAGCGGGACCGATAATTTCGATCGGGCTCCTAACCCTTCTGGTCGTCGACCATCACGACCGCGTACGGATCCGACGGCTCAGGTCCCCCGTCGAGGCCGAGCATCGTGTGGATACGAGTGACCTTTGTGAGGTTTCCGGGATCGGTTTTGTCGAGCACGAACACGTCGCCGGTCGTTCGGTTGATGACGAACGCGCGACCCCGGCTGCCATTGGCGAGCGCGTCGCCCGAGGGCAGCTTGAAGCGACCGAACGCCGTCGCGTTGGTGTCCGACGGTGTCACGACCGTGACCTCGGCATTGGAGACGAAATCCGTGCTGGTGAACATCCAATACGCATTCGGACCGGCGTCCGCGTCGGTCGCCGCGGCCTCGGCTTCGGAGCCTGCGTCCGTGATGATCACGTCGCTCGACGAGTCTGCGCTCGCGTCGACGAGATTGCCGGGCTCGATGCCGAAGATCGCGTTGCATCCGAACGGGGCGCACGCGATCACGACCGCCGCGCCGACCCAGTGACGCGCTCGCACTTCAGAACGTCCCACGGAGATTGAGCGTGCGACCGTCGAAACCGACGCCCGCCTTCACGCGACCCGAAGGCGCCGTGAGCCAGACGACGAGGCCCACACCGAACGCGACAGCGCCGCCGATGATCAACCCGGTCGCCGCGTTTCCGAACGTCACGGCGTCGCTGCGAAGCGCGACACCCGGCGCGAGGCAATCGTCTTTCACCCCGCCGATGTTGCAATACTGACTCGAGTCGCCGTTCTTGCTGAGCGCGAGCGCGCCGAATGTCGAGCCGACGCCGACCGCGACCACGCCGACGACGGTGATCGCGATCCCCGCGACCGCGCGACCCGAGAGCCCGCCGTGACGTTGCTCTTCGATCGGTTTCGGCGCATCGACGAGCGCGGGCACTTCGACGGTCTTCACTTCGCCGTCGGCGGTGACCGTGATCTCGCCGCTCCATGGTTTCTTGTCCGGCGCCGATGCTTCGACTTTGTGTCGCCCGACGTCGACCGCGACGGCCACCCCATATGCGCCCGGGTCGAGCGCCACGCCGTCGCGTCGCACGTCGAGCTGCGGCGCCGGCTGCGCGACTTTGATCGTCAGCTTCGCGAGCTTCGGCTCGAGGACCGCCGCATGCTGCGCGGAGAACTCGGCACGATCGGCTTGGTTCGCGCGCGATGCGAGCGTTCGCGCCTCGACGAATCGAGCCCACGCGCTCGCGAGCTGATGATTTTTTTCGTAACAGTCAGCGAGGTTCAGCAGCGTCCCGAGTCGGTGCTCGAGGTTGTAGCTCGCGAGGAATTTCGGACACGCCTCGGCGAACTTCCCTTCGGTCGCGAGCCGTTTGCCCTCGCCGAAGAGCGCCTCGACCGCTGCCGAGTTGTCCTGTCCGTGTGCCGTGCTCGAAGCGAGCGACGCGGCCGCGACGATCACGAGAGCCGCGGCCCAAGATGTCGATCTGTGCATGTGTCAGTTGCTCGTGTCGAGGATGCCAGGTTTTTGAACGGTCGCCGTCGCCGTTGCCGTTGCGGTGACCGTTGCCGTCGCGACCGCTTGCGTCGTGGTGGGCTTCGCAGAGGGTATCGACGGCACGTGTCCGCTGCCGTGCGTCGATGCAGGCAATTGCGCGTGCGCGACGGTGTCGACGGGCGCGGCGACCGTGGCCATCGTGGCGGTGGGCGTGGCGAGCGCTGCGTTCGTCGCCGCGGGCGGCGGCGTTGGCCCGAGGGACGTCGCCGTCTGTGTGACCGTGCTCGTCGTCGCCGCCGAATCGCTTGTGGCCGATGACTTGCGAAATTGCTTGAAGCCAACACCGGCGACGATCGCGATCACCGCAACACCGGCAAACAAGCCGGCAATGAGCGGCGCCGCCGACCGCTTCGGCGCGCTCGGCCCCCCTGATGTCGCGTGCCAACCCGGTGCAGTCTGCACGGAAGGTGCCGTGGGCTGCGACGTCGCGAACGCCGATGAAGGTTGCGACGCGACATACGTCGACGCTGCGTTCGACACGACACGCGCGGCGGGAGGCGCCGCGCCGAGCACGCTCGCGATCCGATCGACGATCGGATGAGCCCGCGGAGGCGCGAACGGCTGAAGAGCCCAGGCAATCTCCGCGACGTTCTGCGTACGCTGCGCCGGATTTTTATCGAGGCAGCGACCGACGAGCGCGCAAACGTCGCGAGGCAAGTCCGGTCGTAAGGTTTCGAGCGGCGGCGGTGACTCCATCATCACCATCGACATCAACCCGCCGAGCGTGTCGGAGTTGAACGGCACACGACCGCCGAGCAGCTCGTACATGATGATGCCGAGCGACCACACGTCGGTGCGCGCGTCGACGTCCTTCGCCGAGCGCATCTGTTCGGGCGACATGTAGAGCGGCGAGCCCATCATCGACGCGGTCTTCGTCATGGCGAGCCCGCTGTCGGTGAGGGAGCTCGCCTTCGAGATGCCGAAGTCGAGGACCTTCACGAGAGGCGTCCCGTCGGAGCGGCGCGCGAGAAAGAGGTTTGCGGGCTTGAGATCGCGATGGACGATCCCGAGCATGTGCGCCTCAGCGAGGGCGTCGCACGCTTGAATGATGTATTCTGCAACGACCGGCACGGCCGTGATTTTCGATCTCGCCCGCCAGGTCGCTCCCCTCGAGGAACTCCATCACGATGTAAGGCGAGTCGTTTTCGAAGGTGCCCGTGTCGAGGACGCGCGCGACGTGCTCGCTCTTCAGCTTCACCGCGGCGCGCGCTTCCCGCGTGAAGCGCCCGATCGCCTCCGGGTTTGCAAACGCGGCGGGCAACATGAACTTCAACGCGACGCGCTGATCGAGATGCAGATGCGTAGCCGCAACGACAACGCCCATTCCCCCGACGCCGAGCACTTTGTCGACTCGGTACTTTTGCGCCAGGATGTCCCCCTCGCGCACCGGCGCCTCGCTCATTGCCATCGATTTTACACCAAATGCGCCACATCACGCGTCAGTGTTTTCGACGGTCAGCACCCCACCGCGTTTCGCGTGTGGGAGCGTCGCGTCACGGGTCGAGCGCCGTCACGTGCGTTGGCGTGGTATCGCCGAGGCCGCCGTCGGGGTCCTCGGGATACGGGCCCATGCACCACACCGTCAAGTCGTCGAGCACCGCGCACGTTCGGAACGATGACGCGAATGCAATCGCGGGTCGTGGAAACGAAATCGTCTGGGGTGATGTCGTGAGCGCCCAAAGATAGTCTCCCCACCAATATCCGTTGGCGGCCGCGCACGGCTCGGTCTTGGTGCATCCAAAACACGTCACCGATCCGTCTTGCCCGAGAGAGCACATCGACGACGTTCGTGCGACGACGTCTCGCACCGGCGGTACCGCGATGAGGTGCGGGGTCGTCCCTCCAACCATCACTGGATCGCCCCAGCAGGAAAGTCGTCCCGCTGCATCCCAAACGCACGTGCCATGCCTATTCGCCGCGATGCCAACTGGAGCGAGCCCCGTCTCGATGATCGTCGACGCGCAGTCGCTCGTGCATGCAGCATCCCACGCGACGACATGTCCATCGAAGTCGACGCCGAAGGGTCCGCCGGGCAGTGGGTACGGAAAGGCGACTGCGCGCAAAGGCTTGGGTTGAGGCAGCGCGCCAAGCGCACCACCTAAGAGTCCAAGAAGCGAGCCGTTCGCGTCGATGAACCAAGGTGGAGCGACCTGGCCAAAGTCACGGTCGGCGATGATCGTTGGCTGACACGACTTGGAAGGGATGTAGGACTCGAGGGGCGTCACGTCTTTGCACCCCAATGGCAGGCTCGCTTTTGCACCCCAACACGAAAGGCCATTCAACGTCATGCCGCACGCGACGTCGCCGTAGGGAGTCGTGCCGCGCATGTTCCACATGTGCTCGGGCAACTTGATGGTGGCCGCGTCGTCCTGCGAAGCGAGCGTTCCCGTGCAGCCAGATTTCCCCGCTGGGCGGTAGACGCATATCCAATCGAAGCCGACCGCGAGCCCGACTTCGTCGCGATGTCCACCGATGACGACCGACGTGTCGGCGACATCGCCTTCGACCGTCGATGCATCTCCAACGCTCTCATCGTCGAGTGACGAGCGCGCACCACATGCGAACAAGACGATGCAAAACGCGAGACGTCTCATTCGTGACTACCCCGAGTGAGCACGCGGGTGATGTGTGCAAGCTGACCCACGCGGCGGCCGGCGCGACCGCGCAGGGCGGATTCGAGAGCCTGCGAAGGCGCGTGTGCGGCGAGAAATTCGTCCATCGTGCCGACCTTGCCGCGTGACCACGTGCGCGCGACTTGGCGCGCGTCGACGCGGTCGGCCGCGAGAGATGCGCCGCTCGAGACGAAAATCTTCGACGCGAAGCGACCCCACGACACGATCACGTCTTCCGGCCGCACGAAGTTAGCCCATCGCTCGGCGACGTCGGCGAGCCGCGCACCACCGTGAAGCACAGCAGGCGCGAGCTCGACCCACCGCGACGTGCCCGGCGCGAGCGGATGCTTCGGCGCAACGACGACGTCGAACGTTTCGCCGGTCGCGATGCGAAGCGCGACCCAGTGCACGAGCTCTTCTGGAAACTGCGCACGCTCGGGTGCGGAATACGGCCATGCGTTCGCTTCACCCGCGACGCATACGATGTCGTTCGCGCGCTCGCGCAAGATCTCTGGAACCGGCGCCGGGCGAGGCGTCGCGCTGCGCGGCTTGCGAACGTGACGCGAATTTCGATTTCGTGCGTGCTCGATTTGCATGTCGACCATCGCTCGAAACGGCAACAAAAGCGCCCGAAAACGCTCGGTGTCGCCTTCGAGCACACCGAGCACCTGCATGAGCGCTTCAATCGTCGAGACGCACTCGACCGACGGCTCGCGACGAATTCGATACTCGCTCGGCTGCTCCGGCGTGAACGCATAGCGTGGCAGACGCGCGAGCGTGGGATCGCTCTTCACGATTTTTTTCGCCTGCGACCATGTGCCATCGACAACGACGAGCGTGACCGGGCCACGCGGCGGATTCTTCACGACATCGATCGCGCCTTCGCCGGGATAGAGAAGCACGGCGGGTCGCTCGGGGTCGTGGAGCGCGCGCATCAGCGAAGGTGAATCACTCGCGCGAAGACCCACGTGGAGCTCCGACATGGGCAAACACAAGCTCGCCATCCGCGCCGTACCGATGGGCATGTCGCGCTCGCGTGGATGTTGCAGCAGCACGATGCGCGTGCGCGTCTCGATGTGCGGCACGTGCGCGCAATAGCAAACGCGCGCCGGTCTTCGGCAGCGAGCGCACACATCACGGGGTTGGAATTCGAGTGTCATCCTTTGAGCTTTGCGAGCGCGGGCCCGAGCTTCACAGTACCGCACAGGAGCGGCCCCGCGAGATCGCCGACGCGATCCAGGCGCCCGCGAAGCGTGCGTAGCGTGAACGCGTGCGGATCGAGTGAATGCGTCACCTCGCTCCATGCGATGGGCGTCGACGCCGGCGCGCCATCCACCGCGCGAAGCGAATACGGCAGGACGAGTGTCTTGCCCGAGAAATTCTGCAAGAAGTCGAGGTAGAGCCGACCTTGGCGCGGCTCGTCTTGCGCATCGAGCGACACTTCGTTCGGATAGAGGCGAGCGACCAGCGATGCGATTCCGAGCGCGAGCTCGTGCGTTTGCGTCGCGTTGTGACCCGGCGCGATCGGCACGAGCACGTGAAGCCCTTTTTTTCCGCTCGTTTTGACGACGCTCGGGAGCTCGAGCATCTCGAGCAGCTTTCGAATCGCGAGCGCGACGTCGATCACGGTGCCCCACTTCGTTTTCTCGCCGGGGTCGAGATCGAGAATCACCCAGTCTGGCTCTTCGAGCGACGACGCCCGGCTCGACCAGCCGTGATACGTGAGCGCGGCTTGGTTCACCATCCATCCGAGCGCTTCACGCGTCTCGATGAGGATGCGGCGATCACGCCATTGATCGCGCGCAACCTTGCCGCGCGGTGCGGAGTCGGTTGCGACGCTGCGGATGTAGTCGGGCGCGCGCGGCGGCAAGCGGTGCTGAAACCACGTGAAGTCGTCGATGCCATCGGGCCACCGCTGACACACGACGGGGCGGTCTCGCATGACCGCGAGCATCAGCGGTGCGACGTCGTCGTAGTACGCCGCGATGTCCGCTTTCGTGATCCCATCGCGCGGAAACAAAACTTTGTCGGCGTTCGTGACGGCCGGCGCAGCCGAGAGGCTTCGCTCCCACACGATGGGCTCGCGCGTAGGAACACACGTCGCGGCGGCGGAGTAGTTGCCGTCGAGCGAGCGCGCGACGATCCCGCGCACGTTCATCGTTGCGAGCGACTCCAAAATCGCATCCGCCGCTCCTTCGAGTGCCTCCGAACGCACGAGCGGATCGCGTGCGCCCGCGAGCACTTCGGTCAACGCGGCCATGCGCTCCGAGAGCGGCCGGGGCGAGAGGTCGGCGTCGTTCTTCAGCACGACATCACACACCGCAAACACGATGCGACCGCCCTTGGGCTTCGCGACGTATGCACGGAGCGCATCGAACGACGGATGACCTTGCTCGTCGAGCGCACACACGAACCCATCGAGAACTACATCGCGAACCGTGGCGAGCTTGCGTATCGCGTTCGTGATCCCGGGGAACGATTTCGTCCACTCTCGAAAGTCGGTTGAGAAGAGACGTACGTCGTCGCCGGCGCGACACGCGAGGAGGCGATGCCCATCCCACGCGAGCTCGAGACGATCATCCTCGTTCGGCGTCCCCGCAGCAGGCGGCGGCGCGAGATGAAATCGCCGCGAGAGCGTCCAAGCGGAGAGGTTTCGCTCCTTCGGCACCACGCGTGATCGAGAGTACGTCGCGGGGCGAAATTCATCGGTGCCTTTTGTCGGCGAGATCGCGATTTGCCCGCAATTCATGCGGGTTTCAAGTGGTCTACGGTGTGCATAGTTCGGCCGCATGTCCTTCGAGCCCGTCGAGTGTGGGGAGACCATTGCGGGGCGCTATCGCGTGACGCAACGTGTCGCCTCGGGCGCGATGGGCGAAGTGTGGGAGGGCGTCCACATTGCGCTCGGCCATCGCGTCGCCCTCAAAGTGCTCCGCAAGGAGTCGTTCGATCGCGAGGAGATCGTTCTGCGCTTCGCGCGTGAGGCGCTTTTGCTCGCGCGCATCAAGAACGACTACGTCGTGCGCGTCATCGATTTCATCGACGCAAGCGCGCACGGTCCAGTGATCGTCATGGAGCTCGTCGAAGGTCCGACACTCGCTGAGGTGCTCCACGAAGAGAAGCTCACGCTCGCGCAAACCGTGGATATTGCCATCGACATGCTTCGCGGCCTGCGAGCGATGCACGCGAGCCGCGTCGTTCACCGCGACATCAAGCCGGGCAACGTCGTCCTTCGAAAAACGCACGACGGAACGCGCCGCGCCACGTTGATCGATCTCGGTGTCGCGCGACTCATGGACGGCGTCACGGAAGGCGAAGAGATCGACTGCTCCATGCTCGAGGAACCGTTCGAGCGCGACGAGATCACCTCCGATGGTCGCGTCGTCGGCACCGTCGAGTACATGTCGCCCGAGCAAATTTTGAGGTGTCACGATGTCACGCCGCAATGCGACGTCTACGCCGTCGGCGCTGTGCTCTATCGCATCGTCGCCGGCATGCATCCGTTCGGCGACACGCACGGCGTCGATTTGGTGCGCATGAAAGTGAGCACCCCCGTGCCGCCGCTCGATGCGGGGTCCGATGCCATTGCGCGGCGTCTCGAGGCCATCGTGGCGCGTGCGCTCGCGTTTGCGCCGAACGCACGATACGGCAGCGCAGCCGAGCTTTTGCGCGATCTCGAAAAGCTACGTGTCGACATGCGCGCGCCCGTTCGCAAGCAACGCCGGGTTCACCGAGCCAAGGTGCTCACGCGTGTCGTCATCGCAATCGCCGCAGTCTGTGCGGTTGGTTTTGCTGCGTGCAATCACGGGAGCACCGAAGCGCCGCAGTCAGCTCAGTCGTCGTCTTTCTTGTAGCGGTCGAGGACGAGCGCGAAAATGATCGGCACCCACGCGATGGCGAGCGCAAGTGGCAGAGCAATCGTCGGGTTCTCCTGGAGCGACGTCCATAGCGCCTGCGCCGCGCCGACCTTGTCACCGACTTTGGCCGACCCGAGAAGCACGACGAGACCATAACCCGCCCCTACGCCGAGCAGGCTCGCGATGACGACCGCAACGGCCGCCGGAAGCTTGCGAAGCGGCGACGTGATGACTCGAAGCGCCGGAATGATCGACGATGCAGCCGCGAGGTAGTTCGGAAAGAACATGCCGGCCGTGAACATCGCGAACCACGCGGCGCGCTGCTGCATGGCCCACTCTTTGGGCGGCGTCGGATCGATCGGGCCGAGCGAGATGTCCCAGGTCTGCATGATGACGGTGACGAGAAAGAGAAACGCGAACGTGAACGAGATCTTCACCGGCTGCGACTTGATGCGCATCCACGTCGGGCCGACCCCAGGCCCGTAATCGAGTCGGCCTTCGAAGTAGCCTTCAACGAGAAGGAGCGGCAGCTGCGCGAACAGAATGGCTGCTTGCGCACTGGCAGGGATTTGCGCCGCGATGACATCGAAGCGGGACGCCACGGAGAGAAAGTGAAACAGCGCTGTGAGCGCGAAAAACGGGGCGAGTGTTTTCGGATTCACCGCTCCGAGTAGAGCACGTCACTGCCGACCGCCAAAACCCTCGGTGCCCGCGATTTCCGGCTCTGCGATCACCGGAGGATCGACCGGCGGGGGCGGTGAAACGGGCTCGGCGGAAGCCGTTGCCGTTGCGGTCGCTGTCGGCACACGCGTTGGCTGGTGACGCGTTGGCGTTTGCGGCGTTTGCGTCGGCGTTGGCGTTTGCGTGAGCGTGAGCGTCGGCGTTTGCGTGAGCGTCGGCGTTTGCGTGAGCGTCGGCGTTTGCGTAAGCGTTGGGGTTTGCGTGAGCGGTTGTGTTGCTAGTGATGCCGGCGGCGTTGCAAGGGGCGAGGGCTCGGCGTGGATCGCGGTTGCCATGTTTGCGGAGGCGGCGAACGCGCGGTGAGGGGTTAGCTTTGCGTAGCCGACGACGAAGAGCATCGCGATCGCGCTTGCGGCGGCGACCGTTCTCCAAACGCGGCGCCGAGGCGGCGCGTGATGGATCACTTCCATTGCGACGGCGCTGGGTGTGTCGTGGCGTGGGCGCAATGCAGCCTGGAAGGCGTCGTACATCTCGTGCGTCGAGCGGAAGCGCGCGTCGCGAGAAATGGCGAGCGCGCGAGAGAACCAATCGTCGAGGGGACGCGGTAGCTCGGGCCTCAGCTGCGTCACCGGGACGAACGAGCCACGCGCGAGCGAGAGCGTCATCTCCGCGACCGTGTCGCCCGCGAACGGGAACACACCCGTCAGCGCGTAGTAGGCGCAGATGGCGAGAGAGAACAAGTCGGCTCGCTCGTCGACATCGGCGCACATCATCTGCTCGGGCGAGATGTATTGCACCGTCCCGACGACGCCAGCCATGCGCGGTGCCGGAGAGCTTTTGCAAAGCGCGATACCGAAGTCGAGCAGCTTGACGTCGACCGGTAGGCGCGACTCACACATGAAAAGATTCTCGGCCTTGATGTCGCGATGCAAGAGCCCGAGCCCATGCGCCACTGCGAGCGCCTGGCACGTTTGCTCGAGAATGGCGCGCACCTCTTCGACCGGAAGCGCACCGACGCGCAGCAACCGATTCTCGAGCGTCTCTCCGACGAGCAGCTCGAGCACGAGGAAGGGCGTGCCGTCGTCGGTGACATCGAAGTCGAGCACGCGCACGACGTGTGGATGGTCGATTCGAGCCGTCGCCCGCGCCTCGCGATTGAAGAGGTCGAGTCCGACGTCGGAGTTAATCACCTCATCCGATAGAACCTTGATTGCCACACGGCGTTCGAGGGCGAGGTGTTCTGCCACCCAAACGCGCCCCATCCCACCTTCTCCGATGGTGTGGAGCAACCGATAAGAACGCGCCAAGACCATGCCCGCTTCGAGAGACATCCCAAGAGGGATAGCGAGAACCGCGCCACGAAATACGGCCGATTTCGGGGTGTCCAGCGTGGCGTTCGGCGACACTGTGGCGCTTGAGCCTCGTGTCCGAGCGTTACTGCTTGATCCAGATCCGCGTTTGACGGGCGGGAACGGTCGCTGAGGGGCCATTCGCGCTCGTGGCCGTGACGAGCTCCTCGAGCGCTTGATTCGGCAAACCCGTCACTTGTGTGTCGCTGTCGCCACGGTTGATGCCGACGTAAATCTGCTCCTGCAAGGTCTCCTGCACGAAGAGCCACGCGTCGGACGTCGCGCTGAGGGTCGTGCGAATGCCTTTGTAGAGCGCGGCGTGCTTGCTGCGGATGCCGAGGAGCGTCTTGATGCGATCGTGCAGGTACTGCTGACCGATCGAGTAGCCGCTCCATTGCATGAAGCGCCGGTTGTCGGGATCGCCCGCGCCGGGCATGCCGTACTCGTCGCCGTAGTAGATGAGCGGCGCGCCTTGGTTCGTGAGGAGAACGGCGAACGCGTTGGCGAGCTTGTCGAACGTTTTCTGATCCGTCGGCAGCGCGGGTTGGCTCGACCACGCGAGGTTCTTTCCGTCGGCCGCTTGATCGGTGAAGACGGGCGGCTCCTGCGCGAGATGAACGACGCGCGGCAAGTCGTGGTTGCCCAGGAACGCGCTCATCACCGCCGTGGAGCCGTAATAGAAATCGTTGCTCGCGTAGAAGTTCGCGAGGTCGCTCATCGTCTGTTTCTTCAAGAGCATCGTGTCGACGATGTTGCGGCGCGCAGGGAAATCGAATTGCCCATCGAGCTTGGTCGCTGGGTCGACGAACGACTTGATGAAGGCGGTGTCGTAGAAGTCGTACGTCTCGCCGACCATGTAGAACCGCTGATTCGGAGTTTGCAGCGGAACGATCTGCGCTTGGATGTCGGTGCGGAGCTCGAGGAGCCAGCTCGAATCGACGTGCTTGATGGCGTCGAGACGAAACCCGTCTGCGTTCGTCGTCTTCGCGAGGTTCACCGCCGATGCGACGGAGTAATCACGTGCGGCCGCGACCGTGTAATTCCAGTGCGGCAAGTAGCTCGCGAACCAGCAGCGGTACCCCTCGGCATTCCAATCGCAGTTTTGCCCGCAAATGCAGTCGCCGCTGTTGAACGAGTTCGGCCAGAACCAACTCGGGTTCGACACGTACGTCGGGCTGTCGATCGTGACGTGCACCATCGCAAAGTCGAACAGCACTTTGAGGCCATGCTTGTGCGCTTCCGTGACGAGCGTCGCGAGCTCGGTCGATGTGCCGAAGCACGATTCGGTCGCGTTGGGGTCGTAGGGCCAATACCCGTGGTACGCGGAGTAGACGTGGCCGTCGCCGCCGGTGCCGGGATACGCGTCGGCGTCTGCGTTCTTCACGGGAACGGTGACCCAGAGCGTGTTGACGCCGAGGTCTTCGAAATATCCCGCGTCGATCTTTTGCGTGACGCCCGCCCAATCGCCGCCTTCGTAGTCACCCGACGCCGAGCCGCTCTTCGATGTGCCGCTGACGTGGCAATCGTTCGAGGTCGATCCATTGAAGAATCGATCGACGAACACGAAGTACATCACCGACGATCGCCAATCGAACACGCCAGGCGGTGGATCGGGCGGCGCATCGCACACGGCCGGATCGCACGTGACAGCGGCGAGGAGGTTGTTCGTGTTGCCGCCGCCGTCACTCGTCGTGGGTGCGGATGCGTCGATGGTCCACGTCGTGCCGTTGACGAAGTACTTGTATTGTACACTCTTCCCATAAGGCACATCCACGGTGACCTGCCACACGCTTCCTTGGCGCGTCATCGGTGCGCCGCTCACCCAAGTCGATGGGCCGCCGTAGTCGCCGCGAAGCTCGACGCTCGCCTCGTTGTTGAACGGCAAGGTGAAGTCGTGCGCGCATCGCTCGAGATCGGGCGGGCACACGAAGCCAATGGTGCTCGAATCGTACGCGCCGCCCGTGCCGCCATCGCCGGGGTTGAAGATGTTTGCGTCGGGCGGGTAGCCGTAGTCGCCGGGTTTCGTTTTGTCGTCCCCGCAGGCGAGCAGCAAAACGAGGCTCGTGAAGAGCGTGATGGCGGGCAAGCGCACGGCGTCCGCGTTCTGGCGCGTGAGCGACTTCGTGTCAACGCCCACAAGCGCTCGCATCGGGAACGAAGACCGCGACGGTCTGCTGCGGCATCGCGACCGTGGGCGATGAAGTGTCGAACGCAAGGCCAGTGCCGAGCGCGTCGCGCCACATTCCTTTCGCGAGACCTTGCGTTGGGAGCGTCACGGGCGCGGTCGGGTTGCGCGCAACGATCACGATTGCCGCATCGTCACCCACGCCGGAGGCGCGAGCCTCCCGTGCAAATGCGAGTGTTTCGACATCGGCGACGAGCGTCCGATACGCACCGCGACGAAGCGCGTCGGAGCATGCGCGCGTCTTGCCGAGTGTTGCGGTGAAGGCGCGCGTCGCGAGCTGGGCCACGTTGAGCGCCGCATCCGCGGGCATCACACGACGTGAATCTGGATCTTGTCGCCCTGCGAGACCGATCTCGTCGCCGTAGTAAACGACAGCAGCGCCCGGCAAGGTGAAGCTCAGCGCGAGCGCCATCCGCTGCTTCGCGTAGACGAGCGGATCCGTCGATTGCACGGCGGGCGTCCAACCGTCTCCGTCTGCGTCACCCGCGCTGACGGACGAAAAGCGCGTGACGTCGTGGTTGCCGATCATGCGCGCCATCACCGCGCCCGAGCCCGCCCATGCCGCTTCGCCGCTGTGCTCGGCGAGGTCGAGCGTCGACATAGCGCCGCCACCTTCGGCGATGGCGTATCGAATCGCCCACATCATCGGAAAATCGAACTCGCCATCGAGTCCGAACGAGCCAAGATCGTAGCGAAGCTCGGTGTACGCGATGGGGCCGACGAAGTTCTCGCCGACGATGTACGTGCGTTGGCCCGGATGATCGAAGCGCCTTCGCACGGCATCGACGATGCGGCGATTGGCGGCGCGCGGCATCATCGGAACGGCGTCGATGCGAAGTCCGTCGGCGTCGAAGCGGTCGATCCACCATGCGACGTCGTCGGTCACCGTGTCGGCGACGTCGAGGTCGTGCCAATCGAAGGTCGGGAGATACGTTTCGAACCAGCAATCTCGAACGTGCGTGTTCCAGTCGCACGCGCCGACGCCGCACACGCAGCTCGGTGTGGTCCAATCGGTGAACCATGGGCTCCCGGGATGCGCCGTGACGTACGGGTGCTCTTGGTGAACGTGGTGCGGGACGACATCGAAGATGACGCGCATGTCGCGTGCGTGTGCGGCCGCGATGAATGCGTCGACGTCGGCTTCGGCGCCGAATCGCGCGTCGATCGAGCGCGACGCTTTCGGCCAATAACCGTGGTACGCGCTGTATTCGCGGCCATCGGTTCCTGGGAAGGTGCCGGCGGGATTTTCATAGAGCGGCGAAACCCAAATCGCGTTGACCCCGAGTGATGCGATCGCATCGAGGTTCGCCGTGAGCCCAGCGAGCGTTCCGCCGGCGAAGGCCGAGATCGGATTCGGTGCGGCGAGCGCGCCACTCGGACCGCGATAGCGATCGACCATGACTTGATAGATGACGGCGTCGTTCCAATCCCATGCGCGCGGTTCGTTCCACGCGGTGAGACGTGCGGTTGCAGGTCGACCGCGCAGATCGCGCGCGCTGACTTCGAACA
The DNA here is from genome assembly GCA_038239005.1 of Polyangiales bacterium. Taxonomy (GTDB): domain Bacteria; phylum Myxococcota_A; class Polyangia; order Polyangiales; family Polyangiaceae; genus DASXHD01. The sequence goes on from JBBSFE010000035.1 coordinate 13,831, forward strand.
CGTGTTTGCCAGGCGCGAGCGAATCGAAGGCCAAGTTGATGTCGCCCATGTCGTCCGTCGACACCATGCTCGCCGTGTCACCGCTGACGTCGATCGATGCGGGATCGAGCGCGGCGCCGTCGTTCGCGGAGGTGAACGCGAGCGACTTCGGTGACGTCACGGCAAGCGAAGGCATCGAGCAGTCGCTCTCGAAGAGAAGTGTGACCTCCGTCTCGTCGTGAAACGCAGTCGTGGGGGCGAGCGGATCGGCGAGCCACACGCCGTCGTCGATGAATGCGTATTCCACTTCACCGGTCGGCGGCGTCACGCGTGTCGCGCGCCATCCTTGGCCTGCGTCATCGAGAACGTGAAGGCCCGTTTGCCAATTTTCCCAGCTCGTCACGGCTTCGACGCGCGAAAGCGAGCTCGATGGCTTGTACCAAAGCGTGAGCTCACACGAGGCCACTGGATACGGCGGCGTGGGTGTTCCGCACGCGAGAACCGCCAGAAAGGCGAGCCACTGCGTTCGCATCAACTCACCAAACGGAAGCCAGCGATCGCGAAATGGGTGTCGAACGAGAATGCGACGCGAATGCGATGCTCCTTCATCAGTAGAAAGCTCGTAGCGTCGACGAGACTGAGCTCGTGGAAGGCACGATCACGTACGCGCGCGACGGCGTTGGCCAAGTGTCGGGATGTCCAGTCGAGCGTGGTCATTCGTGGGACGGCTGCGAGCGATTCGTGCCAGCGCATCGCGAGATCGCGAGAGCCTTTGCGATCGAGGTATGTGAACGTCTCGAGCACGACCGCGGTGGACGTGAAGAATCGAGCACCGGCTGCGAGGAGCGCGTCGTATGAGCCCGTGGCGCGTTCGTGCATGGCATCGCGCACGACCGCGAGAGCAATCCAAGCGCCCGTGTCGACAAACACGCGTTCGCCGCTGCGAATCATGGATCGTCGTCGAACGCCGAATCGTGGTCGGCGGAGCCTCCTGCGAACGGCCCTGTCCACAGAGCAACGGGACCGGCGGGTTTCGTGCGAAGCCATTTGCCGCGGACCGCTTCGCGAACGAGCTCCGCGACTGGCCTCTTCTCACGCTTTGCGACGCGGTGAAGCGCGGTCAAGTCCGCTTTCGCGAGATAGACCTGCGTCTTGACCATCGACGTTCCCATGGGTGTCACTCTACGATCGGCAGTGACACCCGTCAACGCGTGTCCGCCTCGAAGCAGTAGAGCCGGCGATCACGCGAGGGGGAGCTCACTTCGACGACGAGCTCCACGGATTGTCCATCGAGGCTGCTCGTGTCGAGCTCGAAGCTCTTCCAGCCTTCGCCGTCGCGGTGAACGAGACGGCCGATCACCGTGTCGCCCGAGCGGAACATGAGGTTTACGGGCGCGCCTTTGAGATCGCGTTCGGCTTCGACATAGATGCCGTGGTGCCCGTGGAGCACGCGGCCGAATGCGATCGCGTCGAAGCGAAGTCGCACGGCGTTGCCCGCACCTTGGCCGGGAACGAACAAGCAGCGACGCGGGCGGTAATCGAGATCGGCCATGATGGAGATGCCGACGAACGCGGCGCCCGGGCATTGGTAACGCATCGACGGCACGGCGGGCCCGAAGCCGAGGTTGCCCGAGCCGACGCCGTTGCGACCGAAGTTGCAATCGCGCTCGCTAGTCCCTTCGAGATACGAGACGTGCATGTCGGGTTTGCCGACGTGGCGAAGCAAATCGTCTTTGAGCGCGACGGGCGCGGGATTGTCGAACGTCGTGATCGTGATCGCGCCGACCTTGGTGTGATCGGTCTCGCGCCACCCCGCGAGATCGGCAACGTGCGCTCCGCGAATCGAGACTTCGAGCGCGCGCGGAAAACGCGACACGTCGGGATACGCTTCACGTTCGGGCGTCGCGAGCGCATCACCGAAAAACTCGCGACCGACGGGGTCGACCCATTGTGGAACGAACACGATGAGATCGTCCGGCTTCACGCGCTTCTCCACCTCGGCCTTCGCTGCTTTCCAATCATCATCGGGCGCAACGTTGTTCACTTGCCGAAAATGAAGCCCGAGCTCGAGCACCGCGATCGCGGGCACGACGAACAAACCCCACTTCTTGACCAGCGCCACGAATTCCAAGCGGCGCGACTCTACTTCAAAGCCAGCGTTAAACGTTAGTCGCGCTGCCACACGGTCCAGCGGTCGCCGCGGTAGATCGTGTGGAAGGCGCCTTGCGGGGCGCGGAAGCCTTGGCCGCGCACGAGGATGTAGTCGTAATAAGGATAGAGCTCGTTCATCGGGACTTGCTCGGGCGTCCACTCCCAGCGAAGGCGCGGGCGTTTTCCGGGCGGCGGGTAGTGGCCTTCACGAAAGCGCACGGGCCAGTAGAGCGCGCCCGAGTTCGTGAACTGAACGACGCCGCCTTTGTCGGCTTGGTAGTAGGAGCCGAAGTGGAGGAACGGCGACATGTTCACCACTGACGAGCCGCGATCGTAGATGAGCGCAGCGACGTGTTTGTTCGGCTCCATCTTCTCGAGTGCGCCGTCGATGTCGCCGACTTCTTCGAGCTGGAATTGGATGAAGTGTTTGCAGACGTTGATCGTGGACCAACCCGCGAGCCCGAGCGCGAGCGCCGCGATCGTCACGCCCGCAGCGCCACGACGCATCGGAATGAACGGAATCGCCGTGATGAGCGCGGGCACCGGAAAACGCTGCGAGAAGAGCCATACGTCGCCGAGCATGTCGCCCGTCGCGAAATAAAGAATGCCGCACAAAATAGGGACGATCACGAACGCGCGGAGCTCGGGCCTCACGCGCTCGCGCGCCCCAACGCCGACGCCGATGGCGAGCACCACGAGCATGCCGAGCATGATCCACACGAGCTCGTCGCTCGAGTCGCGGAAGATGTCGCATGTCCACGAGGCGACGCCGCGAATGTTCTCGAGGAACGGTTGGTGTGAGCCGCTCTTGCCGAGCGCGCCAAACGATTCTTTGCCTTGCGCCGATGCGCGCGTCCACCAAAGCACGCACAAGAGCGACGGCACGACAGGCGCGCCCGCGACGAGATACTTCTTCGGCTTCATCCACGGAAACATCGCGGCGAAGCCCACACCAAAGAGGCCGTACGCGAACACGTGCGCGTAGAAGAGCGCGATCGAGAGCGCGCCGAGACCGACGCCGAGCTTGTAGTCTTTCGGGTCGAGGCGCTTGAACCAACGAAGCGCGAGCGCCCACCCAAGGAGCATCAGCGGAATGCCGAACACGAACGGCAAGAGCCCGATGATGAACATCGTGTTCACGAGGAGCGGAATCGTGAGCAGGCTGAGTCGCTCGTCTTTGCCGAGCTCGCGCAAGAAGAGGCGCATCGCGAGCGGGGTGCCGCCGAGGTAGATGCACATCATGGCGATCGTCGCCCAGCGAACGCCGAGCAAGTACGCGAGGCCGTCGCCGACGATGTAATAGAGCGCGTATTGCGTGCCGCCGAGGTTCAAGAAGAAGTCCTTCTCGAAGCCGTAGTGCGGGTCGGTGTAGCTGTGGATTTGCCGCAGCGTCGAGATGTGAAACGGAAGATCTTCGAGCGGCGGATACCGAACGATCCACGCTGGCGCGGACGCGAGGATGGCTACGAGGATGTAGAAAATCAGGCTCGCGCGCTTCACGGACCGGCGTCGCCGCCCTTCGCGATGCAGAGCGCGCTCATCATGTCGGCTTCGCGTTCACGGCGCTGCGCGCGAAGAAGGCGCGCCGCTTTGCACTCGGGCGGCTCGCCCCCGCCCATGCGCGTGACAGCAGACGGATCGAACGTCGAGGGTTGCTGCGGAACCATGAGCGACGCACGAACGTCGGGCGGAAATTCTTGGCCGCCTGCCGTCGTCGAGCTCGAGCCCGATGCGTAAGGAGTTGCTTGGAGGAGCTCCACCCTGTCCGGATTTTTTCCGAGGATGACGGCAGCGCAGCGACGCTCGTAAAAGTCGATGAACTCGCGGCGACCGGTTTCGCGCAGACTACAGGCGGCGGCGCAGTCGGGGATATCGTCGTGACATGAGTCGGCGTGCTGCGGCGCGGGTGTGGAGATCACTGGTGGCGCGTCGGTACGCGCGAGATCGCAAGCGGCGACGAGAACGACGAAGGCGAAGAACGCTCGCATCGCGCGCAGTCTACATCCAATCGATGGTGGGCTGGCCGTCTTCTACGCCGAAGCGGCCTTTGCTATCGCGCACGACACGCGCGGCGGCGATCTTCGGATCGTGCGTGAACGCGAGCCATCCGCTTTCGGCGACGACGCGTTCGAGCAGTGTGCGTTTCTCTTCGATGAGTCGCTCGGGAAAGCGGTCGTAGCCCATCGTGATCGGGAGGTGCACCCACGGCACGCCGGGGATCAAATCGGAAGTGAACGTGATGGGCCCGCGCGGCGTCGCGACGGTCGTGAGCATGAGCCCCATCGTGTGCCCTTCCGAGTACGTGAACCCGAACGACTCGGGCAGCGACGTCGCGCGCGCCCCATCGACGAGCTCGAGGCGTCCGGATTTTTGGAGCTTCTCCGCAAGACCCGGAACGAACGATGCGCGATCACGATCATGCGCATGCGTCGCGCGCGTGAAGGCCTCGCGGCTGACGACGAACGTTGCCTTCGGGAACAAGAGCTCACTCTCTTGGCCGGCTTGCCATGCCGAGAGCAAACCGCCTGCGTGATCGAAGTGAAGATGCGAGAGCACGACGACGTCGATGGCGTCGTGCGATGTGCCCGCGGCTTCGAGCGACGACAAGAGCACGTGCGTCACGGGCTCGACGCCGAAACGCGCGCGCATCGCGGGATCGAAGAACGCGCCGATGCCCGTCTCGAGGAGGATGCGCTTTCCGCCTTCTTCGACGAGAAGACCGCGGCAGGCCAAATCGATGCGGTTCTGCGCGTCGGGCGGTGACCATTTCTCCCAGACGGCACGCGGGCAATTTCCGTACATGGCGCCGCCATCGAGGCGCTGCCGGTTTCCTTCGATCGATCGGAGATGCATCACTTCTTCTCCAAAAGGCCAAACGATGCTTTTCGACGCAAGTCTTCGAGACGCACGGCGAGCTTGCCGGTTTCGATCAACGCGAAGCGCTCGTGAAGCATGAAGGGCTCGCCTTCGCGTTTGCGAAACACGAGCGTGTGCGGCGGCACGAGCTCGACGCGCTCGATTTCGTCCCACGCCATGTGGAGGCTCTTGCCGTTCCGTTCGAAGATGACGCCATCGGTGCGCGCGGCGAGCGATGCATCTTCGCGGAGCGAGCTCGCGAGGCGAACGATCGCGAACGTCGGGCCGACGAGAACGCAGATGCCGCCGAGGATCGCGAACGTGAGCTCGAGTGTGTAGTTGTGCTTGCACGCGACGAACGCGATCGCCGCAAAGCTCGGCCCCATGAAGAGAATGAACGCACCAATGGCGAGCGAGCCGAGCAGCGCACCTTCGACGCGATGCCACTCGAGAACGTTTTCTTCCGTTGTCTCCATGTCAGCCGCCGGAGCGATACAGGGCGTAAATCACGGCCCATGACATCGCGAGGAGCGTGATGAAGATGACCCACGAGAGCGTGCTTGCGTGCCGGAGTCCGCGCTTGCTCGTGACGACGCCCCAGCTCATCGCGAACGTCGCGATGCCATTGCCGAGGTGGTACGCGGTGGCGAGCGTGCCGAGCAAATATACGGCGAGCGTCGGCCCGTGCGTTCGCATCTCGTGAGCGATGTCTGCGAAGGGCTCGGGATGACCTGTGACGAGGCGCGGCCGCAACATGGCAAGCCATAGGTGCGCTCCGAGGAACAGCAAGAGCCCGATCGCCGAAAGTCGTTGGAGCAAATACTTGAGGTTCGCGAACGCGGGATAACGAACGTTGTTCGGGCGCCACGTGAGCAGGCGGCCGAGACCCCAACCGACGTGGAGCATCAGCGGAAGAAGAACGACCACGGCCGTGGCGAGCTGCGCGAACGGGTGCGCGTACGTCGTGACGGATTTTTCCCACGCCTCGGGGCCGTCGAACGCGGAGAGGTTGTTCCACACGTGGATGAACACCCACACGCCGAGCGGAACGACAGCGAGCAGCGAGCCGAGACGACCGCGGATGAATCCGTGCGGGAGACTCTTGCCTCCGGACGAGCTTGCCGCCGCGTTCATTGCGAGGGTTTTAGGCTACGTTCCGACTCATGGCCAGTCCGCTCGTCGCGTTGGCGTTTGCCTCGCTGCATGCGGCCGTTCCGACCGGCGAAATTGCCGACGTCGACGTGGTGACCGCGACCGGGACGCAGCACGCGTCGTGGGCTTCCTTGTCGCGAACGAAGCTCGCAGTGGGTGCGGTGACGCTGACTTTGAGCGCTCCCGGCGATCGGCTCGGTATCGAGATTCCCGTGTGCAGTCGACGAGGCGCAGTCACGGTCGATGGCACGCGATACGCACCGCCGCCGGGTCCGTTCGTCGTGCGCGTCGCGCCGCGCGGGGCGCCGCACACGATCGCGATCGAGCTCACGGTGAGCGAATACGAAAAGCGCGTCGCGTGCTCGGGTCCGGTTCGCGCGGGAACGATCGCAGACACGCGCGATGGGCTGTCCGTGATTTATTTCGCGAGCCCTGTCGCGGCCGGTGGAAGCGCCGTGATCTACGTGCCGCCAGGTCACGACGCGAGCAAACCTGCGGCGCTTCTCGTTGGCGTTCATCCGTGGAACGGCGACATCTGGACCTATGCTGCGTACAGCGAGCTTCTTCTTGCAGCGCGCGCGAACGATGTGGTGCTCGTGATGCCGAACGGTCTCGGTAACTCGCTCTACACCGCAATCCCCGAACAAGAAGTGATGCGCGCGATCGACGCAGCCGAGCACACTGTCGCGATCGATCCACGACGCGTTTCGATTTGGGGCGCGTCGATGGGCGGTCAAGGCGCGTGCACGATCGGTTTTCATCGCTCCGACAAATTCGCATTCATCGCGAGCTACTTCGGCGACGCGCGCTTCAATCTCGCTTCGTACGTTCGCTCGATCATTCCGACGGCCGAGGCCGCGCACCGCGTCGACCCGATTGCCGCAATCGACAACGTGCGGCACGTGCCGGTGTGGCTCATTCACGGCGAGGCCGACATGACCTCCGGCGTGCGCGAGAGTGACGAGCTCAACGCCGCGCTCCAACACCGCGGGTATTCCGTTCACTACGATCGCGTTCCGAATCGCGGGCACGAAGGGTTGCTCGTGGTCGAGCACATCGCGGATGTGGTGTCGCAAGCGGCAAGCGCACAAATTCCAGCTCATCCCGCACGCGTTACGTTTCGTTCGGTGCGCCCCGAGGACGATCGCGCATACGGCGTGCACGTCGTTCGAGCGGGGACGCAAGACGCATTCGTCGATCTCGAAAATGCCGGCGGAGCGATTTCGGTGCACGCGGCCGAGGGCGTGCGAGCGATCGTGCTCGAAGCCGGTGCGCTCGGCGTGGCGCGCGGCGCCGCGGTGACGTGGTGGAACGCCGTGCATCCCGTCGAAGTTCGTTGGGACCCATGATCAATCCGCGCGTGCTCATCCTGATCGTCGCGGTGATGTCGATCGCGACCGTCGCGATCGGGCTCCGCGTGGGTGCGCCCGAGCCGATGCGCGCCGCGATCGTGATCGGCGCGATGCCCGCGCGTGGCGTTTCCGGTGTGGCGTTTCAAATTCGCACACAAGACGACGACAACCACTCACGCACTGCGTCGTCGACAAAGGTGACCGCCGTGCTTCGTTCGCGCGGAAGCGAGAGCGTGTTTCACGTCGACACGAACGTCGATGGCGTCGCTGAGATATTTTTTTCGGCGAAAGGGCTGGTCGCTGGTGACCCGATCGAGCTCGATCTTCGCGATCCGTCGGGTGTCGCTCTCGCGCGCGGAAACGTGACGTGGCCGAAGGATCTGCCGAAACCGACACTCCTCGAGCACGCGATCTTGCGACCGTCGCGCTTGGAGGGAACGCTTCGCATGCGCGTCGCGGTTCTTGGAGGCGCGCTCGCCCCCGGCCAACCCGGTCGCGTGTGGGTGACGACCTCCGCGACAGGCGAGTCGCCACGCAACTTGCGCATCGAGGCGACGCCAGACCTCGGCCTCGAAGTCGACAAGGCATTCGTTGCCGATCGCGATCCACTTTGCGCGAAGGCGGGCGTGATCGAAATCATCGCGCGAGGTCACAGCGGCGGCGTCGCGCTTCACGCCAAGGATGATCTCGGTCGCGAAGGCGAATGGTACGGAACGGTTCCCATCGCCGCGGGCGCCATGATCGTCAGCTTGCCGCTCACGGCCGAACCCGGCCAAGTGAACGCATCGATCACGTCGGCAAGTGCACGCGCTCTCGCGTACGTCGAGACCGATGATGAGATGGGTCGCTCGGAGGCGCATGTGCTTCCGCTACTCGGCGAGCCGCCTCACGCGGACGCACGGCTGGAGCTCGAAACGCCCGGCCGCCACTTTGTCGTGGTGTCCGGCGAGCCTGATGGAGCGACGACCATCTCCGGCGCGACGCGCGCCATCCCGATCTGGATTGGCCCGCACCCTCCGTGCGAAGCCGAGCTCGCAGAAACGACCGCGCAAGCGTTCCCGCGCTTCGTGGCTCTCGATGGGTTCGCTCAAAAGCGAGCCAAGCTCGACGTGCGCCGCAAACGCGGCCGCATGATCGCTCTTGGTGGTCTCGGCCTCGGCTCGCTCCTCGAGACGCTCCTTCTGCTCGGCGCGGCGCGCGAAGGCCGCCGCCGTTTGCGAAAGTTGCAGAATGCAATCGTCGAAACGGGCGAGCCCGCACCGCGTGTGTCGCGCCGAGGCCCGCTCGATATCTTGGTCATTTTGGTGCTGAGTTTGCTGGGTTTCGTGCTGCTGTTTGCGCTCATCGAATGGACGAGCCGCTGACTACGCGACCAAATGACTAGGAAGAAAACGTAACCATCGCGTTTCCGAGGATTTGCGCGATGGCTGCGCGACTGACACCTCGTGCATGTTTGATGCAGTGAGAGGAGTCCATGACGGATTTACTCACGGTCTATGCGCCCATCGGCGGTGGTCACAAAGCAGCGGCGCTCGCGCTCACCGAAGTAGCGCGTGGCAAAGGTCTCGAAGCCGAGACCTGTGACGTATTCGATGTCGGCCCGCGCGTCGTCGGGAGCGCGATCCTTTCGTGGCATCTCAACACCACCGCGCGCACGCCGAATCTCTACGGCAGCGCGTATTACGGATCGAACTCGCGTGGTGGGCGCTTCGAGCCGCTGCGACTCAAGTTCGACGGTTGGATGTTTCGGAAGCTCCTTCGAGAGGTCGACCGCGTTCGACCGCGCGCGATCATCGCGACGCATCACATTCCGCTCGTCGTGCTTGGGCGCGCGCGGCGGAAAGGTCTCCTCGACATCCCCGTGATCGGCGTCGTCACCGATTACACCGCGCACGCCGTGTGGGCCGAGCGCGGAGTGGATGCATTCTGCACGGCTGCGGTCTTGCCGACGTGGGAGCTGTCGCTCCACGGCATCGAGCCGCCGCGCATCGTTCGCACAGGAATTCCCGTGCGCCCAGCGTTCGAAGGGATCGCGCCGGTTCGCGATCCCGAGCCGAGCGAACCGCTTCGCGTCCTCGTGACGAGCGGCGGCTTCGGTGTCGGCCCGCTGCGCGCCATCGTGCGTTCGTGCGCGGCGGCGCGCGGAATCGAGCTCACCGTAGTGTGCGGCGCGTCCGAAGATCTCCGCGCGCGCGTCGCCGCCGACCTCGCAGGCACGGGCGCGCGTGTGATTGGCTTCGAACGCGACATGCCCTCACGTGTCGCGGAAGCGCATGTGGTCGTCGGCAAAGCCGGCGGCCTAACGGTCTCCGAAACGTTGACCGCGGGCCGCCCGATGATCATCGTGGGCGCAGTCCCCGGCAACGAACAACGCAACGAAGACTTCGTCATCCGCGGCGCCGCGGGCTACGCGTCTTCCCCCGAAGACGTCGGCGCGCGCCTGACCTCCATGCGCGCCGCACGCGTCATCGCCGCAATGGGCGCCCGCGCCCGCAAGCTGGTCATCCACAACGCAGCCTCACGCGTCCTCGAGGTGTGCACCTCGCTCACTTCCCGCACCTCCCGCGCGGCCTAACGCGCACCCTAACGCGCACGCCAACGCCAACGCTCACGCCAACGCTCACGCCAACGTTCACGCCAACGCTCACGCCAACGCGAACGCTCACGCCAACGCGAACGCCAACGCGAACGCCAACGCGAACGCCAACGCGCACGCCAACGCCAACGCCAACGCCAACGCCAACGCTCACGCCAAGTGTCCGGGGATGTCCTCGGCGGTCTGATCCGTGAGGGCTCTATCCGGTCTGCACCCAATCCGGACCCCTGCATCATTTCCGCTTGAAAACCTCGGAAAAAGTAATATATGCTAATTCAAGATGACGGCGACGCATGGCAAGCAGCTCCCGTTTCGCTTTCGCACGTGGGGCGGCAAGCGGAAGAGGGCGGGGCGCAAGCCAAACGGCGAGACGGCGGGCGTTTCGCATCTCGAGCGCGAGCGGTTTGCGCGTACGTTTCCGGTTCACGTGACGATGCGCGTAGCGCGGCACGTTTACAATTTGCGCAGTAGGCGGAGCTTCTCGGTGATCGCGCGCGCGATGGTGCGGGCGGCGGAGCGGTTCGGGACGCGCATCGTGAGGTACTCGGTGCAGGGCAATCACGTGCACCTGATCGTCGAGGCATCATCGGACGAATGTCTGTCGCGCGCAATGCAGGGCTTCTCAATTCGCGTTGCCAAGGGGCTCAACGCGATGATGAAGCGCCGCGGCCGCGTCCTCGACGATCGCTACCACGCACACGTGCTGCGAACGCCCTCGGAGACACGCCGCGCGATCCGCTACCTGCGCGACAACCACCGAAAGCACGAAGCCGCCGCCGCGCGACCCACGTCTTCACGCGCTGACGAATACGCGACCGAAGGACGCCGCATCGCTCTCAAACTGCGGCCACATGGCTCATGCGAACCGAGTCCGGCTAAGCACGCCATGCGAGCGAAGCGAGGATTGCGTTTTGCCTATTTGCGTTAGCGGGAGTTCGGCGCGTTGAGGCGGCGGTCACGGAGGGCGAGCGTGCGCTTCTCGGTTTCGCGGTAGATCGATTCGCGCTCGCTGGCGGTTCGGAGCGGCCCGCCTTTGGCGAGCGTGCGGCGGGCGACGCGGGCGGCCGAGACCATGTCGTGGAAATCGGCGAAGACTTGGACTTCGCCAGGGGCGTGGTTGAAGCGGCGCGACGTGCCGAGGAAGTGGTAGCCCATCGAGGCAGTCGCGCGCATCGCGTACACCATGCGGGCGTTCGAGCGGAGCGCGTGCGGCGGGCCCGCGTAGCAGATGAAGCCGCCCGCGCGCTCGACGCTGTCGTCGGGGTCGGCGCGCCGCGACCAGCTCGGCGTGTCGTCGGGGCGCGCGAGGCCGAAGGTGTGGAAGCGAATCGTCGTGCCAGCGTTCGGGCGACTTGCGCGCAGTGCGCGAAGGACGCGAGCGTCGACGCGCGTGATGTCGGTGTTGACGAGCACGATGGGGTCAGCGCGATCGCTCTCGAACGGCGTGGGTACGAGATGGGCGCCGTCGATGACGACGATCGTCCCCGGCTTGCGCTGAAACGCGAGGCCCCACATCAAACGCGCGAGCACGAACGCGCCCGGATGATCGGTGAGCACGTGCCACGTGTTGTGAAATAAATTGGTGCTGAAGCGCGCGGTGCACGACGCCCGCAACGTGACGACGCGGAGCACGTGCGCGCCCACGCGAACGAGACGAAGGTGAACCTTCATCCCACGCGCGTTGGCAGATTCGTCGTCGAATGGCATCCGTCTCTGACGCCCGACGAACCCACGTGCTGACCGTGCTCGAATGATACGCTTTGAGCATGGCGACATTCGTGCGGCCCGAGCGATTACGCGCCGGTGATCGTGTCGCTGCTCTCACCGCATCCTGGGGAGGCCCCGCGAGCTTTCCGCACATCTACGAGGCGGGCGTTCGCGTGTTGCGGGAGCGCTTTGGTCTCGACGTCATCGAGCTTCCGACCACTCGTGCCGACGACGCGTGGCTGTCCGCGAACCCGGCGGCACGCGGACGTCAACCGCGCGTTCGCGGACCGTAAGGTAAAGGCGATCTTCGCGTCGATCGGTGGCAGCGATTCCGTGCGAATCCCTACGTCGACGCTGACGTGATTCGCGCGAATCCTAAAATCCTTCTCGGCTACTCAGACACGACGACGTTGCTCGCATTTGCGAATCAACTCGGGCTCGTCACGTTTCACGGCCCGAGCATCATGGCAGGCTGGTCGCACTCCCGGCGTTACCGCCGGCGTACGAAAGCCATCTTCGCGCCATGCCCTTCGACGCACCCACCGACTACACGTACGCACCATTCGGTTCGTATTGTGAGGGCTACGTCCCGTGGCGTGATCGCGCGAACAATGGAGCCATCACTCGAGATGATGAAGGCGACGCGCTTCTGGCCGGACAAAGAGTTTTGGCGCGATCGCGTCGTTTTCTTCGAGACGTCCGAGGACGTCCCGCCACCGCCCCACGTGAAACGTTGGCTGCGGAACTACGGCATGCAGGGCGTTTTCGAAAGCGCGGCGGGCCTTCTCTTCGGCCGCCCGCGCGGCTATTCCAGCGAACAGAAAGCGGAGCTCAACCGCGTCATCAACGAGGTCGCTCGCGAGTTCGGCCGCGTCGACCTTCCGATCCTCGCCAACCTCGACTTCGGCGACACCGATCCACAGTGGGTCCTCCCGCTCGGAGTCAAAGCCGAGCTCGATTGCGAGCAACGCTCCGTACGCCTCATCGAACCTGCCCTCCAATGAAGATATGATCGGACCAAAAATTATCCGGGCCCGGATCACCACGTCAGCGACTCGACCTCGCAACGCCTGCAACCGGCGCGGTTGCGCGACGGCGAAGCGCGGCGACGAGATCTAGTTGCACGCGGCAGGGCCCGGAAAATCGGCGAGCAGCTTCGGCAACCGCGCGGCCCAGTAGGGCCAGTCGTGCATCGCCGTATCGTCTTCGGCGTACACGACGTCGTAGCCTTTCGCTTTCAGTGCGTCGCGCTCCTGCTGCACGACGGTGCAGTTGTCGTTGGCGTCGGGACAACCCGTGTCGAGGTAGAAGCGCACGGGCACGAATGGGTCTTGTGAGGCGCGCGTGATCATGGCGTTCGAGTCCCAGAAATACGAGGCGCTTTGCGAGCCGACGAAACCCCATACATCCGAGCGCTGGAACGCGAGGTACGTCGAGATGAGACCACCGAGCGATGCGCCCGCGATGCCGCGTGAGCCGGACTTCGTGCACACGCGATAGTCTTTCGCGATGAGCGGCTCGAGATCGCTCACGAGAAAATCGCCGTACTGATCGCCGAGCGCGCCCGTGGTTCCGAACGTGTACTCGTTCATGCGCACGTTCTGATTCGAGAGCGCGACGAACACGAGCACCGCTTCGTTCGAGGTCGTGTCGGCGACGCCTGCGAAGTCGCCGCGCGTGAGCGACTCGTTGCCGTCGTGAAAAACGATTTGCGGCAGCGCTGCGCACGAGCCGTCGTCGTAGTGCGGCGGCAAGTACACGAACACGTCGCGATCGTCGCCGAGCATCGTTGCGTGCACTGCGTGGTGGCGAACGATGCGACCCTTCGTGGTGTCGCCGTCGCGAGCGTTTGCGATCGCGTTGAAAAACCCGGGGGCGCCGTGATCGATGCCGTCCCAGACGACGTTGCGCGCGAGCAAATCTTCTTCGAACCCCGCGTCGCTGGTTCCAGAGAGAAGCTTGTAGGCCTGCGCAACGCCGCGCGCGACGTGCGTGTCGGCGACGTACAAATCCGTTCCGGCGACGAGCGCCATGGGTTGCGGATTCGTCTTCCACGCGGTGAACGTGCCCGCGACGCTCCATGGTCCTTGAGGTGGCGCGCCGCGCACGACGAACACGAGCCGGTCCGATGAATCTTCGAGCGGCGTTCCGCCGTGTGCGGTCACGTCGGCGATGAACTGATCGACGCGTGCGCTCTTGTCCGGATCCGCGAGCTTGGCGACATCGCTCGCGAACGCGTCGTAGAGGGACACATCGGCGGTCGTGGCTTGGGCCTCCCGCGTGCAGACGATTGCGGGCGCGCCATCGGGCGCGTCGACGCTCGCATCGAACGCGACGAAGGCGTCGATCGCTGCATCACCGGCGTCGCCGGACGACAAGCCCGCAGTACCGCACGTACACAGAAACGACAAAACGAAGCGCCGCACGCACGCCTCATTTGCACATGTGTGTCGTTTCGTCACGGTGCGATCGACGAAACCCGCAGAATTACGCTGGCACCTTCGATGCAAGCGGAGGGCCTCATGGCGACTACTCAAGAGAGCGCGCGCATGTTCGTCATCGGCGTCGCCGTCGATTTCGGCGACGCGAGCGGTTACGCATTCGATCAAGCCGCGCGTATCGCGCGACGCATTCCGGCGTGCATGCTTCAGATCATCCACGTCGTGAAGGCCGACGCCGATGCGGCCGCCCTGAGCAAAGCCGGCACCGATCTTCGCATTTACATGGTCGAGAAAGCGACGGCCCTCGGTGGGCTGCACGGGCAGAATGCGGGCGTTCACATCCGCTCTGGCGATGCCGCACGCGAGATCGTCCAGTTCGCGGCCGACATCGGCGCCGACATGCTCATTCTCGGAACGCACAAGACGCCGAACCTCAAGAGCTTGTTCGTCGGCTCAGTCGCAGAGAAGGTCGTTGCGTCGGCGTCGTGTCCCGTCGTCGTCGCTGGGCCGAAGCCGCCCGATGCGACGCTCGTTCCTGCGATCGAGCCCGCGTGCCCACTGTGTCTCGAAGTGCGCGATGCAACACGCGGCAAGACGTGGTGGTGCGAGCAACACGCACAGCATCACGTGCATGCGCACGTCTACTCGTATCAAAGCCAACTTCCGTTCGACCAGCATGGCTCGGAGTTCATCCCGGTAAGCTCGTCGGTGGGGTCCGATCACCTGCCGAGATAGGCCGCGGGCGAGCAACCGTTCAAGTTTTTACGTTGAGCAACTCGTCGAGTGGCGCGGAGTTCCACCCAAGCACTGGCGAGGTGACGTGACGTGCGCCCGAGTGCTTGACTCGTTTTTCGCCCCCTGTAAAGGCTCCTTTACATGAAGTGCGAGGCACGAGGCGTTCACAAGTCGTTCGGCGACACGCACGTGCTTCGGGGCGTCGACTTGCTCGTTCCCGAAGGAAGCTTCGCGGTGCTCGTCGGATCGAGCGGTTGCGGCAAGAGCACGCTTTTGCGATCGCTCGCGGGTCTCGAGACGATCGACAAGGGAACGATTCGCCTCGCCGGGCGCGACGTGACGAAGCTCCCGCCGCGCGACCGCGATGTTGCGATGGTGTTTCAGAGCTACGCGCTCTACCCGCATCTGTCCGTCCGCAAGAATCTTTCGTTCGGGCTCGAGCTGCGCCGCACGGCGAAGTCCGAGATCGACGCGCGCGTTCGCGAAGTGTCCGAGATGCTCGGCCTCGACGCGCTTCTCGATCGACTGCCGAAGCAGCTCTCCGGGGGTCAGCGCCAGCGCGTCGCGATGGGCCGAGCGATCGCGCGACGCCCAACGATGTTTCTCTTCGACGAGCCACTCTCGAATCTCGACGCCGCACTGCGTGCCGAAGTGCGCGTGGACATTCGCCGCCTCCATGATCGTCTCGGCGCAACGACCGTGTATGTCACGCACGATCAAGTCGAAGCGATGACGCTCGCCGACACGCTCTGGGTGATGAACCAAGGCAAGGTCGAACAGAGCGGGGCGCCGCTCGAGATCTACGAGCGCCCACGCACGCGCTTCGTTGCGACGTTCCTCGGCTCGCCGGCAATGAACATGATCGACGCGACCATCGACGGCCGCATCGCGCGCGCTCCTGACATCGTGATTCCGATCGACGCACGCTTCGGCGACCTCGCGAGCGGGCGAGAAGTGACCGCGGGCATGCGGCCGCACGATCTCACTCTCTTTCAAGAGGGGATGACGAAGGTCTGCGAAATCGTCGTCGACGTGGTCGAGGCGCTCGGCTTCGAAACGTACGTACACGGCAAAGTCGGCGCCCTGGACGTGGTCGTGCGCATCCCAGGTACGGCGAAAACCGGCGACAAAATAGGCCTCTCCATCGATCCATGCAAAGTACACCTGTTCGATCGCGAGGCGGGCACGTCGCTCGCATGATTCGCGCGCTCACGCTCTCCGCGAGGCTCGTGCTCCTCGCGGTTGCGCTTTGCGCATGCGGCGATGTGGATCGCGACACCGTCGTTTTGTGGCACGCGTATCGCGGCGATGAAGAGCGCGCCATCCAAGAAGTCGCGCGGGCGTTCGAGCGCGCGCATCCGGGGGTGCGCGTCGAGCTGCTCGGCGTGCCTTTCGAGGCGTACCTCGCGAAGCTCGAAGCCGCGGCGCCGCACGGGCACGGGCCCGACGTGTTCATCGACGCGCACACACGCATCGGTGCGTACGTTCGTGCCGGCGTCGTCGTGCCCATGCCGTGGCCCATCGATGCGAGCGCCTATGACGGCGCGACGCTCGCGGCGATCGATCGTTGGGGCGCGCCACTCTCCACGAAGTGTGTCGCTCTCTACACGAACGTCGATCTCCTGCCTGCACCGCCGGTGTCGTTCGAAGAGCTCGCGCGCACTCCGTTTCCAAAAGGCGTTTACCCGCTCGCGTACGAAGCGGACGTCGCGTACTACCACGCGGCCATTTTGTCGGCGTTCGGTGGGAGCATTTTGGCCGGGGACGGCTCGTACGCATTCGACAGCGAAGCGGGCGCGCTCTCACTCGAATTCGTGCAGCGCATGTCGCGCGAGCACGTGATTCCGGAGGAGCCAAACGGCTCGCTGGTGACGCAACTCTTCGTTTCTGGAAAAGCCGCGGCGGTGATCGGCGGGCCGTGGATGCGCGCCGATCTCGGAGGCGCGATTCGTTATCGTGTGACGCCGCTTCCCACGATTGGCGGCGCAGCGGCGCGACCGCTTCTGACGGTGGAGACGGCAATGGTGACTCCGCGCGGCGCGAAGAGCGCTCTAGCCCGCGAGCTCGCCCTGTTTCTCGAATCGCGCGAAGCGGCGATCACGCTCGCAACGGTCGGCCATCAAGTGGTCGCGCGAAGCGACGCTTGGAGCGATCCGGCGATCGCGAACGACGCGACGCTCGCGGCATTTCACGAAGCGGTAAAGACGAGCATCGCGACACCGACATCCACACGCATGCAATCTGCATGGGTTCCTACGGATGAAGCGATTCGCAAAACGCTTCGTGGTGGCGCCGCGCGCCCCGCACTCGCAGAGAGTCACCGGCGCTTCGACGATGCCGTGAAGCCACCACCGCCGCCTGCATCGCCGGCGCCTGCGCTCGTGATCCTCGGCGCCATTTTGCTTTTCGTCGCTTGGAAAATCACGCGCGCGGTTCGCATTTCGGAAGTGCGCGCGGCGCTTCCCGCGTATCGGTACGTCGCGCACGCGGCGGTCGTCGTGCTCGTGCTCGTCGTGCTTCCGCTCGTTGCCGGCGCCGCGACTTCGCTCTTCGCAGGGACGCGCGACGATCCGCGTTATGTCGGCTTCGCGAACTACGCCGCAATCCTCGGGGCGCGCGGTGGCGACTTGCTCGGTCACGGATCGTTCTACGTTACGTTGCTCGTGACGATTTTGTGGACGCTCCTCAACGTCGCCTTGCACGTCACGATCGGCGTTGCGCTCGGCGTGCTCTTGTCGCGACCGCTCATGCGCTTGCGCGGCGTTTACCGCGCGCTGTTGGTGCTGCCATGGGCGGTGCCTTCGTACGTGACGGCGCTCGCGTGGAAAGGGATGTTTCATCGGCAGTTTGGCGCGGTGAATGCGCTTCTCGGGTTGTTTGGTGTGGACTCCATCGCGTGGTTCTCGAAGTTCTCGACCTCGCTCACCGCAAACGTGACGACGAACGTGTGGCTCGGATTTCCGTTCATGATGGTCGTCACACTCGGCGCGCTCACGTCGATCTCGCAGGACGTCCTCGAAGCGGCCGAGGTCGACGGCGCAACGCGCTGGCAACGTTTCGTGCGCGTGACGCTTCCACTTCTCCGTCCCGCGCTTCTCCCGGCCGTCGTGCTCGGCGCGATTTGGACGTTCAACATGTTCAACGTCGTCTTCTTGGTGTCGGGCGGCGAGCCTGACGGCTCGACGGACATTTTGGTGAGCGACGCGTACCGCTGGGCCTTCACGCGCGACGCGCAATACGGCTATGCAGCCGCGTACGCGGTGCTCATCTTCGGTTTGCTCTGGCTCATGACGCGCGCAACGCGCCGCATGGAGCGCGCATGAAGAAGCTCGAGCCGCTCTTCGCGCACGTGATTGTTCTCGTTGCCGTCGCGTTCGCCCTCTATCCCGTTTTGTGGGTGCTTTCGGTCGCGCTTTCGGGCGCGGGTCTCGCGGCGCACGGTGGCGTCGTGCCGATTCCGCACGGCGTCACGCTCGACAACGCGCGCGCCGTCGTCGGTGTTGGCCGGCCCAATGGCGTTGCCGTGTTTGCGCAACAGCTCACGAGCTCCATCGTCGTTTCGCTCGGTACCGCGCTCGTGGGCATCGTCGTTGCGACGCCCGCCGCGTATGCGCTCGCGCGCTTCAAGTTTCCGGGGGCGCGCGCGGCCGAGCGGGGCCTTCTCGCAACGCAGATGTTCCCGGCGGTCGCGAGCGCGGTGCCCCTCTATTTGATCCTCGACGCGCTCCACCTCCTCGACACCCGTGTCGGATTGATTCTCGTCTACGCATCGACGGCAGTCCCGTTTGCGATCTTCCAACTACGCGGATCGTTCGAAACCATCCCGGTTGATCTCGAGGAAGCCGCGATGGTCGACGGAGCAACACGCTTCCAAGCGTTCGTTCGCGTCGTTCTTCCAGCTGCGCGCCCCGCGATTGCGGTGACCGCGCTATTCTGTTTCATGGCTGCATGGAACGAATTCATCCTCGCCGCAACGCTGCTCTCGCGTGAGAGCGCATTCACCTTGCCGGTCGTCCTGCAGCGCTATGTGGGTGAGCACGACGCAGCGTGGGGCCCGTTCGCGGCGGGCGCGATCCTCGTGAGCGTGCCCGTGATGATTTTTTTCTACGTCGTCCAGAAACAACTCGTGTCCGGCCTCACCGCCGGCGGCGTGAAAGGATGACCGCCGCGACGCAAGCGATCAGGCTTCGCCTACCCAAGTAGCCGGCCCACCGCCCGGCCCGCCTTGGCCTGGCCACCCCCAAAAAGACACCCGATCGTTCGGATCCGAACGATCTGGGTCGTTTTCGGTGGGTTTTTTGGGTGGCATGGGAGTGGCAAGGGCTCGGGGCGAGGTGACTGGTGGATTCTGTGTTTTGGGCTGCGAAACGGACGCATCACGCGGCGCTTGGGTTTTGTCGGCCGCTCTTGAGGGAGTTTCGGTTGACGCCCGCGCGGTACGATTTGTTGTTTTGGTTGGGCGAGCAGCGAGAAGCGGCCACGCAGAGCACGCTACGGCACGCGCTGGGCGTGGCGCGTGCCACGATTTCGGAAATGCTCGGCGCCATTGAAAAACTTGGGTTCGTCACGCGAACGCGGTGTGGGAAGGACCGACGTACGTTCGTGGTCGAGCTCACGGCGCTCGGACGTGCGCTGCTGAACGGGGCCTACGAGAAGTGGGTTTATCCGGGGCACCTGCCCGTCGCCATCGATGGCGTGATGGCACGCTTCGACGTCGAGTGTGATCCCTACGGCGAGCGATTTCGCTTCGGAAGCGCCTGCTCGCAATTGAGGAAGTTCTTGGGCGATCGCGCCCGAGCAAACCTCTATGACGACGATCTGGAAGAGCAGCTCGGGTGGCTCACACTCCCAGGACACGGGAGCGTTGGCGTGCCGTTCGTCGACGAGGTCGTCGCAGACGCGATCGCGGTCCAGTTTCCGGCCTGACCGTCGTCCGTGGTAGATCGACGGCGCCATCCATGTCCGAGCGCGATACCATTCTCGCCGATCTCGAACGCCTCCGCGGCGGCTTCCAGGCGCGCTTCGAGGCCGCCAAAACCGAGCAGGCCCTGCGCGACGAGAACGCCAAAATCCTCGGGAAAAAGGGCGATCTCACGGCCATTCTCAAGCTGATGGGCAAGGTCGCCGCGAGCGACCGCAAGCTCATCGGCGAGAAGGTCAACACGCTCAAAGGCGAAGTCGAAAAATCATTCGACGACGCACTCGCCTCTCTCGCCCGCGAAAAACGCCGCGCCGACCTCGACGCGCCACCGTTCGATCTCACCCTCCCCGGCCGCCTCCCCACGCAGCGCGGCCACGCGCACCCGATCTCGATCGTGCGCGACGAGATCGTCTCCATCTTCGAAGCGCTTGGCTTCGCGGTGTTCGACGGCCCCGAGATCGACACGCCCCAAAACAACTTCGACAAGCTCGGCTTCCCGCCCGACCACCCCGCGACCGACATGCACGACACCTTCTACGTCGGCAAATCCGTGCTGCGAACGCACACGTCGAACATCCAGGTTCGCGCGATGTCGACCGTGAAGCCTCCGATGGCGTTCATCGCGCCCGGCGCTTGCTACCGCCTCGACGACGACCTCACGCACTCGCCGATGTTCCATCAAGTCGAAGCGTTCCTCGTCGACGAGCACGTCACGCTCGCGCACCTCAAAGGAACGCTCGCTGAATTCGCCGAGCGCTTCTACGGCAAGGGCACGCCCGTGCGCCTTCGCCCGAGCTACTTCCCGTTCGTCGAGCCCGGCGCCGAGGTCGACATCGGATGTGTATTCTGCAAGGGCTCCGGATGTGCAGTCTGCAAGCATTCTGGCTGGCTCGAGGTGCTCGGCTGCGGGATGATTCACCCCATCGTCTTCGAGGCGTGCGGCATCGATCCTGAAAAGTGGAGCGGCTTCGCTCTCGGCATGGGCATCGAGCGACAAGCGATGCTGCGCTACCGCATTCCGAACGTCGGCCTCTTGTTCGAAAACGACCCTCGCTTCCTGGCGCAATTCTGATGAATTCGAGGTCGAAACGCAGTTTCGAGCGAACAACGCGACCGACCGACGTCGGTACGACGGAGGGAAGGTCGTGAATTCTTCTTGGCTCTGGATTCGCTCGCTCGCTCCGTCGCTGCCGGATGATCCGAAAGCGGTCGCGGCGCGCTTCACCGCGGCAGGCCTCGAGGTCGAAGCCATCAACGCGTACGGCGCGGGCGCCGAGTCTTGCGTGCTCGCGTGGGTTGTCAGCGAGCGGCAACATCCGACGAAGAGCGGGCTCAAGCTCGTCACCGTCGATCGCGGCGGCGGCACACAAGAGGTCGTGTGCGGCGCGCCGAACGTTCCCGAGCCCGGCGCGGTCGTCGTGCTCGCGCCACTCGGCACGCATCTTCCCGCGAAGGGCATGACGATCGAACGCCGCGACATCGGCGGCGTCGCGAGCGAAGGCATGCTGTGCAGCGAAGCCGAGCTCGGCCTCTCCGAAGACGCAGCCGGAATCATCGTGTTTCCCGCCGGATTCGCAGAGCCTGGCGCGCGGTTCACCGACGTCGTCCCCGAAGCGCGCGACACACTGTTCGAAATCAACCTGACGCCCAATCGTCCCGATGCCCTCGGTCACATCGGCCTCGCGCGCGAAGCTGCAGCGTTGTTCGGCATCACGTGGAAACCGCCCGCACCGGAGTCGCCGGTCAAACGCGGTGATCGAACCGTCGAGAGCGAGCTCGCGATCACGATCGACGCCGCCGAACGCTGCCCGCACTACGGCGCCACAATCGCGACGGGCACGACGATCGCGCCGTCACCACCAGGCGTGCGCTACCGGTTGAGCGCGCTCGGCGTGCGACCAATCTCGAACGCCGTCGACGTCACCAACGTGATGATGCTCGAGCACGGCCACCCTATGCACGCGTTCGACGCTGACAAAGTGCGCGGCGGAAAAATCATCGTGCGCCTCGCAAAGGAAAACGAAACGCTCGTTACCCTCGACGGCGTCACGCGGAAGCTCCACGTGGACGACCTCGTCATCGCCGACGTGGAAGGCGCGATTGCGCTCGCCGGCGTGATGGGCGGCCAATCGAGCGAGATCACCGCAACGACGAAGCGCATCGTGATCGAGTGCGCGTACTTCGAGCCACGCGGCGTTCGTCGCACTGCGCGTCGCCACGGCTTGCATTCCGAGTCGAGCCACCGCTTCGAGCGCGGCATCGACCACAGCGACACCCCACGCGCGCTCGAGCACGCTCTCGGCATGATGTGTCGCCTCACGGGCGCGACCGGCTCGAAAAATCAGCTCGTGAAGACGGCGAAGACGATCGCGCCAATCACGGTCACGCTACGCGCCCCGCGCATTGCTGCGCTCCTCGGCGTCGACGTCCCTCTCGCCGAAGCGAAGGCCACGCTCGAGCGACTCGCATTCACGTGCACCTCGAAATCGAGCGACGTCATCGACGCAGTCGTCCCCGCGCATCGTCCCGACGTCACGCGTGAAGCCGATCTCATCGACGAGGTCATCCGCGTCCGCGGCATCGACACCGTTCCCTCCACGCTCCCCGCAATCCGAGCGACGCGCGCCGTGGGCGGTCGTGAAGCGCTGCTGCGTCGCGTGCGAAGCGCGGCCGTTTCACTCGGTCTCTCCGAAGCGCTCACGTTCGGATTCACGACGCGCAAAGCACTCGCCGCGATTGGCGCCCCCGCTCCGCTCGTGATCGACAACCCGCTGACGAGCGAGCTCGACGTGATGCGCACGAGCCTGCTTCCGGGTTTGCTCGAAGCCGCTGCGCGCGCTCGCCGCCACGGCACGTCCAACCTGCGCCTCTTCACGACCGGTTCGATCTTCCTGCCGAGCGTCACGAAAGACGCCCTTCCCGAAGAGCGCGCGAGCTTCGCGGCGGTGCTGGCGGGCGAGCGCGCTGCGTATCTTACGCGCCCCGAAGCGGTCGATGTGTGGGATGCATCCGGCCTCGCGAGCGCTCTCGTTCCGCGTCTCGTCAACGCCACCGCAGACATCGTTCCGGGCGCGGCCTTCGGGCACTTGCACCCGCGCGGGCGCGCCGCGATTCACGTGCATAATACACCCATTGGCCGCCTCGGCCCGCTCCACCCGGACGTCGACGACGCGCTCGATCTCGGCGGCCCGCTGATGATCGTCGAGATCGATCTCGATGCGCTCATCGCGCTCGGCGTTCCGCACCCGACGTTCGTTCCGGTTGCGCGCTTCCCTGCGACCACGCGCGACATCGCGCTCATCGTCGCGAGCACGGTCGCGGCCGGCGACGTTCTTCGCGCGCTACGCGAAGCTGCGGGCCCGCTCGCGGCTGAGGTCGAGCTCTTCGATCGCTTCGTGGGCGAGCCCGTTCCCGCGGGCCACGCGAACCTCGCGTTTCACATTGTCTATCGCACGGCCGACCGCACACTGACCGACGCCGAGGTCGACGGCGCACACGCCGTGATCAAGACAGAAATGCAGCGGCGCTTTGGTGCATCTCTCCGCGCTTGATGTATCTTCGGACGCATGAGGCTCGCATCATTCTGTGCGACGACTGGCCTAGCGCTCATCGCGAGCGTCTCCGCGTGCAAGAGCCTCGAAGAGCCGCCGCCGCCGCCGTTTCAGGTCGCGGTGCTCGTCGAGGCTGACAAAGGCATTCCGCTTCCTGGCGCTGTCGTGCAACGCAACAGCAAGGAAGTCGGCAAAACCGAGGGCAACGGCAAAGCGGTCCTCACGTTCCGCGGTGAAGAAGGCGATCAACTCGACGTCTACGTGAAGTGCCCCGAAGGTTTCGACTCGCCCACCAAGCCGACGACCGTGATGCTTCGCCGTCTCGGTGGCGATCCGAAGAAGCTCGCGGAGTACTCGGTGATGTGTCCGCCCGCCGAGCGCAAAGTGATCGTCGCACTTCGAAGTGACAACGGCGCGAACTTGCCGATCAAGTACCTCGGCCGTGATGTCGCTCATACCGATCAATCCGGCGCGGCCACCTTCATGATGACGGGCAAACCAGGTGATCACTTCGAGTTCACCCTCGACACCACCGACAAAGCGAACGAATGGCTTCGCCCGCAAAACCCGTCAGTGAGCGTCGTCGTCGATGCCAAAGACAACTACTACGCGCTCGATCAGCCCTTCCAGGTTCAGAAGCGCACGTTCGTCGTCGTGGGCCCGCGCCGTCCGCAGCCCATCGGTCCGACGCCCATGCGGTACTAGTTCCCAAAGAGCTCGAAGGGGGATACCGTCTAAAACCCGATGGATCGTCGCGCGCTGCTTTTGGCGTTCGTCGTCGCGTTACTCGGCGTCGTTCTCCTCGTTCTCTACACCAAGCGCTACGAGCGCGAGATGAGTGGAGGCGACAAGGTCAAGCTCCTCATTGCCATCAAGCCGATCGAGCGCGGCAAGCCCATCACCGACGACCAGCTCTCCGTGAGGGAAATCCCGCAGGCCTACGTCGAAGACCGCGCCATCAAAGAGGTCGACAAGCCCAAGGTGCTCGGTCTCGCAGTTGGCACCACGGTTCAGGCCCAGCAGACCCTGATGTGGACGGATTTGGCGACCGCGAACGAAGAGCGCCGCGATTTGAGCGCCCTCATCGTGCCCGGCAGCCGCGCTTTCACGCTGAAAACACGCCGCGAAGATGCGAGCGCCGCGATGGTGAAGCCGGGCGACTACGTCGACGTCATCGCTGTGCTCCCCGACCCGAACTCTCTCGGCCTCACCGACGCACGCGCCGCCGTCGTTCTCCTCCAGAAAATCCTCGTCCTCGCATCGGGCTACGAAACCTCGCCGGACGCCGTCGACCTCGCCGCCAAAGACCGCCGCAACGCCGAAGCCGTGCTCACGTTGAGCATGAAGATCGAGCAAGCGCAGGCCGCGTCCGTCGCCATGGAGAAGGGCCAGCTCACCGTCGTTCTCCGCAATCCGAACGACAACATTCGCGAAGAACAAATCTCCAAGTTCAGCTCGAGCGAGCTGATCAAAGCCGGGCCTGTGACGATCATTTCGCGTCCGAGCATGCCCACGCAAATCGGTCCGGGTAACCAGCGGTGAAAACGATCCTCATGCAACGCTCTCTTCTCGTGGCTGCGTGCGCGGCAACCCTCACGCTCTCCGCGAGCCTACCGGAAGCACACGCCCAGCGGGCTCGGCCCGGTGGTGGTGGCGGCGGTGGTGCAGCAGTCACCACGACGCCGAACATCGAGAACGAAAAGGTCGAAGAGCTGTCACTCGCCGTGGGCGAGACCAAATCGATCTCCGCAAAAGAGATCCGCAACTTCTCCGTCGCCGACCCCGCCATCATCGATGTCCGCGTCAGCCCCGATGGTTCCACGTTCCTCGTCGTCGGCCGTAAACCCGGGTCGACCACGCTCGTTCTCATCAAGAACGACGCATCGCAAGTCACGTGGTCGATCAACGTCTCGACGCGCCCGCCGGAAATCGTTTACCGCGAGCTCCAGCAACTCCTCGAAGGCACTACGGGCGTTCGCGTTCGTCGCGTCGGCGGTCGCTTCTTCCTCGAGGGCGGCGTCACCACCGAGACCGAGCTCAAACGCATTGGCCTCATCGCCGCTCTCTATCCGGGCCAAGTCGAAAACCTCGTGCAGGTTGGCTCGGGCTCGGGCGATCGCCGCATCCTCATCCGCGTCGACTTCTTCTTCGTCTCCTACGACAAGAGCTCGTCCTACGCGGTCGGCATCGGTTACCCCGGCGCCATCGGCGGCGACAACATCGGCGCGATGCAAGGGACGTTCGATTTACTGAGCACCGCCGTCACCAACGCGACGGCAACGCTCCAGCAGCAGCCGCTCCCGCGTCTCGACATCGCATCGAACAACGGTTGGGCGAAGGTGCTTCGTCAGTCGTCGATCATCACATCGAACGGACAAGAAGCGGTGTTCAACTCGGGCGGCGAGGTCAACTTCCGCCAGTTCGCGTTCCAGAGCACGTCGGGCATCCAGAAGATTCAGTTCGGCACGAATGTCACCGTGCTTCCGCGTTACGACTCAACGACGCGTGAGATCGAGCTACGCCTCGTCGCCGACGAAAGCGAGCTCACCGACAGCGCCCTCACCGGCGGCGACTTGCCCGGCCGCGCGACCAACAAGATGGAAGTGCTCGTCCACATGAAGCTCGGCCAGGCGCTCATCCTCGCGGGCATCAAGAGCATCTCGCAAACGCACGCCGTCACGGGCTTGCCCGGATTGAGCCAAATTCCGGTGCTTGGTATTCTTTTCGGCAGCCACTCGAACAAGCGCCAAGAGATCGAAAACGCCATGTTCGTGATTCCCAGCGTCGTCGAGACGGTGCCGAAGTCTTCGCTCGATTTGGTCAAGAACGCTCTTCAGGTCTTCGACGACTACAACGGCAACATCGACGACGTGAACACGTTCGATCGCACGCCGCCGTCTGCGAAGAAAGAGCAGTGAGTTGATCGCAAGTGAACGTACAAGTTGTCGTTCAGACTGATGATGGTCAGGAACGCAGCGAGGTCTTCCAGCCGAAGGGCCCGATCTCGATAGGGAGACATCCAAACTGCGTGCTCCGGCTCGAGAGCGATCTCGTGTCGCGCCAACATGCAGTCGTCGAAGTTCGCGCGACGTCCATCGTCGTCGAAGACCTCTCGACCAACGGAACGCTCGCAGGCGATCGTTTGCTGCGCCGCGAATCGATCGAGGTTCCATTCGGCACGCCGATCGTCGTCGGTAACTTCACGATTTATCTGCTCGCACTCGACTCGCAAGGGCAGATGCCGCCGAACCCCATGACGGGTGCGTACGGCCCAGCGCCGATCGTGCAACAGCTGTCGACGGGCGCGATGCCAGTGATGCCCGGTTCGTCGGGTGCGCTTCCCGTTACGGGAATGGTTCCGCTCCCCGGCACGATGCCCGCGGCCACAGGCGCCATTCCGCAAGTGCGCCCGCCACAACAAAACGGTCGCCCCGCGCCGATCCAAACCCGAGCGCCACCGCCGCAGCCGCAACCAACGACCGCGAAGCAACAGAAAGACGTCGTCGCTGCCGCCGCCGAGCGCGACGCCGCCAAACGCATTCGCGATCGTGACGTCGCCGCGCGCCGCGAGATCCACAAGATGCTCCTCGAGCACCTCGACCTCGCAACGATCGACGCCGCCAAGCTCGAAGAGCCCTCGATGCGCCCGAAGGTGCTCAACGCGCTTCGCCGTATCGTGCAGCAGCTCGATCTCGCCGGAAAAGTTCCGCCCGAAATCGATCGCGACAAGCTCATCGGCGAGCTCTCCGACGAAGCACTCGGCCTCGGCCCACTCGAGCGATTCCTCGCCGACCCGACCATCACCGAGATCATGGTCGTCGATCCCGAAACGATTTACGTCGAGCGCGCAGGCAAGATCGAGCTTTCCGAAACCAAGTTCACCGACGACGAACGCGTGCGCGCCATCATCGAGCGCATCGTCACGCCGCTCGGTCGCCGCATCGACGAAAGCTCGCCTCTCGTCGACGCGCGTTTGAAAGACGGCTCCCGCGTGAACGCCGTCATTCGGCCGATCGCGCTTCGTGGCTCGTGCATCACGATTCGTAAATTCTCGCGCACGCCGCTCACGCTCGAGAAGCTCCAGGGCTTCGGCGCCATCACCGAGCGCATGGTTCGGTTTCTCGTTCGCTCCGTCATCGCCAAACGCAACATCGTCATCTCCGGCGGCACGGGCTCCGGCAAGACCACGCTGCTGAACTGTTTGTCCGGCGTCATCCCTTCCAACGAACGCATCGTCACCATCGAAGACGCCGCCGAGCTCCAACTCAAACAACCTCACGTGGTGTCGCTCGAAACGCGCCCGCCGAACCTCGAAGGCCGCGGCGAATACACGATTCGCGATCTCGTGAAGAACGCACTCCGCATGCGCCCGGACCGAATCGTCGTTGGCGAGTGCCGCGGCGGCGAAGCGCTCGACATGCTCCAGGCGATGAACACTGGGCACGACGGCTCGCTCACGACGACGCACGCGAACTCGCCCGAAGAAGCCATCGGCCGTCTCGAGACGCTCGTTCTCATGGCCGGCCTCGATTTGCCGCAGCGCGCGATTCGCGATCAAATCGCATCGAGCGTTCACTTGATCGTCCAGCAAAGCCGTTTGTCGGACGGCACTCGCAAAGTCACGGCCATTACGGAAATCACCGGTATCGGCGACAATGGCGACATCGAGATGCGTCCCATCTTCGAATACGTTCGCACCGGCACCGGCCCCGGCGGCAAAGTCATCGGCGACTTCCGCGCGACAGGCTACCTCCCTTCGTATCTGCAAGACTTCATCGTGATGAACCTCGTCAAACCAGGAGAACCCTACCTGTGATGCGCGGCTGGACGATGATTACGTACAAGTGGGTCGGGATCGGTCTCGTCTCGCTTGCGCTCTTCTTGATCATTTTGGGGGCGTTCGGCGATCGCAACAGCCTCGTTTATCGCTACTGGGCTCGTTACACGTCGTCGATCGAGCGCAAGCTCCGTCCGATGTTCATCTTCACGCCCGGGCGCGTCATTGCCGCGGCTCAGCTCGCTGGGCTCTTTGTTTTGCTCGTGCTCGAGTTCACCGTCGAGCTTCCGCTTTTCCCGCTGTGGATCATCGCGGTGTGCGGGATCCCGCTTTTGTACATCGAGAACATGCGACGCAAACGCCTAGCCGCGATCGAGAGCCAACTCGACAGCTTCTTGCTCGCGCTTGCCAACTCGTTGAAAGCGATCCCGAGCGTCGGCGCTGCGTTCAATTCGATCGTGCCGATTTTGCAACCGCCCATCAAAGACGAAGTCGATCTCGCCACCAAAGAGATGAAGGTCGGCTCGTCGCTCGATCAAGCGCTCTTGCACATGGCGTCGCGCATCGGCAGTCGACAGGTGGACTCGGCGCTTTCGGCGGTGCTCATCGGCCGGCAAGTCGGCGGCAATCTCGGGCGCGTTCTCGAGACTACGGCGGCGAGCATTCGCGAGATGGCACGACTCGATGGCGTCATTCGAACCAAGACCGCCGAAGGCAAGATGCAGCTCGGCGTCATTGCGGTCATGCCGTTCGTGCTCGTGCTCGGGCTCAACTTTTCGTCGCCGACCTTTTTCGATCCGCTTCAGCACACCTTCACGGGTTACGTCATCACGGCCATCGCAGCCCTTTGCTGGATCACGGCGCTCGTTTGGGCGCGGAAGATCCTCGCCGTCGACATCTGAGGAGCGACCATGATCAGTTTACGAGCAGATGTTTGGAAGCTTCTCTTTCTCGGCGCCGTCGGTGTGTCGGTGTTTCTCGTCGTCTACGCGATGGCGAGCGCACCGACGCGCATTGCGAGCCGCCTCGGGCTTCGCGGTCTCAAGCGGCAGCGCGCGCTCTCGGGCTCGGGTCTGTGGCCCACCGTCGAGCCCCTCGTGCGCTGGCTCGGCGTGCGCGTGTCGGGCCTCCTGCCCGACGACATGCGCGACAGGCTCGATGTGCAAATCACGCAAGCAGGCGACTTGCTCGGTCTCACCGTCGACGAATACCTCGCGCTCTGCGTCGTCAGCTTCTTCGTGTGCACGGGCGCGGGCTTCGTGCTTGCCGTCGTGTTCAACAACTACACGCTGCCCGTTTTGTGCGGGCCCGTCGGCGCGGTCCTTCCGTACATGCAAATCAGCGGGTACGCACAAGACCGTTTGAAGAACGTGAGCCGCGGTCTTCCGTACGTGATCGATTTGATGGCGCTCGCGATGGGCGCCGGTCTCGATTTTCCAGGCGCCGTTCGTCAGTGCGTCGAAAAATCGAGCAACCCCGATGATCCGATCGTCGAAGAGTTCACGCTCATTCTCCAAACGTTGAACCTCGGGCAGACGCGCAAAGAAGCGCTCCTCGAGTTTTCGCGGCGCTGCCCGGTCGAGGCCGTCAAAGAGTTCGTGGGCGCGCTCGTTCAAGCGGAAGAGCGCGGTAACCCCGTCGCGGACGTGCTGCAGATCCAAGCCACTTCATCGCGTACGCGCCGCTCGGTTCGCGCCGAAGAGATGGCCGCAAAAGCTGGCGTTGCGATGACGGGCCCGCTCGTGCTCGTCTTCGCGACGATCATGATTCTCATCATGGGTCCGATGGCCATCAAGATGAACGACCTATGAGGAGGCACTCGTGAGCACCCTGCGCTTCCAGATTCGACACTCCAACGGCCGCGAAGAGCAGGTCACGGTCGAAGCCGAGCGCGCGCTCATCGGCAGTGGCGCGCACTGCGAGATTCGGCTTCCGCTCGATCAAGCGGCGGTCGAGCACATTTTGATTCAAGTCGGCGCCGGTGGTGTGTTCGCGCAAGCGCTCAATTTCGAGCCTGCACCGACGATCGGTGGCGTGCCCTTCACGCAAGCGCCGCTCCCCGCCGACGTCGTTCTCGGTTGCCAACAGACGCAGATGCTCGTGTCGATCGCCGGCGACGTCGTAGGCGCGGCGGGAAGCAAACCGAAGGGCAAGACGAACCCGATGCTGCTTTTGGCAGCCATGGTCGGCGCGGCGCTCATCGCGTGGATGTACTTGTCGGACACCGACGATCAACGTCGCATCGAGCCCGCGGAATATCCGAAGCTCTGGGAGCAAGGCTCGCCGGCGTGCGACAAGAGCCCGAACGAAGCGCTCGCCTTCGCCACCGAGAAGCGCGTCGTCGCCGACGGCAAACGCGAACGCCGCATGTTCCACGTCAAAGACGGCGTCGACGCGGTCCCGCTCTACGAAACCGCAGCCGCGTGCTTCGAAAAAGGCGGCAACAAGGGCGAAGCCGACGCCACACGCGAAAGCGCAAACGCGCTCCGCAAAGAGCTCGACGACGACTACCGCACGCACCGCATGCGTCTGCAGCACGCGATGCTCGTGAACGACTTCGAGACCGCGCGCCGCGAAGTCCGCACGCTGATCGAAATGACCGAAGGCAAGGAAGGTCCGTACGTCTCCTACCTGCACGTCGTCGAACGCGACCTCAAACAAAAACTCGGGCGCCCTTCCTAGTCCATTCACTCTCGGAGAGTGGCGAGTCGCAGAAGGACGAGGGGTGCGGGGTCGGTCGTCGAGCGGGAGAGGCTGAGGAGCGCCGAGAAGGATGCGCGCGGGGGTTCGGGTGGGGGCGGGGTGATGCCCCAGGATTTGATGTCGAGCGCGATGGGGCTCGAGAAGATGTTTGCGGAGCCGCCGTGTTCGGAGACCGTGACGGCGAGCCAGCGGCAGCCGAGCGAGAAGGCGCCGCCGAACGATGAGAACTCCGCGAACGTGCCGATGGAGAGCGCGCCCGAATCGCGGTAGGCCCAGATCGTCGTTTCGCCGAGCGTCGCGACGCGTGTGATTGCGCGGCGCGTGTGGGAATCGGTTTTGAGGACGTCGTTCTCGACAACCACGCGGCTCTCGTCGAGGTACTCGTGGCCGTTGATCGTGACGACCTCGGCGATTTCGCCGTCGCTCGAACCCCAGCCAACGTACGACGCCGGGCGCGAGCTCAGGCAATACGACACCGATGAGAGTGGCGCCCATGCCCTTGGAAACGCGCCGCCGACCGTTGCGCCCGCGAGGCCGAGATTTCCGTGAACGTCGTATGCGGCACCCGACGCAATGGCCGAGAGATCGAGCGTCACGCGTAGGGCTGCAGCGATGAGCATCGGAGTCATAGCGACCTCAAGTACGTTTCGAGCGCGCCCATGTCGGGCTCGGAGAGATATTTCGTGTGGCCCATTGTGCCGTCGACCGACACGAGGAGCGTGTGGAGATCTTTGTAGCGACCATCGTGGAAGTATGGCGCGGTGCCACCGACGGAGCGAAGCGATGGCGTGTCGAACAAACCGAGCACGTCACCTTGCGCCCAGCTACGTACGTTGTGACGCTCACCATCCGGCAGGTCCCCGCCACTTCCATGGCAGGTCGCGCAACCGGCTTTGTCGGAGTTGAAGATCGCCTCTCCACGTTTTGCAATCTCTTGGTCGACCTTGCGCGCTTTCGGCGACGGCAGCGACTTCACGAACGCCACGAGCGCATCGCGATCGTCGGTCGGAAACCCGGTGCCACCGAGGCGAGCCAACGTGATCTTGAGATGCGTTGGCACGTCGGCCGATGATCCGCGCCAACCATACGGAGCCGAACCGTCGAGCCTGCCTGCGAGCATCGGCGTCTGGCGCGGACCTTCGACGGTGTTCCACACGAGACCGTCGTCACGGCCATCGGGGTGGCAGCTCCCGCACACGCGACCGTCGCTCGAGACGCGCACGTCTTGATGGAAGAATATTTCTCGACCCTTCGCGATCTGCACATCGAGCGGATGTTGCGAGGGCACTGCGAACGATCCGATCGTGAACGCCCCGTCGCTTGCAGTCGGCAAGAGCGTGATCTTTCGCGCGAACTGCGACCAGACGATGACGCGATCACCTTCCACGTCGAGCGCGAGGCCCGTGGGGCCCGATGGAACGGCGAACGAACGTGTCACGCTTTCGTCCGGATGAAACCAACCCGCGTCGAGCTCGATGACGCGGTTCGTGTCGAGGCACGCGACGAAGAGCTTGCTCCCCGTGACCGCCGTTGCGCGCGGGATCAAACAATTCGTTCGTTCGCGCGCGAGGCGAACGGTCTGGCCTGCCGAGGATTTTTCGAAATCCATCGGCTCGTTTTTCTGCGCATCGATCACGGCGACATCGAACACGTCGTTCGAGCCTGCACCGTTTCCGCCGTACCCAGCCGACGTTTCCTCGGCAGACGACGACTCGATCGTCGTGTGTGAA
>JBBSFE010000036.1:0-45982 GCA_038239005.1 Polyangiales bacterium
CCACGCTCGCGCGCTTCGGCATCTCGCATTCACTCGCACCGATGGACGCCGGCGCGCTCGCGGGCGCGCTTCGGCCCGAAACGCGGCTCGTCATCTTCGAGATGCCGAGCAATCCGAATTTGCGCTGCCTCGACCTCGGCAAGGTCGTCGAATCGTGCAAGGGTCGTCGCGGCTTGAAGACGCTGTGCGACGCAACCTTCGCGACGCCCGTCAATTGCCGGCCTGCGTCGTACGGTGTCGATCTGGTCGTGCACAGCGCGACGAAATATCTCTCGGGCCATCACGACGTCCTCGCTGGCGTCGTGTGCACCACCGCGCCGCTCGCATCGCTCGTTCGTGATTTGCGCGGCACGATCGGAAGCGTGTGCGATCCGCACGCGGCGTTCCTCGTCGGCCGCGGGCTGAAGACGCTCGGCATTCGCGTGCAGAAACAAAACGCGACCGCGCTCGAGATTGCTCGGTTTCTCTCCGCGCGCGCCGAGATCGAGGTCGTGCGCTATCCGGGGCTCGAATCTCATCCCGATCATGCCATCGCGCGCGCGCAGATGACCGGCTTCGGCGGCGTTGTGAGCTTCCTCGTTCGCGGCGGCATGGATGGCGCACGCAAGTTCGTCGACAAGTTGCAGATTGCACGCATCGCGCCCAGCTTCGGAGGCGTCGATACGCTCGTCGAGCAACCCGCCGTGATGAGCTTCTACGAGATGACGCCCGAAGAGCGCGCCGAGAAGACCGGAATCGAGGACGGCCTCGTGCGCCTGGCTGTCGGCATCGAAGAGCCCGCCGATCTCATCGCCGACATCGCCCAAGCGTTGTCATGACCGAGTGATCAGAGCCCTTCGAGCGCAGCGAGGAGGGCGTTCGCTTGCACGGTCGATTCTTCGACGCTCATCGGGCGAGCGTCTTTGGCGACTTCGAGCGTGACGAGCTCAGCGGGCACTTCGAGGAGAAACCGACTGATCGTGCGCGGCACGGCTTTTCCGCGCTGCGGACGCGACTCGCATCGCGACATCGTCAAGCGTTCGCGCGCACGCGTGACGCCGACATAGAAGAGGCGGCGTTCTTCTTCGACATCGCTCGTGACGCCGACGTCTTTGGCGATTTCGCTCGCGGTGGCGTCGCTCGCTTTGTCCATCTGTGTGCGCGCGTGAGGCAAGTAGCCCTCTTCGCAGCCGATCAAGTAGACGTGATCGAACTCGAGGCCCTTCGAGCCATGCAGTGTGGAGAGGAGCACGAGATCTTTCGGCGCTTCGTCGGCGTCGGCGCTGGTGTCGAGCATCATCGCTTGGATGAACATACGTAAGCCTTCGAGGCTGTTTGGATCGCGCCCCGCCGTGCGCTCACGCTCTTCGCGCCTGCCGAGGCTCATCGCGAGCGACTCGACGTTTCCGAAGCGGCGTGCGGCGGCGTCCTTCGAGGGTGAGCTGTCGTCGATGTCGGCGCGCAGACCGATGCGCTCGCATAGCCAGCGCACGACCGCACTAGCGGGGACGCGCTCGGTCGCGAGCTTCGTGCGCATCTCGGAGATGATTTTCTCGAAATCGGCGCAGCCTGTTCGTGCGCCGCCGGGAAGCTCGTCGATGGCATCGGCTTGCTCGATGGCCTGTGCGAGCGTGATGCTCTTTGCCGTCGCGTAGGTCGTGAGGTGCGTGATGCTTTGCTCCCCGATGCCGCGCGCCGGGTAATTCACGATGCGACGAAGCGCGATCTCGTCGGTCTTGTGGAGCGCGAGCTTGAGATAAGAGAGGATGTCTTTGACCTCTTTGCGCTCGAAGAACTGCTGCCCGCCGACGAGGCGATAGCCGACGCCTTGCTCGCGCATCGCTTCTTCGACGACGCGCGCCTGGCCGTTGGAGCGATAGAGAACGGCGATTTGCGAGGGCCGCACTTTCTCTTCGCGCACGAGCCGGCGGATTTCGCGCGCGATGTGTGCCGCTTCGGCGTCGGGCGTGGCGCACGTGAGGTGCACGGGTTTTTCGCCCGCGGGTTTGTTCGAGAAGAGCGTCTTGCGGTGGACGCTGGCGTCGGTGCGCTTCGAGATGACGGCGTTGGCGACGGCGAGGATGTCGGGGCGCGAGCGATAGTTTTGCTCGAGCTTCACGACGACGGCGCCGGGGAAGTGCTGCTCGAATTCGAGAATGTTGCGCACATCGGCACCGCGCCAGCCATAAATAGCCTGATCGTCATCACCGACGACGCACACGTTCTTGTCGCGCGCCGAGAGAAGGCGCAAGAGCTCGAGCTGGGCGACGTTGGTGTCTTGGTATTCGTCGACGAGGACGAATCGAAAGCGATCGTGGAAGCGATTGCGGACGTCTTCGCGCGTGCGAAGGACGCGAACGACCTCGCACACGAGATCGTCGAAGTCGAACGCGCGAAAAGCCCGAAGCGCTGCTTGATAGCGTGGGTACACGATGCGCGTGATTTCGTCGTATTCGTCTTCGGTGTTCGCCGAGCCGGAGGCGAACGCGTCGGCGTCGATGAAGGCGTTTTTGGCGAGAGAGATACGCGCGAGCACGGCCGATGCGTCGAGCCGGCGACCCATATCGGTGCGGCGCATGCATTCTTTGACGACGCCGATGGCGTCGCCCTGGTCGAATACCGTGAATGCGCCGCCGATCGCCGCGCGCTCGCGCGAGAGCGCAGCAAGGCCGAACGCATGAAACGTGGACAGCGTGACGTCACGGGTGGCGAGCGAGCGCGCCTTCGCGATCACCGCGACGCGCTCGGCCATTTCGCCGGCCGCTTTGTTCGTGAACGTGAGCGCGAGAATCGATTTGCCCGGAACGCCGCGTTCGACGAGGCGCGCGATGCGCTCGGTGATGACGCGTGTCTTGCCGGACCCTGCACCGGCCAAGATGAGAAGCGGCCCGGCAAAATGCTCCACGGCCTTTTTCTGCGCCGGATTGAGCGGAATGCTCACAGTGCCATCCTCGTTTCACACCCATGAACCATGGATTACGCTGCGGCACCATGCGAAAATCGATCGCCCTCGCGAGTCTCCTTGGAATCGTAGCGTGCGGCGGGCCGGCGCAAACGACGCACGACCCAACGACTCTGCCGTCGTCGAAACCCACGGTCACGCCGCCGCCTCAAGTCGACTTGTCGCCGGTGCCGATGCCCGACTCCGTCGTCGCGGTGATTCACGCGGCACACGTTTCTGCCACGGCAGACATCGTCGGCGAGTGGGCGCGCCAACCGCTCGAGCTCGACGGCCCGCTTGGTGAGCTCGTTGGCGAGAGCATCGCGAAGCTCATCGATCTCGATGGGCCCGCCGACATGACCATCGCCGCAGAAGATCGCGGCGGCCGGCGCGAGCCCGAGATCCGATTTGCCATTTCGCTCGGCGTGAAGAATTTCGATTCCGCAAAGACGGCGCTTCAAAGCGAGTACGGGCTCTTGCCGCTCGGCAATGGTGCTTTCGAAATTTCGCGTACCGGCGCGCATCGCCGCGATGGCGATTCGGATTTTCGCGTCTGCGCCCTTGCGCCGAGCGAAGCGGGCGGCCGCATCGTGTGCAGCCGCAGCGCGACGTCACGCGACGCCGTCCTTCCGTATCTCACGCGCGGCACCGCCGCATTCAAGACGCTGAAGAGTGACGTTCATGTCGAAGCGCGCCCGGGGCCGTTTCGCGAGCTCGTCCGTCGCGAGCGCGCGACCATCACCCAGGACGGCGCACGATTCATGGGCGGCGGTCGCGATTTGAAAGCCATGTGGGAGTTGGGGCTGGCCGATCTCGCCGATGGTTTCCTCGATGCCGACAAAGCCTTCCTCGACGCCACCATCGACGCCAAACAAGGCTCGGCCGACCTCAAGATCACCGCGAAGGGCTCGCACGCGCTCGTGACGCGTATCCTCACGGCGCACCCCGAACGCGCCGAGCCACCCCCCGCTGCGTTCTTGCGTTTGCCCGCCGACGCAGACATCGCGTTCTTCGTTCACGGTCTCGACGCCGATCAGATCGCCACACCGAAATCGGAATTGGCAAAGGCTCTCGGTGCTGCGCTGCAAGCCGAGAACAAAGTGAAGGATCCTGATCGCGTCGCCTTCGTCGATGCCGCGAGTCACACGATGGATCTCCTCACGCTGCCTGTCGTCTATGCGCGCGGCGTCGACTACGCCAAGGCAATGCCGGCCGTTGCGGGCATCACCGAGCAATCGGATGCCGCAAAGATTCGCGTAGCGATCGAGCAAGCCTCGGGTTGGGACATCATCGGCGTCGAGGGCGCGCCCGATAAAATCAGCGCCGTCTTCAAGGAATGGACGTCCGTGCTCGCGCGCGCATCCATCGCTGCCGCGATGAAGAGTGACGGGCCCACTTGGAAGCTCGCCGGCCCATCGCGTGGCGCTCCGCCCGGTTCCGTCCACCTCGCGCTTCGCATGCCACACGACGACATCGACTACAGCGCCATCGGAGGCAAACCAAAGCCGCGCGCGCCGATCGTTCTCACACTCCACACGCTCATCGTCCCGGACGGAACACGCGCGTGGATCGTCAGCGCACTCGACGAAGCCACGGCCGTCACGAAAGCGAAAGCCATTCTCGCGCAGAGCGGCACGACGCTCGCCACGCGCGAGGGCATCGACGCTCTCAAGGCTTCGCGCACCAACGCGGGCGGGTTCATCACGCCACGCGGCGCAGGCATGGGCCTTCCATTCACGTGGCTCGTCGTGGGCAGCCCGCGCTACCGCGCCGCGACCGATCCGCTCATGGGCGTCTCGTCGCAGGGCCAATACACGACGCCGCTCTCCTTCATGTTCACGGAAGCTGGCACCGCAGATAGCAGCAGCCTCACGTTTAGCGTCCGCGTCCCCCGCGCACTCTTGCCAGACGTCATGGCCGTGGGGCCGCGCATCTTCCGCTGACCGAAGACGACACACGGCCTAAGACAGCCGCCTTGGCGGCTTCTCTTAGATTTCGAGGGGCGGGTCGTCTTAGGCTTCGTTACGCGGGTTAATTGCCCGAAATCGGGTGGGTAGGTAGATGTGGGATATGGGTCGCTGGCTCGCAGGCCTTCTCCTCTTTATAGGCGCGCTCGTCGCCGCGCCCGAAGTACGTGCAAACTACACGGAAGCCCACGTCGCGGGCGTCGACGTGAGGGCGGTCGTCGCGCGCGACGGGACCATGACCGTCACGCACGTGATTGCGTATCGCGTGCTCGCGGGCTTCCTGAAGACGATCGCCGTTTCGGGCTTCGGCGACGACTTCCGATTGCGGCCGACCGCCACCATCACGAGCTCGGACGGTCACGTCGTATCGGGAAGCGTGTCTCGCGACGACAAAGGCAACGTGCACGTCACCGTCGATGATCCAAAGGGCGTCAAGCGCGGCGACTACAAGTTCGAGCTCGCCTACGAAGGCTCACTGAGCCTGACGCGCGACGGCGCCTTCGATCGCGTGAGGTTCGCGATGCCGGCGATGCGCGAAGGCATCGATGGCGCGCGCCTCGTGCTCGACTTGCCCTCGGCCCCAACGGAGCCTCGCGCGCTCACCGAAGGGGATGTCGCGGCCGATCTCGAGACGCTGCGACGCACGGCCGATCGCGACGAGCTCGAGCTCGTGCGACCGCACGTTCCGAAGAGCGAAGCCGCGGTGTTTTTCGCGCGCGTCGATCCGAAGGCGCTCGCGCTCGTCGCAGACCCATCGCTGCGCGCGCCCGCCGTTGCGCCGGTCGTGAACGAGCCGATCACGAATCGGCCGTCGCTAGCGATTGCGATTCTCGTGGCTGCATGCGCGCTCGCGCTTTTCGTCGCGGCGCTGGCGAAGGCGCATGTCGTTCGGTCTATGCGGACGCTGGTCGGGCTTCGGCCTGCAGTTGCAGCTGGTCTCGCGGCGGTCTTGTTCGGTGCGGGCGTCCTCGTCGAGGCACAAGCGCGGTTCACGCTCGGCGCCGTGCTGGTTGCGTGCGCGATGCCGCTGCTCGCGTGGCGTGCGATCCGTGAGGCGGAGAAACCGCGCGCACGAGGCGCTTGGCTCGTCATCAAACCGGAGGAGGCGTTCGCGTCGCAACGTGCGCGCGCGGATTTTCTCGACGCCACGACGCCGCGCGGGCTCGTTGTGCTTGCAGCGGTGTTCGCATGCGTTGCGATCGCATGTCGGTTCGCGCGTGGCGCCGATGGTGCAGCGCCATACATCGTCGCGATCGACGCGCTCGTTCTCGTTCCCATCTTCTTCACGGGCACGTCGCGGCAGATGCCGCCGAGTGCAGCAAGAGAGGGTGCGGCGCTCGCGCCCATCGCGCGGGCACTCTCGGGCTTCGAAGAGCTTCGCGTCGCGCCGCTCGTATCGGGAGACGCGCTTCGCCTTCTCGTATCACCCCGCCTCGCCATGGCGGGTGTTGGGGCCATCGAGGTCGGCGTTGCGTGGGAACGCGCAGGCGGCGCGATGCTCCCTTCGTTCGACGTGATCGTACGCGTGCATGATGCATCTTTCGCCGCGGCCAAGATGACCGCCGCATTCCCAGACGGCGTCCTTCCCGGCAGAAAACCGGACGAACGCGTCTATCGCTTCGAGCCCGAGGGCCCTTCCGTTTCTGCTGCCGCGACGAGCGTCCTCGAGCTCTCTGACCTGCTCCGCGATCGCCGGTTCGTGATGGCCACGCATTCTGCCGCGACCGAACGGCGCGTGCCAAATGCGCGGTCACAAAAGGGCGTGTCTCTGGCATAGTGCGCGCATGAATGGGTCGAATCATCGACGATTGCGCGTCGTCCCGAGCGACGGGCACTCGCGTCGCGATCTCCTCCGATACGTCGGTGGGCTCGCCGTGGCGACCGCAATTCCGTTTCCGTTCACAGGGTGCGATGGGTCCACGCCCGTGCAAACTGGGTTCTTCACCGACGCGGAACGCTCCGCGCTCGGTGTCCTCGCCAACGCGGTCATCCCACCCGACGACACTCCGGGCGGCAAAGACCTCGGCGCGATCGAATACATCGAGCGCTTGATGACGGCGTTCGACAACGAAAACGCCACGACCCCTCCCGCGATTTTCGCCGGCGGCCCGTTTTCGGGGCGCAACCCGTACCCGGACGAAAACGGATTGCCGTCCACGAATTATCCGCCGAACTCTTTCGCGACGTACCTCTACCTCGATCGCGTGAAGGAAGCCGGCTGGCGCGTTCTGCTATTCGGGTCGGCCGCGCTCACGGGCGGCGCGCCAAACGACGCCCTTCTCGGTGCGGTCGTTGGCATGCGCGATCAAATGAAGAAGGGCCTAGCCGATGCGATCGCCAACGCCGATCCGCCGCTCGAAAAAATGAGCGAAGACGATCTCATCGTCTACTTCAACATGCTCGAGCCCACGTTTCGTAAGCTCGTGATCGATCTCGTGTCGGAGGGTTGCTTCGGCCCGCCCGAATACGGCGGCAACTTGAACCTCGCCGGGTGGAAGCTCACACACTTCGAAGGCGACTCGCAACCGCTCGGCTACAGCATCTGGAGCACAGCACAAAACAAGTACGTCGAACGCCCCGACGCCCCCATGACGACCGCGACGGTCACCGATCCCGAGCCCCTCAGCGCCGACGTCATCGCGCTCATCGACCAGGTCGTATCGCTCCTCGGCGGAACGGTGTTTCAGTCATGAGTACGCGCATTGTTGGAAATACGGCGCTCACCACGTTCGACGTTCTCATCATCGGGAGCGGCGCAGGCGCTGGTCCGGTCGCGTACATGTGTGCCAAGAATGGTTTGAAGGTGCTCGTGCTCGAAGCGGGCGCCAATCACTTCGATCACCTCGACGATCCGAATCAGCAGCCCGTTCCCGAGCACGCGAACGACGAAATCAAATTCCAAGTTCGTAACTTCATCGATCTCGACTCGCGCATGGACCCGCGCAGTTGGCGTACGTCGGACGCCGACGGCCTTCGCTTGAGCGTCGGCGCGGTCAATGGTCTCCCGAAGCACGTCGGTGGCGGCATGGTCCACGCAGACGTAAAAATGCCGCGCTTCGAGACGCAAGATTTCATGATGAATACCTTGCTCGCGGGAAAGGTGCAGAATGCAAACTTCGCAGACTGGCCCATTTCCTACGCCGATCTCGAGCCGTTCTACGCGTACGGCGAGAAGGCCATCGGCGTGCAAGGCAAGACGGGAACGAACCCATTCGAGTCGCCGCGCTCGGGCGAATACCCGATGCCGCCTGGCCTCGCGATGTACCTCTCGTCGATCGCAACGCAGGGGCTAGCGAAGAGCGGGTTCACGGCCTTTCCGTATCCGACCGCCGTCAACTCGCAACCCTACGACGGCCGCCCCGCTTGCAACGATTGCGGCTACTGCAGCGA
The DNA here is from genome assembly GCA_038239005.1 of Polyangiales bacterium. Taxonomy (GTDB): domain Bacteria; phylum Myxococcota_A; class Polyangia; order Polyangiales; family Polyangiaceae; genus DASXHD01. The sequence goes on from JBBSFE010000036.1 coordinate 8,278, forward strand.
CTACGGCTGCCCCATCAACGCGAAGGGCTCGTGCGCCGTCACGATGCTCCGCCAAGCTCTGCTCACGAACAATTGTCTTCTCCTCGCCGAGACGCGTGTCCAAAAGCTCGTCATGAACGCTGCCAAAGACACAGTCACGGCCGTCGAGTGCGTCGACCCCACGGGCAACGTCGTCCAGTACACGGCGAGCCGCTACGTTCTCGCCGCAAGCCCGATCGAAGATGCGCGGTTGTGTTTGCTCTCGGACGTGGGCGGAAAAGGCGTCGGCAACTCGAGCGACATGGTCGGTCGCAATTTGATGTTCCACTTGCAGACGGCGAGCGTCGGCATCTTCAACGAACGCCTTCATGGTCATCGCGGGCGCACCGTCGACACCGGCTTCGCGGATTTTCGCGGCAAGGCCGTCAACTACGACGCGAGCAACCCATCGACTGCGCTCGGAGGCATCGTCGAGATCAGCGGCAGCGAGCGGCCCGTCAACGAAGCGAGCTACTACTCCGAGATTTTGCTGCGCTCGCAGTTCAAGCTCGATGGGCGCGTCTTCAAGAAGCTCCTCCGGCAAGCGCCGTTTCGCGACCGCATCATCGTCATGGTCATGCAGGCCGAAGATGCGCCACAAGCGACGAACCGCGTCGACCTCGATCCAAACGTCGTCGACTTCTTCGGCACGCCTTCGCCGCGCATCACGTACAAGAACCACCCGTATGAGCTCGCCGCGAGCGACTACCGCGGACCGATGATGGTCGATCCGATTTACAAAAACATGGGCGCACGCTGGGCTGCGGTCACGCCGCGCGACGACATCCCCGGAAGCGCACACATCATGGGCACGCTTCGGTTCGGAGCTGATCCGGCTCAATCGGTGTGCGACGCCACCGGCAAATTCCACGACGTGCAAAATCTCTACTGCAGCGACGGCGCCCTCTTTCCCACGTCGAGCGGCTATAACCCAACGATGACGATCGTGGCGCTCGCATGCTGGGTCGGCGCAAACATGGTGTTTCCCGGGTCACCGACGCAGGCGATCCAGTAACCGATGCTGTCCGGTCTTTCACGCGCGCTCGTCGTGCTCGCGGAGGCGCTCGTCTCCGGCAAGCGTGTGCTCGTCGTCGGCGATGCGCGGCTCGAGCTCGACGCGCTCCTTGCCGAGCTCGGGGCGCGCGTCGTGCACGTTTATGATCCGAGCCTCACCGCGAGCCCCGAACGCGGCACCGTGGTTCGGCCGACGCAGGTCGTTCGACCCATGCCCGAAGGCGATTTCGATGTGCGCGATGGCGCGTTCGATCTCGCGATCGTTCCCGATGTTGCGAGCATCGACGATCCCGCTGCGCTCCTCGCGCGACTCCGACGCGTCGTCGGCACGGATGGCGCAGTGATGTGCGCCGCGAGCAACCCGGATGGGCCGCACGCGACCGGCACGAGCAACGCGAGCCTGACGATGGACTATTACGCGCTCTACGATCTCGCGTCGCTCCAGTTCGAGAACGTCCGCATGATCGCAGCGATGCCCTTCAACGGGCTGACGCTCGCGGAGCTCGGCCAAGACGAAGTCGACTCCGCCGTGCGCGTCGACACGCAGCTCGCAGGTGAGCGTCCTGCTCCGAGCGCGTTCATCGCGCTTGCTTCGCAGTCGGACGTCGCACTCGATGCGTACACCGTGATCGAGCTCGATGGTCAGGTGCCCGTTGCCGCGATGCGCGCTCCCGACCCCGAAGCATCCGCCGCGCTCGCGCAGGAAAAACTTCGCGTGACGTACCTCGAGGCGCAACTCGAGGAGCTCGTGGCCGTGCGCGCGAGTCGCTCGGTTGCCGAGGAAGAAGCCAAACGCGCACACGACGCGCTCGACGTCGAGCGTGAGCGCGCCGTCCGACTCGAACGCGAGCTCGATGCAAAGCGTGTTCACGTCGACGCTCCACCGCCGGCGCCTGCTCGCCGCGAAGAGGATTTGGCAGAGCAGCTCGCCGAAGCTCAGCTTCGTGCCGCAGCGCTCGAAGAGGGCGTCGAGCTCGCGGAAAAAACCATCATCATCCAGCGCGACCGCATCGCAGAAGTCGAGGCTGCATTCGCCGACCTCGAGCAGGCACGGCTCGCCAGATCGACGATTCCGCCGCTCGAAGATCGTGGCACCGAGGAAGACGTTGCCATGCTCGAGGCCAAGCTGAAGGAGCGCGGCGAAACCATCGCAGCACTCGAAGCCGAGATCGCACGGCGCGACAAATTGGTGCGCGAGCTCGTGATGCGCCTCGACAATCCATCGAACGGTCAAGCCGACGAAAACCTCGCCACCAAGCTCGATGAGCTAGCGGTGCTCGCGGCGCGCCAAAGAAGCGAGCTCGAAGCCCGGGCCTGGCAAATCGCCGAGCTCGAGCGCTCACGCTCTTGATTTGATATTCTAGGCGTTTGGAGAGCCTCCACGCATCCGTCGTCGATCAGGTGCGCTCGCGCCTAGGCGCGACCCTGAAGGGCCAATGGCACCTCGATGCGCTCATCGGCGTCGGCGGCATGGCCGCGGTGTACGCAGCAACGAACCGACGCGGTGAGCGCGCAGCAATCAAAGTGCTTCACGGCGCGCTCTCGATCAACGACTCGATTCGCAAGCGTTTCGCGCAAGAAGGTTACGTCGCGAACACGATTGGGCATCGCGGCGTGGCGCGCGTCCTCGACGACGGTGTCACGAGCGACGGCGCGGCGTTCATCGTGATGGAGCTTCTCGAAGGCGAAACGGCCGCAGCGCGCGCGCAGCGAAACGGCGGCAAGCTTGCCGTACACGAGGTCGCTTACGTCGGCGAGGCTGTTGCGGAAGTGCTTGCCGCCGCACATGCGAGCCGCGTCATCCATCGCGACATCAAGCCCGACAACGTATTCATCACACACGAAGGCCGCGTGGTCCTGCTCGACTTCGGCATCGCACGCATCGAGAGCGCATCGGGCGTTACGGAAGCGGCCACACGAACGGGAACCATGATGGGAACGCCCGCATTCATGCCGCCCGAGCAAGCGCGCGGCCGCGCCAACGAGATGGACGCCACGAGCGATGTCTGGGCGCTCGGAGCGACGCTCTTTTGGCTCGCGGCAGGCCGCGTCGTGCACGAAGCCGAGACGCCCAACGAGCAACTCGTCGCCGCGGCAACGCTTCCGCCCGTTTCGCTTTTGCGCGCAGCGCCCGACGTGCCTGTGCCCCTCGTGACCGTGATCGACAAAGCGCTCGAGTTCGCGAAAGAGAACCGATTTCGCGACGCCGTCGCCATGAAGGATGCGCTTCACGCTGCGGTGCTCGCGATCTCGTGGCAACCGGGCGCGGCTCCCGGGCTCGACGCCACCATCGCCGACAGTCCGTACACGTCGCTCGCTTCGAAGCTGCCGCGCTACGGCATCGACGACGCCACGACGCTTGCCGAGAAGAAGCACGCAATCCCGACGATCGGTCCCGTCGAAGTTGGCACGGCTGTCGCGACGAGTCGGTATTGGCGCGCCGCAGGTATTGGCGCTGCGGTTGCAGCGGTCGTTCTCGCGCTCGCATTCGTCGTCGGCAAGACCATGATGCCGGCTTCGCCGGACCTCGCTGCGGCACCGAGCGCGCCCGTTGCCACGCAAAGTGCGAGCGCTTCCGCGTCAGCCACGAATGTGTCCGTTGCGAGCGCGCCCGTATCGACGGCGTCCGCAGTGGCATCCATCCCATCAGCGACCGTGACGCCGACGGTTTCCGCAGATACGACGGGTGTGCACGCCGTGCCGGCGGGCACGAGGAAGAATTGGCTCGACCGTCGAAAATGATCGCCCTCGCGATTTGCGCGATCGCAAACGTCGCACGCTCGCAGGCCCCTGACGGCGCAGTCGCGCAGGCGGACCAACTCTTCAAAGACGGCCGCCGCGCCGCCGAGCGAAACGACTACGCGCACGCGTGTCAGTTCTTCGGCGAGAGCTTTCGCCTCGACCCCGCCGTCGGCACGCTCGTCAACCTCGGCGATTGCGCGGAGCACCTCGGCGATCTCGAACGCGCCTACCAGAGCTACAGCACGGCTTCAGCGCGCATGGACGCCGCCGACGATCGCATGCCGCGCGTGCGCGAGCGACTCGAAAGCATCGACCAACGCTCGGCAAAAGTCGTACTGCGACTCGAAGACGGCGCGCCTTCGGGCACGGTCGTCACGATCGACGGCGCAGCCATCGATCCGCACAAAACACCCGTTCACCTCGCGAAGGGTAGCCACGCCATTCTCGCGACGGCGGTCGGATATCGCGGTGCGCGCTACAATCTCGTCGTGGCGGAAGGTGAAGTGCGTTCACTCGATGTCTCGGCCGGAGCGCAGCTCGAAGCCGAGCTCCCAACGACGCCCACGGAATCGCCGCACGCTCGAGCGACGTGGATGAAGCCCATCAGCATCACTGCGATGGGTCTCGGCGTCGCGTCGCTTTGGGTCGGAAGTCTCGCAGGTCTCGTCGCGATCGATCGACGCGACGTGCAACGCGACAACTGCGATTCGCGCGGATGCTCGCAAGCCGGTGTCGACGCAGCACACGACGGCACGACCTGGGCAAACGTCAGCACCGTGACGTTCATCGCCGGCGCCGCGCTCCTTGCGATAGGTGTCACGCTCTTCGCCGTGTCGGTTGCGATGACGCCGCATGGTGTCGTCGTAGGTGGGCGTTTCCAGTGAAGCCTCACTTCGCGCTCGCCCTATGGCCGCTCGTGGGCTGCGCCGCGATCATCGGCGCGAGCTTCGATGACGCTGGCCTCGCGCCCGTCGATGCCGCCATCGACACGCCCAAACTTTTTCCGGACGTCATCCAGCAACCGGACGTCGTCGAGGCGAGCGTCCCGTTCGTCCCGTCGTCGCTTCCGAATCTCTGGCTGTGGCTGGACGCAACGCAGCAGGTCGACACCAAGTCCGACGCAGGCGCGGGCCCGGTCACGCGCTGGCACGATCGCTCGGGCAATGGCCATGATGCAGTTGCGCTCGCAACGAGCAACGGCGTCAACGCACCTTCGCTCGTGCCCGGCGCGCTAGGCGGTTTGCCGGTCGTTCGTTTCGCCTCGGCGCAGCTCGATCTCCTCGCTGCGCCCGCAGGCCCAATCTCGAACGAGCTCACGCTCTTTCTCGTGTCGCGCGGCTACCCCAACTCGGCCGTGCGTTTTCAAACTGCGTCGGGGCAGTTTCCGTTCATCCTTTTTCCTGTCGATGGCCTTAGCAACCCGGCCGCGCCGAACTTTCTCTTCGATGTCGGTACGCCCGCGACCGACAACATCTACGCCCGCATGCTGTTCGATGGCGGCGCCTCGGTCGCGACGGGCCGCTGGCATTCGAACGGCACGATCGAAGCGTTCGTCGCCGGCGCGCTCGATGAGCAGCGCTTGTCGTCGCTCGCTCTTCCCAATGCAATGACGCTGTTCATCGGTGGTGCGCTCCCGCTCCTCGGCACGCCAAACGAGGCGCTTCCGTTCTGCAATGGCGACATCGCCGAAATCCTGGTCTATGGCTCTGCTCTGGATGACGTCGATCGGGTGACGGTGGAGCACTACGTCGAAACCAAGTGGAGCCTATGAGCCCGTGAAAGTTGACACGATAAGTTATCGACTTACCTTGCCCTTTGCGGGCTCGCGATGAGCGAAAAGCGTTGTTTTTACGAAGTTCTTGGCGTGTCACGCGAGACCTCCTCCGAGGAGATTCGCCGGGCCTACAAGCGTGAAGCGCTCAAGCATCACCCCGATCGCAACCCAGGCGATGGTGAAGCCGAGACCAAGTTCAAGTCCGTCAACGAGGCGTACCAAATCCTCTCCGACGAAGAGAAACGCTCCATCTACGATCGCTTCGGCCACGCCGGCCTCGAAGGCGGGGGGATGGGCACGCAAGGCGGCATCGGCGATGTCCTCTCGCACATGCAAGACCTCTTCGCCGAGATGTTCTCGAGCCCGTTTGGTTTTGGCGGTCGCACCGCGCGTCGCGGCGGCGACTTGCGCGTGCAAGAGCGCATCACGCTCGTGGAGGCCGCGTTCGGCTGCAAGCGCGAGGTGACGGTGCGCGCCCCCGCGCGCTGCGATGATTGCGAAGGCACCGGCGCGGCGAAAGGCACGCGCCCCGAAGCATGTCCGCCGTGTCGCGGCACCGGCCAGGTCTCGAACGCGCGCGGCTTCGTGATGTTCACCGCGCCGTGTGCGAAGTGCGGCGGCCGCGGCGTGTTCGTCAAGACGCCGTGCAAATCATGTTCGGGTCAGGGCGCCGTCGAGAAGACACGCAAGGTCACCGTCACATTGCCCGCGGGCATCGATTCGAACCAGCGTTTGCGCGTGCCAGGGCAAGGGATGCCCGGCGCGAACGGCGCAGGCGATTTGTACGTCGACGTCGAGATGGAAGACGACCCACGCTTCGAACGCGACGGCGTCGATCTCGTCACGCGCGCCCACGTGCCCGTGACCGTAGCAGCGCTCGGCGGCGAAGTGAGCGTGCCCATCCTCGACCCCACCGATCCGAACAAGACCGAAACGGTGAAGCTCTCGGCGGGAACGCAAGGTGGTCACGTCATCACGCTCAAAGGTCGCGGCGTGCCGCGGCTCGACGGGCGCGGTCGTGGTGCGCTCGTCATCGAAGTTCGCGTCGACATTCCCACGAAGCTCTCTCAGCGCGCGCGCGAGCTTCTCGCCGAGCTCGACGACGAGCTCGCTGGCCGCGTGTCGACCGAGCGTGTGCGCGACGTCCCGCCTGCGGCGGATCCGTCGACGAGTCGCAAAGTCGCCGCGAAATAATGGACCTCGACGCGCTGCGGGCCAAGCTCGAGGCCACACCAACCACGCGCCCGACGGGTCGGGTCTTGTCCGTCACGGGTTTGTCGATTCGCTTCGCGCTTCCTGGCGTGCGCGTGGGCGATGTCGTTCACGTGAAGCGCCGCGGCGAGCCACTCGCGTGCGAGATCGTCGGCTTCATGCAGGGCGAAGCCGTAGCGATGCCGCTTGGTGCGCTCACGGGCGTCGGTCCCGATGACGTCGTCGAGTCGACCGGCGGCCCATTCACCGTTCGCGCGAGCGACGCACTCCTCGGGCGCGTCGTCGATGGCCTCGGCCGCGCAGCCGATGGTGGTCCCGAAACGAACGTAGGCGATGTGGTGCTCGTTGACCGCGATCCGCCCGATGCACTCTCGCGTCGCCCGGTCGATCGCGCGATGGCCACGGGTGTCCGCGTGCTCGATGGGCTCCTCACTCTCGGCGAAGGTCAACGCATCGGTCTCTTCGCCGGCTCGGGCGTCGGCAAGAGCACGCTTCTCGGCGCAGTCGCGCGCGGCGTCGAAGCCGACGTCGTCGTGGTCGGTCTCGTTGGCGAGCGCGGTCGCGAGGTCGGCGAGTTTCTCGAGCAATCGCTCGGCGCCGAGGGCAAAAAGAAGAGCATCGTCGTCGTCGCCACGAGTGACGTCGCCGCACTCGAACGATTGCGCGCCGCACAAGTCGCCACGGCGTACGCCGAATATTTTCGCGATCGCGGCAAGCGCGTGATGCTCCTCATCGATTCGATCACACGTTTCGCGCGCGCCCAACGCGAAGTCGGTCTCGCGGCCGGCGAGCCTCCCGCGCGCCGCGGATATCCGCCGAGCGTCTTCGCGATGCTCCCGCGTTTGCTCGAGCGCTCCGGCCAAGGCGAGCGCGGCTCGATCACTGCAATCTACACGGTTCTCGTCGAAGGCGGCGATATGGACGAGCCCATCGCCGACGAAGTCCGCGGCGTCCTCGACGGGCACGTCGTTCTCGATCGCGCCATCGCCGCGCGCGGCCGCTACCCCGCCGTGGACGTCACCGTCTCACTCTCACGCGTGATGGACGGCATCACGACCCACGAACACCGAGAAGCCGCACGAAAGCTCCGCACGCTGCTCGGCCACTACGAGCAGAAGCGCGATCTCGTCACGCTCGGCGCGTACGCCAAAGGCAGCGACAAAGACCTCGACGAAGCGATCGCGAAGATGCCCAAAATCGAGCAGCTCCTTCGCCAGAGCCCGACGGACAAAGTCGCGTTCGCCGACACCGTCGCGCTCTTGCAGCAGGCCGTTCGGTGAACGAGCGCGCGCGCTACTGCTTCTGGAAGTAGAGATACGCGTAGCCGCTGCCGCCCGGTCCGCCGTCGGAGTAGATGAGATCGACGGGGACATCCGGCATGCTCACTCGGACTTCACCCGTGGCTCCGCCATCGGTGCCGATGTAAACGAGAGCACCCCACGTTCCGGCGCCCGCGTCACCGACCGCGCCGCCCGTCGTCGTCACACACTTTGTTGACTGCGATCGTCTTTGCGAGCTGGTCGAACATTCCGGTGAATGCGTCTTCACGCACGCTCTTGACGGTGCCCTGAAGCGACTCGACGTGGCGCTCGATCAGGAAATTGGCATCGCCCGCCGCGTCGACGCCGGAATCGCTACCTGTCGCTTCGACTGGAGCGTCTTTCACCGTTTGGTCGACCGTGCTCACCGCCCAAAAGTGTTCCGATCGCGGCAAGACGTCCCAACATGCCGACGAGGATAACAGCGCCCGCTAGGTGTCGCTACCGTCACTTATTTTCTTCTCGGCTGCCAGTACGGCGAGTGCGTCAGCGATGCTCTCGAGCGCGACATGATCCTTCGTTCGGCCTGCCGCGCGTTTGCTCTGTGCAATTCGCTCGAGCGACAACACCGGTAGATGGATGCCGTCGACTTCTTCTTCGTGAACATTCACGACTTCGTCGGAGAACTTGCCCAAACCGCTCATGGTCACGACGACATCGAAACGCTCGCTCAACGCGTCGCCCCCGATGCGTGGCGGCGACATGCCGAACGAACCTGAAATCCAGATCCCACCGGCAGCCCGCACGGCCTCGGCGATGCGCGGATCGTTCGGGTCTTCGAACCACAGATCGATGTCCTCTGTCGCACCGCGCGCGCCTTGAATCAAAGCGGCGCTCATCCCGACGATCATGAACCGGACGCCGCGCGCAACGAGCTCGCGTAGGAACTTCTGCTCAGCGGCCGTGAATGCGGAGTCGGGCATGTCTGAGTCCGAGCTCGAGGCGCGCCGAGGGGGAGCGTTCGAGCTGCTTCAGTGTTCGATAGAGGTCGTCGGCATCACGGCCGGTCGAGATAGCGAGTGTTCGCGCACGTGCCCGCAGTGCGTCGTCGTGCTGAACCCAGTGCTCTCGGTCGGCGTCGTCCACACTGCATTTTACATCATTCACGTGGGGAGAGCCGTATTCGTGCAGCGGCTGTCAGGGTGGGATGCAGTCGGGGCCGTCGGCGAAGACGTTCGTGCACGACGAGCTCGGCGGGCAACTGCCGCCATCTCCGCTGCATGATTTCGTGCAGTAGCCGGCCATGCCGGTGTTCTGCGTCGTGTAGCCGTAGGTGCGTAGCTCGAGTGCGTCACAGGTGAAGCCGCTCGTGCAGGAGGGCGCGCCTCCCGTGATGCAGAACGACGAGCAGTACCCACTATTGCCAGTGCCGTAGAGGCAGTTGCAGATGAGGCCGTTCGTGTCGGACTTCGTGCACGCCGTGCCCACGCTCTTGATGGGCGGCGTGACGCCTTCGACGCAGAGACCTTGATCGACTTGGCACTTCTGGTTGTCTTGGCAATCGCCGTCTTGGGTGCAGCCGCCGAAGCAGTAGCCGACGCCGACTTCGGGTGCGCCAGTGTCGGCCCAACAAACATTTTTACCCGCGCATCCGACCGCGGCGCCACCGCTCTTGTCATAGGTGCACTTCGGTAGACAAATGTTGCCGGTGCCCGATGCGTACGGAAGGCACACGCCGGGCGAGCTCGCGTCGTCGGGGCCGTCGCAGTAGTGGATCGCTGTGGTGTCGCTCACGGTCGCGCATGTCGGAAGGACGCACACGGCCGTTGGGTTGTAGTCCTCCGGAGAGAAGACGCTGTTCGAGCACCGCGCGATGTTCGGGCCGCCCGCGACGTGACAGTCAGCGTCGGTCGTGCACGTCTTTCCGACGGTGCCGTCGAAGGGCTTCAGAATCGGTGTGTCGGGGATGTTCGTTGCGTCGCTCGGCAAGACCGAGTCGTTCTTGGCGTCGCTGCCGCCGCCGTCCGGACCGCTGTCGAGGTTGGTGTCGACCGTGCCGCCGCAAGCGACGACGACGAATGCCAAAGGCGCGGCGAAGAGCCTCGCGGAGAGCGGAACTGCGTTCATTTCCCGAATGATCCGTTATCTGGATTGAATATGCCAGGCTCCCAGGTGTCTTTTGCGCTGCGCTCTTTGAAGTCGCATGTTTCGAGTGCCACGGTGGCCCCTTTGACGAACGCGCGCGCGCAAAGCACTGGCATTTGCGCTTCGCGCGCATCGCCGTAACCGACGATCAAACGATAGCGGGCACCGTGTTGGGTCTTCACGAAGATCTGTTGCGTGAGCCCCGACGTTTTGAATTCGCACCACGGCGGCTGCGCGTGCGCTTCGCTGCATTCGCGACCGGTGCCGAGCTCGATGAAGTGCGGCTCCACTTTCGGGAGCGCCTTCGGATCGACCTTGTCGTGGAGTGTCCAGCCGACTTGGATCACTTGCACGTCTTGCGGCGGGGCGACGTCGATCTGAACTTTCTTCTCGCCGCTCTTGTGCCGATCGTCGACGGCTTCCATGCGGACGCGGTATTCGCCGAATGCGTCGATCTTGAACGACGCGTGGATGCGCTTGTCGTCCGTTTCCATTTGCGTGAACGAGTCGGCGGGTTTGCGCTCGAAGTACCAATTGCGCTCGGCGATGTAGCCGATGGATGTCTTCACGTTGGTGCCGTCGCACTCGATGACGTCGCCAGGAGCGGCTTCGATCGTCGCCGACATTTCGTTGTGCGTTTTACCGGCGACGTTGCAACGCATGTCGACCTTCGGCAGCGGATCGCAGCTCAAACCTTTGGCGCGATCGAGGTGCACGACGATCGGGAGCTTGCTCTTCGTGATCGTGACGACGTCGATCGGCGGCTCGTGCGCTTCGGCGCGGAGCACGTTTTTCGACGGCGGTGGCTCACAGCGATCACCGCGGAGCTCTTCGTTGACGTAGACGTGAAGCGCGCCCGTGTCCGTCTTGATGATGCGGTCGATGACGATCGCCGTGGCCGTTCCGTCGGCGGCGGTCGCGACGAGCGCCATCGTCTTCTTCCAATCGACTTCCGGGCCGTGAGGCATTTGGAAATCGGCGGTGCGATTTTGAAACACGGTGGGCCAATCGGTGGCGTCGTCGATGACGTGAACGCCGGGCCGAAGCCGCGAAAATCCGCTCGTCGGAAAATGCGTGAGCTCGACCTCGAAACCGATTTCGCGTTGTGTCTTTTCTCCGAGCGCGCCTTCGCGGAGCTCGTAGGGACTGCACGAAATAAGAACCGCACACAGCAGCCACCCGTGTCGAAACATGCGCGGCAGCCTATCAACATTTTCAGGGCGCGAGCAGTGTCATGCTACCTAAACGCGGGTTCCATGCAGGTGCTGCAAGTTGGTGACGTGCGCTTCGGATACGCCGGAGACGTGCTCTTCGAGAACGTGACCTTCACGCTGTCGATCGGAGAGCGCGCGGCGCTCGTCGCACCGAACGGCGCCGGCAAATCGACGCTTTTGCGCATTCTGGGCGGCGAGATCGAGCCCGATGCTGGCAGTGCCGTCATCAAGAAGGGGACAACGGTCGGGTACTATCGGCAGTCGCACGAGATCACGGCCGAGGGCGATGTGCTCTCTGCGCTCATGTCTGGGTACGGCGAAGTTTTGACGCTTCGCGACAAGCTTGCCGCGGCGCAGCGTGACGTCGCCGCGGGTGATCGCGACGCGCTCGAAAAGCTCGTGCGCGTGACCGACGAGTATCAAGTCGCTGGTGGTGATGCGATCGAGCACGAGGTCGCGGCGATCGCGCATCGCCTCGGTTTTTCAGATGCCGATCTCGCACGACCCGTTGCGTCACTCTCGGGCGGCGAGCGCGGGCGCCTTCGGCTTGGGGTAGTGCTCGCGCAAAAGCCAACACTGCTCCTACTCGACGAGCCAACCAACCACCTCGACCTCGACACGATTGCGTGGCTCGAGGCGTATCTCGCGACGTATCGCGGCGCCGTGCTCGTGGTGTCGCACGATCGCGCTTTTCTAGACGACACATGCGACCAAACCTTCGAGCTCGGTCGCAAGACGACGCGTGTCTACCCGCTGCGCTACAGCGACTACGCCGTCGCACGCGCGGAAGATCTCGCACGCGAGCGCGCGGTGCTCGAGCGCCAACAAGACTTCATCGACAAGACCCAAGACTTCATCCGCAAGAACATCGCCGGGCAGAAAACCAAACAGGCGCAATCGCGCCGAAAGATGCTCGAGAAGCTCGACAAGGTCGATCGACCCGAAGACGTCTGGCAGGTCGCCGAGAAGATCGGATTCCGATTCGCGCCGGCCGCACGCACCGGCGACATCGTTCTCGATGCGAAGGGCGTTGGCGCTTCACGCGGTGGGCGCACGCTCTTCTCGGGCGTCGAGGTGTTGATTCGCCGTGGTGAGCGCATCGGTATCGTGGGCCCGAACGGCGCAGGCAAGACGACGCTCCTCGACATTCTTGCGGGCATCGCACCAAAAGAAGATGCGGGTGTCATTCGTCGCGGCACGAATCTGCAAGATGGGTATTTCGATCAGCATTTGGGAGAGGCGCGCGCCTCCGGAGCGCCGGGACGCCTCGACACATCGCAGACGGCGATCGAAGAGATCCGCAGCGTGCGTGGCGACTTCACCGCGGAGAAGGCACGTGAGTACCTCGCGCGATTCCGATTTTGGGGAGACGATCCGCTTCGCGTCGTGTCGGGTTATTCGGGCGGCGAGCGATCACGGCTCGCGCTCGCGAAGCTTCTCCTCGAGCCGCGCAATCTCTTGTTCCTCGACGAGCCGACGAACCATCTCGACATTCCGGCCGCGGAGATTTTGGAAGAGGCGCTCGCGACGTTCGACGGCACGGTCGTGTTCGTCTCGCACGACCGGCGTTTTCTCGAGAACGTGGCGACGCGTATCGTGTCGGTGAGAGATGGCCGCGTCGAGATTTACAACGGCGGCTTCCGCGATTTCGCCCAAGATGCTCCGAAAGCAAAATCGGTTGCGCCGGCCGCGCCCGCACCGGAGGCGATCGCGAGACGGGCTGAATTCGAGGCGCAAAAGGGGCGTACGCGCGACGCCGAGAAGAAAAAACGCCGCATCGCCGAGCTCGAAAGCTCGATTGCCGTCGCCGAGACCGAAATCGGTTTGATGCGCGAGAAGCTCAAGCAGGACCACGGCAGCGATTGGTCGCGTTTGGCCGAGCTCGCCGAGCGCGAACAAGAGCTGACGCTTAAAGTGGAGACCATGATGACGGAATGGGCGAAGCTACAAGAGTCGCCATGATCAAACGCTGGCTCGTTCTCATCACGGTCGTTCTCGTGGTCATCGGCGGCTGCAAGAAGAAGAGCGGCACCGCTTCCGCGGACGAGCCCACCATCGTCGTGCGCGATTCGACCGAAGGGCTTCTCCTCACCTGGGTCGACGACAAAGGCGATTTTCACGTCGAGCAGAAGGTGTCTGACGTTCCGATGATGGGCCGCGACGCCGTGCGCGTCGTCGACCCGACCAAAGACGAAGGCACGCACGAGGGCAGCGTGGTCGTCGTCGATTTGCGCCAAGCCCGCACCGACGGGACGTATCCAGTGACGACGATGACGCGCGGGGCATTCGAAGGCATCGCCGAAGCGCGCCGCCAGAAAAACGGCCCCACGCTCGCGACCGCGGGCTCCGCATCAGCGGCGCCTTCCGCGGAAGTGCGCGCGGATCAAACGGGCGTCGGCAACGGCACGGGCTTCGACACCGGGCGCGCGACGGTCATCATCTACGGCGCTGAGTGGTGCGGCGCCTGCCACGAGGCTGCGGCGTATTTGCGGCGCAAAGGCATTCCGTATGTCGAAAAGGACATCGAGAAAGATCCGCAAGCGAACCGCGAGATGCAAGGCAAGCTCCGGAGCGCCGGCATTCGCAGCGGTTCGATTCCCGTGCTCGACGTGCGCGGCAAAGTGATGGTCGGCTTCAGCGCACACTCGGTCGACGACGCACTCGGCCACGCCACCTAGTTTCCATGTTCGACGTCACTCGAGTCGATAGAGTGCTCCGTCTTTCTGCGAGCCCGCGTAGAGATCGTTGTCGTAAACGGCGAGGGGAGGGGCGCAGAAGATGTCGTTCACGGGAAATATCTTCTTGTCGTCCCACGTCGCGATGGGCGCGAGCTTGTCACCGTCGAACCGCAAGAGCGCGTGCTCGGTGAGAACTACGAGCGCATCGCGAAATCGAATCACGTCTGCGGGGCGACCACTGTCCGGTGGCAGCTCGAGGTCGCGCCATGTTTCGCCGTCGCGTGTCGATCGCAGGTGGCCGCTGCCGTCTTTGTCGATCGCGATCCAGTAAAGCGTGCCGCGATCAGTGTACCAGCGAAGGGTCTCGGCGCCGCCCGCGGTCGTGATGCGTTTGCCCGTAATCGCTTTGCCATCGAACGTGACAAAATCGTTCGTCTCGCGCGGATTGTATTCTTGGATGCCCGCATAGAGCACATCGCGAAAGCGCGTCATGAACGTGAGGCGCCAAACATCGGAGCGCGCATTTTCCGGGTAGCCCGCGACGTACCGAAAGCGACGTGTCGTTTCGTCGAGCGAGCTCAGGGCGCCAGGCGACGAATCGCGCCACGCACGCTCGGTAGGCGGAACGGATCCGGTCGAGACCCAGATTTTGTCTTGGAAGCGAATCACGTCGAGATCGTGATACGCGCGCGGCACGATGAGCGTCGTCTGCGGCGGCCGATAGTGCTGCTTCTTCGTTCGTTCGTCGTCCGGTTTGGCCGGATTGACCGCCTTCGCAAACGCTCCGTGCTCGTCGGAGATGAAGACGTAGCCCTCGGTGCCTTGGTCGACGATGCCAAAGCCGTCGTACGGAGGGTCGGCATCGGGAACGTACAGGCGACCTCCGAGCGCGCGCACGCGTGTGAAGCCTTGACCTGCGCCGCCGCCACCGGTGGGCTCGCCGGGCCGATTCCAATCGAACGCGACCGAAAGCTTGTTCGGTGCGTGCTCGTATCGCGTGATCGTCGCACCATCGACGCCGAGTGGTGCGTACGCATGCGCCGCATAGAGCGCGCCATCGAACGGCGTGAGATCACAGATGCGCGCGAGGCTCAGCCACGTGCGCCCGACGCGCGTGAATTTTCCGGACATAGGTGCGACGCCGGTCCCAGGATCTTCTGGGTCGTCATTTCCGTCCGCTTCACGCTGCTCGGGCCCGGCCTCGATGACAGCGACGTCAGAGCTCGCATCCACCCTTGCCGCATCCGCATCGGCCGCGCGGGGCACGCTCGCTGGTTTGTCGCACGCGACCAACGCCAACACCAAAACCATGCGCCTCATGACCGTTGGTCGCGCGCCGCCCGCGAAGTGTGACCTACTTCTTGCGGCGGACGACGCGTTCATACACCTCGCGTTTGGGGCGGCCGCTCCACGCGGACACCAGCTCGGCCGTGTATTTCGTGGAGAAGCCGCTCGCGAGCTCTTTGTCGATACGGGCATCGAGTGCCGTGTCGTCGACGGGCTCTTCTGCAACTTCGCGCGCGCCGAGAACGAGCACGATTTCGCCGCGCCATGCGTCTCGCAACACCACGAGGTCGGCGAGTGTGCCACGCACGAGCTCTTCGTGAATTTTCGTGAGCTCGCGCGCGACGCACGCAGCGCGGGTAGGCATCACCTCGCACAAATCGGCGAGCGTCTCCATGATGCGTTCGGGCGATTCGTACAAGACGACAGGCTCCGGCGTGTTTGCGATGAGCGCGATCGCGCGACCACGTGCGGAGCCATCACGCGGCAAGAAACCGAAGAAGCGAAACGCGCCGCCACTTCCGAGCCCGCTCGCAGAGAGCGCCGCGATGACGGCGCTCGGCCCGGGAATCGGCACGACCGCAATGCTCGCTGCAATCGCGCCACGCACGAGAGCGTCACCTGGGTCGCTGACGCCGGGCGTTCCTGCGTCGGTCACGAGCGCGATGTCCTCACCCGAGCGAAGGCGCTCGACGAGCTTCTCGATGTCGCGCTCGGTCGAATGCGCGTGCAGCGCCACGAGCGTTTTGTGCTCGATCCCGTGCGCCGACAAAAGCTTTCGCGTGTGTCGCGTGTCCTCGGCTGCGATCACCGCTACGCCGCGGAGCGTTTCCACCGCGCGGAGCGTGATGTCTTTGAGGTTCCCGATGGGCGTCGCGACGACGTAGAGCAACGCGTGCGAGCGTATCTCAGTTCGTGACCTTGACGGGCATGCTCGCCACGACCCCGTTCGACGTCGCGCCGATCGTTGCGCTCCCGGCGTGCACGCCAACGATCGTCGGCGACAAGAAGAAACCCTGCGTCGCTTCGACCGTGGCTACGGGCCCTGACAAGAGCTGCTCGAGCGCGACGACCGAGACGTCACTCGTCGTCAGCGTGACGCCCTTCGAGGCCATGAGCGCGCGACCGCGCTCGTCGTTGACGCTCCACGCGACGCCGCAGCTCTTCGCGCGCACGAGCGTGATGGAGCCGTCGGCGTTGTTGCATGTGAGAGCGATGTCGTGCGGCTTGGCGACTTCGAGCGTCACCTCATCGAACACCGATTGATCCTCTTTTACGAGCGACACGGTTCCGGTGCCGATACCGAGCGCGTCGACCGTCATGTCGAGCGTCGTCGTCTCGCCGGCCGCGCATGCCGTTGCCACGTCTGCGGTGCGACACCCGCCGTCGCTCGTGCAGCACGATCGCGTTGCTCCGAGCACGGAGACGACATCGGGCGAGCTCGACGAGATGCTCACGCCTGGGATCGACGATGCGGTGACGCTGATGTGCTCTTCGGTTCCGAGCATCATGGGCTCGTCGACGCTGCATCCAAAAAAGCAGGACGAGTAAGCGAACTGGGCGTGCCCATCGGCACCTGCGGTCGAGTTACCGAGATGAAAAGTGCAGGCAGCCAGCACGAGCGGGAGCGCGATCAAGAAGCCTTTCATGCTCACGCTCGGAAACAATGCACGGCGCGCGCCAGGCCGGTTTTTCAGGCCTGGGATGCGGCTCGGCTCGGCCCGGACCAGGACAAACGAGTCAGGCCAACTCGGCTGCGTCGCCCATTTCGTCGCGTAAAAAGTCACGCAGGCGGCTCGTGAGGCGCTGCTCGAGCTGCCTCACGCGCTCGCGCGAAATGCCGAATTTATCGCCGAGCTCTTGGAGTGTGAGCGGCTCGTCTGCGACGAGGCGTTTGTCGAAAATGGCGATCTCTTTGTCTTTGCCGACGAGCGTTTTGCGAAAGTCGTCGAGCTTGTCTTTGAGGAGTGCTTGGAGCTCACCTTCGGCGAGCATCGCTTCTGGGCCATCGACTGCCGAAGGCATCATGTCGACCTTGGCGATCGATCGACCTTCTGCATCGCCGACGGGCGCATCGAGAGATTTCTCCGACGCCGAGAGTCGCTGGTCCATTTCCGTGACGTCCGATTCGGGGACGTTTAGGCGTTTGGCGATCTCTTCGTCTGTAGGATCGATGCCGAGCGCTACTAGCTCTGCGCGCTTCTTTCGCAAGTTGAAGAACAGCTTGCGCTGCGCCTGCGTCGTGCCGAGCTTCACGAGGCGCCAGTTGTTCAAAATGAACCGAAGGATGTACGCGCGAATCCACCAGGCCGCATACGACGAGAGCTTCACGCCTCGATACGGATCGTATCGCTTCACCGCCTGCATGAGGCCGATGTTGCCCTCTTGAATGAGGTCCATGATGTTCTTGTATGCGCGGCGATACTCGTACGCGATCTTGACGACGAGCCGCAGGTTCGCGGTGACGAGGCGTGCGGCGAGCTGCGGATCTTGCGTCTGCAAGAACTTCACGGCTAGCTCATGCGTTTGCTCCGCCGTCATGACGGGGTGGTGCTGCACCTCGCGCATGTAGGCTGCGAACGGATCGAAGCGCGCAATCGCGCCATCGCTCTTGGCGGCGGCTTTTTTGGGCTCGCGTTCGCTTACGATAGGCTCGTCACCGGCGTCGGTTTCTTCGGGCTCGCCGGGCTCTCGGTCCTCGTTTTCGCTTTCGCCCTCGGATTCGTCCGTGTCGCGTGACTCGTCCGTCTCTGCGGGACGCGCAGTCGCTCTCTTCCTCTTCGGCTTCGGCTTAGAAGCAGCAGTGGGTGACGGTTTGCGCGGCACGGAGTCTTTCTACACTGGTTTGGTTTCCGAAAATGCGCCAATTTGCTGACCCGCTGGGTATGGAGCTCGACTTTTCGGACTCGGACTTCGACGCCTATGCGCCGGAGCGTACGCGCGCGACGTCGATGACCGCGCCGCGTACGTCAGTCAAGAAGCGCCTGCTCGCGTGGGCGCGCGCTCTCGCGGCGGAGCTCGCACTCGAAGGAATAGAGCTCGATGTCTCCACGACCGACGAGCACCCGACCGCACGCAACGGTCACCGCGTCGAAGCGCAGTCGGCATATTTGTTTCGCGCAACCGAAGCGCGCCGCGCGATGCTCCATGCGGTCGGGCATCCAGCCGAAGATGTCGAGCGCGCCGAGCATGGGCATGCGCGCATCGAAGTCCGCATCGACGCCGCCTCGCTTTCACTCGCGCTTTGGTCCGGCGGCGACGCGCGCATCGACCTCGAGCACGCCGCGGCGATGTTCGCTCACCCCACGGAAGACGTCATCGCTGCGTGTGAAGCGCTCCCCGCTGGGGCGATGATTCAAGCGCGTGCATCACTCACCGACCGCGCACGCCGCTTTCACGATTTGTCGCCCGACGAAGCAGCGACGCTCGCGAAGCAGGCGCTCGAGTCGGAGGTGCCTGTCGTCATCGGCGTGCGGGTCGCGCGCAGCGAGGCCACGCGCACGGGTGCGCTTGCATCATGGCCCGAGGCGGCGCTCGCTCTCGGTCGCTTGCTCCACGCGACGGCATGGTCGCCGGCGAGCGCGGCCCGCATCAGCGAGCGTCCGTCGCGCCGCGGCAAGCGCGAGCGCGCATCGAAGCGCGAGCTTCCGCGTGAAGAGCCGCGCCCGGTTTCGGCAATCGATCGCGGCACGCACGTTCGCGCTCTCGCGGGTCCATTTGCGGGGCAGGCGGGCGTCGTTCAAGAGCTCGACGGCAAAGGCGGCGCGCGTGTGCTCTTCGGTCTCCTCACCACACGCGTCGAAGTGGGGGACCTCGCCGTCGCTTCGAAAGGGCGCGGGCGTCCCGTCATCTCGAGCTCTCATCGGAAACCCAACTCGTGACGGCCGAAACTCTCAGCGGCCACTTCCGCCGCCACCTCCCTGCCTATCTAATCGGTACCGTCTTTCTCGCAGGCTTTCAGCTTGCGATGAACCGCGTCGACTGGCTCTCGAAGTCCGCGATCGACGCCGCATTCGGTGGCGATGGCCCTCGCGCGATCCGCTCGGCATCGATCATGCTCGGCCTCGCAGTGGTTGCGTTCGTCACGCGCATCACGAGCCGCTTCTACGTGTTCAACGCCGGCCGCGACGTCGAATACGATCTTCGCCGCGCGCTCCTCTTGAAGCTGCACGAGCTCGGTAGCGCTTTTTACCGAAAGATGTCGGCCGGCGAGATCATGAGCCGCGCCACGAACGATCTCGGGCAAGTGCGCTTGCTCTTCGGGTTCGGCGTGCTCAACGTCGTCAACGTCATCTTCGCGTTCACGAGCGCGCTCCAAGTCATGCTCGCGATTTCGTTTCGCCTGACATGCGCCGCATTCGTGATGGTGCCGGTCGTCGTCCTGACGACGCGCGCGTTTTCGCGGCAGCTCTTTTTGCGCACACGCAAGAATCAAGAGACACTCGGCAAGCTCGCGTCGCTCGTTCAAGGAAACCTCGCCGGCGTGCGCGTCGTTCGAAGCTTTGCGCTCGAGGCACGCGAGATGGAGCGCTTCCGCGCAACGAACGACGAGTATCTCCAAGCGAGCCTCTCGCTCGCACGACTTCGCGGTTCGATGTTCCCGACACTCGGCGGCGCGAGCGCGGTCGGCGTTCTCCTCTTCTTCTGGTACGGCGGCATCTTGCTCCTCACCGAGAAGGCGGCGGGCGGCATCACGAAGGGTGAGTTCTTCGCATTCAATCTCGCGCTCATGCGCATGACGTGGCCCATCATCGCTCTCGGGTTTTCGTTCTCGATTCTCCAGCGCGGTCGCGCGTGCTTCGCGCGGCTCAAAGAGATTTTCGACACGCAGCCCGAGATCGAGGACACCGGCAAGAAAGCCGGGGCAGGGACGTCGCTCGAAGTGCGCGGCCTCTCCTTCGCGTACGGCAAGAACGAAGTGCTCGCGGATGTTTCGTTCGACGTTGCCGAAGGAAAATCGCTCGCGATCGTCGGGCGAACCGGCTCAGGCAAATCGACGCTCGCGCAGCTCCTCGTGCGCCTCTTGCCAACACCGGCAGGCACCGTGCTCGTCGGTGGTGTCGACGTATGCGAGATGCCGCTCGTGGATCTTCGTCATCGTTTGGGCGTCGCGCAGCAAGATGCGTTTTTGTTCTCCACGACGGTGGCGCGCAACATCGGGTTTTCGATCGACGATCCCGACGCACCCGAATCGCTCGAAAAAATTCGCTACGCGGCGCGCGAGGCACACGTGCTCGACGAGACACTCGAGCTTCCCGAGCAATTCGATACGGTCGTCGGTGAGCGCGGCGTTCAGCTTTCGGGTGGTCAGCGTCAGCGCATCGCACTCGCACGGGCGCTCGCGTGGGAGCCGCCGATTCTCCTCCTCGATGATCCGTTGAGCGCCGTCGACGCGAAGACCGAAGCAGCCATTCTCGAAGCGATCGAGCGACAGGCCGAAAAACGCACGGTCGTCCTCGTCACACATCGCGTTGCGGCGGCGGCAAAGTGCGACGAAATCGTCGTGCTCGATGCGGGTCGCATCATCGCGCGCGGCACACACGAAGCGCTCGTGCGCGATGGCGGTCTCTACGCGACCTTCGCCGAAGAGCAGCGCACGGCGTCCGAGCTCGAGCAACTCGAAGCAGTGCCACCCGCAGAGGTTGCCGAATGAGCGCGCAACCGGCACGCCGCGCCCCGCCATCGAAGACCGAGGAGCGCCTTCGGGCGTTTCACGAAGAAGGCTCGCTCGGCAAGGCCTACGACTCGCGGCTCCTGCAGCGACTCTGGCCGTACGTGAAGCCGCACGCGCATTTCATTTACGGTTCGCTCGGCGTGCTCTTCGTGATCGCGGGCCTCAACCTCGCGCGACCGCTCGTGATGGGCGCAGTCGTGCGACACGCGGCGCGCCACGATCGCGTCGGCCTCCTTCACGACGGCCTCTTGCTGACGGGGCTCGTGCTCTCCGCGCAGCTGCTCGGGTTTCTCCAGCTCTATCAAGTGCAGCTTGCGGGCGCGCGCGCGATGGCTGATTTGCGGGAGACGGTCTTTCTCTTCTTCCAACGATTGACGCTTCGCTTTTTCGACAAGACACCCGTCGGTCGCCTCGTGACGCGCGCGACCAACGACGTCGACGCGCTCGGCGAGCTCTTCGCATCGGGCGTCGTCAACGCGGTGGGCGATGTGGTGTCGCTCACGGGCTACGTCGTTGCGATGATGATCCTCGATTGGCAGATGTCGCTCATCGCGTTCGCGGCGATGCCGATCGTCTTGGCGATCGTCACCTTCGTCCGCAAACGCTCACGCGAAGCCTTCCGCGACATCCGCGCAAAGACGGCGCGCCTCAATGCGTTCCTCGGCGAGCAGGTCAACGGCATCGCGGTGGTCCAAGCGTATGGCCGCGAGAAAGCGACGCAGGCGGAGTTCGACGTCATCAACGAGGCTTATCGCGAAGCCAACAAGCGCTCGATCTACTACGAGGCCGTGCTCGACGCCGCCATCGAAATGGTCGCAACGCTCTGCATCGCGAGCGTTCTCTTGTGGGTCGCGATTCGGCGCTCGTCCGTGCATGGCGGCGACACCGCCGCGGCGTTCGCGCTCGTGGTCACGTTCACCGGTTTCATCAAGCAGTTCTTCGAGCCGATCAGCATGCTTTCGCAGCGCTACACGATCTTGCAGAGCGCGATGGCCGGCGCGGAGCGAATCTTCCAGCTCCTCGACGAACGCGATCTCGAAGAAGAAACGGTCGCCGCCGATTGCGCCGATGACCGGCCCGGTGAAGGGCTATCGCTCGAGAACGTGACGTTCGAATACAAACCCGGCGTGCCCGTGCTTCGCGAGGTGACGTTTCGCGCTGCGCCCGGAGAAAAGATCGCGCTCGTCGGCGCGACTGGCTCGGGCAAGACGACCATCGCGAGCTTGCTCTTGCGATTGTACGAATTGAAGCAAGGCGTCGCGCGCGTCGACGGCCGCGATATTCGCCGTTACAAGCGCCTCGAGCTCCGCGAGAAGTTCGCTGTCGTTCCGCAAGACGTCTACTTGTTTCCCGGCACGCTCCTCACGAACGTCGCCATGGCCGACAGCCAACCCGATCGCGAGCGCGCCCGCATCGCTCTCGAACGCGTCGGTGCCGCGCCGCTCTTCAAGAAACGCGGCAGTCACGAAGGCGACGCATGGCTCGACTCGCCCGTGGACGAACGCGGCGCAAACTTCAGCGCCGGCGAGCGCCAGCTGATCGCGTTTGCGCGCGCCCTCTATCGCGACGCGCCCATGATCATCCTCGACGAAGCCACGGCAAGCGTCGACTCCGACACCGAAGCGCGCCTTCAAACCGCGCTCGACGCCGTTCTCTCGAAACGCACCGCCGTGATCATCGCGCACCGCCTCTCGACCATCAAAGCCGCAGACCGCATCGTCGTCCTCCACAAGGGTCGCGTGGTGGAGCAAGGCACACACGACGAGCTGCTGGCGAAAGACGGCTTCTACGCAAAGCTCCACCGCCTCCAATTCGCCGCCCCGGTGTCACTGCGAAGCGCGTGAAGCCTCCGTCTCCGCCGCTGTCTCGGTGTATAAGACGAGCGTGAGCACGAAGTCGCCGCCGCCCGTGCCCGAGGAGCGCCCGAGTGTTCGCGTCTTGAAGCCGCGGCGGGCTGCGCCTTCCGATGCGGTGCGGCCGACGCGCGCGGACATCAACCTCGATGCGCTTCGCCTCAATTTGCGGGCGATCAAGCGTCACGCGTCGGGCGCCAAGGTGTGGGCCGTGCTCAAGGCCGATGGGTACGGGCATGGTGCTCCGGCCGTTGCGCGCACGCTCGAGCGCGCAGGCGCCGATGGGTTTTGTGTCGCGCTTCTCGAAGAGGGTGTGGAGCTTCGCGAAGCGGGCATCGTCGCGCCGATTCTCGTCATGGGCGGCCACTACCCGAGCGCTCACGCCGAAGTCCTCGCGCGCGCGCTCACGCCCGTCGTCTACGACGTGTCGCAAATCGAATCGTTCGCGCGCCTCGTTCGCAGCGGCGAGGTCGCGGGGCCCGTGCGTGTGCACCTCAAGATCGACACGGGCATGGCGCGCCTCGGCGTGACGATGCAAGCGCTCCCCGCGCTGGCGCTCGAGCTCGCGAATTTTCCCGAGATCGAAATCTCGGGGCTCATGACGCACCTCGCGTGCGCCGAGAGCGGCGAAGCAGCAACCACGGAGCAAATGGTTTTGTTCGACGAGGCAACCGCGCTTCTTGCGCGCCACGGCATTCGCCCGCCGATTCGGCACGCCGCAAACAGCGCTGCGCTCTTCCACGAATCCGCGCGCCTCGATGCGGTGCGTCCGGGCATCGCGGTATTTGGCGTCTCGCCTCGCGTCGATGGCACGCCGCTCACGACCGATCTCCGTCTGGCGATGCGCGTGCGCACCGAAATCGTGTCGCTTCGTGATCTCCCGACCGGCAGCTCCATCGGTTACGGCGCTCTCTACAAAACTTCGCGGCCCTCACGCATCGCGACCATCCCGATGGGCTACGCCGACGGGCTCCCGCGCGCGCTCACCAATCGCGGCCACGTGCTCGTTCGCGGAAAGCGCGCACCGATCGTCGGCGCGGTCTCGATGGACATGACGATGATCGACGTCACCGACATCGAAGGTGCCGCCCTCCGCGACGAAGCCGTCGTGCTCGGCGCACAAGAAGGTCCGCTCGGAAAAGACGCCATCAGCGCAGACGAAATCGCCGACGCGATTGGCGCAATCCCCTGGGAAGTCCTCACGGCCATCTCCCGCCGCGTGCCCCGCTTTTACCGCGAGCCATAATGGCAGCGAACCCCAGCATGGAAGACGAGGAGCAAAGCGGGTCGAGCGCGAAGGCGATCGCGCTCACGGTATTCGCGCCCGTTCTCGACATGCTCGACGACGTCGGCGGTACCGTCACGCTCGGCTTCAAGGCGGCGACGTGGCTCGTGCGGCCGCCGTTTCGCATCGCACAGATTTTCGCGGCGCTTGATTTCATCGGCGCCGGCTCGACGTTCATCGTCGCCCTCGTCGGCATCTTTACCGGGATGGCGTTCACCGTCAGCACGATCGTCGGCTTCCGCCAATTTTCGGCGGAGAACATGGTCGGCGGCGTCGTGTCGCTCGCGCTCGCACGTGAGCTTGCGCCGGTGCTCGCGTCGGTCGTGCTCACCGCGCGTGCGGGCAGCACGATGGCGAGCGAGCTCGGCAACATGCGCGTCACCGAACAGATCGACGCCATCACCACGATGGGCGTGAGCCCCGTTCAATACCTCGTCGTGCCGCGCGTCCTTGCGAGCATCATCGTCGCGCCGATGCTCGCGATCGTCTTCGGCATCGCCGGCATGTTCGGCGCGTGGATCGTCGGCGTCATGTGGCAAGGCATCGACCCGGGCCTCTTCGTCGATCGCATCCGCCAATTTTTGACGTGGCGCGACATCCAGATGTGCGTCGTCAAAGCGACCGCGTTCGGCGCCCTCGTCAGCACCATCTGCTGTAAAAAAGGTTTCTACGCGACGGGCGGCGCCCGCGGCGTCGGCGAAGCAACCGCGAAAGCCGTCGTCGCCAGCATCGTCACGATCTTCTGCGCCGACTACGTGATCACCACGTTCATGACGGACATCTAGAGCTCATTTCCATAACCGTCGCGCACGCGCGCTGACGAGCGCGGCGTGTTATGAAATGCGATCTCGTGCTGACGCGCACTCTCCCTTGGGCATTGGGCGTTGCCGGTGCGCTGATTTTTTCGGCGCAGTGTGGCGCGCGCACCGGTTTGCTCGTGCCCTTCGAAGCGCAGGCCGAAGACGTTCGCACCGAGGACGTCCGCGCCGAGGACGCACGCGAAGAAGAGGTCGTTGTCATCGATGCCACCGGCAACTGCCCAACGGAAGCAACGCTCATCTACGTTACGGGGACGGGCGGCGCGCTTTACAGCTTCTGGCCGCCGAGCTTCACGTTCACTCTCGTGGGCAACCTCACGTGCACGTCATCGCCGACGCACATGACGGTCGATCGCCATGGCGTCGCGTGGGTCGTCGCCAACAGCAAGCTCTATCGCGCCAGCACGACGGACGCATCGTGCATCGAGGTCGACAACTGGACGGCGAACCCCGCGCCCGGCTTCAACGACTTCGCGCTTTCGTTCGTCGGCACGACCCTCGACGACACTAGCCTCTACATCCTCGGCAGCCCCGACCTCGGCCTCTTCGATACCAAAGCAGGAACGTTCACCGTCATCGGCGCGCCCGGCGTATCGACGTTCGGCGACATGACCTCCAACGGCGACGGCACGCTCTACTATTTGCAAGACGTCGCAACACCCACGCTGTACGAGCTCGACCCTAAGACCGCGAGCATCATGCAGACCTACAGCGTGAACGCGCAAGGCGGCGGCGCGCAGGCGCTCGCTTTCTTCGGCGGGCTCTTCTACGCGTTCGAGAGCAACGTGGTGAGCTCGTTCGACACGGTCACGAAGACGACGACCGAGCTTGGCACCGCGCCGCTCGACGTAACGGGCGCGGGCCAATCGACATGCGTGCCCGACACACCGACGGACGCCAGCCTGCCGGACTCCGTTGCACCCGATGATTGAATCTCAGATCACTTCGCGGGAAAGACGACCGTGTTGAGGTCCAGGATGTCGGCGCCGGCCGGGTAGGCGTAGCTGACCCACCGCGTGAACTTCGGATCGTCTTCGATGTCGGCTTGCAGCGTCGCGCCGCTGCCCCAGCCCCAGATCGTCATGCCGATTTTGGGGGTGGACGCGGCGGCGTCGCTCGAGAAGGTGGCTTCGATCGTGTGGACGCCGTTGTCGCAGGGGCCGTTCGCTTGGAAGTTTCCGGTCGAGAGATCGACGCGCGTGAATTGGAACCTCCCGCTCGTGCCGACGTCCGTCCAGCTGGAGAGCGTGCCGGCGCAGTCGAGGTTCACGTCGGGAAAGCCGAGCGTCGCGTCTTTCACGCGCATGATGACGAGGTTCGTTTCCGGATACGTAGGGTCCGTGAAGAACGTGTAGCGCGGCAAGAATTGTTCGGGTGCGATCACGTTCACGAACTCGGGGTCGCCCGTGCCGTCGTAGGGCTCGCCGCCCGTCATGTATTGCGCCATGTAAAACGGGTGCGCGGCGTCTTGGCTGTGCACGACGAACGGCGTGTTCGGAATGAATTCCACGACCTGACCCGCGGAGAGCGTCGTCGGTGCGCCTGGAGGTGTCGACGGCTCGTAGCTCAACGTCGTACCCGCGGCGACGCCAACGACGCGATACGGCGAATACTCTTCGATGACGAGATCGCGCGAGCGATATCGAACGGCGACATACTCGTGGCCGAGCGATTTGATCGGCGGCAGCTGTTGGTGTGCGCTGTCTGCGCGGATGTGATTGAGCGGAACGTCCATGAGCGTCGACCCGCCGACGACGGCGATTGGGCCCGACGCTTGAATCGCGCTGCCCGTGAGCGCCGTGGGTTGCGTGAACTGCGCGTACTCGCCGTGGTTCAGCACGAACGAGCCTGATTTGCCGGCTGAAATCGCGGGGAGCGTGCCGCCGGCGAGGATGTCGGCGACGGGTTTGATCGTCACCGTCGTCGAGTCTTGTTGCGCGATGATCATCATCGTTGGCCCGGCGCGATCTTCGGTGAAGCTCGTCGGCGCATCGTATGCATTCACGGCGACGTAGTTGTCACCCCAGACGTTGGTCGGCAGCATGAGCGTCGCGCCGGTGACGCGCGCGCGACCCGCGCCGAACGGAAGCATCGAGTACGCCACGACGGGCACGTTCGTCTTGATGTGGAACGCCTTCGCCGTGCCCGTCCCGTGAAGCGACGCATCGGCATTCACCGCGGGCGTGATGCCCGACGGACACGCTGCGAGCTTGCGCGGCTCGGTCGGATTCGGATCGCTATCGCCCGCTGGATCGCGCGAGAGAAACAAAACGGCAATTTCGTTTTGTGGCAGGCCCTTGGTCTCGTCGTAAGCGTTGTAGACGACGCTCGTGCCTTTGCCGCTCGGGATGCGCGCGAACTGCGCGATCGGAAGCACGCTGCCGTCGAGGTCGACTTGGATCTTCGCGGGCTCGCCCGTCTTCCATTGGTTGACGATGAAGATGGCGTAACAAACACCCGAGGCCTCGGGCGTCATGTCCATCTCGGCCATGTAGAACTCGCAGCCGTTCGAGGTGTCTTGCCCGAGCGTGTCGACGCACGGGTTCACACACTGGCCCTTTTCGCAAAGCTCGAGCGAGCTGCACTGAAACACTTTCTGCCCGCACGCGAAGAGGTAACCGGAGTCGGCCGGATCGCAGTAGGTGCTCGAGTCCGGGCAATCGGTGACGACATCGAGCGGCCCGCCTTCGAAGAGCGGCCCATCGCCCGTGTGATCGAATGCGGTGTCGCCGGTGGTGGCGTCTTGCGGAGGAGGCGGCGAAAAAAGTCCCGTGCGCGCGCCGCACGCCATAAACATGCCGGCAAAAACCAAAGAAAGAGCCGTCCCGCGGACGACGGTACTGCGCTGCATGGATCCGAGATTAGACCGCTATGATGCAAAACGCATGGCCACCGTCATCGATCGTCTCCAGAAGCTGCTCGCGCTCACGGCATCGCCCAACATGCACGAAGCCCGCAACGCCGCCCTCGCCGCCGCGAAGCTGATTCGCGAGCACGATCTCGAAATCAAGGAACGCGAGGCCCCGCGTCGGAAGACACCACGCCCGACGCCCCGATCGACCCCACGCCCACGCCGCCCGAGCTCCAAGAAAAACGCACGCGTCGAAATCCCCCCGATCATCGAGAGCCCCCTCGGCGGCGACTGCGCTGTGTGCGGCAAACGCTACCGCGCGGGCACCGAAGTCCATTGGTCCGACTCCGCCGGCGGTATCCACACGGCCTGCATCAACGACTGGGTCAGGCGCTGAGCGCGAGCATGCGTTCGATCGGGATGCGTGCGCGGGCGAGGAGGTCGGGGTCCATTTCGAGGCGCGGCTCGAGATCGCGTAGGCAGAGGTACACTTTTTCGAGCGTGTTCTTTCGCATGTGCGGGCATTCGTTGCACGCGCAGTTGCCTTCGGGCGGGGCGGGGATGAAGGTTTTCTCCGGCGCCTGCTTTTGCATTTGATGCAAAATCCCCGCTTCGGTTGCGATGATGAATTCTTTCTTCGGGCTCGAGACCGCATACTTCAAGATGCCCGTCGTGGAGCCGATGTAGTCCGCCATGGCGAGCACGGAGTCTTCGCATTCCGGGTGCGCGAGGATCTCGGCGTCAGGGTAACGCGTTTTCAGCGCGATGAGCTTTCGCTCGCTGAACGTCTCGTGGACGATGCAGCTGCCTTGCCAGAGCTTCATCGGGCGATCGAGCTTCTTCTCGAGGAACCGCCCGAGGTTCTTGTCGGGCGCGAACAAAATCGTTT
This sequence comes from Polyangiales bacterium, assembly GCA_038239005.1. Lineage (GTDB taxonomy): Bacteria > Myxococcota_A > Polyangia > Polyangiales > Polyangiaceae > DASXHD01. The sequence continues at coordinate 36,988 of JBBSFE010000036.1, forward strand.
GCTCGCGCGGCACGGCGTTCACGATCTTCTCCGCGTTCGACGACGTACAAATGTAGTCCGAGAGCGCTTTCACTTCGGCCGAGCAGTTGATGTACGAAATCGCCGCCGCGCCCGGGTTCCGCTCGCGCCACGCGCGAAATCGATCCGCGGGGCACCCATCGGCGAGCGAGCAACCTGCCGTCAAATCCGGAAGGACGACGATGCGATCCGGATTGAGGATCTTCGCTGTCTCCGCCATGAAGTGGACGCCCGCAAAACAGATCACGTCCGCGGTCGTTTTTTTTGCAGCCTGCGCAAGCTGCAACGAATCGCCAATCACGTCGGCGACGTCTTGGATGTCGCTGTCCTGGTAGTAGTGCGCCAGGATGATGGCGTTTCGTTCCTTCTTCAGTCGCTCGATTTCGGTCTCGAAATCCATAACCTCAACATAGGGCTCACTCTTCAGGTTTGCGAGCCAGGAGCTTTCCCGAGATATGTTCGCCAAGCGCCTCGGCCATGAGGCGCTCCACGATGTCGTCGAGCCCGATGCGCTCCGAGTCGTCGGTGAAGAGGAATCGAATACCCATGCCGGGCGTCTTGCCCTCGGGCGTCGTTGCGACCTCTGCTTGGGCTTCGGTCGTGATCCAAATCACTTTCCCGCGCAGCTTGATTTGCGTCTCGTTGGCGGGAAGCGAGAGCACGAAGACGAACTCGGTGCCGATGTCGAGCGGCTTCACCGTCTTGATGAAGGTGCCGCCCTTCGAAATATTTTTCGTGTAGTCTGCAAAGAACGTATTGAGTCGCTTGTAGTCGACTCGCAACGTGATTGCGGCGCGGTCTGCGAGCCGCTTCTCTGAACCCTCCGCCATGGTAGAAGGTGTAACATGGCACCGGGTCGATGGGAGGCGTGGAAGAGTCGCCTGGCGGAGTCGCCGGCGCGCATGCGAGCGGCGTGGCACATGGCCTCCAGCACGGGGCTGATGTGGGAATTGCGGCCGTCGGGCATAGGCGCGATGGTCCGCATGCTCTCGCGCGATTACCAAAACCCCACGGCGGTCTACACGCTCCACGCGCAGAACCAGCCTGACCGCGTCGCGATTCGGTTTCGCGGCCGTTCCACCACCTACGCCGAGCTCGACGAGCGCATCGACCGCCTCGGCTCCGGTCTTCTCGCGCGCGGGCTCGAGCGCAAGCAAAGTATCCTCTTGATGATGAAGAACCGTCCCGAGTTCATCGAGCTCGGCGCGGCAGCCGGTCGCTCGGGCGCGGCGGGCGTTGCCGTTTCGTGGCGGTCAACGCCGCAAGAGCTCGCGTACCTCGTCCAAAATTCCGGCGCGCGATTCGTGTTTTTCGATCAAGAGCTCGCGCCCACGATCGAACAGGTCCTTTCCAAGGTAGATCTGCCGCGTGATCGGTTCGTTGCGGTCGGCGGTGAGGTTCCGGGTTGCGCGCGCTACGAAGATTTTTTCTCCGATGAGCGCCGCGAGCTCGCAACAGACGACGAAGCGGCTGCGGTCGTCACGTACACCTCCGGCACGACGGGCAAACCCAAAGGCGCGGTGCGCAAATTTCCGCGCGAGATGTTCGTGCAGATCCTCGAGTTCATCGCGTCGACGCCCATTCGCACGGACGACATCCACCTCGTCGTGTGCCCGCTCTATCACATGACCGCGTTCGGATTTTTGACGATGACCCACCTCGTCGGCGGCACGGTCGTCATCGCGGACGAATTCAAACCCGAGTCGTTCCTCGATCTCGTCGAGCGCGAGCGTGTCACCACGACCGCCATGGTCCCGACGATGCTCAATCGCTTGCTCGCGATCGGCCCCGAAGCGATTCGCGCGCGCCGCACACGTTCGCTCCGCGCGATTTTCTCTGGCGGCGCGCAACTCCCCGCGCCCGTCGCGCTAGCCGCGATGGATGCTCTCGGCGACATCCTCTACAATTTCTACGGCGCAACGGAGACAGGCCTCGTCACGCTCGCGACCCCCGCCGATTTGCGCGCCGCGCCCGGCACCATCGGGCGCGTCGTTGCTGGTAACGACGTGCTCCTGCTCGACGATCAGAAAAACCGCGTAAAAGACGGCACCATCGGCGAGCTCTACGTGAAGAACGCCATGCTCGTTGCCGGGTACCACGGCAACGAAGAAGCGACACGCGACAGCATGCACTCCGGATATTTCAGCGTCGGCGATCTCGCTCGCGTCGATTCCGATGGAAGATATTTCATCGAGGGACGTAAACGCGACATGGTGATCACCGGCGGCGTGAACGTGTACCCCGCGGAGGTCGAAGGCGCTCTCGAAGAGCACCCGCAGGTTCTCGAAGCCGCAGTCGTCGGCGTGCCCGACAACGAGTGGGGCGAGCGTGTGAAAGCGTTCGTGGTCGCGCGCTCGGGCGAACGCATCGACGAAGGTCAGCTCAAACAATTTCTCCGCGAGCGCATCGCCGGTCCGAAAGTGCCGCGCGAATACGCCTTCATCGACGCTCTCCCACGCAACCCGACGGGCAAAGTTTTGAAGAACGATTTGCGCGCGCGCGCCTGAGGTTCGAAAGATGTACCCGTATCCGCCGCCGTATCAGCAGCCGCCTCCGCCGAAGAAGGACAACACGGTCTTGATCGTGCTCCTCGTCGTCGGTGCGATGATCGTGGTGCTCATCGGCATTCCGCTCGTCGCGGGTGTGATCATCGGCTTCACGCGTGCGTCGCGCGCACACTCGACTTACTCGCCGAGCTACGCGCCTTATGCGGCGTACACCACGACGGCCACGCCCGGCTCGACCACGACGCCCCGTGCGACCGTAACGCTCAGCGAAACGAGCGTCACGACGAACGGCCTTCTCAAGATTCACTACCCAGCCGACTTCGCCGTCAAAGCGCTCGATGGCTCCACGCTCATCGTCTCGCGCAACTTTGGAGGCGGCGAAGACGAAGTCGTCACGTTCGGCGCCGTAGAAAACCCCATCACCGACAGCGTTCACGAGTTCGGTCGACTCCTCCTCGCCGCGATCGAAAAGAACGTGCTCGCGAAAGGTGGAACGTTCTCGAAAGGCGGCGACAAGCCCGCCATGTGCCTCGGCAAGTATGCCGGCGTCGAGGTCGAGTCGTCGTTCACACTCCCTCCGGTGCCCGTCTACACGAGCAAATCGTGCTTCTTTTTCCGCGGAACGCGCGGCTACGAAGTTCGCTACGACGTGCCGAATTACCGCTCCACGGTCGAGGTCCCACTTCTCGTCGAGATCGAAGAAGCGACCGAGCTCGTGCCCTGATAGCCTTCTCGATAATGCGGACGTCACTTGAAGCAAGCGAGTCTTGCCGTTGCGTGGCGTTCGACCCGCGGCAGCGAGACAAGGGCGGGCGGGCCGCTAAATTTTTGAGCGAAGTTGCGCTGGCGGCAGAAACCTGGCGGCTTGCCCTTTCTGGGACCATCCACGCGCCGGCCCCGCCGGTGTCGTCACGCTGCCGCGGGTCGATTGCGAAGCCGTTGCGACACGATCAACTCAACTGGGCTTTGGCGTAGGTGGATCTAGGACCCGGAGCCGTACTGCGTGGGAAATACCTGCTGATCGCGAGCATCGGCCGGGGCGGCATGGGCGAGGTCTTCGCCGCCAAACGCATCGAGGACGAACGCGAGGTCGCCATCAAAGTGGTGAGCCATCGCATCGTCGACGACACGCTGATGGCGCGTCTCGAACGCGAGGCCGTTGCGGCGCGTCGCATCCGAAGCATCTACGTGCCGGAAGTGTACGAAGTCGATCGCACAGAGGATGGCGAGCTCTATCTCGTCATGCGCCGGCTTCACGGCGAAGCGCTCGCAACGCGATTGCGAGAGCGACGCGCGCTCCATTGGCCCGAGGTCGAGCGACTCGTCGACGACGTCCTCTCCGCGCTCACCGACGCACACAACGCGGGCGTCGTTCATCGCGACTTGAAGCCTGCCAATATTTTCATGGAGCACGTCGAAGCGTCCACGCTTCCCGGTCACACGCCCGCGCATGGTTGGGTGCCCGAAGGTGTCGAGCGCGCGATGATTCTCGACTTCGGTGTGTGCAAGCTCGACGCAAGCGATGGGCCGAAGCTCACCGTCACGGGTGAGTCGGTCGGAACCGTTTCGTACATGGCGCCCGAGCAAATTCGCGGCGCATCCGACGTCGATGGTCGCGCCGACATTTATTCGCTCGCAATGGTGATTTTCGAAGCGCTTTCTGGGCGCATCGCGTTCGACGCCACGGGGCAGATGGCCATCCTCGCCGCGAAGCTCGAGGGGCGCGCCAGGCGGATCCGTGATTGTGCGGTCGTTGCGATCCCGCCCGGGCTCGATGCGCTCGTCGCGAAGGCGCTTTCGCGCAAACCCGCGGACCGATTTGCGACGGCGCGCGAGATGCAACAAGCGTGGCGTGCTCTCGGGCAAGCAACGGAAGCTCCACGCGCGCAGCTCGGCGCGCCCATCGAAATGTATCAGACGCAAAACGCGCTCACCGCAGGCACGCACACACGTGTGGGCGGTCTCGTTCCGCGCGCAGGTCTCGTCGTTGCGTCGCTCGGCGTGTTCGTGTCGGCCATCGCGATTGCGATTGCGCTTCACCACCCGAAACCCGCTCCGACGGTCGCCGCCGAGCCGACCGATTTCCAACCTTCGCAACCCACGACCATCGCCACGCCCAAGCCCACCGACAACGGCATGATCGAGCTCGCCGACGACGTTTTCGTCGCCGATGCAGGCCACCGCCACCAGCAGCGGCGTAACGTCGGGAGCGGCGGTGTTCGGCACACCGGAAATCCGCAGCCAAGCAGCCACTTCACGACCGAACCGCGCTATTAAGAGGTGTGACTTCCAATCGCTGTGCGCTCCTCGTGCTTTGCGTCGCGGCGGCGGCATGCGATGGCGGCGGAGGTGACCCAGCCGATTCGGGTGACGCCGGCATCATCGATGAGCTCCCTGCCTTTCAACCCGCGGCACACACGGCACTGCCTCAAGTCGTTCAAGGAAATGGCGCGGTGCTGGCCGCGCCGAAGCTCGTTGCGATCAGCTTTCAGAACGACACGCTCCAAGCATCGGTCGACACGTTCGCGACGCAGATTGCGGCGAACACCGCTTACTGGAGCGCGACAACGAGCGAGTACGGCGTTGGCCCGCTCACGGCCGTCACCTATCACGCGGCGGAAGACGCGGTCGCGACGCTCACCGACGCCGACGTGCAAGCGTGGCTCACGAATAAAATTCAAAACGACACCACGTTTCCGAAACCCGACGCGAACACGATCTACACGCTCTTCTATCCCAAGCCGACGGCCGTCACTTCGGGCGGCGGCACGAGCTGCTTCGAGTTTCAGGGCTACCACGATGCATATCCGCTCTCGGCTTCGTCGAACGTCGTCTACGCGATCGTTCCGCGATGTGATCCGCCGGTCACGAGCATCACACTCGCCGACGAGATGACCGCCGAGGCTTCGCACGAGGTCATCGAGGCGGCGATCGATCCGCTGCCCGGCCTCAAACCGAACTACATCACCGTCGACGCCGATAGCCACGCGTGGGAGATGCTCGCAGGCGGTGAAGTCGGCGACTTGTGCGCGGGGTTTCCTGGTGCGTTCTACAAACCGACCGGTTTTGACAACCTCGTGCAACGTACGTGGTCCAATCAAGCGGCGGCCGCGAGCCATGATCCGTGTCAGCCGAATGGCGCGAGCGCGTACTTCAACTCGGCGCCCGCCTTGCCGGACACCATCACGGTTGCCGTGAGCGGCAAGCTCGTCAAAACGAAAGGCATCAAGCTCGCCGTCGGCGCCACGACAACCATCGAGGTCGATCTCTTCAGTGACGCGCCCACGACCGGCCCGTGGAAGCTCACCGCGATCGACGTGACGAGCGCATTCTTCGGCGGCGCGCCCGCGCTCTCGATCTCGTTCGACAACGACACCGGGCAAAACGGCGACAAGATCAACCTCACCATCAAATATTTGAAAGCCGTGTCGGGCGGCGCGCTTTACTGGCTCCAAAGCGACCTCGGCAGCGTCACCACCGTGTGGCTCGGCGCGGTGTCGACGAACTAACAAGCGTCGGAATGCGGGCTCTCGGTTTTCTAGCTCTATCGTTTCTCGCCGTGACGAGCGTCGCGCGCGCGCAAGACGTCCGCCCCGAGGAGCCCACGGATTCGCAGCAGCGCGAGCAATCACGCGCCGCGTTTAGGCACGGCGTCGGTGCCCTGCAAAAGCAACACTGGGCCGAGGCGCGCGATGCGTTCGTGCTCGCGTACAAGCTCTTTCCGCATCCGAGCATTTTGCTCGACCTCGGCATCGCGCGCGCACAAGTCGGCGAGGTCGTGCAAGCCGAGCAAGACCTCACGCACTTCATCGCCGAAGATTCGACCGCCACCACCGACGAGCTCACGACCGCACGCACGTCGCTGGAAGGCGTGCGCAAACACCTAGGCACCCTGCGCGTTCGCGTCGCACCTGCAGGCGCAACCGTCCTCGTCGACGACAAACCCGTGGCGCTCGTCGCGCACGATCTCACCGATGTGCGCGTCGCGCTTGGCGCGCATCAAGTCGATGCGTCATCGCCTGGCTACGAGACGTGGAGCAACCGCGTCGAGGTCGACGGGCCTGACGCCGCGGTCGTCGACCTCACGCTCTCGCATCGCGGAGGCGAAGCCGACCACACGAGCGTGCCTGCCCAGCGCCTCGTGAGCTACGTGCTCTTTGGCGCGGCCGTTGGGCTCGCCGGGTTCGGCGTCTTCGCGGGCGTGCACTCGATCGATCTCGCAAACCAGTACAACACTCCCAGCGAGCCGAACTACCAAAACCCCGGCACCAAGTCCGAAGGCATCGCGTATCGCACGGGCGCTGACGTCACGCTGGTCGTTGCGGGCGCGTGCATCGTTGCGGGCGTGATTCTCTATTTCACTGCGCCGAAATCGAAACGCGCCGCGGCGGCAACGTTCGACGCCGTCATTCGTTTTTGAACATCTCGGCCTCGACGAGGCCCGGCGCGATCGTTCCGTGTGAGAGGACGGCATCGTGGAAGCGCTTGAGCGTGAAGCTCGCGCCCCATTCCTTTTTGGCGCGCTCGCGGATCGCCATGATTTTCTGGCGGCCGATGAGGTAGCTCGAAGGCTGCGTGGGCGTCTCGGTGTAGCGTTTCACTTCGGAGAGCGCGAGCGGGCGTTCGAGGTGCACTCTGTCCGTCAGGAAGGCGACGGCGTCGTCGAACTTCATGCCGCGGGTATGCAGGCCGACGTCGATGACGATGCGCGCCGCGCGCACGAGCGTCCACTCGAGCTGCATCAATCGCTCCTCGTCGGTGTACATGCCGAGCTCGCTCATGAGCTCTTCCGCATAGAGCGCCCAACCTTCGGCGAAAATCGCGGGGCCCGTGGCTTTGCGAACGACGGATGGATGACGACGGGCGATCGAAAGCTGAAGGTGATGCCCGGGATACGTCTCGTGCGTGGTGGTGTCGACCTGATCGCCGTGATCGTTTTCGCGGAGCATCGACTCTTGCTCGGTCTTCGATGCTTTCGGATCGATCGGCGTGACGAAGAACAAACCTTTGGTGACCGAATCGAACGGCGGCGGCTGATCGTACGCGGCCGTGATCGTCGAGCGCTGAAACGGCGGCGTCTCGATCACCGAGCAATCATCACCTTCGGGAAGCGTGACGACGTCTTTGTCGACGAGGAACTGTCGTGCGCGCGAAAGCTCGGCGCGATAGCTCGGAAGGAGCGCGATGGCCGTCGGGTGATGCGACTTCACTTTCGCGACGACCAACGGCCACGCTGTGGCTTTCGGATCGATGCGTTTCGCGACCTCGAGCATTTGCGCGTTCGTTTCGGTGAAGATGCGCTCGCCGATTGCGACGAGATCGCCTGCGCTCTCCGTCAGGAAGAAGTCTTGCTTCAGCAGGAAATCGAAGAGCTCGCCACCGGCTGCGTAGTCGCCGTTGCTGCGCGGGAGCACGGTCTTCTCGAGGAATTGCTTGTAGTCTGCATATGCTTTTTTGGCGCCCGCGAGGGCCGTTTCGATGCGGTCTTTCTCTTGCGGAAGCGCCGACGTCAGCGGGCCGCGTTCGTCGTCGAAGAACTGTTTGGCGCCGCCCGCGGCTTCGATGCCGACTTGCGTCCACACCTTCGGTGGGTCTTTCAGGTTCTTCTTCGCTTCTTCGAGCTGCGCGGGGATCTTCTCGATGCGCACGAGAGCTTTCTGCGAGCGCTCGGCCGCCGGCGCGTATTCGCGCGCCGTCATCAAGAAGAGCGCGTTCATCGGGCCCATGTAGGTGTCCGGTTTGCGGCGCAAAGGATCTTGCGCGCGCTTCATCGCGACGTCGACCGCGAGCGCATGCTCGATGATGGCGAGATCGGTCAGCGACGCTCGCGACGCGTGCGGCGACGCGAAGCGCGTCTTTAGGTCTTTGAGCATGGCGTCCTCGAGACCGACGTCGCGCTCGAACCCGGCGAGCGTGCGGTCATCGAGCTCTTCGTCGCGATCGTGGAGCCCGAGCTGTGTCGCCGTCTCTGGAGAAATTTTGACGATGAGGTCGACGTACGCTTGCCCGGCGTGTGCGATGGCCTCGTCATCCATCGGCGCGGGTGGCGCGACCACGACATGCGCGCTCGATGCGCTCGACGACGACGTTGGCGTGGCGGTGACGGGCGAAGGTGCAGGACTACAAGCGACCGCGAGCGCGAACGCTCCAAGGACCCTTTTCATGAAGTCCTATTTGCAGCAGACGAGCTGCTTGCTCAAGAGAAACGCGTTCGGCGTCGCTGCATCGGTGGCGCATACGACCGCGCCGGCTTCGCCCGGCTGGAAATCGACCGAGCCGTACGTGCCGGTGGGAACGTTGCACGACCCGTTCATGGGGAACGCTTGCGAGTTGCCGCCGCACGAGCCGTTGTTGTGCGCGGTGAGCGTGCCCGGTGCGCAACCCGTGTTGCGCAAGTTGCAGCCGCATGCGGTGCATGACACGAAAGCGGCCGAGCTCACGAAGATGGGCGTGTTGAATCCCGATGGGCA
>JBBSFE010000037.1:0-45407 GCA_038239005.1 Polyangiales bacterium
ATCATCATCTTCAAAGAGTCCGGCAAGAAGAAAGTCCTCGCCGCGGCGAACCCCGGCCACGAGCTCGAAGGCGAAACGCCCGAGCCCGAAGAAGCCGAGGTGCAAGGCAACGTCGGCAAGACCGCGCTCGCATCGATGAACGACAAGTGCGCTTCGGGCACGGGCGCGACGATCGACAAGTGCTTCCTCAAGGTCAACGCGCCGCCGGAGATGATCAAAACGCTCGAGTTCGATCCGTCGAAGCTCCACCACGTCGCTGCGAAGTGCGGCGTCTTCGCCGAGACGGACATCGTCAATCTCATCAAGAGCGGCATCCCTTCACACGAAGTGTTGAACTCGCTCGCCGATGCGATCGTGATGCAAAACCTCTCGGTGCTCACGCGCGGCAACACGCTGAAGCACAAGGTGCTCCTCCTCGGCGGCCCGAACACCTACCTCAAGTTCCTCCAGCAATGCTGGCGCCTGCGCATTCCGCAAACGTGGCGAGACCGTGGCTACGACTATCCGAAAGACGTCCCCATCGACGAGCTCATCTTCGTCCCGAAAAACGCAGACCTCTACGCTGCGTTCGGCGCCGTCATGTACGGCATGCACGAAGACGAATCCGTCGGCTGGCTCAAAGACACCGCAGCTCTCAGCGAATACATCACGACGGGCCGCAAAGCGCGCCTCGGCGAAACCGCCGGCCCGCCGCTGTCGCGCACCCCGCAAGAGCTCGTCGATTTCCGCGAGCTCTATGCCATTCCGAAATTCGAGGGCGCGAAGTTCGAGCCCGGCCAAGTCGTCAAAGGCGTCATCGGTCTCGATGGCGGCTCGACGTCGAGCAAAGCCGTCATCGTCGACTACGACACGGGCAACATCCTCACGAAGGCCTACCAGCTCTCGAAGGGCAACCCGATCGCCGACGCCAAAGAGCTCCTCGCGAATCTCCAATCGTACGTCACCGATCAAGGCGCAACGCTCGAAGTCATGGGCTTCGGCGCAACGGGCTACGCCGCCGACGTTCTCGAAGAGTGCGTTCAGAGCGACGTCAACATCGTCGAGACCGTCGCGCACATGATGAGCGCGGTGCACTTCTTCGGCGACGTCGATGTCATCTGCGACATCGGCGGGCAAGACATCAAAGTCTTGTTCATGAAAAACGGCGACATTCAGAATTTCCGGTTGTCGAACTCGTGCTCGGCTGGCAACGGCACGCTCCTCCAAGCCACCGCAGATTCGTTCGGCGTCCCCGTCACCGAATTCGCCGACGTCGCTTTCAAAGCGGAGCTCGCGCCGAAGTTTTCGTACGGCTGCGCCGTCTTCCTCGACACCGACCGCGTCAACTTCCAGAAGGAAGGCTTCAGCAAAGAGGAGATGCTCGCGGGCCTCGCGCAAGTGCTCCCGAAGAACGTCTGGCAGTACGTCGTTCAGATCCCACGCATGGCTTCGCTCGGCCGCAAATTCGTTTTGCAGGGCGGCACGCAATACAACCTCGCCGCCGTCAAAGCCCAGGTCGACTACATCAAAGAGCGCGTCCCGAACGCCGAAGTGTTCGTGCACCCGCACACGGGCGAAGCGGGCGCGATCGGCGCCGCGATGGAGACGCGCCGCGTCGTCACGCGCAAAGGGAAATCGACGTTCATCGGCATCCAAGCGTCGATCGACCTCGAATACACCACGAAGAACGACGACGAAACGACGTGCCACTTCTGCCCGAACAACTGCAAGCGCACGTTCATCGACACCAAACGCCCGAACGGCACGACCTCGCGATACATCGCCGGCTTCTCGTGTGAGAAGGGCACCGTCGAATCGAAAGAAGCGATGCTCGCCCTCGTCGCCGAGCGCAAAGCGATCGCGCAGCAGTATCCGAACATGGTCTCGTACGAGGCCAACAAGGCCTTCTCGCACTTCTACAAGCCGCTCCCGGTGCCCGAAAACGGCGCACTCGTCGACGACGTCGAAGTGAAGAAGGGCATCTTCGGCGTCCGCCGCACGGCCATCAAGCGTCCGTTCAAGCGCTCGTCGCCCGAGTCGTGGGCCGCGCGCCGCAGCGTGCGCATCGGCATTCCGCGCGTTTTGAATTTGTACTCGACCGGTCCGTTCTTCCGCACGTACTTCGAGGCCATCGGGCTTCAGAAGCAGAACGTCGTCTTCTCCGACGAAACCAGCGAAGACATGTGGGTCGCCGGCGGCAAGTACGGCTCGATCGACCCGTGCTTCCCGAGCAAGGTCGCGCAGGCGCACGTACACAACCTTCTCTTCACGCATCACACCGAGAAGAAGCCGCTCAAGTACATCTTCTTCCCCATCATCACGCACGTCCTCAACTTCGTCGCCGACACGATGGACAACGCCACGTGCCCCATCGTCGCCGGCGCGCCGGAGGTCATGAAGGCGGCGTTCACGAAAGAGGTCGACTTCTTCGCGCAGCGCGGAATCGAATACCTCGATCCAGCCGTGTCGTTCGCGGAGCCCACGCTCACCGCGCGCCGCATGTTCGAGATGTGGGGCTCGCGCCTCGGCGTCACCGAAGACGAAAGCGATCACGCCGCGCGCGAGGCCGTCAAAGCCCTCGAGCAATGGGACCAAGACGTCCAAGAAAAAGGCCGCGCCATCCTCGAGACGGTCGAATCCGAAGACCGCGTCGCCATCTTGATGATCGGCCGCCCGTATCACTCGGATCCAGGCTTGAACCACGGCATCCCGGAAGAGTTCCAGGTGCTCGGGTATCCGATCTTGAGCATGCGTTCGATCCCGAAGGATCGCGCATACCTCGATCGCTACTATCAAGAAGACTTGAAGAGCGGGGCCATCAAGTCGCCGCTCGAGCTCAATCACATCTGGCCCGAGAACTACTCGGCCAACAGCGCGCAAAAAGTTTGGGCGGCCGCGTTCGCCGCGCACCACCCGAACGTCGTGCTCCTCGACCTATCGAGCTTCAAGTGCGGCCACGACGCCGTCACCTACGGCATGATCGATTCGGTCGTCGAAGCCAGCAAGACGCCCTACGCCGCGCTTCACGACATCGACGCGAACAAGCCCGGCGGGTCGATCAAGATTCGCGTTCGTACGTACACGCATGCGCTTTCGCTCCACGAAGAGCGGCTCAGCGATCAGTCGAAGAAGAAACGCGATCTCGCGCACGCGATCGACAGGAAACGGCTCGAGCTCCTCGAGCTCCGCACCTCGCAGCTCGCCGCGCGCCGCATGACCGACGTGGCCATGGTCGCCCAAATCGAAACGCTGCGCGCCAAGCTCGCCGCGTATGAAGCACCCCCCGCGCAAGTAGAAGAAATAAAGCCCGCTCCCGGGCTCATGCAACTCGGCAAGAAAACCAAGGACGGCGTCGTGCGCATTGCACCCCCCGTTCAAAACGACGTGATGGCGATTGCTCAAGAAGGCGAATGAGGAAGAAAAATGAACACGACCACCAACGGTAAAAAGTCACTTCCGATCATCAACGCCAAAGGCTCCTCGGAGCTCGACATCGACGCGGAGCTCGCGAAGTTCGAAGCCGAAGAGCGCGCGCGCCTCGGCATCGACAACAACATCGATCACTGGACCGACAAAATGGTCGGCCTCGACTTCAAGAAGAGCGAGAAGCCGAGCATCACGCTCCTCATCGGCGGCCTCACGATGATGCAAGACACGCTCGTCGAAGCGTCGCTGAAAGGCCTCGGTTACAACGTGCAGCACATGCGCTGCCCGGACACCCAAGCCTTCCAGACTGGCAAGGAATACGGCAACCGCGGTCAGTGCAACCCGACGTACTTCACCGTCGGGAACTTGATTCAAACGCTCATCGAATTGCGCGACAAAGACGGCTTGTCCGTCGAGCACATCGTCAAGCACTACGTGTTTCTCACGGCGGGCGCGTGCGGCCCGTGCCGCTTCGGCATGTACGTCACCGAATACCGCAAGGCGCTTCGTGACGCTGGCTTCGACGGCTTCCGCGTCATGCTCTTTCAGCAGACCGGCGGCCTCAAGCAAGCGACCGGCGAAGAGTCGGGCCTCGAGATGAACCCGGCGTTCTTCGCGGGCATCGTCAAAGGCGTCATCGCCGGCGACGTCCTCAACGCCATCGGTTACCGCATCCGTCCTTACGAGCTCGAGCCCGGCGCGACGGACAAGGCGCTCGGCGAGGTGAAGCAGAATTGCTACGACGCGCTCAAAGCGCAGAAGAGCATTCTCATCGCGCTCATGCGCTCGAAGAAAATCTTCCAGCGCGTCAAAGTCGATCGCACGACGCCCAAGCCGAAGGTCAGCATCATCGGTGAATTCTGGGCGATGACCACCGAAGGCGACGGCAACTACCAGCTCCAGAAATTCCTCGAGGGCGAGGGCGCCGAGAACGACATCCAACTCGTCACGGCGTGGCTCCTCTACAACATCTGGGAAGCCAAGCACGACACCGCCGATCGCGAAGAGCTTCGCGCACAAGACAAAGGCAAGTTCGGCCTCGATGGTCTCGGCTCATTCGGCGCAGCGAAACGCACCTTGATGGTGAGCGCCGGTGAAGTCGCCGTCCGCGTTCTCTTCCAGACGTTCGCGCACGCCGCGGGCCTCTACGGCTACCACCTGCCGGACATGAACAAGGTCGCCGACATTTCGCACGAGTATTACAACAACAACCTCCGCGGCGGCGAAGGGCACATGGAGGTGGGCAAGCTCATCATCAACGTGCTCGAGTCGAAGTGCCACATGACGCTCAGCGTGAAGCCCTTCGGCTGCATGCCCAGCGCCGGCGTTTCGGACGGCGTGCAAAGCGCCATCACCGAGAAATTCCCCGGGACGATTTTCTGCCCGGTCGAGACGAGCGGCGACGGTCGCGTCAACTTCTACTCGCGCGTGCAGATGTACCTCTTCAAGGCGAAGCAAGTTGCGATCGCCGAGCTCGAGCGCGCTTACGTCGAGCAGGGGATCACGGCCGAGCAGATGAAGGAATTTCTCGCGAAGAATCCCTCGTACGCCGGGCCGCTTCACAAGGCGCCTCACGTCTACTCGGGCACCAGCGCTGATCTCGTTGCGGAGGTTGCGCCGCTCATCAAGCTGTCGCGCGGCGAGCGACTCCGCGCGCGCGTGATGGGGGCTGCCAAGAAGACTTCGGATGTTGCGAAGAAGTCGCCTCATATGGTCGTCGAGCTCTGGAGCGCAGCCAAGGCGCAGGCTCCTGTGCTTGCTGCGCGCGTGAAGGAAGACATTTCGATGCTCCGCGAGCAGCGTAAGGCGAAGAAGAGCGCGCCTGCGGATCTCTCGGCTGCGGCTGAGTGACCGTTCGGGATTAGTTCTCCCCTCCGCCGTGCTCCGGCTCGTGCTCGCTCGTGCTCGGCTTCGTAGCTGAGCACGAGTGAACGCGAGAGCGCCTGCGCGCGAGCTTGCACCCCTTCGGGTATCACGAACCGCGTCGCGCGAGCCGTGCACCCCTTCGGGTATCACGAAGCGCGTCGCGCGGCGGTTCCCCTCCGGGCGTCGCTTCGCGCCGCCGAGGGGAAGGTATGTCAGGGGTGCTCGGGGATGGGATCCGACAATCCAATTGGGGCGCTCGCACACACGGTGCTTGTTGGTGGGGCGTGCGATCTCGTTGAACGATCGCGAGGGAGCATCGTTGCGAAGGTGCATGATCGCCGCGAAAGAATCGTGCCGCCCGATCAGCGAGGGCGAGGGGAGCGCGGCGGGCGTCACGCTTCTTTTCGCTAACATGCACCTTCGCAACGATGCTCGCTCTCGGCACTCATTCACTTTGCTCGGCACATGCGCAAGGGGCCCACTCGAAGCGAAGCGCTGCTTTGGGCGCAGCTTCGCGGGCGCAAGGCCGGCGGGCGGTTTCGGCAGCAAGCGGTGCTCGGGCGCTTCATCGTCGACTTCTACTCGCCATGCGATCGACTCGTCGTCGAGGTCGATGGCGGAGTGCATCTCGGTGCCGAGCAGCGAAGGCTCGACGCCGCGCGGCAGGCCGACCTCGAGGAGCTCTACGGCGTTCGCTTCGTCCGCATCAGCGCCGAGCTCGTCGAGCGCGACGTGCTTGCGGCAGTCGCAATGATTCGCGCGGCGCTCGCTCCGGTAGGCGATGCGTGTGGTGGTAACGTGTGATGCTCGCCAGCCGCGGCGTAGGTTTGAACTGTCCTGCTGTCTCCGCGACGAATCTGCGTTAGATTTCGTCGGATGAGGCTCTGGCGAGCGCTTCTGATGATCGGGGCGACGTCCGGGAACGGATGCTCCTGCGGAGCGATCGAGGATCTTCCCGATGTCATGGAAGCGAGCTCGATGGACGATACTTCGTTGTCGTTTCCGGAAGCGAGCTTCGACGCCGTTTCGGACGCCGACGCCGACGCGACGTGCTTTACGGTCGATTCATGTGACGCCGGACGCACCACACTTCGTGGTCACGTCCTCGATCCGGCCGGGCGAAATCCCGTGTTTCACGCGGTCGTCTACGTCCCATCGTGCGTGCCACTTTCTCCGATTGTCCACGGGCCCTCATGCGATCCGTGCAACGTCGCGCCGACGGGTGGCGCTCTTTCGATCGCGACGACCGACGCGAGCGGCTCATTCGAGCTCGTCGATGTGCCCTCCGGGCCGAGCGTGCCGCTCGTCGTCCAGCTCGGCAAATGGCGACGCGTCACGACAATCGCGAACGTGACTGCGTGTCAGCCGAACGACGTCGCGGACGATGCGGTTCGTCTTCCGCGCGATTCATCGGAAGGCGATCTGCCGACTGTTGCGTACGTCGTCGGCGTCGATCACCTCGAGTGCATTCTTCGCAAGATCGGTATTGCTGCCTCGGAGCTCGGCGGTTCCGTGCGTGTGCTCACGGGCGCAACGAGTGACGCTGGCCTTTCGGGTGTGAAGTCCGCCGGCACGTTCGCCCACGCCCTCGAGACCGACGGTGGTCTCGATTCGTACGACGCCATCGTCGAATCGTGCGAAGGGACCTTCGTCGGCTGGACGCCTGCGCAGCAGCAAGCGCTTCGCGGCTGGGCCGCGCGCGGCGGGCGTCTCCTCATCGACGATTTCAGTCTCAACTGGGTTGACCCTGGCGGCACGTCGCCATGGTCCGTGGCGCTGCAATCAGGACCGCACGACGTGACGGGGCTCGCGTCCGTCGATGTCGACACGCCGAAAGGTCAGGCCATGTTCGATTGGCTCGCGGCCGCGCAAGCCCTCACGGATGGCGGAATCCCGGTGCAATTCGGCAGCCTCTTCGCGTGGAGCGTGACGAATCGCGCGCGAGAAGACTTGAACAAGGGCGGCGATAGTTTGCTCTTCCATTTCGCGCCACCCTTGGGCGGTGAAATCGACGGCGGCTCGAAGGCTGCGTGTGGAAGGGTCGAGTATTTTTTTGGCCACTTCGGCTACGACACGTCTTGGCCAGCATGCAGCGACCCGTACACCGCATACGATGCGTTGGCCGAGAATCGCTTGCTCGAAATCCTCTCGTGCACACAGGACGACGCGCTCGCGCCGGTGACGCCCCCGAAGCAGTGAGCTTTAGCCATCGCCGCGGGACGACGCGATCACCCAACGACAAATGGGTGTCGACAACGTCGCGTATCTCGATGCGATCATCGACTGCCGATCGTTCTCACGTTGGACGGATGGCTCGCGGGCCGCGGCTAGGTCGAGTGCACGCAAGGTGGCATGACGAGCAAGGTGTTCATCCATGCCCACGCGCCGCCGTCGGCCGTTGGCTCACACGCGCAGCGACCTCTGGTTGACTCACGAGCATGCTGTTGTATGAGCGAAGCATGTCACGTGTTCGCGTTCACAACTTCACCGTGTCGCTCGATGGCTACGGAACCGGCGACGGGCAAAGCATGGAGGCGCCGTTCGGGCACGGCATGGGCCTGATGAGTTGGTTTTTCGGGACGCGGGCGTTCCAGGGAATGCAAGGCAAGGACGGCGGCCGTGCGGGCGTCGACGATGCCTTCGCGTCACAGTGGGCGGGCGGCATCGGCGCCGAAATCATGGGTCGCAACAAGTTCGGACCGCAGCGCGGCCCGTGGAAGGACGAGGAGTGGAAGGGTTGGTGGGGCGACAACCCGCCGTTCCACACGCCGGTGTTCGTGCTCACGCACCATCCACGGCCGTCGCTCGAGATGGAAGGCGGAACGACGTTCCATTTCCTCGACGCAAACCCGGTGACGGCGCTCGCCGCGGCGAAGGAGGCCGCCGGCGGCCGCGACGTCCGGATCGGCGGCGGCCCCTCGACCGTCCGCGCGTTTCTCGAAGCGGACCTGATTGACCACATGCACATCGTGCTCGCGCCGATCGTGCTCGGTCGAGGCGAGCGACTGTGGGACGGCCTCGAGGGACTCGAAAAGCGTTTCGAGATCGAGGCGGTCGCATCGCGCGCGGGCGTGACGCACTTGTCGTTTACGCGCCTACCGCGCCACGTCTAGATCACTTGCAGGCACCGGTGTACGCGACGCTCGTGCCGGCGCCGGCCGCGAAGCAGTCGTTCGTGTACGTCGTGCCGTCGCAGCCGCAGACCGGCTTGTAGAGCTCGTAGCAAGCCTGCGGTTGCGTCGTGCACGTGCCGGTCGCGTCGAACGTGCCGCACGCGGCTTGCGCGTCGAACTTGCAGTATTCGCCGTCGGCGCACGCTTGCATACCGCGGCCGCCACACGCCTTCGTCGTGGCTTTGCGCCAGAACTCCGAGGCGATGAGCGTGTCGCTGCCGTCGCTTCCGTGGACGATCGCGCCTGCGGCGATCAAACCAGGCGAGGCAGCGATGTCGCCCATCGCGTCGTCGATCGTCTGCGCATCGGCCGCGTTGTCCGTCTTCGTGAGGTCGACGCCGGAGATGTTCTTCGTCGACGTCGTGTCGAGCTTGACGACGGTGATCGTCGGGCACGGCGCCTTGATGCACTTGATGTTGTTCTGCGTCGCGCGATAGACGCCGCCGCTGATCGTGGAGCCCGTCTCGCCCACCCAAGCTTCGCTCGCGTCGAACTGTCCGTACTTCGTTCCGTTGATCTTGGTGCTCGTGATCTTGCCGCGAACCACCGAGCCGCCGAGCGCGACGGACGATTGCTCGTCGCTCGTGAGACCCGTGCCGGAGAGATCGACGTTCGCGACGTAACACTCCGCGGCGTAGTTGCCGTCGGTGCAAAGCGACTTCGCGGTGTTGACCCGATGAACGTAGAACCCGCCGCACATGGGGAACGCGCACTTCTTGAGGTCGGCGCGAACGGCGAAATAGCCGTAGTTCGGGTTCGAGAGCTCGTCCGAGCCCGTCGAGATGTCGGTGGTCGCCGAGCAGGCGACAGTGGCCAAAGCCATTGAAATAAAGAGGGTTCGCATGGGTGTGGGTGTATATACGCGCCCATCCCACACGTCAATCGGCCTTCGGGTTCGTTCGTTAGTTCTGGCAGAGCGACGCGTCGTAGGACGTACCGTCGAGGCAGCCCTGGAGCGCCGCGGTGCCGCACGTGGTCATCGCGTTGATACACGTTGCGAATGAAGCGCGGTCGGCGGTGCTCATTTCGGTCGCCGTCGCTGTCGATCCGGTGACGATGGTCGCGCTGCAGCCGAGCCCTTCAAGCTTGGTCTGGACGGCGGTCGTGTTCGAGTCGCCGTATGTCGAGGTGACGGCCTGCATGCACGGACCTGCGGTGTTCGGATCGAACTCGTCCCAGCAGTGACCGCCGGTCAAGCATGCGAGCATGCCGAGGACCGCGTCGGGGTTGCCTTGCGTGCACATTTGCAAAGCGGCCGGCCAGCACCGCGTGCAGCCTCCGTTGATGACCGCCTGCACCTGCGTCGTGCAGCTCCCGCCGTCGCCTGTCGCGACGTCCGAAGGCGCGTCCGACGACGAAGCGTCTTTCGATGATGCGTCCGAGCCCACGGCGACGTCCGACGTCGCGTCGCTGCCCGCGTCGTTCCCGCCGCCACCCGGTCCGCACGCGATGCACACGACGCCCAAGAAAGAAAATCGAAAGACGTTCATGTCGTGAGACTAGCAACAAGCGTTCTGCAATGGATCGGTTCGATTGAGGTTCCATGATGCTCCAAAAATTTACGCCGCGCTCGGATGATTTCTCCCCTCCGCCGTGCTCCGGCTCGTGCGCGGCGCGGATCAAGTTTGTGTGAGCGTTACGCACACAAATCTGATCCGCGCCGAGCACGGCGGAGGGGAGAAATAATTCTCGCAGCAGTCGCTGTCATTCGCCTGGCGTTCAGCCGGTGAGCGCGTGCAGTCTGCGTGGTACGATCACGTCATGCGCGCTATCGCACTCGTCGCGGTTTTGTCTGCTTGTCACGTCGGTGATCAGACTGCTGACGCTGGAGCCGTGAGCAATCTCGACGTCAGCGCATATCCCTCACGCATGAACCCCGGCTCGAAAGACGGAACCGTCATCGTCATGGGAGGCGCCGAAGGCTGCCACAACATTCCAGCGGACGTCGCCGTGCCGGGGCTCATGGCGGCCATCGACAAATCCGAGCCCGCGAGCTGCGAGCGTTTGTCCGATCCGGTTTGGCAAACGTGTCGCTTCGGTGAGGTGTACGCGAAAGCAGACAAGAGCGACTGCATCTGTCGCATCGCGGGCAAAGAACCGAAAGCGATGAGCTGCCCCAAGGACGTCACGAAGTAACGTGGTATTATTGGCGTGTGGACGAAGGTTTTCGTGAACGCGCAGCCGCTCGTCGCGCGCGGGGCATTCGTGGCGGGGTTGCGAAGTCGCACGAAGAGCTCGATGAGCTCGATTTGGAGTTTTGGTTGTCCGTCGATCCTCGCGAGCGCACCTTTTCCCGGACTTCAAGGATCTGCTGGCGGCGTTCGAAGACGCACAGGTTAGGTGCGTCCTCATCGGACCATCGTCGCCCGCGCCGTCGTCGCGTCGTTCGACGGTGTCAACGTGCCCGTGATCGCACTCGACGACCTCATCGCGAACAAACGCGCGAGCGCCCGGCCCCGCGACCTAGAGGACTCCGCGAGCTCGAGCGCGTAGCGCGATTGAAGCACAAACCGTGATGTTGATTCGCGTCTACTTCGCGAGCTTCATGACGCTGCCCTCGTTGGAAGCTCCGTGGGCGTCGTTCGTCCAGTACACGGTCGTCGCGTCGAGAGCGATCGCGTAGGGACCGCTTTGGCCGGATGCGATCACCGTTGGCGTCGTGCACGCAGGCTTGTCGCACCTCATCACGGTGCCAGCGAAGTTGCATGTGACGTAGAGGTCGGTGGCGTCGGCGGCGAGCGCCCATGCGCCGTCGCAACCTGATGCGACGATCGTCGGCGTACACGCAGTGACCGCCGCTGGGCAGCTCAAGACTTGGCCGTCGGCGTTCTCCGTCCAGTAAATGCTCGCGCCGTCGACGGCCATGCGGCCGGGGTGAACCTGCGACGTCGCGATGTCCGTTGGTGCGCTACAACCCGAGACTGCGCAGCCTTGGACGCTCGCGCTCCCGTAGTTCGTCCAGTACACGTTCGTTCCGTCGACCACGATGCTGCTCATGGGGCCCGGCGTCGACACGAACGTGGTCGGTGTGCACGACCCGACATCGCATTTCATGATCGCGTTTCTGTCGGCCCAGTAGAGCGTCGTCCCGTCGAGGGCATACGCAGTCGGCGCGTCTTGTGCGCCTGCAAGGCCAGCGGGGAATGAACATCCGCTTTTGTCGCACGATCGAATGGCGCCGAAGTTCGCCATCTGCAAACCCCAATAGAGCGTCGTCGCACTCATTGCCATGTCGTTCACGCCGGCTTGTTCATTGGCGAGAATCGCCGGCGTCGTGCACCCAGCGAGCGAGCACGCCATGACAGCCCCATAGGGCCCGAACGTTGCCCAATAGACGTTGGTGTTGTCGACGAGAAGCGAATCAGGTTTCGTCAGAGTCGACGCAATCGTGATGCCGCTGACCCCTGCTTCGATGACACTCGAGTCCGGCGCCGCCGCCTCAACGCCAGCCTCCGCGTCGGGAACATCGGCGACGTCGTGACACCCCATCACCGCAATCAACAGACCGAGAAAAGCTCCGTCGCGACCCATGTCGTCAACTTAGGTATCAGCCCGGAGGCGCGTCGACCGGCGCGTCAGACGCGGCGTCGCTGGAGCCGCCGTCAGTGGAAGTCCCGCCGTCGTCGGGGAGGCCACCGCAGAACACCGGGCCGTATGCGAGGACGAGGTCACTGAAGTTTTTGGCGGTCGTCAGCGGGAGGCTGCACTTCGTGTAGATGACGCCCGCGTCGGGTGACGTGTCGCACTCGGCGTCTGCGTAGACCTTGCATGCGCCCGTTGCGGCGGCGGTCGTGCACTGTTGGTACGCCGTGAAGCTCGCGTTGTCCGTGATGGGGCAGTTGTCTGCGCAGTCCAAATCTTCGCACTGGCTCGTGGCCCAGAACTTCGCGCCGCAGCCGCCCGCGGTGAGATCGCCCGCGACGATGGCGATGCATCCGCCGATGTTCGCGTAGACCACGCCGTGGCCGGTGTCGATGATGGCGCCGTAGTTCGGCACGGACTCGCTCGTCTCCATGCAACCGGCGCACGCCTTGTTCGCGGTGGTGCCCGTCCAGGCTGTGCACTTCGCTGTCGATGCGGTCGTGGAATCGAAGCAGTTCGCGTTGAAGTCGGTGATCTGTTGCGCGCTACACGCGTTGCTTGGAATCGGCGGCGACCACGTGAGCTTGCTCGTGTCGATCGTTGCGGAGGGTGCGCATCCCGGCCCCTCTTCGGGAACGCTGACGTCCGGAATGACTTTCTTGTCGGCGGCCTTCACGTCTTGTGTTTGCGAGGCGTCGCCGCCGTCGCCGGTGCCGGTGTTGTCGCTGCTGCACGCAACCCACATCATCGCGATGAAGGGAACCTGAACGCCCAAAGCAAGCCACTTACGCATAGAGACACCCTCCGAAAAATACGCGGTCGTCGCGCGGGCGAAAGTATGCGCTGCACCAATTCGCCCCGCAACACCTATTGCGGGGCAACCAGCCAAAGATCGTCACGGACCGAAGGACGTGTCGATCGTGCGCGGGGGCTTGTGTGACGTGCTCGTGCCCGTCGTGCCGGTGAACGGGTTCGTGTTGGTGTTCGTTGGCGCTGCGGTCACGATTGGTTTCGTCGTTGCCGTTACGGGCGGAGGCGGCTTTGACAGCGATGTTCCGATCGACGAAACACCATAAAGCGCGCCCTTTTGCAGCGTGAGATCGAGCTGCGCCACCGGCTTGTCGAAGACGATGATCTCCGTGCGTGGCGCAAATGACATCGACTCGGCTCGAACGCGGTGCGTCAGACCATCGCGCGGATACGCGCCTGCGTACGGGCTCGGACCGAGCGGGGCGTCGTCGAGGTAGAGCGCCGCGCCGGGAGGGTTCGTCGTGATGTGGATGTCGACCGATTCGGCGGCTGCACGATGATCGCCTGCGGCCGCGGGAGTGGGACCTCCCGCGGCGCGCGGGTCTTTGTGCAGCATGAGAAAGACGATGATGCCGAGCAAACCCACCGCCGCTGCGATCATGAACGCTGCGATTGCGAGCGGTCCGCGCTTGCTCGTCGAGCCGGACGCCGCGGATGCCGTACCGCCCGTCGTGAATGAAGGCGCCGCACCTTGATCGAGCTGCGCCGCCGACGGACGCGCGAGTGACAACGAAGGCGTGCCGCCACCCGCTACTGCCGCTGGAAGCTTCGGCATCTGTGCAAGCGCATCGCCGCCCTCGCGGAGCGCGCGGAGTTGGCCGTCGATGATTTCGCGGAGCTCGCGGCGGTCGGATTCGAATGCTTCGCTCGTGATGCGTGCGATGTCGCGCGAGGGGGTGCGGTCACCGATGTTGATGAGGAATCGCTCGAGCGCGCCTGCGAACTCCGCGGCGCTCGAGTAGCGATCATCGGGGTGCGCTGCGAGCGCGCGTTTGCAAATCGCGTCGAGCTCGGGCGAGACGCGGGGGTCGACTTGGCGCGGCGAAGGGATGTTGCCCGTCAAGAGCTCGTGCATGATGGCGACCTCGTTGAGGCCCTTCCACAAGCGACGCCCAACGGCGGCTTCCCAAACCATCACGCCGATCGCGAACACATCGGCGCGGCGATCGACACGCTGCGCGCTCGCTTGCTCGGGCGGCATGTAAGCGACTTTGCCTTTGAGCTCGCCGGTGCGCGTCTCGAGTGCGCTGTCCATCGCTTTGGCGATGCCGAAGTCGACGACCTTCACTTGGCCGTCGTAGGTGACGAAAATATTGTGAGGTGTCGCGTCGCGATGAACGATGCCGAGCGCGTGGCCGTCGATGTCGATTAAATCGTGTGCATACTGCAACCCGTTCAGTGTTTCGACGAGTATGCGAAGGTGCGGGCCGAGCGGGAAGGGGTGCTCCTTCGAGACGCGCTGACGCAAACGCTGGAGCGATTGGCCCTCGAGGTATTCCATCGCGAGGTAGTAGCGGCGACCTTCGTTGCCGACTTCGACGGTCTGTACGACGTTGGGGTGGTTGAGGCGCGCGGCGAGGCGTGCCTCTTCGAGGAACATCGCGAGGAATTGCTCGTCCTCCGCGAGCGCCGGGCGGAGCATTTTGATGACCATGAGCTTGCTGAAGCCCGCGGGCCCTTGCGCGACCCCGAGGTACACGTCGCCCATTCCGCCGTGGGCGAGCTCCGCGATCAGCCGATAGCGGCCTACCTGGATGACCCCTTGTTCCAACCCGTCGAGCTTACCATATGCTGGTGGTTCGATGACTGTTCCGCGCGTTCTCAGCGATCCGCCGTGGCGCCAAAAAGTGGTGACGCACGCGCCGCCCGTTGGTTCTCGCGCCGTCCCGCCTGCGAAGGCCGCGACGCTCGTGTGGGAAGAAGGCGAAGAGGAGCGTTTCCGCGGAAAGCCGCCGCCGAAGCTTGTCGAGAAAGCCGAAGAGCGACTCTTCGAGAAGCTCCTCGACGAGCTCGACAAGAAGGCGCCCCTTCGTGCGGCTGAGGTCGCGCGGCTCGGCGATGAAAAGCTCGCGGAGCTCGCGGGCGAGCTCGGACCGCAAACGACGGACGCGTCGACGATGAAGCTCGCGCTCGCTCGCGTCGGCGCGCCGTTCCTCGCGAACGCGGTTTCGATCGTGCGAGCCGCGGTGCGCGAGCGAAATTTGTTCGAAGCAGCGATGCCGATTCGATCCCCCGAGCTCGCGCGGAATGCCGCTGCGGCGTACTTCGAGCGCGAGATCCCGGCGTCGCTCGATGGGCCGTACGTGCGCTCGGATTTCGAAGCGTGGATGCTGCGTCACCCGGAAGCGGTCGCGCATGGTCTCGGCGCCCTCGCCGTCGACGAGTCGAACGCAGCGCATCGCATCGCACGCGCGGGTCTCGCATTTCTAGCGGCGCACGGAAAGATGGAAGCCATTCGCGCGGCCGTGCCCGCCGAGATCGCAACGTGGCTCGCGCCGTTCGCATCACTTGCGCCGCTCGCATCGCAACCGGCGCTGGCGTGGGGGCTCGTGCTCGCGACGCGCGGAATGGATCATCGCGCGCTCGCCATTTTGGGCGACGCACCAGAAGTGAAAGCGTACGCAGCGCGCGTCCGGCACGGCGATGAAGAGAAACAGCTCGCGGCCGTGCCCGAAGGGCTGCCGCTCTTGCCCGCCTTCTTCGACACCGCGACGCTGCCCCATCCGCACTTGCTCGATGGCACGCCGCTGCCGGACGACGCGCTACGTGCCCTCGGTGAGATGCTCCGATTTTCCCCGCTCGCCAATCCGTACATCGGCGTCGCTCAAGTGCGCGACGCGTGCGATGCGGCTTCGCTCGATGCGTTCGCGGCCGATCTGTTCGCGCGCTGGCGCTCGGCGGGTGAAGACCCACGCGAGCAATGGGCGTTCGAATCGTGCGGAAAAATCGGCGGCGAAGCATGCGCGCGCGAAGTTGCCGAGCGCATTCGCGGCTGGGCGAGGGGAGCCGACGCGCCTCGCTACGGTTGGGACGACGACGCTCATCGCGTCGTGCTCATCACGCCGGGCAGTCGCGGCTATGCGTTCGCGCGAACGGGGTGCGCGATCCTCGCCGCGCAAGACACCGACTACGGTCGCATGCACCTTGCCGACCTCGCGAAAACGGGCGTGCAGGTTTGGCTCCGCAAGGAAGCGCATCGCGCGCTCGGCGAAGAAGACGTCGAAGACTTCGAAGAGCTCGACACCGACGCGCCCGTGCCGTCCGTGGGTCTCGACCCCGATGGCTCGGCGAAGTTCGACATCGGCGCGCGCACGTTCACTTTGATATTCGACGAAGGCCTCACGCCACACCTCGTCGACTCCGAGGGGAAGAAACAAGCAACGTTTCCCCGTTCGCGCAAAGACGACGACGAAAAGAAATACGCCGCCGAAAAAGATCGCTTCGCTGCCATCACGAAGGACGCCAAAACGGTCGCGCGTTATCAAGTGGCGCTGCTCGATCGCGTGATGTGCTCGCAGCACGCGTTCACACCCGAAGCGTTTCGCGCGCGGTACATCACGCATCCGTTTTTGCGGCACCTTGGCCGGCGCGTCGTGTGGCTCGCCGGCGACCAGACGTTTCGCATCGCCGAAGATGGTTCTTTCGCCGACGCAGGCGACGCCACGTTCGACCCGGCCGCGCTGCCCGTCACCGTTGCGCACCCCGTTGCGATGAGCCAAGCCGATCGCGAAGCGTGGGCCACGCGCTTCGCAGACTACAGGCTCATGCAGCCGTTTCCGCAGCTCGCGCGCGAAATATTCGTTCGCACCGCTGGCGAAATCGGCGAGCGCAATCTCTCGCGATTCGCAGGCAAGAAAACCGCGCGCGGCCGTCTCTTTCAGCTCGGTCGCCGCGGATGGCGCGCGCGCTTCGGGCCCGACATGACCGAATACATCCACATGCTCCCGTGCGGCGCTTCGGCCCGCTTCGAAGTGCGCCCGCCCATCTCACGCGATGCACCCGAAGACGTCGTCTACGCGATCACCACAGCCACGTGCTCCTTCAGCCTCGATAGCCTTCCCGCCATCGACTACTCGGAGCTCGTGCGCGATCTCGAGTACGCGATCACATGACCACATGATCCACGTAGAATGATCGCCGTGGACGCGCTCCTCGCCAAAATCCCAGACGAAGTACGTGCACTCTGCAAGCGTCTCAAGGAGCACGGCAAAGAGGCGTTCATCGTGGGCGGGTGCGTGCGCGATCTCTTGCTCGGCAAGGCCGCATCCGATTGGGACGTCACCACGGACGCGAAGCCGGCCGAGGTTCAGAAAATATTTTCGCGCGTGATCCCCACGGGCATCCAGCACGGCACCGTCACCGTGCTGATGAACGGCAAACCCTTCGAGGTGACGACGTATCGCGGCGAAGGCGCTTACTCCGATGGACGCCGACCCGACACGGTCGAGTTCGTCAACGACATCACCGCCGATCTCGCGCGCCGCGATTTCACCGTGAACGCGATCGCGCTCGACCCCGACGATGGACATGTCGTCGACCCCTACGAGGGCCGTAAAGATCTCGAGCGCCGGATGATTCGCGCCGTGGGCGTCCCGCTCGAGCGTTTTCGCGAAGACGGCCTCCGCGTTTTGCGCGCCGCGCGCTTCACCGCCACGCTCGATTTCGCGCTCGACCCCGACACCGAGAGCGCCATCTCGCCAAGCCTCGACGTCTTCAAGAAAGTTTCGCAAGAACGCGTCCGCGACGAGTGGGTCAAATCGATGAAGGCCGCGCGCCCGTCGCGCGCGTTCGAGGTGATGCGCACGAGCGGCATCCTCGCCATCACGTGCCCCGAGATGCTCGAAGGCGTCGGCATGGAGCAAAACAAGTGGCACACCTACGACGTGTGGAAGCACGGCATGGAATGCCTCGACGCATGCGTGGGCGATCCGATCTTGCGCATCTCCGCGCTCCTTCACGACGTCGGCAAGCCGCGGTCGCGCGCCTTCAGTGACAAGACACAGGACTTCACGTTTTACGATCACGATCGCATCGGTGGCGAAATGGCCGACCCGATTTGCCAGCGCCTCAAGTTCTCGAACGACGAGCGCGCGCGCATCGTGCATCTCGTTCGCAACCATCTCTTTCACTACACGAGCGAGTGGAACGACACGACCGTGCGCCGCTTCATTCGCCGCGTCGGCAAGGAGCGCCTCGAAGATCTCTGGGCGCTCAACGAAGCCGACGTGCGCGCGAAGGGTCGCGAGGGCCCGCCCGATTTGTCCGCGCTCGCATCACTCAAGGCCCACGCCGCGCGCGTGATCGCCGCAGGCGACGCGCTCTCGACGCGCGATCTCGAAGTCGACGGCCGCGATCTCATGAAGGAGCTCGGCCTCGCGCCTGGCCCCGTCATCGGCAAGGTGCTCCACGCCCTTCTCGAAGAGGTGATCACCGATCCGGCCAAAAATAAGCGTGAAACGCTCCTCGCCATCGCTCGAAAGCTCGCGACGCCGTGACGATGAACATATATATGATTATATTGGTGAGCCAATATGGAGACCATCGCGATTACCGTCGACCAGGCCACACTCAAGAGCCTCGACCGTCTCGTGGCGTCTGGCGTATCGAAAAATCGGTCCGAGGCCGTACGGACCGCCGTCGGTGAGCTGATGGCGGCAACGGAGCGCGCGAGTCGCGAGCACCGTGAAGGCGAAATCATTCGCAAGCACCGCGGCAAACTGAGTCGGCAGGCGCGCGAGCTCGTACGATCGCAGGCGAAGTCGAAGTGAGGCGCGGGGAGATCTATCGCACCGCCGGAAAGGTGGCGGAGCGTGGATACAAGCCTGGTTTCTACGTCATCGTGTCACGCACGTTCATCGCAGAGAACGAAGACATTTCAGCGGTCATCTGCGCGCCCATCTACAGTGAGGTACTTGGGCTCGCGACGGGGTCACTCTTGGTCCGCGGGAAGGGCTGCCGCGGCATTCGGCCGTTCGCTGCGATTTTCTGGCGCTCATGTTCAAAACGAAGCTCAAACGGTTTGTAGGCTCGCTTGGGGTACACCAGCTTCGCGAGATCGATCGCGCTCTCGTTGTTGCGCTCGGAATCGGCGAATAGAGTGTGATAGGGTCGCGCCGTGCGCGCGTACCCGAGGTTGGCGTTTGTTGCCGTGTCGTCGCTCGCAGTCGTCGGAGTCGCTTCGAGAGCGAACGCGCAGACGACACCCGCCGCGAAGACGACCATCACCGTCGGCGATTTCGAGCTCTCACCCGAGCTCGAGGTGCGCACGCGCGGCGAGTACCGGCGCAACCCAGTCGACATGGGCGGCGCTCCGCTCGGCACCTCGGCTCCGGTTTTTTACACGGAAGACCCGTGGGCCATCATGGAGCGCGCACGCATCGGCATCGGCGCCGACCGCGGCGCTCTCCGCGCGAAGGTTACACTTCAAGACGCACGCGTGTGGGGCTCCACACCCGAGACGGGCACACAGAACAACAGCGATCCCTCGGGCGCGTTCTCGTCGACGGGTCTCTACGAAGCGTTCATCGAAATCCACACCACCCATCCAACACCGCCTCACAGTGATGGTTCGACAGCGCCGACACCGCAGTACCTCCGCGTCGGTCGCCAAGCGATCGTGTGGGACGGCGGGCGTCTCCTCGGCAACGCAGATTTCTCTCCCGTTGCGCGCACGCTCGATGCGGTGCGCGGCCACGCCGGTTGGAAGTCGCTCGACTTCGAAGCCTTCGCCGCCATCTTGGACGAAGCTCGCCCGATCGGAATCGGCTTCGGCGATCCGAGCGGCCCGTACAACGGCGGCGCTCAGCTCTACGGCGGTCTCGCGTCGGTCACGCTCGACCCGCTCTTCCGCGCACAGGTTTACGGCCTTCTCCGCCCGCATCCAGGCTTCTCGAGCGACACGCTTTCGCCAACCTCGACGTTCGGCCAATCGCGCCTTGTCGGCGACGACTGGACGGTCGCACTCGGTCTCTCGGGCGACTCGAAAGGTTGGAAGTACGGCATCACCGGCGCTCTGCAATTCGGTCGCGTTCCGCTTCCGGGCGGCCCGCTCGATCGCCTTGCCTACGCCGTCGTCGGCGACGGCTCACGCACATTCGACGGCGTCGTTCTCACCCCAACGATCAAAGTCGGCGCGGCCTACGCGAGCGGCGGGCGCTCGGCAACGCAATATAACCAATTCGATCCTCTCTACCCCGACGTGCAAGTGAACCACGGCATGCTCGGCGCGTTCGCGATGTCGAACATCATCGACGTACACGGCGCGGTCAGCATCGTCCCGTGCACCGACTTCCGCATCCTCGCCGAATACCGCTACGCCCGCATGGCCGACAAAACCGGCGACTGGGTCGACACCTATCTCGTCACCGTCGGCAACAACGCCGCCCACGAAGAGCTCGGCCACGAGGTCGACTTGCTCCTCTCGTACCGCCCGTGGCCCGCCCTCGCGATGTCCGCCGGCTACTCGCTCCTCATTCTCGGAGAGGGCGCCAAAGACATGCTCGCCGCGCAACAACGCTCCACGGGCGATTTCTCGCACTACGCGTTCTTGCAGATGACGCTCACCGTTCCTTCGCGCTGAAGGATTATTTCACCCCCCGCGAATCTAGAGCCCGTTCCAACGGCGGCTCGGGCCGACGTCGGCGTGGGTGAATCGGTCGCTGTCCGATAGGTAGACTCCGATGCCGCCGGCCCATCCGAGATCGCGCAGCTCGCGCTCCGTATCCGATGGCGACACCCCCACGATGCGGAAATCGAGCGCGTGCCCGAGCGTGTGCTGCGAGTGCGTCGCGACGTGGTGGCCCTTCTTGCGGAGCACTTCGTTGAGCTTTTCGCTTCGGTACCCGCTGACGATTTCGATGCGCGCGCCCAAGTGCCGCCGCGCGAGCTGGCGCACGATGTCGAGCAAACGCGGATCGATCGCGTGATGTTGGCCCGTTGCGCGATCAGCGAGCAGCTCCTCGAAGCGCGCGGCGGTGGGGAGCGCGTCGTCGAGGGCGACGTGCTCGTCGGTGTGCGTTTGCACGAGCGTGCCAAGGAGGTCGGGTGCATCGGCTTCGAGCGATGGCGCGTGTTTCTTGGCAGCAAAGCCTGCCGATCGCGGCGCGTTGACGTCCACGCTTGCCTCTGTGGCAAAGCCGCCGCTGGCAACGACGCCACAAAGTGCCATCACTAGAGAGCGCATTCTCTTGACCTTCCCACATTCCGAGTATCCTCGCTTTGTTGACGAACGACACGGATGCCGAGCTTCTCGCGCGAATCGCACGCGGCGACGCCGATGCGCTCGGCGCGCTCTACGACCGGTACGTGCCGACGCTTTTCCCGCTCGCGCTTCGCATTTTGCGAGTGCGCGCCGAAGCGGAGGACGCCCTCCATGATGCGTTCGTGATCGTTCACGAGCGTGCCGCGCAGTTTCAACCCGAGCGCGGCAGCGTTCCGTCGTGGCTCGTCACGCTCGTTCGAAACCTGTGCATCGATCGCGCACGTCGCCGCGATCGCCGAGGCGCGCTCATCCAAAAAGAATCACACATCGACGTTGCCCCGGTCGTTGCGCCACCCGACGTGCAGCTCGACGACGCCAGAGACCGCGAACGCGTTCGTCGCGTGCTCGCGACACTCCCGGATGCGCAACGCGACACGCTCCTCGTCGCGTTCTATGAGGGTCTCAGCTATCCGGAAATCGCCGAGCGCGACAACGTTCCGCTCGGCACCGTCAAATCTCGCGCAGCCCGCGCGATGGCGGCGCTACGCATCGCACTCGAACAGGAACGACAGAAACAATGAATCTCGACACGACGCGTGGCGTACTCACGCGCACACGCACCAAGGGTCCGGCGCTTTTCACGTCGACCGTGCTCGGCGACAAGGTGGACGCCATCGTCGGCATCGTGCCCGGCTACGCTGACTACGCCGACCGTTACGATCACGTGCAGCGCGCGTGGGCCGAGCGTGGCATCGCGTCGGTCGCGATCGATCTCCGCGGTCACGGTCACGCCGAAGGTCCGCGCGGCGCATGCAAAACCTACGGCGAATATCTCGACGACGTGGAGGAGCTCTTCGTGAAGCTCGACGCCCACGCGGGCAAACCCACGTTCCTCTTCGGGCACAGCTTCGGCGCGCTCGTCGCGGTGTCGTCGGTGCTCGCGAAACCAAATCGGCAGAAGGCGCTTTTGCTTTCGAATCCGTACATGCGTGTCGGGCTGCCGGTGCCTGCCGCGAAAAAAGCCGCGGGGAAAATCGTGTCGGCGATTTTCCCGTGGGTCGGCATGTCGGCGGGCATTCGCGGCGAGCACCTCACGCACGATCCGAAGCAAATCGCGTCGTACGATACCGATCCGCTGTCGTTCAAGAAAGCGAACGCGCGCTGGTTCGTGGAGTCGAGTCACGCGCAAGACGAAGCCTTCGCGCGCGCGAAAGAAATCACGCTGCCCGTGTACATGGTTCTCGGCACGGCCGATCCGCTCGTCGCCGGTGGGCGTGAGCTCTTCGACGCGATGTCGAGCACGGACAAGACCCTCGACAAGCGCGAAGGCTTGCTACACGAAGTCTTGAACGAGCCGGAGTGGCCGGCCATCGCAAGCGCGATGGCCGACTGGATTTTGAAGAAAGCTTAGACCGCCTTCAATCACATGCAGAAGCCGAGCTGATAGAGCTTCCACTTCATCGGCGTGCAGGTCTTGCCCGTGGGGCAGTCTGCCTGCTGCGAGCAGACTTGGATCTCGCCGCTTGCGCATGCGCCTGCGTCTGCTGCTTCACACGTGATCTGTTTGCCGCCTTGCGATTTGTAGTAGCCGCAGCCGGCGACGATGGCCGGTGCGCCGGCGCCCTGAAGGCAGCACACGTCGCTGGACGGTTGGCCGTTCGCCGTGCAATCGGCGTTTTGCGTGCATTCGATGGGCGTGCCCGCATCCGGCGGGGGGTTGTCGCACGCGGCGCCGAAGCCAACGCACTTTTGATCGGCGAACGAGCCGCCGCCCGTGGACCCACCGAGGCAGCATTGCTGGCCCAGGTTGCAGTTGAAACCGGGCCCGCCGTCGGGGAGGTAGCCGCAGAAGATGGTGCCGGCTTCGGAAGTGCGGAGCTGGGGGATCGACCCGCAGTCGATGCCGCCGTCGGTGGTGCCCGTATCGTTGTTGGTGCCGGTGTCGTTGCCGCCACCCGTGTCCGCTTTGCCGGTGTCGGGCGTGGTGCTGTCTTTGCCGCCTGCGTCGTTGACGCCGGTGTCATCGCTGCTGCAAGCGTTCACCGCGAGGCCCGAAAGAGCCATCGCGAAACCACCAAGTACGAAAGCCAGATGCTGCTTCTTCATTCGCGCTCCAATCCCACATGTGGGTACCCTGAGTCAAGACTACGAACCACAATGTCACCACTTCGTGGATTCGATCACACGTCTTGGTCTCGGGCAGCGACGCCGCGCGCACGAAGTCGGTCGATGAGCCAGGGGATGGGAGCAATCCCGAAGACGGGTGAGAGCGCGAGGCGTTCGCGGCGAGCGAGCTCCCAATCGATGACGCGACCCCAGAAAAGCACGTTGAATGTCGCGAGGGCGAAGCCCGCGATGATGTCGACGAGGTAGTGCCACCTGAGGAACATCGTCGCGCCGATGATTTGCGACACGCAAAACGCGAGAATGGGCCAGGTGTACTTGAACGGGACTTTCTTCCGGTGCACGAACGCAAAGATCGCGAAGAACGTGGGCGCGCCGGTGTGGAGGCTCGGGAAGATGTCCTTGAGCGCGCCGGCCGTGTGAACGCCTTCGAGGACGGTCTTCCACCAGAAGCCGCCGACCATCACGTGCTCGTAGTGGAGCTCACGGAACGGCCCGAAGCCCGGCACCACCAAGTAGAGGAGGTGCGTCATCGTGAACTGCGCGACGATGCCCGTCCCGAAGTGGCGGAGGAGCTTGTTGTCACCCGCGAGCGACACGAACGGCAGGACGTTGCACGCGAGGATGAGGAAATAGCCGAGATAGAAAAACGCAAACCACTCGACCGTGGGAACGGTCACGTACTTGTCCCAGGCGAGCGATGGCTCGACGTGGAACACGCGCATGTCGAACGCGTAAAGTTGGTGGTCGAGCGCGCGGCTCGTGATGGCCGGGAGAATCCACCGAAGCTGAAAGTACGAAGCGACGATCGGCGAGACCATGCCGATGCGATAGATGACCGACGCCCAGATGCCCTTCACGAGCTCGCCGCGCACGATCGTGAACGTGAGCAGGAGTATCGAGTAGTCGATGCAGACGTCTTTGAGCGAGCCCCAACAATTCGGACCGCGTGTGCTGAGCAAACACGTGACGAGGATCGCGAAGTAGACCGTTCCGATCCAATCGACCACCGCCATGTTGCGGAGGATTCGGCGGACGAAGGTGTCTTCGCGCCCGAGCGTCTGCACGGAGCTCAAACTTTGGTGATTCAAGGCCGTCTGAGCCACTAGGTTGCGCGTAGTTTCGCGATCTCGTCAACGAGTTGCCATGAGCTTTTTACCGCGAACGCTTTTGCGCGGTGCGAAGCTCACTCGTCATCTCGGGCCGCCCGTACTTTTACGATGCCAGCGCCCGCCACCATTTTGGCCTGGCAGGCCAGGCGGCGATGGGGTGGGGCCTGGCCGAACGCATCGAGCACTTGCAGCTCTTCTTCTTCGGCTTCGGCGAGCAGATTTGCCCCTTCGAGGATGACGATGCGGCACGTTCCGCAGCTCGCGCTCCGGCAGGAAAATGGGATGGGCGCATCGAACGTGTCGCAGAGATCGACGAGCGCACCGCCTTCGGGCACATCCGCTTCGCGCGACTCTCCGGCGAGGCCCAGAAAAACGATGCGCGGCATGGGACGGCCCTTTTACACGCGTTCGAGCAAGAGCGCATGTTCGAACCGAGGCGCTTCGGCGAACGCGCGCGTGGGTCGAAAGTGTGGTCGAGCCTGCGATGCGCGCGCGACAGGAACGAACCCAACGCGTGGCGCGACGGCTGCGAACGTTGTGTCTGCACGAACTGCGCGACCGCCGAGCTCCGAATCCGCGACGACGAACGCGACGCGCGCACGTGGCGCGAGCATCGTGTGCATGGCTTTGAGCGCGGCGCCGAGCTCTTGCTCCCAATCGCGCTCGATCGTCGGGCCGCCTGCGCTGAAGTTTCGTCGCGAGCCGATTTCGCCTTTCTCGAGGCGGCCACTATGGAGCCCGAGCCACCGCATGCGAAGCGCGTGGTGCGCGACGTAGTCGTACGTGCCGACATACGGCGGTGACGTGACGACGGCGCCCGCCTCGCCCGGCCGAAGATGGGTGAGCTCACGCGCGTCGTCGACGAAGACGAGCGCGCGCGGGCGAGGGGAGGGAACGAGCGCGGCAAACTCGCGCGTACGGCGAATGAGCTCCTCGGTTTTCTTCACGAAGATTTTCGCGGGGAAGCCGGCGGCGATTCGCTTCGGTGGCGCTTCGGGATCGGGATCGCGCGAAGTGTCCGAGCGGTGCTTGCTCACCTTCGTGATGATCGCGCTCAGCACGATGCGGAGATCGTCGCGCGCGATGCCGTCGGTTTCTTTTTCGATCGCGTGACGAATGCTGTCGAGCTCGAGGAGCACGTGGGGATCAAACGATGCGACGTCGTCTGCGCCGTAATGTTTGTGCGCGCCCGACCGCGCTTTGCGACGCGTATCGGCGTGCTCGCGAACGCGCACGGCTGCCGCGAGCAAACGCTCGTCCGATGCGGCGTCTCGTGGCGCGAGCTTGCGCGATGCAAGCAACACGGCGAGGGGATTCAAGTCGGTGCCGACCGCGTCGCGCCGCGCGAGCATCGCGCATGCGAGCACGGTGCCCGAGCCGCAAAACGGATCGAGCACTTTCGTTCCCGCGACGCTCGTGAGCTCGATGAGCCGCGACGCGGTCGTCGGGTGCATGCGCGCTGGATAAACGTGAAACCCGTGCACGTGCGCGCGACTCGGGTCGTCGCCCTCGGCCAAATCTTGCGGCGGCGCAACGTCGAGCGCGTGCGCGAGCGCCATGGATTCTTCCCGCGCTCCGCCGCGAGTGACCTCGCCGCCAACGTGCGTGAGCGCGCGCCTCAATCTTTCCCCATGCGCTTCAAGGCGATCTCCGCCTCCGACTCCGTCTCCGTCTCGGCCTCCGTCCCCGTGTCCGTCTCCGTCTCCGTCTCCGTCTCCGTCTTCGCGATCCGGATCGGCTCGGCGACGCGGATGGCGGGCATCCCTGTTTGTGTTGCGATCGCGGCTTCGACGTCGGCTTCGGCAATGTGAAGCCCGGCTGCGATTTCGGCCGGCGTCTTGTCCTTCATCGTGAGCGCGAGGATCGCCGCTTCGTATGCGCGCTCGACGGCGGCTCGCAAACGTTTGCGCTCGGTCGCCGCGCGGCGTGAAGCGCGTGACGCCAAGATCGCGAGGAGCACGCCGCCTCCGACGATGATCCCCGCCGCCAAAAAGCTCGCGGGCGCCAAAACGATTCCGAGCAAAAGCGAAAACGCCGCGGGCACTGCCATCGCCCATGTCGAGAGTCGCTGAATGGTTGCGCCGCGCCTTGCGGTGTTCGCTTCACGAAGCGCAATGAGTGACTCCTCGGGAAGCGGCTCGCCTTCGGGCATCTCGACGCGCGGCGCGCCGCACACGCCGCACACCCAGTGATGATCCGGATGAGGCACTGCGTGTGCGAATGCGCCGCAAATCGGGCAGCGTGCTGATTCGCCGTAGACCTTCGCGAGGTCGACACCGGGCGAAAGCGCATCGGGCATGACGCCGGATTATCACGTGTAAGGTCACGACGCGCGAATGCGTTACGCTCACGGCATGTTGCGAAGGCTCGTTTCGTACGCACTCGCGTGTGCCTTGATCGCGGCGTGCGCCGTCGGCAGCGATTCCAAAACACCGGCCACGAAGACGACGCCCGCCGACGGCGACGCGCACCCCGCGGGTTGGTACACCGTGCCCGCGGCGCGCCTCGACTACGAATCGAGCGCGAAGGCCGTCGACAACGCGATGTCGAACTGTCAGGAAGCGTGCAAAGCGCTGCAATCGCTCGAACGCGCCGCCAACCATTTGTGCGCCGTAGCCGAACCGGAGGAATGCTCTGACGCGCGGCAGCGATTCGACCGCGCCAGGCGGGCCGTGCAGCAACAGTGCGGTGGTTGCTAGGGCTTGACGATCGTCGTCCCGGCAGGGGGCGTAAACGTGAACTTGCTCGCGTCGACCGTGGTGTTCACTTGCGCGTTGGCAAAATCGAAGCGGTTTCGGTTTTGTTGCCCATCGAGAATGAGCACGCGCAAAACCTGGGACGTCGCGGAGTCCACGTAGAAAAGCACTTTCGTGTACGCAGGCGTTGCGGTTTTCGGCGAGCCCACGAGGACGTAGCCGCCGGGGTAGCTCATCTCCGCGCCGGTTTTGATTTCAAATGTGAAGTTCGTGTCGAGGCTGCCTTGGCCCGTGAGAAACGAGAGCGCCGCGGGATATTGCGACTGCGTCACTGTCTGCTCGTACATCTGTTTGTTCGCGGCTTCGTAGACGCGGAGCGTGGTGCCGTCCGACACGATGCGGTTGTCTTTCGGATCGGAGTATTCCCAATCCATTTTGCCCGGCTTCGAGAAGATGACGTGGCCGCTCGAAATTTTTTCCGTGTTGTACGCCCGCGCCAAATACTTCTGCGTGAAGTCCGCGCTGAAGGTGGTCGTGCGGTTGTAGAAACCTTGAACGTTGGTGACCGCAGTCGCGACGTCGGGCGTCGCGTTTTGCGCAAGCGCGGGCGACGTCGTGAACGTCAGAAAGAGCGCGGCAGCAGCGATGAGCTTGCGAATCATGGTTCCTTCAGGTTGGACGGCCGAGGCCGGGATTCGTTTTGCCCAATCCGCCCCCTTCGCGCAAGTGTTGTCCACTTTCGGTACAACGCCCCCGGCGAAAAAGAGTGGGACTTTCATGGCGGCATGATGGCGCTCGATTCGCACGTCGACCTCCCCAAGCTCCGCTGCACCAACATTCCGCTGTCGCAGTGACGCTCAGAATGGTTTCACCCCTCAAGGGCTGAAGGTCCCCGGAGTAAGGGAAACGTTTACCGTGACGTTCGTGAAGTCGAAACGGTTTCGATTTCGTTGCGCGTCGATCAAGAGAACGCGCCGTATCTGAGAGGTCTGTTCGTCGACGTAAAATAGCGCCGTCGTGAATGCTGGCGTAGGCGACGTTGGCGTGCCGACGAGGATGTAAAGACCAGCGCTCGACGGCTGCATCGCGAAGGAGAATCCCGACGCGATGCTGCCCGTACCGGTGAGAAACGAGAACACCGCGGGGTACTGAGATTGTCCCACTGGCTGTGATGTGAGCTGGCCCGCCGCGCTTCGCACGAACACGGCCCGTTCGAC
This sequence comes from Polyangiales bacterium, assembly GCA_038239005.1. Lineage (GTDB taxonomy): Bacteria > Myxococcota_A > Polyangia > Polyangiales > Polyangiaceae > DASXHD01. The sequence goes on from JBBSFE010000037.1 coordinate 28,186, forward strand.
ACCACACGCGTGCCACTCGCATACGCAAACGCCATCTGTCCCGGGCGAGCGAACGCAACAGTGCCAGAGTCAGTTTTCGTCGTGTTGTAGGCGAACGCCAAATATTCTTGGGTGAAAGCGGATGAAAACGTCCTGACGTTTGCGTAGAACGCATCAACGTTCGCAACGGCCTGCGCGACCGTGAGAGCCGCGACAAGCAAGACACCGTTCACCAGTGGCGAACGGCTCTCACCTGCCAGGCATTCCCGAGAATTTCCTCACGGGCAAAACTAATAACGTCAGCGATGGTCGTTGGTAACGCCGTCCTGCTTCTTGTCCGTTTTCGGGTCGAGCTTCTTGATGAAGTCGTCGACTTCGCGTTCGGCGTGGTCCTTCGCGTAGCCGTATCGCTCGTGGAGCTTTGCGGCGAGCTGGTCCCATTTGCCTTCGATGAGCTTCATGTCGTCGTCGGTGAGCTTCGCCCACTTCGTCTTCACGTCGCCTTTGACGGACTGCCAATCTGCTTTGATGTGTTCCCAATTCATGCGCGCGAATAGAGCAACGGGTGGGCCAACGCGATCAGCGGGATTTCGCGTGCTCCTGCGTGCAAAAACGACTCAGCGTGGCGTCAGCGCGCGCGGACGTTCGAGTTTTGTAAGTGCGTGACGGCGAGCGCGAGCGCATCGGCGGCGTCGGATGGCGGAGCTACGGCGAGCGAAAGAATGACGCGGATCATTTGCGCGACTTGCGCTTTGTCGGCGCGACCGTGCGCGGCAACCGTGCGCTTCACACGCGCGGGCGCATATTCGAATACTTCGACCTCTGCGCGGCCGCACACCATGAGCGCGACGCCGCGGGCGTGACCGAGCTTCGACGCGGCTTGCGGATCGCGATGAAAGAAAATCGATTCGGCGCTCGCTTGATCGGGCTGATGCGTGCGCACCACTTCATCGAGAGCGGTCTCGAGCACGGCGAGCCGCGGCGCGAGCGGACCATCACCGAGCGCGACCACGCCGTGCGCGATGTGAACGAGCCGCGAGCCGCGCTTGGCGACCACGCCCCATCCAAAACGTCGTGTTCCGGGGTCGAGCCCGAGAACAATCACGACAGACGCGCGAGCTCTTCGTCCGAGATGTCGAAGTCCGAGTACACGTTTTGAACGTCGTCGTGGTCGTCGAGCGCTTCGGCGAGGTTCATCGCGACCTCCACGTCGCGCCCGGTGATGACTTTCTTGTTCTTCGGCAAGAAGACGATCGACGAGCCCGTGATGGCGATCTTGGCTTTTTCGAGCGCATCGCGCACGGCGTTGAGCGTTTCAGGCGCCGTGGTGACGGTCCAATCGTCGCCTTCGACGGCGTAGTCGTCTGCGCCCGCGCCGACGGCGACGTCCATCAAGACGTCTTCGGTGACCGCGGTCTTCAAAATTCGAATCTGACCTTTGCGATCGAACGCCCAGCCTGCCGTGCCCGCGCCGCCGAGTAGGCCGCTGTGACGCTCGAAGATTTTTCGAATCTCCGCGACCGTGCGGTTGCGGTTGTCGGTCATGCCTTCGACGAGATAGAGCGTGCCGCTCGGGCCGGTGCCTTCGTAGAGAACTTCTTCGTACGCCGCGCCTTCGATCTCGCCCGTGCCGCGTTTCACGGCACGGTTGATGGTGTCGTTCGGCATCGACTGGTTCTTCGCTTCGGCGATCGCGTTGCGAAGGCGAGGGTTGCCGCCGATGTCGCCGCCGCCCATGCGCGCCGCAACGGTGAGCTCCTTGATGAGCTTCGTGAACAGCTTGCCGCGCTTGGCGTCGAGCGCACCTTTCTTGTGCTTGATCATCGCCCACTTCGAATGTCCACTCATGGTTTGACCGTGCTCTTCGGTCCTTCGGCGTCCGTCGCGCCGACGCGCTTGAGGAGCGCAGTCGTTTTGGCCTTAGCGATGCCAGCGGCTTTGCCGATCGCGTGGAGCACAGCGGACTCTTTCTTGTCGATGCCGCCGGATGCTTGCGCGACGAACGCCGCGAATAGCAAACCAGCTTCGGGCTGACCGAGCTCCTTCAATTTTGCGCCGACGGCCTCGGCGCGTTTGTTCGCGCCTTCGGATTCGGCGCGCGCGGCGCAACCTTCGAGCAGCGTCTCGACTTCCCACTCGATGACGGCGCCGGTCGATAGCGTTTCGATCGCGCGAACGAGCATCGAGCGTTCCTCGTCGTCGACGGTGCCGTCTGCGCTGGCGGCGAGAAACCCCGCTTCGGCGGCGGCTTCGAAGACTTCGTTCTGCTTCGGGACGGCGAGGTCTTTTTTGATCTCGGCCGCGTGTTTCTCGACTTCGCTGAGGTCGGACATGTCGACGGTTATAGCTTGATGCGCGTGCTCGCGAGAAACGAATCGTCCACCTTTCGAGCGCTATCCACGAAGTCCGCGTAGTGATCGGGGGCAACCGTTCCGGTCGTCACGGCGAGGGCGAATTCGTCCTCGACCACGTTTTGCGCGACGGTAATCGCGCGCTTGCCCTCGAGATTTGCCGAGCGCACATCCGCCGGCCCCGGCGATTTCATGACGACCGAGCCCTTGGGCAGCTCGACACGCCGATGCACGTGATACTGCACGGCCGTTCGGATCGAGAGCGCACTCTCGCGCGCCGATTGCCCCGCGTACGTCGCAACGAGGGTCGACACCGAGAAGCGCGGGTAAACGTAGTGAATGGGCTCGAGGCCGGGAAGGAGCCAGGCCTTCTCGCCCTTCTTCGCTTCGGTGGGTTGCGCGTAACCGGGCACGGAGATCTCGGCGCGCACCGCGATTTGCCAGCTGCCTTCGCTCGAAGAGAGAGCGACCTTGTCGACGTTCGCGAACGGCACCCAACCGAGCGCGATGCCGAAGAGCGCTTTCTCGCGCTCGAAGCCGACGAGCTTGAAGAGCGCTTGTGCGATTTGTTGCGCGGCGCGCCCGCGAAGGAGAACGGTGAGCTCGCCTTTGGCGTCGCCTTTGTCGTCGACGACGAGACGGAGATCGACTTCGTCGCGTTCCTTTTCGAGCGAGCCAGACGGCGCGGGTTTGATCGTTCCGTCCGCGAAGAGCACGGCGCGACCGCGAAGCTCGGGCGAGATGCGACCCGCGGGAAGCGGCGGGCCGGAGACGTCGGCGTCGACCCAAACGTCTTCTTTGCCGACGTGCGCAACAAGAAGTGGGTGTGAGAAGCGACTCATGCGCGCGGGAAATCCTGGGTCGGCGCTGTAGGGCTCGCTCTCGGAGACGCCGATGTCGTACGGCACACCGAGGTCGGTGAGCGCGCGCGAAATCAGCCACGTGCGGCTGCCTTCGTGATTCACGAGGATGGTGCGCGCGGTGTTCGACACCGCTCGGCCATAGCCGTAACCGAAGTCCGCGATGAGCCCACCCGATGCCTCGCGAACGCTGTCGCCTGCGCGTGCGACGATCGCTTCGACGAGCTCGCGCGATTTTGCCGGATGATTCGCGGCGGCGCTCGTTGCCCACGCGGCGACTTCGTCGTCGTGGTCTTGCAGCGAGGTGAGCGTCTCTTTGAGAGCGCGCGCGACCGTGGTCCACGTCGTCGTGCCCATGACGAAGCCAACTTCGCGCTCGGTGCGCGGCACGCCGTCTTCTTGTCTCCGCGCGTTGCGATCGACGAGCGACCATTTCATGACGCGCTTGTCGCCGACGGTCGTCTCCGTGGCTTTGCCGAGCATCGGGTGAACCCAAAGCGAGGGCTTGAGCGATGCCGGCAAGCGCAGCTCGACGTCGGCGCGCGCAACGGCCGTGCGCTCGGGCAAGAGATCGGGCGTGTCGATGCCGATGTCTCCCGTGTCGGAGGGAACCGCGACGCCCACGAAGAGCGCCTCGATGATGTCGCCTTGCTCGAGCTGCGAAAGCTCGGCGTGGCTCTGCGACGCACCAGGTGTGCGATCCGGCTCGAGGATGCGCCCATCCTTCTTGTGGATGCGGCGGCGAAGGACGTGCGTCGTCGTGCGGCCGAGGAGATCGGGCAAACGCGCGGCGGCGTTCTCTTCGATGTCGGTCGTGCCGCTCACGCGCCGCACGTCGAAGTATACGAAGCGAATCACGCCGTCGTTTCCGACGTCGTATCGCTCGGTGTGCGCGAGGATCGCCGTTGCTGCGCTCGCGAGCTTCGGGGACTTGCGATCATCGGCGGCGAGCTTCGCACCAATGCCATCGAACTCGACTGCGGGATCGTCACCGAGCGTGAGGAGAAGCGCGGGCAGCGAACCAGGTCCGTCTTGCGCTTCGACGGTTGCGGTGAGCAGGCGCGCGCGAAGCTCGGCGGCGTCTTTCGGCGGCCCTTCGATTGCGCGCATCGCGCTGAGCGTGCGCTCGCCAGGCAAGAGCACGGCGTAGGCCGCGCGAGCTGCGTTCAAATCGTTTTTCACGAGCGCATCGCGGAGCGCGAAGAGCGCGTATGCGTTCGGAGCGCCGCGCACTTTGCGAACGCGTTCCATCTCGGCGCGCGCGTCGTCGAGCTTGCCGATGTCGCGGAGCGCGTAATAGCAACCGAGCGTCGCGCGCTGCGCCGCGGGAACTGCCGCGCACTCGAACGAAACGCGATCGTCGGACGAACGTTGCGTCGCCACGCGCTCGACGTCGCGCAAGAGCGCCGTTCCTGCGAGGCCCTTTTGTGCGCGTGCGAGCGCTTCGCGTGCGCGCTCGTGGAGGCCCTCGCGACCGGCCAGCGCGGCTTCGAACGCATCGAAGAGCGGGTTCGCTACGGTCTTCGGTTTCTTGCGTTGCTCGTCGAGATCGTTGAGCGCTTCGAGCTTCGCCTCGCTCGCGCCCTTGCGAACGGCGGCGAGCTTTGCATGCTCGAGCGTGGCTTCCCAAGCGGCGGGCGCCTTGTCGAGAACGCGATCGTAGACGGAGCGCGCGCGCTCGGCGCGGTGAATCGGATCGAGATCGCGCACCGAGTCGACTGCACGTGCATAGAGAAGGAGGAGCTCGGGCGCTACGCCTTCCGACGCCGACGCCGTTGCGAGCAGGCGCTCACCGGCGTGAAAATCGCCCGTCGCGAGCGCGGCGGCCGCAAAGAGCATCCGCTCCGGATCCGATTTTGCCGCGGGCAAATCACTCGGTGACGCGCCCTTCGATTCGGTCGCAACCGAAGTTGCGCGATCGCCCACGCTGGGCGCGTGGAGCACGAGTGGATCGCCGTGTTGGTTGAGCACGGCGATGTCGATGTCGCCGTCGCCGATACGGACGACGATGCGCACTTTGCCCTTCTTCACGTGCACGCGCGCAAAGCGCATGACGTCGGCGGTGCCGACCTCGCTCGGCCGATGGATGACGAGCTTGCCACCGACACGCAGCGCGGCTGCGCGATCCGATTGGAGCATCACGCCGATGTCTTGCTCGTCGGGCACGTCTGCATCGACAACGACATCACGCACACCATGACGCACGCCGAACGTGCTCATCGTATGAACGCACGTGCGACCTTTGACGGTAGTCGGTGGCAACTTCGACGCGAACGGCCCGGGCGCTCCATACAATGCTTCAACTGGCGCATCGGCTTTTTCGAACGGCCCACCCTCGGTAACCGGTGCGACGCGAGCCCAATCGACAGGACCGACGACCGTGACGTCGCGCGCGCAACCCGAAGCCAAGCGCCAGCGCTCGGCCGTGGCGGCGTCGCCGCGCTCGGCTGCGCGTTCCGTTAGCGTGCGTGCGATGAGGCCCTTCGAGAACGGATCATCGGCGAGACCGAATGCGGTGGTAAGCGCGGTGATGGTCGTGTCGCCGTCTGTCCGACGATCGAGGAGCGCCATGTGCGTCGTGACGTCTTCGAGCGCATCGGGTCCGCCTTCGGCGATGGCATCGAGCGATGCGAGGATTGCAGCGACGCGATGCGCATCGGATGGAACGCCGAGCGCCATCGTCACGAGCTGCGCGTGGAGCTCGAGCGCTTTCTTGTCGTCGCCGTTCATTTCGGCGCGCATCGCCTTACCGAACGCCGCGGGAAGCTCCGAGGCTTCGTGCGACGGCGCCTTCGACCCGGGTCCTCCGCACGCTGCCAAAAGCGAGACGCCGACGAGCGCGGCGAGTGCGAGCCGTTTCATGACGCACCTCCCGCACGCACCGTGCGGTGCATGAGCGCATCGACCCGTTGCAAGAACGCGCGCCACGCCGCGTATTTCTCGACGGGGATCACGTGAAGGTCGAGCTTCATGGTGCGCTTCACGACGAGCACGCGCGGATCGTGAGCGTCGCGCGTGACCTCGAGCGTTGCTTTGCCAAACTCGCCGCCCACGACTTCGCCGCCAGGAGCGACTTCGGTCCACGTGTAGCCGGCAGGCGCGGTGAGCTTGAGGGTGCGGCTCTGATGGCTCGGCGCAAGCTGCGGCTGGAGCACGACGGGAAGCGTGCGCGTCAGGAGCGGCGCGAGCGCCGACGTATACGTCCACGTGGGCGAGAGCGGCACGACTAGATCGCGTCCTTCACGCCGCGCGAGCGAGTCCGAATGAGCCGTGTATTTTACACGCACTTGCCCGGCGCCGAGATCGCTCTCGAAGGCGACGTCTTTGTCGACGCGCACGGTCGAAAACCATCCGCTGAGCATGCTGTCTTCGACGTATTGCGCGCGGGCGTCGGCCTCTTTCAAACCGGCGCGCAAGAAGAAGGCGCTGTCGCCGCTGTGGCGCTCGTCGCCGGCGATGTCGCCGCCGCCGCCATCTTTGATGGTGGCCGTCCACATGACGTCGGCGCCGTGATCATCCGGCGACCCGGGGGGAAGCTGCACGATCTCGGCGGGCCCGCTATCGAGCCGAAGCGCGACCGCGCGCGTGTCCATCGAAGGAAGCGGGCCGAGCCGCGATTGCGGCGACGTCGCGTCGAGATACTGCCCGCCATTGGGCCCGGGCAAGAACGCGATGCCGTGATCGAACAGCGGCACCGCGACGTTCTTCGCGAGCACGACCGAGGGTTGCCCGGTCTCGCGCGTTTGCACCATGACCTCTTGCGCCTCGATGCCCACGGCACGAAGGAGCGTAATGAGAAGGATGGCTTTGTCGTCGCAGTCGCCTTCGCGACGCGCGAGGAGCTGCTGCGGCCGGTTCGGAAGCCAGAACTCGCCGCTCTGATAGTTGACGTAGCGAATGTCGTCGGCGACGAAATCGAAGAGCGCCTTGAGCTTCTGATCGCGCGTCGTCTTGCCCTTGGTGAGCTCGGCGGCGAGACGTTTGACTTGCTCGTCGGGCGTCGTGAAACCTTTGACGGCCTCGGCATACCACTTTCGGAAATCGCCCCACGACTTGAACGTGGAACCCATGATGAGCGGCACGGTCTCGCTGAGCGAAGGCGCGAGCGGCTCTTCGGACACAGTGATGGGCTTCGTCCACACGAGCTTCGTGACGTGGCGCGTTTTTTCGTCGTGCTCGGTGCGCTCGTAGGTGCCGGGCGCGGCGTGGAGCACGTCGATGAAGATGGGCTGACTCGGCGGCGCTTCGACGTCGACCTCGTTGTAGGAAATCGGGTGGTTCGACGTCGAGCCAGCGTAGTCGAGGAAGTAATAAGGAGGGTCTGCCCGCCCGCCGACCGCATTCGCCGTCCAGGTGCGAATCGCGACCTCGACGACGTCGCCCGATGCAAGCTCCGGCCAGCGAATGCGCGGCCGCGTTCCTTCGTTTTGCTCCTCGAGCGGAAACGCAACGCCGCCATCTTTGCGATGCACGCGCGCCTTCAAGATTTCGGTGAGATCGCCTTCGCTCGGGATCTCTTCGTAGAGCTCTTCTTGCGTGCGGGGCGCGATGCCGATCTCGCGCGCGTAGTGAATGAGCTGCGACACGCGGCGGTCGTCGTGCATGACCACGGCGCGCACCCAGTGAAGCTGGCGATCGATGACGTCCGGCTGCGCGGGCACGGGCACGCGACGCGCAAGAATCGTTTGCGACGGCACGATGTAGCGCTCGTCGTCGTGGGTTTCGGGTTTGACGACTGCGGCGCGCTTGCCGTGACCGGCTTCCGCGAGCGCGAGCTGTGCGCGATAGGTCGCGTTGCCCGGAGCGAGCTCGCGCGCGCGCCGCAACGCGGCATCGACGAGCGCCTCGGGTGACGGCGCACCAAGCGCGCCCGCAATCTTCTCCGCCTTCGAACGATCGGCGCCGCGCGTTTGCTCGGCAAGGGCGGCCCATGCGTCGTCTTCGTTGGGGGCCATCGCAACGGCAATCGCCGCGAGCTGGAGGGCCTCATCGTGCGCACCAATGCCGCCCACCGCACGAACGAGATGAACGACGTCGTCGGCGTCATCGACCGTGCCCGTCTGCATCGCGACGCGCGCCGCGGCAATCACATCGGCCTTGGACCCGTGACGCGCCGTCGACTCGACGAACGCAACGCCGCGCTGCCCACGTGCACGAAGCTTCACGCGCGTCGATTGAACGCGCGCTGGGTCGAATCCGGCCGCAGCCTTCACGAGCTCTTCGAGAAGTCCCGTGGGTGCATCGGCGTGTGCGTCCGCGTAATTCGAGAGCGAACGCAACGCTTCGAAGCGCAGCGAATCGACGCCGAGTGCTTCGTCGATCACGGCGTTGGTGAGCACGGCTTCCGAATCGGTCGCGCCGGCGAGCGCGGTGTTCGCGGCTGCGCGCGCCCAATCGGGCATGCGACCGTTCACATGCTGCGCCGCGAGCCTTCGCTCCGCGAATTTCAGCGCGCGGTCATCGTGCGCTTTCGCCGCTGCAACCGAGGCTTGATGCAGCCATCCGCTGCGGTTCGCACCGCTCGCGACCCAGCCTGCCATCGCGAGTCGATCGGGATCGGCGGGAACGAGCTGCGTCAGCTGATCGAGTAGCCCTGGCGCGCGCGGGCTCTTCGAGTCGTCGGCGCCGCCGAGCGTCCGCAGCACGATGATGTCGAGGAGCTCGTCCGGAGTCTTCGTGGCCGCGCCCGAGAGCACGCGTGCGAGCGCGGGCGGCGTCTTCGTGATCGTCTGGTGCCCGATCGCAATCGCAACTTTCGGCGGCTCGATGCCGCTCTTGAACGCGCCGCCCGTGATGCGAATGCGCACGCGCCCGTCGTCGTCGAGTGCGCCGGTGCACACCTTCGCCATCACGACGTGATCGCCGGCGGTCGCTTCCACCTTCGCCGAGATGCGATCGAAGTTCATCGACGTGTGGTTCTCTTCGCTCTGACCGAGGTCGGCGCCGTCGAACATCAAACGCGCGGACCCCGTGGCTCCGAGGTGCACGACGATGGGCCCCGCCTTCGCGAGCTCGATGTGCGAGCCGAGGTACGTGCAGCTCTCGCGACGCGGCTCGATGAAGACGTCGAGCGGAATACCGCGCGCCTGCGCGTAGGTCTCCGGCACTTCGCGCCAACCCACTTGCACAGTGCCCCACGAATCATCCTCGCGCGGATCGAACGCCGTCGCGGCTTTGCCTTCGGGCCCGTCCTTGCGCGCGAGCCCGCCGCCCGTATCGCGAAAAGGCCCGAGCACCGCAACGTGCGTCACGATGCCGAGCGCGATGTCCGCTGCGACGCCTGCTGCTTCACCTTCGTTCGATGCGATCGCGCGCTTCACAAGTGATGCTTGCTCGCGAAGCTCCGGGCTCGCGCCCGATCCCGAGATGGCTTCGAGCGCTTTGTCGGATGCGCCATCGGTCGCGCGTTCGGAGAGCGACGCGATCGTCGCGATGGCCCCGAGCACTTGATGATCGGATGCGCCCGCCGCAACTCCGCGAGCCTTTGCGGCGTCGATCATGAGGTCCGGTGTGACGTCGGTGTAGCGAAGCGCTGCACCAGGGGCGCCGCTCGAAACGGAAGGGACGAATGCCGCAAACGCCGCGAGAAAGACGACCGCCGGTCTCTGCATCATAGGGAGCCTTGTTACCACGTAGACGCAGCGTGGGCAGTCCTGCTAACTCGCATCCTGCCATGGCAAGCCCCATCACGATGGGAGCGCGCGGCGCGCTCCAGGTCCCCGACGAACCCATCATTCCCTTCATCGAAGGAGACGGCACGGGTCGCGACATCTGGCGCTCGAGCGTCCGCGTTTTGGACGCCGCGGTCGCCAAGGCTTACGGCGGCAAGAAGAAGATCAGCTGGCTCGAGGTCTACGCTGGCGAAAAAGCCTTCACCAAGCTGAGCACTTGGCTACCCGATGAAACGATCGACGCTTTCAAAAAGTACCTCATCGGTATCAAGGGCCCGCTGACGACGCCCGTTGGCGGCGGCATTCGTTCGCTCAACGTCGAGCTCCGCCAGCGACTCGATCTCTACGTTTGTCTGCGCCCGGTGCGTTGGTTCGAAGGCGTGCCGAGCCCAGTCAAGCGCCCCGCCGACGTCGACATGGTGATCTTCCGCGAGAACACCGAAGACATCTACGCCGGCATCGAGTGGGCCGGCGGCTCGCCGGAGTCGCAAAAGGTTTTGGATTTCATCGCGAAGGAATTTCCGAAAGACTTTTCGAAAATCCGTTTCGGCAAAGAGAGTGCGCCGTGCGTGGGCATCGGCATCAAGCCCGTCTCGAAGCTCGGCACCGAGCGCCTCGTTCGCGCGGCGATCCAATTTGCGATCGACCAGAAGCGCACGAGTGTCACGATCGTCCACAAGGGCAACATCATGAAGTTCACCGAGGGCGGCTTCCGCGATTGGGCCTATGCCCTCGCGAAAAGCGAATTCGGCGCAGTCGAGATCGACGGCGGGCCGTGGTGCAAGATCGAAAAACACGGGCTCACGATCAAAGACGCCATCGCCGACATCACGCTCCAGCAAGTGCTCACGCGTCCGAAAGAGTTCTCCGTCATCGCGACGCTCAACTTGAACGGCGACTACCTGAGCGACGCCCTCGCTGCGCAAGTCGGCGGCATCGGCATCGCGCCCGGCGGCAACATCAACTACGTCACCGGCCACGCGATCTTCGAAGCCACACACGGCACCGCCCCGAAGTACGCCGACCTCGACAAAGTGAATCCGGGATCCGTCGTCCTCTCCGGCGAGATGATGCTCCGTCACATGGGTTGGGCCGAAGCCGCAGCCCTCGTGATCAAAGGCATGGACGGCGCCATCGCCAGCAAGCGCGTCACCTACGATTTCGCCCGCCAGATGGAAGGCGCAACCGAAATCAAGTGCAGCGAGTTCGGCGACAACATCATCGCGCACATGTAAACTGCGCACCATGCGCAACGCGCGACTTCTCTGCCTCCTTCCGTTTTCATTCGCAGCGTGTGTAGGCGACTCGAACGTGACGCCCACCGACGGCGGCTCCGACGCCAGCACCAACTCGGACGTCGCGCCGAGCGACGCGCCGGTCAACGACGCAAGCGATGCGGCCGCGTGGGTTCCCTCGGTCTTCGGCGTGAACCTCGTGCTCTGGCTCGAGGGCGACGTCGGCCTTTCGATGGACGACGCTGGCGCCGTGACGTCGTGGCAAGATCAGAGCTTGTATCCGGTGACGATGGCCGGTTCCGGCGCACTCACCGACGTGACGACAAATGGACACGTCGTGGTCAACTTCAACGCGACCAACGTGAACGTGCAAACCACGAGCGTGTCGAAGCTCGAGCTCGGCGCAACCGACGACTTCATCATCGCAGCGGCGATGCAAACGACAAGCGGCACCGCAGGACCGCCCGGCGCGTTCATGTTTTTCAAATCGCAAATCTTTGGTTTCAAACCCTCCGCGTATCTCGGCGACGGTTTCGTCTTCGGCACCAACGTTCACGGCGCCACGAAAGACGTGCCCGAAATTTGGGACTACACCGCAAACCTCGACGCCGGCGTCGACTTCACGTCGAGCAAGAACTTCGACGATGGCGCGTACCACGTCGCGATCGCTCGGCGCGTTGCAAGCACCGGCTTGCACACGAAAATGGACGGCCTCGAAGAGACGTCGACGCTCGCCGCGCCCATCGACATCAGCCAGCCCACCGAGCCGCTCATCGTCGGCAACTATTTTTGGGGCGAGCTTTACGGCGGCACGTTCGCGTTCAAGCTCGCGGAGCTCGTCGTCGTACGGCGCAGCGGCTCGTTCACGGTCCAGGAAGTGGGCCAGCTCGAGAACTATCTCAAGACGAAGTACGCCGCGAAGTAGCCCGTCGGCGGCGCGCAAGCCAGCCGGCGCCGATTGCGAGAAGCGCCACGTCGCCGCGTGTGCGTGTGCTGGCTAGGAAACGGCCGATGCGTGCGCAGAGCCCGCAGCCACGACACCTCCGACCACCAGCGCAATCTGCACGATTCGCCTGACGCGAAGATACGCCCTTGAGTGCTGGCCCGACCAGCACTACACACCCCAGCAACATGGCGAATCGCAAAAAGATCGGTCTCATCGGGGCGGGGAACATCGGCGGCGAGCTTGCTCGTCTCTGCGCGAACGCGGAGCTCGGTGATGTCGTCTTGTTCGACATCGCGGCGAAAGAGAATTTCGCCAAGGGCAAGGCGCTCGACCTCGAACAGAACAGCAGCGTCCTCGGGTACGACGCCAAGATCACCGGCACCAGCAACTGGACCGACCTCGAAGGCGCAGACGTCCTCATCATCACCGCGGGCATCCCGCGCAAGCCTGGGCAGTCGCGCGATGATCTCGTCGCCACGAACTTGCCGATCATTCGCGACGTCGCACAGAACGCGAAGAAGCATTGCCCGGATGCGTTTGTCATCGTCATCTCGAACCCGCTCGATGCCATGGTCTACGAGTACAAGCGCGTCACGGGCGCACCGAAGGGCAAAGTCGTCGGCATGGCGGGCGTCCTCGACAGCTCGCGCTTCGCGCTCTTTCTCGCGCGCGAAGCCGGCGTGAGCATCAAAGACGTTCGCACGATGGTGCTCGGCGGCCACGGCGACGACATGGTTCCGATCCTCTCGATGTGCACGATCAACGGCGTGCCCGCGACGCAGTTCATCAAAGCCGATCGCATGAACGCCATCATCGAGCGCACGCGCAAAGGCGGCGGCGAGATCGTCAACTTGATGGGCACGAGCGCGTACTACGCGCCCGCATCGAGCGCCGTCGCGATGGCGGAGGCTTACCTCCACGATCAGAAGCGCCTCCTCGCGTGCGCCGCGTATCTCGAGGGTGAGTACGGCTACAAAGATCTCTTCATCGGCGTGCCTGCGATCATCGGCGGCAGCGGCATCGAGAAAATCATCGAAATCCCGCTCACGACCGAAGAAAAAGGCATGCTCGAGAAGAGCGCGAAGAGCGTGCAAGCGGTCGTCGACATCTGCAAAAAGGGGTAAGATCGAGGCTCTTGTCTCGCTCTCCGCGAGGCTCTTCCTTGGAGGTGACTCGATGAAACGCTTCGGCATTCTCGCTCTTCTTTGCGCGTGTGGCGGAACCGGCACGACCGACATCGACGGCGGTGACGTCGACTCGGGCGGCGACTCGACGACGGGCAACGACTCCGGCGGCGGAGGTGATTCAGGCGGAGGCTCAGACTCGGGCGGCGGCAAAGACGGCGGCGTAATCGGCGACGGCGGCTGCGCAGACTTTCTCACGAAGACCTGCGACGCAGGCTGCCCAACGAACTCGGTGTGCGTCCAGAAATCGCTCGGCCCTCAGACGGTCGACGAAGGCTGCTACCCAACCTCGGACTGCGCGAGCAGCACGCCGAAGTGTGAGTGCGTCGGCAAGTGCGTATGCACCGACCCGGGCTCTGTGTGCCAAAACAAAGGCGCGGGCGTTTATTGCAGCGGCGGCACGGTTTCGCGTCGCGAGTTCAAGACCGACATCGACTACGTCGACGACGCCGAGCGCGCTTCGCTCGCCAACCAAGCGCTCCACACGCGTCTCGCCGAGTACCGATACAAAACGGAGCCCGAAGGCACGCAGCGTCATCTCGGCTTCATCATCGACGACATGCCGACCGAGAGCCCTGCTGTGCAGAGCGACAAGACGCACGTCGACCAATACGGCTACTCGAGCATGCTCTTGGCAGCGGTGCAGGAGCAGCAAAAACAAATCGACGAGCTCAAGAAGCAAGTCGACGCTCTCACGCTCTCCGCGAGGCTCCGCACCCAGCAGTGCAAGTAGCGGCGCTCCAAATCCCCGCGCGCTTCGATCGCGCATCCGAAAATCTCGCGCTCGTCGATTCGCTTCTTCCGAAGTGCGCGGCCGATCTCGTGCTTCTGCCCGAGACGTCACTCACGGGTTACGTCTCGCCCGACGGCGATTTCGATCTCACACGATTTGCCGAGCCACGCGACGGCCCAACTGCGATCGCTCTCGCGGCGCTCGCGAAGAAACATGCAACGCACCTCTTCGGTCCGCTCGTCGAGCGCGATGGTGCGCACGTCTACAACGCGATGCTCGGCTTCGATCCGTCGGGCGCCGAAATCCTCCACTACCGAAAACGCCACCCTTGGTACCCCGAGACATGGGCTACGCCCGGCGACGCTCCGCATCCGTGCATCACGATCCTCGGCATGCGCGTGACGCTCGCCATCTGCTTCGACATCCACTTCGGCGAGCTGCCCGACGCCGACGTTTTGCTTTTTCCGAGCGCGTGGGTCGAATCCAACGGAGAGTCGCTTCGACCCGAATTGCTTCGCGCGACGAAGATGAACGTCGTCAACGCGAATTGGGGCGTAGGCGAGCCGCGTGTTTCGGGTCAGGGCGATTCGTGCATCATGCACGCATCCGGCGAGGTCGCCGCCGTCAGCGGAAGCTTTGCTGCGTGTCGCTTGCGACCATCGCGATCTTTTTCCCGACGTCCTTGAACGCTCCAAGGGCGAGAGCGACCAGGAACGTAAAGAGGATGAGCGTCTGAGCGCGCGACATGGCCAATGTAGGTGCACATCCCATACCGGCGCTATTTCCAGAATTCGTCAATGATTCCAACCCCCCGACCGGATCGCCCGCGAACCACGTGGATCGTTCGGATCCGAACGGGAGGGTTGGGCCTGGCGTTCGGATCCGAACGGGAGGCCTCAGAAGCGGAGGAGGAGGCCGACCTGGCGGTAGCCGAACGTGGGGGTGATGGTGACCTGGGTTCGGACCTCGTGCGGCACAGCGCCGATTCCGAGGAACGCCGCGCCCGTGACTTCGACGAGCCCGAGCGCGACGAGCGCTGGGTCGACCGCGAGCGACGAGCAGCCGGAGGTCGGAACGTCGAGCGGACATTTGTGCGGGTTCGCCATGTCCCAGCCGAACGCGAGCCATGGGCCCACGACCGGCACGAGCATGACGGGCGACTGGCCCTCAAAGGAATCGCCGATGGCGCCGATGAGCGACGCGATGAAGCCGCTGACGAGAAGGCCCGCGCCCGTGAGCACGAGCGCCATGCGCGGTTTGCGTGCGACGCGGTAGCCCGAGGTTTGCGCGTGCGCGGTCGAGGCGGCGAGGACGATGGCGAGGATGACGGCCGAGCGGCGCATGTGGTACCCAACTTCGCGTGAAGATCCACGAGTATCAGGGCAAACAGCTCTTCGCGAAATACGGCGTGCCGATTCCGAAGGGGTACGCGGCGTTCACCGTCGACGAAGCCGAGCAAGCGGCCAAGCGACTCATCGACGAAACCGGCAATAAGGTCGTCGTCGTCAAAGCGCAGATCCACGCGGGCGGTCGCGGCAAGGGCGGCGGCGTCAAAGTCGTGAAGGGCGGCCCGTCCGAAGCGCGTGAGGTCGCGTCGAAGATCCTCGGCATGCAGCTCATCACGCACCAGACTGGGCCCGAGGGCCAGAAGGTGCGCCGGCTCTATGTGGAGCAAGGGCTGCCCATCAAGAAGGAGCTCTACCTCGGCGCCGTGATCGATCGCGACAAGCGACGCATCGCGTTCATGGCGTCGACCGAAGGCGGCGTCGAGATCGAGAAAGTCGCCGAAGAGTCGCCGGAGAAAATCATCACGGTCCACGTCGACCCGACCGTCGGCCTCGCGGGCTATCAAGCGCGCGAGCTCGCGTTCGCGCTTGGCGTGAATCCGAAGCCGTTCTCGAAGCTCATGATGGCGCTCTACGAGCTCTTCGTGAAAGAGGATTGCTCGCTCTGCGAGATCAACCCGCTCGTCGAAATCGAAGGGGGCGACATCGTTGCGCTCGACGCAAAAATCAACTTCGACGACAACGCCGAATTCCGCCATGCCGCGTGGAAGGATTTGTTCGACAAGGACGAAGAAGATCCCATCGAGATTGAAGCGAAAGAAGTCGGCCTCAACTACGTCTCGCTCGACGGCAACGTCGGTTGCCTCGTCAACGGCGCGGGCCTCGCGATGGCGACGATGGACATCATCAAGCACGCCGGCGAAAAACACGGCGTCGCGCCCGCGAACTTTCTCGACGTCGGCGGCGGCGCCAACCAAGAGCAAGTCACCAAAGCTTTCAAAATGATTTTGCGAAGCCCGAAGGTGAAGGCAATCTTCGTCAACATCTTCGGCGGCATCATGAAGTGCGACGTCATCGCGCTCGGCGTCGTCGCCGCAGCCAAAGAGATTGGCCTCAAGGTGCCGCTCGTCGTGCGGCTCGAAGGGACGAACGTGGAGCTCGGAAGAAAAATATTGAGCGAGAGCGGTCTCGCAATTCAAGCCGCAACGACCATGGCGGACGGCGCAGCGAAAATCGTCGCTTCGGTCTCAGGAGGTGCAAAGTGAGCGTCCTCGTCGACAAGAGCACCAAGCTCCTCGTGCAAGGCATCACCGGCAGCGCCGGGAGCTTTCACGCCAAGCAATGCATGGAATACGGCACGCAGCTCGTTGCGGGCGTCACGCCCGGGCGCGGCGGCGAAAAATTCGAATCGAAGGTCCCCGTCTTCGACACCGTGAAGCAAGCCGTCAAAGCGACGGGCGCAAACGCGACGGTCATCTTCGTTCCGCCCCCGGGCGCGGCCGACGCCATCCTCGAAGCGTTCGACGCGGAAATCCCGCTCGTCGTGTGCATCACCGAAGGCATCCCTGTGATGGACATGATCAAGGTGCGCCGCGTGCTCGAAGGGCTCGGCGGAAAATCGCGCCTCATCGGACCCAACTGCCCAGGCATCATCACGCCCACGCAGTGCAAAATCGGAATCATGCCCGGCCACATTCACAAGGCCGGCAACATCGGCGTCGTGTCGCGCTCGGGCACGCTCACCTATGAAGCGGTTGGGCAGCTTACGGCGCTCGGCATCGGTCAGTCGACGTGCATCGGCATCGGTGGCGATCCCGTCGGCGGCATGGACTTCGTCGACGTCCTCACACTTTTCAACGCCGACAAAGACACGCACGGCGTCATCATGATCGGCGAAATCGGCGGCGGCGCAGAAGAGCGCGCAGCCGAGTACATCAAAGCCAACATGAAGAAACCCGTCGCGTGCTTCATCGCCGG
>JBBSFE010000038.1:0-45403 GCA_038239005.1 Polyangiales bacterium
ACGCGAATACGAAGTCGGCAAGGAGGTTTCAAGCGATGCCCTTCGCGCGGTCAGACTCGAAAGAAAGAAGTTTCGTGGCGACTGGAACTACGCGGTCCGATCCGGAAAGCGGGACCGATAATTTCGATCGGGCTCCTTAGTCTCAAGGCGGCGCTCCTCATTCCAATTGCGGTAATTCTCGTTGCTTGCGGCCAAGTCGCCGTTTCTTGCGAGCGCACGAGCGCGTGCCCGAACGACACTGCACCACCATGGGGAGACGCAACGGCGTGCAACTATGTGCTTTCGCACGGGTGCGGCGCTGAGTGGAAAAGCTATCTTGATTGCGCCGAGCCAAGTCAAACTTGCATGAACGGCTTTACAGACGAAAACGCGCTGAATAGCGCGTGCCAAGCGCAGTTTTTTGCTTTCGAGCAATGTTGCGGTGACGCGCCAGAAGCGGGCACGAAACAGTGTGCGCCGTAGCGGCACTGGTCCTGCGCATCAGCTTCCCTTCAACGCCAAGAGCTGACCGGGCCCGAAGCCGCCGATGCTGGAGACGGGCGAGTCTACGATGTAGACCATGTTGCCGACGATGACGGGATCGTGGACGGCGTTCTTCGCGCCCGTCACGACGCCGTTCCATTGGTCTTGGCCCGTCGTGAGCGACAAGATGTGAACGCTCTTGCCCGCGGTGACGACGAGCGTGTTGCTCGGGATCGCCGCCGCGAGCGATGTGGCGATTGCGGCGCCGAGGTTCTGCGAGCCGCTGCATCCGTTCGTGATCGTGATCGTGTACGCCTGCGCGGCTGCGCCCGTGAGCGGCGTCGACCACATCGGCGTGCCCGCGACTGCGTCGAATGCGGCGACCGCGGCCGAGCCTGCTGCGATCACCAAACCGTTTGCGAGCACGGGCGCCTGTGCACCTGCGCCAGCGAGAGGCTTCGACCACGCGATGCTCCCGTCTTTTTGACTGCGAGCCACGACCGCGGCGGCTTCGATGCCGTAGACGAAACCGTGGCCGACGCTAATCGCACTTGCGGGCGTCGAGGCGATGTTCCATTTCGGCGTTCCCGCGGCGGCGTCGAATGCGTAGAGGCCCGACGCGAACGTCGGCGTGACGGTGCCGCCCTTCGTGTAGTTGGGCGCGTAGAAGAGCACGCCGCTGTCGAGCGCGATGCCGCCCATGATGTCGCCGAGCGCGTCGCCGCACGCCGTGCCTTGGATGTTTTGTTTCCACGTGGCCTTCGCCGTGACGTCGAGCTCGCCGACGAACAAACCGGGGCCGTCCGACTTCGATGTGTTCGCAAACCAAATACCGCCGGCCGTATCGGCGATGCTCTGTCCCCACCAGTCGACGCCGGTGGTCACCGTCGAACTGCCGGTCGTGGTGTCGACGAGATAGACGCCGTCGTCGTTGATGAAGAGATTCGGCCCGCTCACTGATGCCCAGTTGCCCATGTTGGCGTCGGAGCCGCTGTCGTATGTCCAGACGCGCGCGCCTGCGGGCGACACGAGATCGGCCGCGGTCGTTCCGATGTACGGATCGTCCGAGCCGGCCCATTGCAAGTAGACACCGGTCGTCGATGCGAGCGCGTGGTGAACGGCCTTCACGGTGTGGCTCGCGATCGGCGCAGGCGTGTAATTCCACGAAGGCGCAAGCGGCCCGGTGATGCATGCGTCGCTCGCGAACGTTCGCGCCGCATCGTGTCCGTACGTGAGCCACGCGCCCGTCCCGCACTTCGGAACATTCACGTCTGCCGCGTCCGCGGGCGCGTCGGTGCTCGTGACATCCGATTGTGCGTCTAGGCCTCCGTCGGACGGAGAGCTGTCGTCGCCACACGCGAACGACACGAGGCAGAGCCCGACGATGGCGGCTTTCGACATGCCGTTTGTCGTACCACGTCCGGTGCCGCTATCTTGCGCGCCATATCTCGAGCCTGAGAGAAGCGGCGCGCTATGCTTGAACGATGAAACGTCATCTTGCTTTCACTTTCATTGCGCTCTTCACCGGTCTCGCGTGCGGCGGCAGCACGACGACCGATCTCGACAGCGGCTCCGCAGACAGCGCGAGCAAAGACGCACCCACGAGCGACGCTCCCGTCGCCGACAGCGGCGGCGGCGCGTGCGATGGCGGCACGTGCACATTCGGCCTGCAGTGCTGCAGCGACTCGTGCGTCAACGAGATGAACGATCCCCTCAACTGCGGCGGATGTGGCACGCACTGCACCGGATCGAAACCAATGTGCCTCGGTGGATCATGCCAGGCGCAAACGTGTCAGCCCACATGCGGTGACGGCAACGTCTGCTGCGACGTCCCCGGCCCAGGCCCAAGCCAACCACCGAAGTGCCTCGAAGGAACGACGTGCCCCGTTGGTTGTCCTGCTTGTCAGTAGGATCGGCGGAGATGGTCTTCTGTGTTTGAGGTACCCTTGTGACGTGAAAGCCGCTGCGGCGCTCCTCGATGAGATCATTCGCGACTTTCCGCGGCGCGATCAGCTCCGTCTCATCGGCGGCCTCGCCGTGCTCGCACACCTGGGTTCGACCTCGCGCGTCTCGGTCGACGTCGATTTGGTGACAATGACGACCGCGACGCGGACGAGCTTGATTGCGCATCTCGAGAGCAAGTCGTTTCGCGTTGGCGAAGCAGGTGCATGGTGGCGCGCCGCGCGTGAGCGGGAGATTGTGGACATCCGCGACGAACCCCGTGGTTCACCCGCGTACCTTCGAGATACGATATCTTCTCACACACGGTCATCTGGACCAAACGTGCGTGGAGCTTCTTGGCCGTGCGCCTCTTGCCGCTGAACGCGTCGCGCTTTCCGCGCTCTTGGACGACCTTGCGAAGGAAGGACTATGACGCCACACCGCTTCGTGGTCCTCGCGACGCGAGCTCGCGGGTTTGATTCGCTCGATGAGGCGCGACGGTTCGCGCTTGCGAACTATCCGTGCATTGTCATGGAGCGCGTGCGCGACGCCGACGGTGCGTCGGTGCTCGTCAAGGCGCAGCGAGGCACGGCGCCTCGAGGTGGGGCAGATCACGTCATTGCGCGATGCGGCTTGTGCGGTTGATCATGGCGCGTGCACAGCGTTGCTCGAGCAATCGTGATTGGCTGCGTCGTCGTCTGCGGATGCCGGGCGAAGCCGCGCAGCTACGAGACGAAGGTCGCGGTTCGAAGCGTCGAGGTCATCGCGCGTGATGCGCAGGGCGCGCCGCGTCTCGTGGAGGTCGGTGTCGAGTATCCCGATTGCCCGGGCGAGCAGCTCGAGACGATGCAGGGCAACGCGGAGTTCGGCGCGTGCTTCGCCAAATACAAAATCGGTGACGTGCTCCCCAGCACTGTCGAGTGGGGCCCAACCGAGTTCGAGCACTTCGATTCGGAGATCATCCACATCGGCGATTGCGCACGCGCGCGCGATCCACACGACGCGCGCTCGTACGAGATCGTGCAGGAGTGCACGGACATCGCGGTCAACGGCGTGAAGGCCGGCTTTCATTGCGATCGCAAACCCAGCAAAGATTTACTCGCGAAGTGCCCCTGGTTC
Organism: Polyangiales bacterium; assembly: GCA_038239005.1. Lineage (GTDB taxonomy): Bacteria > Myxococcota_A > Polyangia > Polyangiales > Polyangiaceae > DASXHD01. Next base: position 3,523 of record JBBSFE010000038.1, read on the forward strand.
GCGCGCCAGTAGGTCTACCCCTTCGGTCCAAACGTGATCTGATACGCGACGTAGCCTTGAAAAAGGTTCGGCCCTTCGAAGCCGCGCCCGGCGGAGAGCAAGAGATGGTGCGTCTCGGTGAAGTCGATCACCGTCCCGAGATTGAAGCGCGTGTCGCCGACGCCGCCGTATCCTTGCGGCGTTTGGTGAAAGACCTCGCCACCAACCGTGATCCATTTGGCGATCCGATATTGCAACTGCCATCCAAAAAACCACCAGTGCCGATCGCTCGCACCAAGATCGATCCATACACCCGCACCGCCGTAGGTCTGCCACGGTCCAAAGCTCTTTTGAATCCACACGGGCACGAACACTTGGGTGGTGCCATTGCCGAGACGCGCGGTCTGCGAGCCCGTCGGCGCTTCGACGAGCGGAAAAATTCCGATCATCGGAACCCATTTTCGTTCTTGGACGAACCTGAGCTTCACGCCAAGCTCCGTGTCGCCGTAGCCGAACGTGCTCGGGCCGTTGTCTGGGATTGAGTAAGCGAGCGGCGTAATCACGTGCAGCTGCACGTTCCGCACGACGCCGTAGTTCACTTCGATGTGTGGAGCAGTTCCCGTCCAGCCGTTTGCGTCACGGAAGGATTGCGACGCGAGATAGACCTCCCAATGACGATGCTCGACGGGCTCCGGGTCATCGGTCGTGTACGGCGGGCCCGCGCCCGCTCGAGATGCAGCGAGCAAGGCACTCGCCACCAGCGACCATTTGAACATGGGGGATGATAGCCTTTACACGTGCAGTGGCGCGCGCGTCTGATCGTGAACGGAGCCATCGCGACGGCGATCGCCGCGAACGTTCTGTGGGCGTGCGGCACATCACCCGAGAACACCGATGGCGGAACTGACGCAAGCGACGCCGCCCTCGATCGCAAGACGCTCCCGGATGTAAGCGTCGATTCGGATGCCGCCGTCACAGGTCCGGCGCACCTCGCCGACACCGGGCTCTACTCCGACTTTTCGTCGCGCACGCTCGCGCCGGGCATCATCACGTATGTGCCGCGCTACCCGCTTTGGTCGGACGGCGCAGACAAGAAACGCTATTTGCTTTTGCCGCCGAGCACCAAGATCGACACGACCGACATCGACAACTGGGCGTTTCCAATCGGCACCAAAGTTTGGAAAGAGTTCGACGTCGGCACGACCGTCGTCGAGACGCGTCTTCTCTGGAAAGTGAACGACACCGAGTGGTGGGAGGTCGCCTACGCGTGGACGGCCGACGGCACCGACGCAGTCGCCGAGCCCGATGGCGGCGTGAACGCGCTCGGAACCACGCACGACATCCCATCGCAGCAAGACTGCAACGCGTGCCACTCGAACGTTCGCGACGTGCTCATCGGCGTCTCCGCGCTCCAGCTCGGCGCGACCGACGGCGACGGCACACTCGCCAAGCTCGCGGCGGCCGGCGTGCTCACGACGAATCCCTCGAGCTCCACGTTCGACGTTCCGGGAACCGGAGCGACCAAAGACGCCCTCGGCTATTTGCACGGCAACTGCGGCCAATGCCACAACAGCGATTGGGCCGCGCCCGCGTTGCAAAATCAAACGGCGATGCGCTTGCGACTCTCCGTGAAGGACGCAGTCGCGGAGACCACACCCGTCTACAAGACTGCAACGTGTCTCGTGATGAAGCACCTCGTTCCGCCCAACGTCACGCTCGCGCTCGTTCCCGGAAGTCCTGTCGAAAGCGGAATTGCCGCGCGCATGAGTCGTCGCGATCCAAACCAGATGCCACCGGTGTGCACGAAGGCGGTCGATGATGCCGGCGTAGCAACCGTCAGCGCGTGGATCGCATCGATCGATGGTGGTACGAATCCGTGCGACGCGAGCGCGGACTAGAAACGAAGCGTGAGCTCGAGGCGTGCGCCTTCGTATGCGGGGAACACGCGGCACACGCCGCTGATGCACTTGAGGCCGCCGCGTTGCTGGCCAACGAAGAGTCGGATGTTCGAGTCTTTGGTGAATTTGTACGTGCCGCCGACGCTCAAGTAGAGCCACGAAGGGTACTTGTCGATGAATGCGAACTTGGTGTTCGCGGGTAGCTCGAACGTCGAATACTCGATGCCCTGTGTGATGACCCACTTCGGCGCGATGCTGAGGCCCGTGTAGTTCTCGCCCTCGACCCATGCCTCCGCCAACCCGTCTGGGCCGACGTTGTGACCGAACTCCTGGCGAACGCGATGACGACCGAGAAACTCGATCGCGACGGTCTTCGAAATGTATTTCGAAAAATTGTAGATGAGCTCGCCTTGGTAGAGAAACGTTTGCCCCGTGCCAAGCCAATCCTGACGACCGCCGAGGCTCGCGTAGAGGTGCGAGCGTTTCTTTTCGAACTCCCACTGAAACCCCGCGACGCCGTCGACGACCCAATCGGTGAGCCCGTCACGTGCGGCGGGCGGTTGCGTGATGGTGCCGCCCGTGTCGCATGTGGTGTTTTGCTCGCCGCGAGAGTTCGTGCCGATGCCCTGCCCGTAAACGAGCACCTCTTTGTTGAGACGGACGTCGGTGCGAACGCGCGCGCCCGTGACGCACACGTTGAAGTTGCCGAGCATGTTGTCTTGGGTGATCGACTCGATCGTCGGCACGGCGGACCACGCAACGAATTGAAACGCAGAGAGGTCTTTGCCGTTGAGCGAGGCGGTCGAGGCGTAGAAGTTTCGGTAGTCTTTGAACTCGACGGTGTTGGTGACGTTCTTCACCGACCCGGTGTACGTCGCGTAGAGCGCGGTGCCCGTACCGTAGTCGGAGACGAGCGACGAATCGGGTCCTGCGCCGTCACGGGATTGCAGCGCGCCGACGATGTAAAAGCTCCCGAGCTTGCCCATTTTCGGTAGCTCGATGGCTTGTGCGATCGTTGCGACGTGTCGCGCCGTGCGATCGGCGCCGGGTGCCGAAAGCGGGCCGAGCCATGTCGTCACGTCGGCGTTGTCGCACGCGCCGAAGAGCGCCGTGCCCGCGTTCGAGGTCGTGATGCGGCCGGCCGCGGCACCGGTCGTGTAGTTGTAGGGCGCGCAACGGTTGATGTACGACATGCTCGTCGTGAGGACGACAGGCTTCTCGCGGCCGGCTTGGAGCTCCGCGCCGAAAATCTGATCTGCACCGAATGTCGGTTGCTCGAGCCGCGGGTTGTAGATGGGGCTCGCCTGATCGGTGACACGCTTCGTGACGAAGAGCGCTTGCCCGCTCGCTTCATCGATGCGCGATGGGTTTGCCATGCCGGCGACGAACGTCATCGCGAACGGCCCCTTCGTGACGGACGCTTTGACGCCGCGCACCGTGTTGTCGATGCCGAGGTCGTCGAGCTTGCGCATCGACAGCACGAGACCGCGTGCAAACTGCACGTATGCGTCGCCGACCGTGACGTCGAACGCGCCGTGTTTGTAGCCGGCCCAGAGCTTCGCGGGATAAATCGAGTTCTGATAGCGACGCGTGTCGTCGGCGAGATACGTCGGGTAGACGGTGTTCGGATTCGTTGGTGTTCCGGGCGAGCACAAGAACGGCCCGGCGCCCGAGTCGATGGTGTTCGTCGGTTTGCTGCACTGCTGCGCGAGCGTGTTCCAGTAGAGGGCGGAGTCGAGTCGCACGCCGACCGTGAAGTGGTTCCACTCCACCTTCGCGTTCAGCCGGTTGATCCACTGGCCCCACGTGCCGCCTTCGCTGATCGGGTTGACCTCGCGCGAGTCGAATCGCTGCGACACGATCGTGACTTCGGTCACGTCGATCTTGAGCGGCTTGCCAAGAAGCAACGGTAGATCGAGCGCACGCGCCGGCGACGACACGAGCATCGCAATGGCCACGCACGGGACCCAGCGCTTCACCGGGGAGCGAGGCTACGGCCTCTCGCCGTCACCGTCGAGTGTTCTCGCCGAGAGCGGGACTACTTACTTCGCGGTCGACGCGGGCGGCGCAGTCGTTGCGGTTGCCGTCGTCGCTGGCGTCGCTGGCGTCGATGTCGGTGCGGCCTCGCCCGACATGCCGAGCGCTTTCAAAACGTCCTTTTCGACGAACGCTTCATCGCCCGGGTTATAGGCCTCGCGGACGGCTGTGACCTTGCCCGTCTTGTCGATGATGGCCGAGAGCGGCGCGCTCTTTCGCGGGTTGTAGATGCTGGCGATGCTGGAGTCTTCGTCGAGCAGGACGGGGAAGTTCATCTGGTTGCGCTTCGCGAACGCGGGTACGTCGGCGAGCGACTCGGGGCCGTCCATCGACACGGCGACGACGAGGAAACCCTTGCTCTTGTACTTGTCGTACATCGCTTGCAGGTGCGGCATCTCCGCGAGACACGGCGCGCACCACGTGGCCCAGAAGTCGATCAAGATGACTTCTTTGCCGAGGTGATCGCTCAAGCGAAACGTGTTGCCCTCGGTGTCGCGCGTCGTGAAATCCTGCGCGGACGCACCCACATCTGCGGCCGATTTCACATCGCTGCACGACAAAATCGCAACGAGCGCGCCCAGCAGAGGGAGCGCGCTCGTCACACGAGAGAGAGAGAGAAAAACCAAGATTACTGGCTGACGGGATGCGCGTCGACCCAGCTGACCCACTGCTTGATCGCGGTGTCGCCGTTGGTGTCGAAGCCGACTTCCGCCGAGAGGATTTCCATCGTGCGGGCGTCGATGTTCATGTTGAACGGAATCGCCGCGGCGTCGAAGAAGACGCCGAGGTTCGAGTTGTTCGGATCGACGAACGTCGTGATGTCGTTCTGGTGGTGGCCGATCCAGCCGTTGAGGTCGGTGATGGTCGCGCCGACGCCGACGACTGCGCCGTCGTCGAGGGCTTGGACGAACACGACGCCTTGCGGCTCGAGCTCTTTCGCCCACGCAGCGCCTGCGGTGTTCGCGCCCGTGTAGTTGGCGCCCGTGACGAAGTCAGTCTCTTGGTTGCAGGGGCCGCACCACACCGCCGAGACGACGAGGTGGATGATCTTGATGCCGGAGCCCGACGCGCCGAGCTTGCCTTGCGGGTCGAAGTAGTCGCCGAGGTGGACCGTCTTCGTGGAGCCCGTTGTCAGCACGTCGGCGGCGTTGGCTGCCGAGTAGCCCGTGAAGGCGAAGTTATTGATGTGTTGGCCGGGGATCGCGGACGCGCTCTGCCCGGACCGGACACCTGTACCGATGTCGGTCGTCGGATAGCAGACGCCGTACGGATTCTTGTCGGACGCCGAGCAATCTTGAGTGACTGTCGGAACCGGGTTGCCCGGGTCGCCCACCGGAGTGGATCCACAGGCAAATGCAAACGACGAAACCAACGCCCCGAAGGCTACGACGACATGCTTCATGGATCTCTACCTCGCGTCGTCAAGGCTACCTGTCTGGTAGCCGGGGTCAAGCCTCGGATTGTATCCCATTGGGGGAAATGCACATTCTTCGTTATATGCCGGAGCCATCCAATCCCAGCGAGTTTTGCGGCGGAGCGCAGCCTTTGCTATTCAGCTGTAACGCGACAAAACGCGGCGCGAGGATAACCCATGCTTGGTTTCTTTAAGTTCAGCTCGATGGCAGGCGCTCTCCTTGGAGGCCTCGCGCTCGTGGGGGCGTTCGGGGGTTGCGGTCCGGCTTCGGGCACATGCTCGGCTGACAAGCACACCATCCTCGACGTGAACAACACGGTCGTCGCGACGTGCAAGCCCACCGAGGCGTGCAACTCCGGCGGCCAGTGCGCCCCATGCGACTCGACGCTCTGCTTGCCGAAGAACTCGTGCGTGCTCGGCTGGTCCAACCTCGACGACGTCACCAAAGGCGACAAGTCGACGCAGACGACCGCATGTCGCATCACGTGCACGTCGCAAGATGATTGCCCGTTCGACTATCACTGCGTCCCCGGCGACGGCGTCAACTACTGCGCGAAGGATCGCATTCCGTCGTATCTCGGCGGCGCAGACTTCAAACCGACCACGGTCGGCGAAGCCGCGGCGGGCGCACCGTGGGGCGTGCCGTGCGATCCACAACAAGGCCTCGACTCGAACCCGACGTGCGACACCGCGCAGTCATTCTGGTGCTACGGAATTTCGAACACCGACGCGAATGCATACTGCACGCAATACCAATGCAAGGACGACGGCGACTGCCCCGGCGGCTGGTGGTGCGGAACGATCAACGACACCCCCGACGTCCGCAACTTGAAGCGCAAAGACTTCGGCCCGCCCGGAGCGTCTACCGGCACGACGAGCTTGTGCATGCCGCGCGCGTACAACTTGAAGCCAGGGACGTTCTGCGCAACGTGCAAGACCGACCTCGACTGCCCGAAGAACGAAGGCAACGCACAACACTGCATCAGCGCCGACAACAACGGCGGCAGCGAGAAGACGTGCGGCGTCGAGTGCACCAACGACGGCAACTGCCCGCTCGACTACGCGTGCCAAGCCTCCGACGACGCAGGCGGCGCCAACGTCTGCGTGCCGCGCGCCGGAACGTGCACCGGCAACGCCGCGTTCTGCTCGCCGTGCCACTCGGACACGGACTGCGACGCGGTCTCGGGCTACTGCGTGATCGCCGACTACTCGACCGAGCACTACTGCACGACGCTCTCGGGCGTCCCGTGCAGCGTGAGCGGCAGCACGCTCACGGCGAAGTGCCCGACCACGAGCGGCACCCCGAGCAGCGCCGGCGTGAGCTGCTCGTACAGCAGCGCATTCCAATTCCCGAAGGACCAGTGCTACGGCCTCGTGAACTTCGGAACCGGCAGCAACGCCGCCCAAGTCGGCGGGTGTTGGACGAAGCACCCGAACTGACTGACCTCGGCGGCGCTTACTACTGCCGCCCCTTCGACAGCGCCTTCCACATGGCCCGCTCGTCCACAGCGGCGAGCGTGGTCCATAGCGCTGCGACTGCTGCGGCAAGAGCGCGCAGCGGGACGTCGAAGGCTCCGCGCCCGAGCAAGGCGAGCGCGATGGCGCACATGATCACAGCAAGCTCCGTTTGCATGACGGCGCAAACGAGAGCGAGAAGCATCGACGCCGTGACGAAGAACGCTTCGAGCGCACCGAGCGTCGCTTGCGAGCCCGGCGACACTTGCCCGCCGATGCCCGACCGAAGAACGACCTGCCACGAGGGTGACGATGCGTCGGCGCGGACCGCGAACCACACCACGAGAAATGCGGCCACGACGGCGATGGCCGTGGCGATCGACGTCGACATTTTGCGGCGCGTCGAGAGCCACGCGACGAGGAGCATTTGGGCTCCACCTTCGGCGACGATGCCGGCCACGGTGAACGTGCGTGAGATCGTGTAGGCGCGGATGCTGTCGGCGAAGATCGTCGCGAGGATCCAGCCGAAGATGCGCGAGAACGCCGCGAACGCGAGAACGAGCTGGCCAAGAGCGATCGCGCGCGTATGCGATGCGCGAAGACCGCTTGCGGCGCCGCCGATCACGACGAAGAGCGTCGCGACGGCCATGATGAGCGATGCCACCGGCGAGAGCGGGCGCGCGAATGCGGGCACGAGCATGTAGAGGAGGCCCGGTGCGCCCAACATGAGGAGAGCGCGCGGACCGATTCCCACTTTTCGCGAGCGCGACAAATCGAACACGCCCGTAATGAGCAGGCCCGCGAGAAGCAGCCCCATCATGTACGCAAGGCCCGCGGAGATTTGCTCCCAGCGCGTGATGGTCTTGTCGGTCGCGATGCCGCGCAAACCTGGAACGATGACTGCGCCGAGCACACTCGATAGAACGGCGACGAGCGCGCTCGTTCGCAAGAGCCAAGCTGACCGAAGCGACGGTGACGCGAGCCGCTCGTACGACTCAGGGGACCGCGAGCTCGCCACGTCGGCTCGGGCGTCTTCTTGGCTCTCGGTCACGCGGGAACGGACTCTACAAGCTTCCTTGGCGATTGTCCGTCGGCAGACTTCGCTCCTGGGGGCCGTGCTGAGGCGGGTTCACCGGGCCGGGCTGCTGCTGCTCGGGCGCCGTTTGCACGTTGAGCATGAAGGGGCGCGCGTTCATCGTGGAGCACGCGTAGACCTCGTCGCGGTGAAACTCCCAGTGAAGATACACTTGGCCGTCGGTCGAAACGATCGCGCCGGGCGCGGGGCCGAACGGCGACGCACGCTGCACCGAGTCGAGCGCGGCGATGTCGAATGCGGTCACCCCGCTCGTCTTCACGATGCCCATCTTCACGAGGTGCCCCTCACGCGTGAGGACGATCTCGAGGCGCGTGATGAGATGCTGATCGTTCAGCGCGTGCGTCGCGGGCAGGTTGTCGAGCGAGCCCAAAAACGAATCGGCGAAAATCGGGTGGATGCGGTTGTGCATCCCGTTCAAGTAGGTGGCGAACGGAACGGCGGCGGTGTTGAGCGCGGTTTGGTTTCCCGGCTTCACGCTCGACACGTAGTTCTCGATCGCGCTGCGCCAGCGTTCGAAGTTCGAAGCCGCCCACACACCGCGATGCTCGCTGCGACGGCGCTCGCCATCGGCCTCGCGCTCGCGACGCAATTGATCAGCGCCGACGGTCGCGATGACGCCGCGATTGGTGAGATTCAAATTCGTGGTTCCGGGCCCGGGATTTCCGCCCAATCCGAACGCGCGCTCCGTGGGCGACGTCGACGACGGATCTTGAAGCACACGCGGCAACGTTCCCGGCCCCGTGCGGCGGTTGTCGCTCTGACCGGGCAGGCGCGCGATGTTGAACGTCCAGCTCGAGCTCTCTGCGGACTCGACTTCGGGTGAGGGCGGCGCCGTGTTGCCGGGCGCGAGCTCGGGATCTTTCGATTGCATCGCGGGGTTGCCGTCACCGCCGACGCGCGGAACCACTTGATCCTGCGGACCCTTCATCGGGTTCTGGTTGTTGAGGGCGACGGGACGCGGATCGTGTTGGACGTCGTATTCCATGCCGCGCTCGCCGGGCGCTTTGTTCTCTTGGCCGAGGTGCTCGTCGGCCTCTGCGATTTTCGTCTTGTCGCTGTCGCCGGGGTCTGTCCCCTCGCCTTGATGAGCCTTCGATGGCGTCGGGTTTTCGTCGTCGCGATCGTGCGAGGTCAGCTGCGCGACCTGCTCTTCTTTGACGTGGTTGGCTTCGTTCGCGATGAAGTGCGCGTTCGGATCGTTGTCTTGATTCGGCGCCGAGTGCTGGCGAACGGCGATGCGTTTGTCCGGAGCGGTTTGCTGGAGCGGAGGAGAGGCTTTCTTCTCTTCCTTTTTTTCGACGGCCTGCTCCTGCGGCGTCGGCTGTTTCTTTTCGGGCTCCGCCGCTTTCTTCTCTTCTTTTTTCGCGACGGGCTTCGGGGGCGGCGGCTTCTCTTCTTCTTTTTTCGTTTCCGGCGTGGGCTCGGCTTCGATCGATTTCGGCGAGCCTTCGAATGCGACATCGAACGAGCGTTCGCGTTTGTCGATCGCGTTGCTCACACGATCGGCGAACGTGAGAAGCGCTTTGTGATCGTCGTGGGTGACGGCGACCTCATAACCGGTGACGCCAAGACCAAGGTGGATCCATGCCGCGACGCTGCCCCAAAGGAACACCATCAGTGCGAACGGGACAGCGCTCTTTCCCTCGCGTAACATCTTGGATCCGGTCGACAAACGCTAGCATCCGCGGCCCACGGGGTCGACTCAGTTACGCTCTCTCGCGAGGCTTAGTCATCGATTCGCGAGACGACGAGATTGCGCGCGTGCGATCCGGACGAGCTGCCTCGCACGCCCACGGAAACACGAGCATCTGGGGCGATCGTGGCGCACGGAAGGAGGGGCCCACCGGTGGAAAACGACACGGACGCCCCACGGCGTTCGACGTGAACGTGTGACGCCGTGGCCACCGAGCACGCGCCCTCGCCGATCGCGGTGTCGCCGGAAGTTTGTCGCACGACGAGGAGCGGAAGTTTTCCGTCGGGCGAATCCACGTCAGCGTCGAAATCGAGATACCGCGCGTCGGCGACGAACACGCCCTCACCCGCGTCGAGCGTGATCCCTTGCTGCGCATCGAACGCGGGAGCAGGAAATCGATCGGGCGTCATGAAGTCGACGTCGTCGACCAAGTACGGTCCCTCGGTCGAGAACGCATTGCGAACGGAGTCGCGCCACACCGAAACCGTTCCGTCAGCCTCCACCCACGCGCGCATTCCGGGATCGGGCGTTGCGATCGGCGCCAAGAGATCGACGCTCGCGTTGACCGGCACCGTGGAAAATCCGGTCCAAGGATCGAATGCCAACCACGATGAGCCGTTCCACAGAACCGCACCGCCACCCGCAGCAGCGAAGAGCGCGAGGTCGGTGAGAGGGATCTTGTTGTCGATGGCCGTCGCTCCGCCGTCAGGTGTGACGAACCAGACGCGCGTGAAGTCGGGCGGATCGCCGAGCTCTGGAATCGTGACGAACAGCGCCCCACCACCATCGAGCGGCACGAACGCGTGTTGATGTCGCGCGGGCACCGTGACGCCCGCCGTGCATTGGCTTCCGCACGGCGCACCATCGGGGGTCAAAAATTCCACGCTACCGACGGGCGTGCCGCCAGCATCGAAGCCGCCTCCGATGAGGATGCGACCATCGGCGAGCCGGAGCGCATACGCATTGGTGCGCGGCGTCGTGAGATTGACTTGGCCGGATTCACTCGCGCGGAGCGTCGCCGCGGAAATGCGTTCGCATTGTGGAAGCAGAAGACCCGTATCGTTTCTACCGCCAACGAGAAGCACATCGCCGGATGCGAGCGTGACCGCCGCATGATCGGTGCGAGGGTCCGAAAGTGGGATCACGTTTGGGTCGTAGTCTGCCAATGCGTCGTCGTACACCTCCGCATTTCTCAACGGTACGGATGACGAGACGCCGCCCGACACAATCGCGCGGCCGTCGCCGAGTGCCGCGACGGGTGCATGGGTTCGTGGCTTCTGCAGGCCAACGGACATCTTCGTGACCTTGCCGGTGTCGAGATCGATTCGAAAGCTGTCGGGCGCGGCTTGATTGACGAGTGTCCCGGTCGCGATGAGCGCGTGCGGTGTCACGAGGCCAAAGACCCGCGTTGCATCGAGGCCGATTTTCACCGCGAGCCCGCATGACGACGCGCGCGGAAGAAGCAGCATGTCGAGATCGCCCGTCGCCGGGACGAGCGTGACGGCTTGCCACGTTGCGCTGTTCGCTACTGCGAGCAGCGACAGCGATTGCACGTGGTTCGGAATGCCGTCGATCCCCTGACCTGGCTGGTCCGTGACGAGCGCCGACGATTGCGCGGCTGGTGAGTAGTCGCCAGTTGCCGTGTAGAGCCCGCTCGATCCGGCCGAAATCTGGCACGACGCGAGGTGTAGGTTCACGACGCGTGTCACCGTTTCGGTGCGCTGGCACCCACAAACGAGCACGAGCGCAAGCGCGAGCCTCCTCATTTCCGCTTCGTTGTACAATAGAGAGGCGTGTATCCGCAGATCTTCGGCAAATACGTCCTCGAGGGAGAGCTCGCGCGCGGCGGCATGGCGCGGCTGATGCTCGCCACGTTGCGCGGTGCGGGCGGCTTCGAAAAAAAACTCGTCGTCAAACAGATCCGCGACGAGCTCGCCAGCGACGACACCTTCATCAAGCGCTTCGTCGACGAAGCCAAGACGACCGTCGCGCTGAGTCATCCGAACATCGTTCCCGTGTACGAGCTCGGTGTGGAGCAGGGCACTTATTTTTTGGCGATGGAGCTCGTCGAAGGCGTGAGCATCGCCGAGCTGCTCGATTCGGGTGTGCTGTCGCCCGATGAGGGCGCGTACGTCGGCGTCGAGGTTTGTCGCGCGCTCGATTACGCGCACCGGCGCATGCAGGTCGTGCATCGAGACATCACACCGCGCAACGTCATGGTCGACGAAGAAGGTCAGGTGAAGCTGATCGACTTCGGCATCGCATCGCTCTCGCGCGTGCAGGGCGCGAAGCAACAAGTGTTCGGCTCGCCGGGTCACATGCCGCCGGAGCAGATGGAAGGAAAACCCGTGGGGCCTCCCGCGGATTTGTTCGCGCTCGGCGCGCTCTTGATGGAGAGCTGGAGCAAGAAGGCGCCCTTTCGTCGGAAGACTGCTGAAGAGGTCGATGCCGCACTCGATGGCCCACGCACGAAGCCGAGCGCGATCGATCCACGGCTCTTGCCGCTCGATGAAGTGATTCTGAAAACGCTGGCGAGCGATCCCGCGGAGCGCCCGCAAGAGGCGGACGATCTCGGGCGCACGTTGCGAAAGTTTTTGTCGGGCATCGACTCGAACGACATCGCACGCGAGCTCGGCAAACGCGTGCGCGAGCGACGCGCCGCGATTCGCGCGAAGAAAGATGCGCCTCCCGAGAGCGCGGGGCTGCAGCGTCCGCCGAGCCGCGGCGAAATGATCACGAAGACGTTCGCCGCTCGCCGCGAAGTCGACGCGGCGAAATCCCCACAGGAAGACACCGGGCCGAGCACGCGCAGGATCGCTTCGATTCGCCCCGAAAAAATCGAGACGATCGCAACGCGCCCGATCGAAACGCCCGCAACGCCGGCGACCCCGAAAGAGCCGCGCTCGAACGCGCGACTCGTCGCGGCGGGTGCGCTCGTCGTGCTCGCGGTTGGCGGCGCGTATTGGATTCGCACCAATCGCACACCGAACCCCGCAGCGAACGTGCTCGCAACGGCCACGACGGCAACGACCACGGTCACGACCGCAGCAATCGCCACGACGACGACGCCCACGACGGCAACGACAGCGGTCGGCACGGCAAGCACGACGGCCACTGCTTCGTCGAGCGCGGAAGCTCGCGTGATGGGTCACCTCGCGCTCTATGGGGATCCCGGCACACGCGCGATCGTCGATGACTCCCCGCGCGGCAAATGTCCGATCGCCGATCTTGCCATCGAGCCGGGCGAGCACAGAGTGCGTTTCGTCTTCGATGTCACCGGCGACGAGACCCACACGACCGTGAGCGTCAAAGCGAACGAGCACGTGAAGCTCCGCGCCGATTTCACCGGCGCTACCCCCACCGTCCGCGTTCAGCGCTAAGGAAGGCCCATGCCCGATTTCTTCGACGTTGCCCGTCACTTCAAACCCGAAGAGCGCACCGTGCAGTCGACCGTGCGCGCCTTCGTCGAGCAGCGCGTGCTACCGACGATTGGCGATCACTGGGAAAAAGGGACGTTTCCCGTGGAGCTCATTTCGGAGATCGCAGACCTCGGGTTGCTTGGTTGCAATCTACACGGATATGGATGCGCCGGGTTGAGCGAGGTCGGTTACGGGCTCGCGATGCAAGAGCTCGAGCGCGGTGACTCGGGCATCCGGTCTTTCGCGAGCGTGCAAGGCAGCCTCGTGATGTATCCGATTTGGGCGTTCGGCTCCGAAGAACAGAAGGAAAAATTCCTCCCCGAGATGGCGAAGGGAAAGCTCATCGGATGCTTCGGCCTCACCGAGCCCGATTACGGATCGAACCCCGCCGGAATGCGCACGGTCGCACGCGACGACGGCGATGCATACGTCCTCAACGGCACCAAGCGCTGGATCACGAACGGCAACCTCGCGCAGCTCGCGCTCGTGTGGGCGAAGCTCGGCGGCGTCGACGGCAAAGTGCACGGCTTCCTCGTCGACACCAGCAAGAAGGGATTCGAGGCCCGCCCCATTCACCGCAAAGTGAGCTTGCGCGCGAGCGTCACGAGCGAATTGATTCTCGAAGACGTTCGCATTCCGAAAGACGCCATCCTTCCGAACGTCGCGGGCATGAAGGGGCCGCTCTCGTGCCTCACGTCTGCGCGATTCGGCATCGCGTGGGGCGTGATCGGCGCTGCGAGCGCGTGCTTCGACTGCGCCGTCGACTACGCAACGCACCGCGTGCAGTTCGGAAACAAACCCATCGCGGGCCACCAGCTCGTGCAAGCGAAGTTCGCCGAGATGCTCACGCAAATCACGAGCGCACAGCTTCAAGCCCTCGAGGTCGCGCGCCTCAAAGAAGAGAAGAAGCTCGACCCCGTCCACGTCTCGATGATCAAGCGCCACAACGTGCGCGTCGCGCTCGACACCGCGCGTGTCTGCCGCGACATACTCGGCGGCAACGGCATCACGCTCGAGTACCCCATCATGCGCCACCTCTGCAACCTCGAGACCGTCTCGACGTACGAAGGCACGCACGACATCCACACGCTCATCCTCGGCCAACACGTCACGGGCATTCCCGCCTACGAGTGAGCTTGCGCTCCGGAGTCACTCGGCCAAGAAGGTCGTGTCGAGCGCACCGATTTTGCGGAGAGCTTCGTAGGTGACGATGCTTACGGCGTTCGACAAGTTGAGCGAGCGCACCGCGCCGAGCGTTGGGATCGCGAGGACGCGGTCCTCGTATTGTTCGAGCAAATCGGCTGGGAGACCCACGCTCTCCTTTCCAAAAATGAGCGCGTCGCCGGGGGCGTACGTGGCGCCGAGGTAGCTCTTGGCGGACTGCGCGCTGAAGAGATGCATGCTTCCCGCTGGCGACTCTTTCGCGAACGCGTGCGCGAACTGCGGGAAGTCGACGTGCGTGCGAACGGTCACGAGGTGCCAGTAGTCGAGGCCCGCGCGGCGGACGGCGTGGTCGTCGATGCGAAAGCCGAGACGGCCCACGAGATGGAGCACCGAGGAGGTCGCGGCGCATAGGCGCGCGATGTTTCCCGTGTTCGGCGGGATCTCCGGCTCGACGAGCACGAGGTGAAGCGGCACGCCGAGTGGCTTGGCGCGTAGCCTCGCGGAGAGCTTGACACCCGTCTCCTGCATGCCCGCGTGATACCACTTGCGTAGCGCGTGCGCGGCCTCGTACTGTTGCCGGGCGATCCATGCGTTCTGTGCGCCTTTTCAGCGGCTTGGTTGGATTCGGCGCGCTGCTCGCGTCGAGCCAAGCGATGGCCGGCAGCATGGACCCCGCAACCGAGCGGCTTGTGCTCCAACCCGGCGGGCTCGGCGGCGGCCAGAGCTGCCAAAGCATCGCCGCCGATCCGACGAGCGCACCCAACGGCTCGCCATCGAGCTACGCGTGCCGCCCCGACAACGCTGCGTTCGCGAACATCATCTCCGAGCTCGGCTTCGCGATGGCTCCGAACGCCTTTCATCCCGCACGTACGACGGGGTTCGCCGGTTTCGCGCTCACGGTCGAAGCGAGCTACACGAAAATCAATTCGGACGCATTCAGCACCGCCTCCGATGGCTCGAAGACTCAATACTGGCACCAAGGCACGCGCGGCCCGACGGATCCAAACACGAAGGCGTACTCGACCGTGAACGACTCGCCCGATTCGCTGCTCCAAGTTTATTCGTTGAAGGCGCGCAAAGGGTTGCCGCTCGGCTTCGAAATCACCGGCGCGCTCGGCTACCTCGCCAACACCTCTCTGTGGATGCTCGGCGCCGATGTTCGCTGGTCACCGTTCGAAGGGTTTCGCACGGGCGCCGGCGGGGTCCTCCCCGACATCTCCATCGGCGGCGGCGTGCGCACCGTGATGGGCACCGACAAATTCTCGCTTACCACCGTCGGCATGGACATCGAGCTCTCGAAGCCGATCCCGATCGAGACGTTCACGATCACGCCATATGTTGGCTTTCAGCGCCTCTGGGTTTTCGGTGACTCCACCGTCATCGACTCGACGCCCAACACCGACGCCGTCGCGCAGTGCGGATACACCGGTCCCGATCCGGTTTCGGGCCAACCGATGTGCGCCAACAAGCTCCCCAATGGCGCGGCCAACAACTCCGACTTCAACAACAATTTCATTTTCGAAAAAGTCCGCACACAGCGAAACCGCGGCATCATCGGTCTTCAGTTTCGCTACGAGATGTTTCACTTCGCAGGGCAGTTCCTCTTCGATTTGACGGACCCCTCCGGCGAAGGCCAGCAGTTCCTCCAAAACACGCGCCAGTGGACGATATCGCTAGAAACTGGCGTGTTCTTTTAACCGCGCTCGCACTCGTGGCGTGCTCACCCGCGAAGATGGGGCCCGTCGGTGTGTCGAATGGCGGCAAGGACGACCGCATTCACGGAGCAGACGCGAGCGCGGCTGGGCCAACGCTCGACGTCGATGTCGTGCATGGGTGGAAAAAAATCGCGACGCACATGACATCGGAGCACGGGCGCTTCGCCGCTGACGTTTATTCGAACGCACCCGACTACGCAGAAGATCTCTTCGAAGGCGATGCGAGCGCCGGCGTCTATCTGATCGAGCGTGGCGACGCAGGTCTTCGCTTCGCGGTCGCCGATGCGCGAGGCCACATCGTCGGCGATACGTCGCTCGACGCAGGGGCATCACTCGAAGCGTGTGTGCGGTGTCATCGCAACGCGCGCGATTCGATTTTTCCGCTTCAGTGAACGAGCGCCAGCACGACGGCCGTGACGATCACGAAGGCGCTTCCAATCGTCGCGAATGCGGCGCCGAGATACGACATCGCGAGCGCGGGCTTCGCGTGCTCTGAGTCGACCTGATAGGCGCCGCGCAAGAACGCAAGGCTCGAGCGCGTGGGCAAGCGCGACGCAATCGTGACAATGCCGAACGCGGCTTTGGGGCCGTCTTTCAGCAGCAAAACGAAGAAGCCCACCGGGCCGAGCATGAGATCCCAACCCGTTGCGTAGAGACCGAAACGTAGCGCGCGCGTCACCGACTTCGGAGCGCCCGTGCGACGCGCGCCGAGGTCGAGCGCGTAGCCGTGTGTCGTGTGCGCACCGACGAGGAGCAGCGTCAACCCGAAGACCGCGACGAGCGCGACGCGAAACGCGATCGTGAGCGATGCGCCATCGGGGATGATGCCGAGCAAACCAAACACGAGAGCTGCAATGGCCGTGAGCATCGCCAGCATGCTCGCCGACGCAACCGCTTCTGCGAGCACCGCAAACCGAAGCGCCGGCATGATGGGCCCATCCGGGAGCGATTCGAAGAACGACTCCGCGTTTTGCGAGGCAGCACGCGCCGTCCACCACATGCGCGAAAGGGCGGGACCAGGACGCTCCCATGCGACGATCGAAATCACGCCCGAGCGCGAACGCTCTTCGCTGCACCCGAGGCAATCGGGGTCGCCACAAAACGCGCAAACGACCGTAGCCGGGACTTCGACGAAGTCAGGTTGGGCACCTGAATCGTCGGCCGGAAGAGGACGAACCTCTTCCAGCGTCGTGTCGTTTTCGACGACGCGTCTCGCGGGCAGCATGGGACCTCGGAAGAATGGCTCATTCCGAGGCCCCGCGCCAGCCGTGGGGTTATTGGAAGAGGACCGTGCCGCCGGTCGATGTGCTCGAATTCAGCGTGATTGCTGCGTTGTCCGGTGCTGCAGCTCCCGATGATGTACGCGACAACGTCACCACGCCGGTGTCGGCTGCGGTGAAGTTTGCCATCAAATCGTGCGGAACTGTGATCGTGCCGGTGTCGCTCGACGCTGTGCAGCTGATGGTGCCATCAGAGACGGCAACCTTGAGCGCGCTCATGGTGAGGAGGATCGATCCGGTCTTCGCCGTCCACGTGACGGTGAAGTCGCTGGCGCGCGGAACGTTCGTCGGCGTCGTGAACGAGAGCGCCGGCGTGACCGCTGCGAAGAGTGTCGCCGCGGTAACCGATCCGGAAAACGCGTGCACCGTGTCGCCGGCAGCGGAGATGTCGAGGCTATCGCCATCAACCCATGTGAGCGTCGTGGTCGGCTGATTCGTGATGGGTGTGTACGTCGTGCCGGTAGGCGTCATCGTTGCGATCGTCGATGTTCCGTCTTTCACGGTGATGCCACCTGCGCTGACGGGTGTCGGTGCGGGCGGAGTGCCTGCATCCGATGCTCCCGTTGCGGGCGTGTAGCAGCAGCTTCCGGATTTCGTTCCGGTGCAACCGCCCGCTGCGGTGCCGCCATCGGGCGTCGCGTAGAAGCCCGCGCTCGCCACGTAGGTCGTCGTGCTTTGTGTTTTCGATTCGGAGAAATTGACGCTGCCGAAGTACGCCTTCGATGTGCCGCCGCCGTCGGTGCCACCGCCGTCGGTGTTGCCACCGCTGTCGCCGGTGCTGGCGTCTTTTCCACCATCGGTGTTGGTGCTGTCGTCACCGCCGCAAGCAAGAAGAAGAGCCGTCGCGAAGATTAGAGTTTTCGATTTCAAGGAGACCTCCGATATGGACTATATCAATAAGTATAGTGGGGACGTTGCTCAATGCAACGTCTCTCCAGAGGACGTACCACGCACGGACAGATCGTCGACGCGTCCGCCGAGCATCAACGAAAGTGCCACAGCGACAAGCGATACGCCCATCGTGAGCCAGAACGCAGGCTCGAACGAGAAGTGAGGGCGATAGTGTGTGCCGTGCGGCTGACGCACGAGAAGAATCGCGCACGACACGAGCGACGTCGCACTCAAAAATGCCGCAGCGACGCGTGCGCCGCGCAGCTGAGCAATCGTGCGGCGACTCAGTATCGTGGGAATGAGAACGAGCCAACCCACGCCTGCGCCCCAAAGCCAACCGAGGCGACGCGCGAGAAAGAAACCGGAGAGCTCGTAGTCTTCGGGGAGCGTTTGGTGAATCCACGGAATGAAGAACAGCACCGCGCCGAGCAGCGCGACGATCGACAGCGCGCCGCGCATGCGACCGAAGTACGTCCACGCGAGCGTCTCTTCTGTGGGGTCGAGCGGGAGGCCGTGCTCGTCGTGCGTTTCGCGGGAGGGCTGGAGCTTCTCGAACGCGACGAGCGCCATGCCGCACACGGGGCACTCTTTGGCTTCCGCGAGCTCGAACATTTCGCGGCAAAACGGGCACGCGACCAGCGCCATCCGTTTGGGAGAATACGGCACGGGGCGTGAAAAGAGCGGATCGTTCGAATAGGCTCGTCCCATCACCCAAATCGACACTCGATTTGCCCAGGAGTTCCCCCTATGCGCCCTTCCAAGCTCGACAACGACTCACTCGTGAAATGGCTCGCGGCGCATCCCGGTTGGGAGAAGGCGCAGGCGGGCGGCCAAGAGGCCATCGCACGTGCGTTCAAGCTCGCGGATTTTTCGGAAGCGCTCGCGCTCGTCGTTCGCATCGGCCTCGCCGCGGAGAAGCGCGATCATCATCCTGATGTCGAGCTCGGTTGGGGGAAGGTTCGCGTCGTCTGGTCGACGCACGACGCCAAAGGCGTGACCTCTCTCGACACCGAGCTCGCCGAGGCCACGGACGCTCTCGTATGAGCGACGGTGACGCGCGTGAGGAGCTCCGCGCGAAGCTCGCCGCGATGCTCGGAACGGGCGCGCCCATCGCGCGCTTCGAAGAGGCACTCACGCATCCGAGCTTCTCGAACGAGACGGGCGCCCCGCACAATCAGCGACTCGAGTTTCTCGGTGACGCCGTGCTCGGGCTCTGCGCGACGGAGCTTCTCGCTGCGCGTTTCCCCGACGCCGACGAAGGCTCGCTCACGCGCATGCGAAGCGCGCTCGTCAACGCGACGGCGCTCGCTCGCTACGCGAAGAAGATCGATCTCGGTGCCGCACTCTCCCTCGGTCGCGGCGCCCAAACATCGGGCGAGCGTGAGGGATTGAACGTTCTCGCCGACGCCGTCGAAGCGCTCGTCGCCGCGGTGTACGACGCATTCGGTCTCGATGGCGCACGCAAGCTCACCGCGGAGGTCGTGGCCGATCCACTCGCAGAGCTCGGCGCCGCGCCTTCGCTCGATCCGAAGAGCGCCCTTCAAGAACGCGTGCAAGCGCGCGGCGAGCCCACGCCGACGTATCGCGTCGTCAGCACCGAGGGGCCTGCGCACGATCCGCGATTCGTCGTCGAGGTCCTCGTCGGCGAGCGCGCACTCGGGCGCGGCGAAGGAGCGAGCAAGAAGGCCGCCGAACGCGCCGCAGCGAACGCCGCACTCGAGACCGAGGTGTACGTCACGAAGCCGCCTGCCGTGGACTAGCAGTCGGCGCGATCCGATCCAAGCCAAATTCCCTGCGATCGTTTCACGGAGGGTTCGGTGACGTAATCGTCCCCAGCCCTGACTAGCGCGTATCGAGCAGATCGGACGGGGTCGGGGCGGTCGTGCCGACGACGTGGTCAGGGTTTTTTCCGAGCATGACGGCTGCGCAGCGTCGATCGAACCAATCGAGGTAGCTCGTGCGCGATGTTTCGCGGAGCGCGCACGCGGCAACGCAATCGGGAATGTCCTCGCGGCACGCACTCGGACGCGCGCTCGCTGACGCCGACGCTGGCGCGATCGCCGTGGTCGTGACGACAGCCTCGTGACGCGGTTCGAGCGTGCACGCGCTCGCGAAAATCAAAACGACCGCGAGCTTCACTTGCTCGAGCTCGGCGCGATCTGCCCGGGTCGCTTTCGCGGAACGATGATGCCGTCAGGCGGAGCGACGTCGATGCCGGTGAGCACCTCGGGATTGTACTCTTTGAGATTTTTCGCGCGAAGATCGGCGACGAGCCTCTTTTTCCCGTCCTCTTCGCGCTGCCGGAGGATCTGCCACTGGATCTGCTCTTTGACGTCGCTCACGCTGCGATGGCTCGCGCCGACCGTTCCGCGCCGCCAAACGACCGCGAAACCCGAGCCTTCGGGGACCGGCGCGGGAACGAACTCGCCATCGCGAATCGTCGTGGCCGCTTTGACGATGCCCGGGTCGACCTTGAGGCCGGCCTCGTTCGACATTCCATCCAGCGCGACGAACCCCACGTTGCCTCCACGGAGATATGTCGCCTTGTCGAGGCTGTGATCACGCGCGAGCTTGTTCCAGTGCTGAATCGTCGAATCTTTTTTCGCTTCGGCGATCACCGCCACCGCTTCGTCGTAGGTCGCACACGAGATGCGCCATAGCTGGTAGCGCTCGGGCGCGTCGTAGTGGCTCTTCGATTTGTCGTAGGCGGCCTGTACGTCTTCCATCGAGATGTTCTCGGTCGTGCCGATTTGTGCACGCAGCGCGCGAAGAGCAGCTTGTGCGCGCACGCGATCGAGATCAAAACGCGTTGGGACCTGCCGATCGACTTTGCGAGCACTCGCGCCGGCGGCCCAGAGCGCGTCTGGAATGATCACTTGATCGATGAACGCGCGGCGAATCTCGGCTTCCGTGGCACCGAAGGTGCGGAGCTGAAACGGCGGTACTTGCGCCATCCGGTCTTCGATCTCACCCACCGTGATGGCGCGCTCGCCCACGTGAAGACACACGGCAGCGCGATGGGGATCGGTTCCGTCGGCGCGCGCCACACCGAAACCCATGACGAACAACAGCGAGAGCCTCAAGAACGCGCGGCGCATGATCAGCGCGCGCGCTTCTTGCGGTCGCTCGCGACGACGCCGACGTCCTTGAGCACGTCCTCGCCGATACCGACGAACCGGTAAACCTCGGGCCGGAAGTTGTACGCCTTGTGAAGGCGCGAGATGGCGAGCGGCACGTCTTCGCCGAGGCCGATCTTCTTCACTTTGACGACTTTGCGGAGCGCGCTCACGCCTTCGCCCAGCTCGAGCAGCTCTTGGACCCGCAAAAGGACATCGAGTGGTTTGAGATCGCGCGTGCCGCGGGCCTTGCCTGTCTCGAGCTCGCGGAGCAAACGCTGGCGACGCTTTTGGGTGCGGCCATCGAGCTGCTGGCCCGCGGCGCCGCGCCCACCAAGCACGTCGTTGAAGAAGCGGGCCGCGCGGCGTTTCTCGATGGCCTCGGGGCTGCCGCGACGATTCAGCGCTTTGGGTGCTCGCGCCTTCTTCACTTTCGGAACCTTAATCGACTTTGTAGGACAAGATCAATCGCCTATCTCGAGCCCAGCAGCGCGAGCATTGCCACAATCAATGCGACAATCCACACGATCCAAGTTCGTTTCAAGAATTCGCCAATGTCGGTACCGAGCTCGGTCGTTGCTGCGCGCGCGAGCGCTTTCTTGCCGATGACACGCTGCACTTCGCGTGCGATTTCATCGCGTTCTTCGTCGTCTTTCGGATCGTGGCCCACGAGCGCGGCTTCATGGTGCTCGAGCTCGTGCTCGATCGTTTCCGTGAGCTCGGCGTCGACGTCGTAAGCGCCATCTTCGTTCCACATCGCTTCGAACGTTTTGTAATAGACGGTGATTTCGGCGTCTTTTACGGGCGATCCAGCGCCACCTTCATGCGCGGGCACGTACGATCCGAGGAGAGGCTCGCCGCCGTCGTCGCAATCGGGAACGCCACCTTCGACGACGAGCGCGATCTCCGCGTCCATGCGGGTGCTCGCGATCTTGCGTGCGAGCGCATCGAACTCGTCGAATGACGGGAATTGGCCGAAGAGCTCCGTTCGCTCTTCGTCTCGATGGGGCGAAAACTCGCGGTCGTATGGCGCATCGACGTCGTTTCGCGATCCGCAGGCTTTGCAAACGGCGGGTGCAAACAGTCTGAGCGGATAGTGCGCCTCGAGAAACAGGTTGGAAATGGCGCCGAAAGCCCGATCATCGGCGCGGCTCAATGCTCTCGCAATCACCGCGCGATCGCGCTCTTCGCCGAGCGCGGTAATGCCCATCGCTGCGACCACCGCGTGATTCACGAGGAGCTCGCCTTTCGCGAGGGCACGATGCAGCGGCTTCGCTGCCTTTGCAGTGAGCGCTTCGAATCGGATCGTCGTTGCCTTGCGTCGCTTGTCGAGCTCGATCGGCTCGATCTCGTGGTCTTCATCGACTGGCAGGAGCGCATCGAGCTCTTCGTCATCGAGCTCGGCATCAGCGAATGGGCCGAGCGGCAACGACGCGCACGGCTTCGTCGTGATTTTCTCACCGCAATTGCGGCACGTGATTTCGACTTCGTCTTCCTCGAGCCATCCGAGGTGCGTTGCGATGGCGCGGAGCGCATGAAACTCGGCGAGGCTGAGGCTCTCGTCGTCGAAGAGCTCGTGCGCGCCGCCGAAAATCATCTCTGGCGTATCTGCGCTGCGCGGTTTCGTATCGCGTGGCGCGCGTACCCCTTCGGGCATCGCGAAGCGCGTCAGATCGATCACACGACCGCCGGGAAGCTGCACCGAGCGGGGCGCTTTCATCGTGTCAGGCTTCGTGCGGCTCGGGCTCGAGTGCGCATCACCTTCACGACGAACGCGTGAAGCGCGTACACCGCGGGCGTGAGTGCAATCGCAACGACGAGCTTGATGCCGTATTCACGGCCGATTTTCGCGCCGATCCAGCCCCAATCTTTCGTCGCGGTCCAGCGCCAGAAGATGACGTTGATGGTGACGGTGTCGATGATCTGGCTGAGCACGGTCGACCCCGTTGCGCGAAGCCACAGGTGCTTCGAACGAGTGAGCGCCTTCCAGAATTGGAACACGTGGATGTCGAGGATCTGCCCGCACAAGTAGGCGACGATCGAGGCGATGAAGAGCTGCGAGCTCCCCCCGAAGACTTTCGAGAACTCGGCTTGCGTGAAGTACGTGGACGAGTCGGGATGAAGCCACGTGCCGATTTGCAAAACGACGTACGCAAGCACCGCCATCCAGAACCCGAGCCACGTAAGAAACGACGCCCCCTTGCGCCCGTAAAAATCGTTCACGACATCGGTGAGCAGGAACGTGACGGGAAACGGAATGATGCCGACCGAGATGGGGGCCCAAGCGGTGTCGCGATGGTTTTTCCGCCGATGATGTCGCCGAGCAGCAAGCACGCGACGAACACGGCCCCCATGTAGACATAGAGCTTGTGAACGGGTTCGAGCTGGCGCATGGGGTCGCCACACTATCAAGAACCTCGCTATGATTGGGGGATGGTACGTCCGCCTCACCGCGCCGCGATCGTGACCGCGACGGTGGGCTGCGCGCTGAGCGTTGTCACGTCCTGCATGCTGACGACCGACTTCAGCGGCATCGTCGGCACCCCGACCGACGCGGGCAACGATGCTGATGAAGTCAGCAACAACGACGCTGGCGTCGATTCGGGAGGAGGCGACTCGGCGCCGAAATTCTGTGCGTCGAGCACGCACACGTTCTGCGCGGACTTCGACGAGGGGAACCTCCAGACCGGCTGGACGCAACTGCTCGTCGACCCTGGAAGCTCGGGCGCATTCGCCGTCGACGCCTCGATCTCTCCCCCAGCGTCATTCGCTGCGATGGCTCACGTCGGTGACGCCGGAGCGGCCTCCGGCGTCGTTCTCATCAAGCAGTTTCCTGCGTCTACGCTCACGTCGATCTCTGCCGGGTTCGACGTGCGCATCGAGGCTTGCGCCCCGCAGACGCAGCCAAGCTTGCTCTATTGGGCACAAACCGATTCGGCGGGGTACTCACACGGAATTTATTTCGACTCGACGACCAACGACGTCACCTTCCAGACGTTCTATCCCGTCGATGGCTCATCGCAATATCAGACGCACCTCGTCGGTCACGTAACGCCGGGCGTGTGGCTCAACGTGCAGTACACCTTCACGCTTTCGGCGACCGACTCGCAAGTCTCCGTGCAGATCCAGCCCACACTGGGAGGGACTCCCGTCTCCTACACCGGAGGAGCCGGACCTGCGGTGCAGAAGAATCTCGTCGTGGACCTTGGCCTCTACGAGCCATCGGCGCCGTGCGCCGCCGTGTTCGACAACGTCTTCGTCGACGTTGTGCCCTGATGTATACTGGTTGCGATGGACGCCCGCGCTGGCGACGAACCGCAGCGGCTGGGTAGGTATCTCCTCTTCGACAACATCGGCTCAGGCGGCATGGCGACCGTCCACCTCGGCAAGCTCGAGGGTCCGAGCGGCTTTAGCCGCGTCGTCGCGATCAAGCGCCCTCACGCCGAGTACGCATCCAAGTCGGAGTTCGTCGCGATGTTCCTCGACGAGGCCCGCCTCGCCGCGCGTCTCCGCCACCCCAACGTCGTGCCGACACTCGAGATCATCGTCGACGGCCGCTCCATCGGCCTCGTCATGGAGTACGTCCACGGCGAGACGCTCTCACGCCTCCTTCGGATGGTCACGCCGACGACGGCGATTGCACTGCCGATCGCGTCGGGCATCGCCATCGGCATGCTGCAGGGGCTGCACGCGGCGCACGAGGCCAAGGACGATCGAGGGCAGCCGCTCGGAATCATCCATCGCGACGTGTCGCCACAGAACGTCATCGTGGGCGTCGACGGCGTCCCGCGCGTCGTCGACTTCGGCGTTGCGAAGGCGTCGAGTCGCCTCACGCAGACGACGCACGACGGCACGCTCAAGGGCAAGGTTGCGTACATGTGTCCCGAGCACATTCTGAACGGCCCCGCGACGCGCCGCTTCGACGTCTACGCTGCGGCCGTCGTTCTCTGGGAGATGCTCGCGTCGAAGAGGCTGTTCAGCACGGACATGGACGCCATCGTCTTCGCCACGACACCCGACGCGACACTGAAGCCGCCGAGCGTCTACAGGCCAAACATCCCTCGCTCCGTCGACGACGTCGTCATGCGCGGCCTCGCGCGCGACCCAGCGCAGCGCTACGCGACCGCCCGTGAGATGGCCATCGCGCTGGGCCAAGCACTACCCCCGGCGTCGGCGACGGAGATCGGCGAATGGGTGGAGGCGATCGCCGCAGAAGCCATGCGTATACGCGTCGCTCGCGTCGCAGCGATCGAGCGCGGCGATGGTGACGCGATGTCGGACGCGCACAAGATCCTCTCGCACGTGACTGGAAAGGTCGACCTCACGACGGAAGCCGGTTCGAGCACCTCGCGGACTGCGCCGGTCCAACCGGCGCGGCGCAGAGCGGCGCTTCCCATCGCGGCGGTAGTGATTGCCCTTGCGGTTCTCGTGGTGCTCGCGTTGCTCGTCGTGATCGTCGGGCCACGACTGCGCACCGCACCCGCCACACGCGAAGTCGCGGCAGTCAGCGCGAGCTCGCCGCCGGCTCCATCGGCCGCCGTGACTGCGTCTACGCTCGTACCCATAGAGGCGGCCTCCGCCAGCGCGGCGGTTTACGCTTCTGCGATCGTCGTGAAGACGCGAGCGCCCGCGGTACCCCGCGCAACGGCGCATCCGGTCTCGAGCGCGCCGTCCGCCTCGTGTGATCCGCCATACACGTACGATGCGGAGGGCCACAAGATATACAAGGTCGAGTGTCTACGATGAGGGCAAGCGTGGCGCTCCTCGCGTGCTTGATCGCTGGCACTGCGCATGCGGGCGACGCGGCGAGCTGCGCGGCTGCATCGCTGCGAGGCCAGACCGATCACGATCACGGTAGGTACCTCTCCGCACGGAGCGCATTCGTCGAGTGCGCCAACAGCGCGTGCCCCGCGCTCATTCAGAAGGACTGTGGCGAGTGGCTCGCGCAACTCGAGCCGCAAATCCCGTCGGTGGTGCTCGCGATGCGCGACAGCGCTGGTCGCGACGTGGCGACGACGCGCGTGCTGCTCGATGGCGCTCCCTTGGTCGACAAGCTCGACGGGCGACCTGTAGCCGTCGACCCCGGTGAGCACGTGTTTCGGTTCGAGCTCACAGACGGTCAGAGCGTGGATCAGCACGCCATCATCCGTGCGAGCGAGACGGCACGGCCCATCACGGCGGTGCTCGCGCGGAAGTTGGTCGTGATGCCGGTGGTCGTCATGCCGGTGATCGTCAAGCCACCTGCGGCGAGAGCCGCTACCGTGGTGCACGCAGACGGCCGCGACTCGAAGCGGGCTCTTGCCGCAGTCTTCGGCGTCACGGGTGTGGCCCTCGTCGGCCTGTTCGTTGGGTTCGGCCTATCGGGCGAAGCTGATATCCAGCAACTCCGGACGACGTGCGCTCCCTATTGCGCGCAAGCCCAACTCGACGCCGTTCAGGTGAAGCTCGTCGCTGCGGACGTATCGTTGCTTCTTGGGATCGCCTCGGCGGCCGTCGCGACGGTGTTCCTCATCTCGTCGTTCGCGGTCACGGTCGCGCCTCGCGCCGGCGGTGGGGTTCTCGGGATCGTCGCTCGCTATTGAGCGAACTCGCGCCCGCGTGGGCGTGAGCGTGTCATCCCGACGCGGGGGGCATCTCGCTGACAGGTGGCGGGCCTTCGATCGGCAGCACCATGCGGAACTCGGCACCCTTGGCGCGGGCCACGTAGGAGAGCTCGCCGCCATGCTCGACGGCGATGCGTTGTGCAATTGCGAGGCCCAGGCCCGTGCCTTGTTCTTTGCTCGTCGCGTAGGGCTCGAAGAGGCGCGCGATCATTTCGGGAGCCACGCCAGGGCCGTCGTCGCAGACGCTGATGGCTACACGGTCTTTGCCGAGCGCGGCCATCACGACGCGGACGTCGCCGCTTTTGTTCGCGCCGCGCATCGCGTCGATCGCGTTTTGGACGAGGTTCGTGAGCACCTGTACGATTTGGTCACGGTCGGCCATCACGTGAGGGAGATCGCGCGTGGCTTCGATACGGAGCTTGATGCGATCGGCGCCCGCTTCGTGAAGGCCAACGACGTCGCGCGCGACGGCTTCGAGATCGAGCTCGCGCGGCTTCGGCGGCGGCAGGCGCGCGAAACGGGTGAACTCGGTGACGATGTCGGAAATGCGTTTGACCTCGTTCAGCACGGTGCGCGTCGCTTCGTCGAAGTACCCATCGAACGCTGGGTCCTCCCGTGCGCGGAGCCGGCGGAGCGTTTCGACCGCAGCACGAATCGGGGCGAGCGGATTTTTCACTTCGTGCGCGACGCGGCGTGCGACCTCACGCCATGCCGCTACGCGCGTGGTCGCGGCGAGCCGGCGACGTGTTGCATCGAGGTCGTCGAGCATGCGATCGAATGCGCTCGTGAGATCGGCGACCTCGCCGCTGCCGCTGACGGGAACGGGACGCGCTTCGCCTCGCGCGACTTTGCGCGCTTCGTCCGCGAGGTTGGAGAGTGGCCGGCTCAGGTTGCGCGCGAGGAGCATCGCGAACAAGAGCGCGAGCAGCACGGCGCCGCCGGTCGCCTTGAGAATCGTTTGGTCGACGGCGTCGTAGCTCGCGTGGAGCGACGACGTGTCCTTCGAGACGATAATCGCGACGTGTCCGCCTTTGCCGTCGTCGATCGCGCACTCGGCCTGTGCAACGGCTTCGCTCGAAGATGCGCTCGTGCCGCGTTTCACGGAGACACCCATCGTCGTGCCGATGTGCGCAAGCAGCGTGTCGATGCGGCGTGCGCCGAGGAGGCCGACGCTGACGCCGCCGTGGCCATCACGACGACAGCGAGAAACGATGCTTGGTTTTGCCGCAAATGCCGAGTCTTTCGTGCCCCCTTCGACGAAATGCGCCTTGTCGATCGAGAGCTCGCGCATGGCGTCTTTCGAAGCGAGCGTGAGCAGCGAGGGCGGGTCGGCAGCGAGCACTTCGCCGGTGCCCGTGACGAGCACGAGCTCATCGACGCCGAAGGCCTTGCGCGTTTGCGGCACGAGCTGGCCGAGAGACACACGGCGGTCCTCGCCTGATTCGACCGCCAGGAGCGTGCGGTCGACGAGCTCACCCGAGCCGCACGCGCCCGCGAGCACGCTCTCGTCGTTGTCCGCTTGTGTTTTGATTTCGGCGGATGCGCGAAGGCATGCGCCGCGTACGTCGTCGTCGAAGCGCGCCGTCTCGTTCTCGTGACGCTCTGTGCGAAGCGCCCAGCCGAGGCCGCCCGTCGACAGAGTCGCGAGCAGACCGAAGTAGATGACGAAACGTGGCGCGAGCTTCACAGACGGCGTCCGCGTGATGCGCTTGCCCAGTCGACGCCGCCGCTCGGCAGTTGTGGGAGCGAGAGATCCGGAATGCGGCCGCCTTGGACGTGAATTTCGGCGACGACGCCCATGCGCATCGTGCGTGCGATCGTGCGCGGCGGCAGATCTGCGACGCGCGGTGGGTGGCGAACCGCGTCCATCGCAAGCTCGGGGTTGTCGCTCGTCGCGAGCGCCGCGAGGGTTCCCAGCAAACCAGGCGCAAACGGGCGCACCGCATCGATCGCGAGCGCATACGCGCGACTCGCGCGACGTTCGCGCAGCGTCGAAGCGGCAATCGCACGCGGCGTGACTTCGTGCGAAGGCCGCGTGAGCGCAGCTGCGATCGCACGCGCGAGCTCGACGAGATACGGCGCGTCGTCGCGAACGAGGAGCTCGCACGGCGGACCTCCCCAACCTTGATCGGGCTCTACCGTCCACGGCGGGCCGGGCGCGAGATGCGCGAGCAGCGACGGCGCGATGCCATCGGCGAGCCGCTGCGCGACGCCTGGTGTGTCCCACGTGCCTGCGTCGTGACCCGTTCGCAAAAGCGCCCAACCGACGGAGCCCGCATCGAACGGGCGAGCACCCACACGCGGATCGTGCAGGCCGAGGCCGAGCCAGCCGATGTCGTCGGTGCCACCTTCGAACGAACGAAGCGAGTCTGCGAGATCCGCGCTCGGTCGCACCGTGATCGAGTCGAGCGCGCTCGGGCCCATCGCCGCGCGAGCGTTTCGCGCGAGTGTGAGGCCACTCGGATGCGTGGCTGCGAATGCGCCGGTGCCGTCGTTCGATCCGGTGACGATCGCGCACAGTGGCGATGCGAGAAACGATGCGAGCTTCGCGCTGTCGGTCATTGCAAAATGCATCGTGAGATCGTCGATGCGTCGAGGGAGCGGAATGTCCGCGAGCCATGCGCGCGCATCGCCATTTCGTGCGCGCGCGATCGATGCGATGGCCTCACGCGCGCCGATGCCTCGCCCGCCCGAGCTCGTGAGCCCGCCGCGCATGCGCACACGAAGACCACCCTCGCCCGCTTCGGGAAGCGTTTCGGCGAGCGCCGCAACGACGCGTGAGCCCTCCATCGCGTAGAGTGAATCGAACACGGCGCCGCCGAAGATCGCACACGCCATGTCGTCGAGCTTGTGTGGGTCGAGCGCGGCGAGCGGCCAAGGCACACGAAGCTGAACACGCCCACCAACCGGGGACCTGCCGCGCGCAAACGCACGTTCGGAAAACGCAACACTCGACGCGGCAGCGATGGCCACGAGCGACGCGCGGCGTGAAATCCTAACGGACAATCCACACCTCGGAGCCAACGACCGCAACCACCGCGCCTGCGCCACCTTCCGATGGACACGCGGCGAGCGCGCGCACACCCCCGGGGGCCGCGATGCGATTCAACACGCGAGGCCCCTCGGCGCCGATGGTCGCGATGGTGATGACGTCTTCCGCTCCCTCGCTGCTGAATGCGATTTCGGGCATGCCGTCGAGGTTTGCATCGAAGAGGGCGATCTCAGCACCGGCGTCGTCGAAGGTCGACTTTTCGGCGCCATCGACGCGAACGTGGATTTTGCCGCCTTCGCGCGTCGCAACTGCGAGCTTTTCTTCGCCCGCCGGCGACACCAGCATCAGCGCGGATGCGGCATCGAACGCGCCCATCGCGCTTGGATGCGTCGTCGATTCGCAAGGAGCGATCGGACCCGTGAAGGAGAGGCGCGCGGTCGAAATCGCGGCGCAGCTTCCTCCACCGACAGGAATGCCCGAGCTGACTGCGCGAGGAGCGAGGAGCTCGTCGACGATGACGCCGCCGCGATCGGATGTTCCGATGAACGCACGACCCACGGAAATCCCCGCCCCCGCGAGCGCTTCGCGAAGTGGAACGGGCGACCGCTTCGCAAGCACGGACCACGCAGCCGCGCGTTCGACGTCCAGCTTCGCTCCACGAATGCGGCCGACCGATGCGCGATCACGCGTGACGAGCATGATCTCGGAGCCGCCATCACCATCGAGATCGCCGCACGCGGCCGCGAGCACTTCCGATGTTTCGCCGTGCGTGACTTTGCGAACCGATTGAAGCTCGAGAGGCAACGCTGGGAAAAACGCGCGCACCTCGGCATCGACCGGCGCGACGGAGTACGCGTGACCATTCGGCGGAGGTGGAGCGAGGCGCGCGCGATCCCAAATGTTGCGGACCACGGGATATGCGTCGGCCGTGACGCGGAGCTGCCCTTTCACGAGCTGAACATGCACGTACACGAGCGACGCCGAACGCGCCGCCGCCGTACGCGCCGAATCGAGCGCGAGCACACGCGGATGAACGCGAGCGCCGGCGATTCTGCCCGCGACCAGGGTCGCCACGCGAAGCGCGAGCTCGTCACCGCGATTCGGCGACGGTGGCACATCGGACTCGAGCGGCCCGACGACCACGAGCGCGCCACTCGGAACCGTGAGCCCGCTGCTCACTTGCTGCACCGTGGCCCCGATGCACGATGCGTGCGCCTGCGCGGGCGCGAGCACGAGCACGCCGAACGCGACCACGATCGCAGCAGCAAATCGCATCAGCGTGGAGCATACTTCTGCAAACATGATCCGGCAGCACCTTCTCCGCTGGCAACTCGATCTCTACCCCGACAACCACAAGCGCAAGCTCACGCTCCTGGTTCACCTTGCGAGCGTGCCGCTCTTCATGTCGGGTGCGCTCATGGTCGCGATGAGCCCGCTCGGCGGCTGGCACTTCGCGGTCGCTGGCGTGGCGTTCATGATCGCGACCGTCGCCCTGCAAGGTTGGACGCACAAAGAAGAAGACGCCAAACCCGTGCCCTTCGATGGCCCCCTCGATTTCGTGTCGCGTTTTTTCGTCGAGCAGTTCGTAACGTTCCCCCGTTTCGTCTTCCGCGGCGGCCTCGCGCGCGCGTGGCGAAACGCTCGCTGAAATTTTACGACGGCTTTTTTGCGGACAGCACGCGAACGCCGACGGCGCTGACGAGCATCGGCACGAGCACGGCGATCGCGACGGCCCACGGGCCGAGCTTCCACCACTTGTGCGGCGAGTAAACGACGTACGTGGCAATCGGAAAGAGCGGCGCAACGAGCGCGGAGAGCCAAGCCGATTTGCCGTTGGCGAGCGTGCGAACGCGAACCGCGAGGAGCGCGAGATCGACCACTGACTGAAGCAGCACGTAAACGAGCGCCCAACCCGTGGCGATGGCCATGCCGACGATCCAAAACGCCATCCGCGGAACGAGCTCGGGAAGCGGACCGAGGAACGCATA
Source organism: Polyangiales bacterium (assembly GCA_038239005.1). Classification (GTDB taxonomy): domain Bacteria; phylum Myxococcota_A; class Polyangia; order Polyangiales; family Polyangiaceae; genus DASXHD01. The sequence goes on from JBBSFE010000038.1 coordinate 35,263, forward strand.
GAGCGACACCGCGGCATACGATGAGAGGAACGTGCCAATCGTGGTGGGGAAAATCCAACCTGCGACCGATGGCCGAACGTAGCGCTCGTTTTTCGTGTCCTTCATGGGCTCTACTTCATACGTAGCACCGCCGGAGAAGATTCCCAGCTCCCCAACGGGCTAGATTTGGCTCAGCCGTCGTCGCTTAGAATCTCCACGCGAAAGCCCCAACCGCGCCGTCACGGATCGGCGTGATCGCGAAACTTGCCCGCGAACTGCCTTTTTATCGATCACCAGGTTGCCGTGCAATCCATAGGCGAGGACCGGCATGCCAAACAGCATCGCCGCCGCGGAGCCAAGGAAGAACCCTGGCAGGGAAATTCACCGAACAACTTCCTAGCTCCAGGCCTTTCGCAAGTCGCGCCACGATGTCGCCGTGACTCACACGCGGCATTCGCGGCAAACAAGACGAACGGAAACGCCGTCATCGACTGTCTGATGACGTCACTCAGTCTCTGCATCGCCCGCGCCTGCGTCGTCGTTTGCGCTCGAAACGTCGGTGGGCTCGGTTCCGGCGAGAAACACCTCGTCCATGGTGTCGTTGCTCTCGTCGGGCGGGAGCTTTCCGGTTTTGCGATCGATGCGCACCGTCACGACGCCGGCGGGTCGCGGAAAATCCGTCACGGGTTTGTGCTCGTGGGCGAGCTTCATGAAATCCATCCACGCGGGCAGCGCGACCGACGCGCCTGTTTCGCCGCTGCCGAGCGATTTGCCGTCGTCGAAGCCGATCCACACGACGGCGCACATGCTCGGTGAGTAGCCCGCGAACCATGTGTCCTTCGATGCGTTGCTCGTGCCGGTTTTTCCGGCAAGCGGGCGACCGAGGCTTTTGGCGCGCGCAGCCGTGCCGTGATCGACGACGCTCGTGAGCATGCTCGTCGTGACGTAGGCCTCGGCTTCATCGAGAACGCGACGCGGCGGCGGAAGGGGCTTGAGCTCCACTTCTTTTCCATCGGGCCCGACGATCTTCGTGATGAGGTGCGGCGCTTCGTACATTCCGCCCGCCGCGAACGTCGCGTACGCGCCAGCGAGCTCCATCGGTTCGACTTCGTAGCTGCCGAGCGCGAGCGAAAGATCTGGTTTCATCGTCGACTCGATGCCGAGCGACTGCGCCCATTGCACGACATTCGCCGCGCCGACATCGAGCAGCACGCGCACCGCAACGACGTTCACCGAATTCGCGAGCGCCTCGCGAAGACGAATCAAATCGGTGCCCGCGTAACCTTCGTAGTTGCTTGGGTGATAGCCACCCGGGAAAACTTCCGACTTCGGATCGACCATGCTCGCCGGTGTGAAGTGCCGCGCATGAAGCGCGTACGAGTACACGACAGGCTTGAACGTGGAGCCTGGCTGGCGCCGTGCTTGCGTCGCGCGATCGAGACCGCCCGATGTTGCTTCGTAACTTCCGACGAGCGCTTCCACTTCACGCGTTCGCACGTCGACCGCGACGAGCGCGCCTTCGGGTCCGCTTTCGAGGCGAAGCGGGACGCGCACTTCTGCGTGCGTCGATGGCGCGGCCAGAAGCGACACACGCACGAGCGAGCCCTTCGGTGCGAACGTGGTCGCGGGAAGCGTTTGTGGGTTGTAGCGCTCGTAGTCACCCATGCGGAGCGTTCCCGTGATCGTTCCAACGCGCACATCGAGGAGACCTTTTGCGTCGTCGCCACCGAGCACCTCACCGATGAGGACCTTGTGGTGCTCGAACGTGGGCGTTCCTTCGAACGGTGGTTCTTTGAGCGGCGGCGGCTTGATCGTGCGGCCTTTCTTGTCGACCGTCGGCCCGGGCGGAGCTTTGTACGGAGCGAGCGCGCTGTGTTTCTTGTCGTACGCGCCGAGCCCATCGCGCAGCGCCTTGCGCGCGACGGCTTGCAGTCGCGGATCGATCGATGTCGTGATCGTGTACCCACCGCGCGCCGCGCTCTCGCCCACCAAATCTTTCAGCATGCGTCGTGCGATCTCCACGGCCTCGGGCGCGAGTTGCTCTTCGACCATCACGGGCGGCGCGAGCTTCGCGGGCTCGTCTTTCGCGAGCTCGTAGCCCGTGTCGTTCAAAAAACCTTTTTCGTGCATTTGCTGGAGCACGAATGCGCGGCGCGACATCGCCCTGTCAGGATGTTTGCGCGCGTTGTAGACCTCGGGGCCCGCCACCGTGCCGGCGAGCATCGCGGCTTCTGCGATCGTGAGGTCTTTGGCGCTCTTTCCGAACGTGCCTCGCGCGGCCTCTTCGATGCCGTAGCGACCGTCGCCGAAATAGATGTGATTCAAATAGAGCTCGAGGATTTCGTCCTTGCCGAGCTCTTGCTCGAGCCTGCGCGCGAGAAGGGCTTCGCGGATTTTTCGGCGGAACGTGCGCTCCGGATCGAGCACGAGATTTTTCACGACTTGCTGCGTGATCGTCGAGCCGCCTTGCCGGAACTTGCCGCTCTTGAGGTTCACGAGCATCGCGCGTGCGATGCCCCAGTAGTTGAGGCCCTCGTGCTCGTAGAAGCCGGCGTCCTCCGCGGCGAGCACGGCGAGCTTCACGTGTGCCGGCAGCGCTTGAATCGAGACCACCGTGCGGCGCTCGGTGAAAATCTCGGAGAGGAGTGTGCCGTCGCGCGCGAGCACGCGTGTCACCTGCGCGGGGTGATAGTTGCCTTTGAGGTCGGCGATCGACGGAAGTCCCTCCTCGTAGTGACGCACGACACGCCACAAAACGATGAAACCGATGATCGTGACGATGGCCCACGCCATCGCGAGCCGTTTGCCCCATTTGAGCGAGAAAACGCCCACGCGTTTGGCGATTCGGATGAATCGCTCTTTTGGGCGCTCTTTCGGGGACTCGGTTTCCCGCACCACTTCGGGAACGCTCGAGCGCTTCGGGTCATTCAGTGTCACGTGTCTCCGGCGGCAGCGCCGCCCTTTCCGTCTACCGCTCCGGGCGAGTCTGCGCCATATTTCGGGCGAACGAATGCCCAAGCGAATAGCGCTCTTTTGGCCCGGCGACGCGCGCGCCAAGCCGAACGAGCTCGCCCTACCGAATATCACCGAGGCCACTGTTCAGCTCGAACGCGCACTGAAGAAGGTCGGGCGCGACCCTTATCGGGTGCCCGGGTTTATCGCGAAGCCTCACGAAGCGATCGAAAAGCTCCGGCCGATCGACGACCCCATGATCGGCGTATGCGCGCACTGGTTCTACGGACCGCACACGACCGATGGCGTCGTCGGCAAAGACAACCCGCTTCTCCTCGCGAGCAATTTTTCCGGACGCTGGCCGGGCCTCGTCGGTTTGCTCAACACCGGCGCGTGCCTCGAGAGCCTCGACAGACCCTTCTCGCGCATCTGGACGGACGCACCCGACTGGACCGCCGACGGCGAATTCATGGAGCGCCTCGACGAGTGGTGCACCTCGGGCCGCATCGCGTATCGCGCCGACGAAACCGTGCATCATGCACCCATCTCACCGGACGCCGCCAAGCGTGCGCGAACGGTCGCCGATGCGATTCGCGCACGACCGATTTTGATCATGATGCTCGGCGATACGTCGATGGGCATGATCAACGGCTACTTCGGCCCGCGCCTCCTCAACAAACATTCCTTCACCGAGCACAAGATCGATCAAGCGTGGATCATCGACCGCGGCACGCGCATCACCGAGAAACGCATCGACGACGCCCTCGCGTTCGTGAAGTCCAAAGGCCTCACGTTCCATTACGGCGGCGACTTCGACGAGCATGCCACGCGCGAGCAGCTCCGCGATTATCTCGTCGTGCTCGACTTGGCCGGCGAGTACCACGCCGACTGCATCGGCTGGCAGTACCAGCTCGGGCTCATCCCGCTGCGGCCGCCTTCGGATCTCGCGGAGGGCTTGCTCAACTCCGAGTGTCGTCCCGAGTCGGACGGCAAAGTCATCGTCACTGCGACCGAAGCCGACCAAGGCAATGTCGTCCCGATGGAGATGATGAAGCGGTTGCTCGATCAAAAAGGCCTGCACCACGCCGTCATGTTCCACGACGTGCGCTGGGGCGCGATGCATGAAGGCCGCTTTTTGTGGGTGCTTCTCAACTCCGGCTCGTGCGGCGCATATGCGTTCAACCACGACCCATCGACGCTCTCGGGCGCGCACTCGTATCGGCAACCCTCGCTCTATTTTCCGACTCCGGGTGGCACGTTCGCGGGCGAGAGCTTGCCCGGCGTGATGACGTGGGCGCGTGCATACATCAAAGGCGGCATTCTCTGGATGGACGTCGGTCGCGGCGAGGTGATGAAGCTTCCACCCGAGGTGCGCGATCCGTGGTGGGAAGGCACCACGCGTGAGTGGCCGTTCATGGCAGCCGACATGGGCATCGGGCGTGACACGCTGATGGCTCACTACTTGTCGAACCACGTCGCCGTTGCGTACGGCGACATCTTCGATGAGATGGTCGCTCTCTCGCTCGAGCTCGGCTTCCGCGTTCGCATTCTCGCGCACAAGTGATGCGGTTCTACCTCGGCATCGACGTCGGAACCCATTCGGCGCGTGCCGGCATCTTCGATGATACGGGGAAGATGCACGCATCTTCGGCGAGCGCGTTTGCCGTGCACAAGCCGGCGCCGGGATTCGTCGAGTGCGCGTCCGGCGACATCTGGCGCGCTTGTGGTGACGCCACACGTGCGGCGCTCGCGTTGGCCCGGCTCGGAGCGGACGCGATCGCCGGGATCGGGTTCGACGCGACATGCTCGCTCGTGATCGCCTCTGCCGGAATGACGAACGACGTCATCGTGTGGATGGATCACCGCGCGACGGATCAAGCTCGCCGCATCAATGAAACCAAGCACGACGTCTTGCGCTACGTGGGCGGCGTCATCTCGCCAGAGATGGAGATGCCGAAGCTCTTGTGGCTCAAAGAGCACGAGCCGGAGATCTTCCGGCGCGCGCGTGCTTTCTACGATCTGCCTGATTTCCTGGTGCATCGTGCGACGGGAAGCGACGTCCGTTCGCTCTGCACCACAGTATGCAAGTGGACGTATCTCCCGGACCACGGGTGGGACGAAGGCTTTCTGCGGTCGATCGGACTCGGCGAATTCGTCGATGAAGGGTTCGCGCGCATCGGGACGCGCGTTCGTCCGATGGGCGAGAGCGCGGGCGGGCTCACGGAAGTTGCGGCGCGCGAGCTCGGTCTCGCTGCGGGTACGCCGGTGTCGGTCGCGATCATCGATGCGCACGCGGGCGGGCTCGGTTTGCTCGGTGACGACGTCGAGCATCGCCTCGCTCTCATTTGTGGAACGTCGAGCTGCGCGATGGCCGTCTCGCGCGAGCCGAAATTCGTTCCGGGTGTGTGGGGTCCGTATTTCTCCGCGATGGTGCCGGGCATGTGGCTCACCGAAGGCGGGCAATCGGCGACGGGCGCGCTCGTCGATCACGTGATCGGTGATTTTGCTCCCGCAACGCTCAATGCCGAGCTCGATGCGCTCGCGAAGAACGCGCCCTTCCCGGCTTGGGTCGCGCAGGGCATCCACGTCTTGCCCGACCATCACGGCAATCGTTCGCCGCGCGCAGACTCAACGCTCCGCGGAATGATCTCGGGCGTCTCACTCGAGAGCGAGCTCGCGCTCGTTTACCTGGCCACGGTGCAGGCGATTGCGCATGGCGCAAAGCACGTCATCGACACGATGCGCGCCTCGGGCCTTGCGATCGAGACCATCGTGATGTGCGGCGGCGACGCGAAAAACCCCTTGTTTTTGCGCGAGCACGCCGACATCACAGGCTGCCGAATCGTTTTACCGAAGGAGCCCGAAGCCGTGATGCTCGGCGCGGCCATCCTCGGGCGCGTCGCGTGCGGCGACTCTGGTTCGGTGACCGATGCGATGACCGCGATGTGCCACGACGGCGCGGTGATCGAGCCCGCGGGCGGCGCCATCGCGGAGTTTCACGCGAAGAAGCATCGGGCTTTCCTGCGCATGCACGACGATCAGCTCGCGTATCGCGACCTGATGAAGTGATTATTTCTTGAAGATGGCCATGCCGACGACCGTGAGCAGAACTCCGGCGAGCAGACATGCGATCGCAACACCAATGAGGAGACCCGTGTTCGACTTCGGGATCTCGATTTTTTCGCTGGGTGCATCCGACGGAATCGTTGGCAGCGCGCTCGACGACGGCGCGCCAGGGGCACCCGCAGGCGCGGGATGCGGCGTCACGGCTTGCGGGAGCTCGCGGCGGCCTTCGAGCACTGCGCCAAGCGCGACCGCGAGATCGGACATCGATGCGAAGCGGTCTTCGATTTTTTTCGAGAGACAACGCGCGATGATCTGATCGAGAAGCGGCGGAAATGTTTTTCCGGGGACGCGCTCGGAGAGTGGCGTCGGCTTGCCGCTGACGTGGAGCGAGAGAAAATCCATCGCGCTCTTCGCTTCGAACGGGAGCTTGCCCGTGAGCACTTCGTAGAGAATGACGGCAAGTGAATATTGGTCGCTGGCGGGCGTGAGCGTTTTGCCCTGCGCTTGCTCGGGGCTCATGAACTCGGGTGTGCCGAAGACCATGCCCTCTTGCGTCAGGATGATCGAGCCGGGGCGCATCTCGCGCTCGGTGACTTTGGCGAGACCGAAGTCGAGCACCTTCGGAAAATCTTTGAGGCCCGCGGTCTGGCAGAGAAAAATATTTTCGGGTTTGAGATCGCGATGGATGATGCCCGCGCGATGCGCCTCTTCGAGAGCGCCGCACACCTGAATGATCACGGGGAGCGCGCGCTCGACCGCGAATGGCCCCTCGGAGCGGACGGACTGATTGAGGTTCTTGCCGTCGAGGAACTCCATGATGATGTAGAGCGACTGGTCTTCGAGCTCACCGTAGAGAAACACGCGCACGGTGTTCGGGTGGGTGAGGTGGCTCATCGCGCGCGCTTCGCGGCCGAAGCGGGACACGAGATCTTTGCGGTTGGCGAGCTTCGGATGGAGGATTTTGACCCCCACCATCCGGTTCATCTCCGGCTGAGATGCTTTGTAGACGGCGCCCATCCCCCCGGAGCCGATCTTTTGGAGGATCTGGAACTGCCCGTTGAGAATGTCGCGTCCGATGAACGGATCCGGCTGCGCCATCGGACCGAGGTTGTTATCACAGCCCTAGCAACATGTCCGCCCTCGAGAGTGCGCTCCTTCGTGCTGCCGGCTTTCGGCACGGCTTTTCCGTGCGGCCGTTCGATTTCGCCACCAACGCACCCGAACGCGTCGCCGACGAAGATGCACTCGCGCTTCTCTTGCGTTTGCCACCGGGTGCGATGTTCCAGGTGTCGCAAGTGCATGGCGCGCGCGTGGCCCTAGCGCCGTGTGCGCGAACCGAAGAGGCCGACGCCATCATCGCGACGCGCCCGGAGATGGCCGTGGGTGTGCGCACCGCCGATTGCGTTCCGATCTTGCTCGCCGACTCGAAGACGGGCGCCGTCGCCGCGGTGCACGCGGGCTGGCGTGGCGTCGTCGCGGGTGTGATTGCTTCCACATTTGCTCGACACGCGTTCGACGTCGCGGCGATTGGGCCGTGCATCGGCGTGTGCTGTTTCGAAATCGGCGATGACGTCGCGGCGAAGCTCGCTCCGCACGTGGTGAACCGCCGGGGCGATTTACGTGCGGCCGTGCGCGCGCAGCTCGTCGCCGCTGGCGTGCAGAATACACGCATCGACGACGTGCCCGGCTGCACGCACTGCGACGCGACGCGCTTCTACTCCCACCGCCGCGACGACGTCCTCGCGGGTCGTCACCTTGCCGTCATCGCCACCAAAAGCTGAGGATGATGGACCGCACAGCGCTCAAGCAAATGATGGAGACGATGATCCCGTTCAACCGTTTCCTCGGCATCAAGTGCGTCGACGTCACGGACGCGGGCGTGCACCTCTCGCTCCCCTTCCGCCCCGAGTTCGTCGGCGACCCGATGCGCCCGGCACTTCACGGCGGCGTGATGAGCACGCTCGCCGACGTCGCGGGCGGCATGGCCGTGTGGGCCGACCTCGAAGATCCGCGCGCGCGCGTCGCGACGATCGATCTCCGCATCGACTACTTGCGCCCAGGCCGCCTCGAAACGCTCGACGCCCGTGCCACCGTGGTGCGCAAGGGCAACCGCGTGGGCGTGGTCGACGTCGTGATCTTCCACCCCGCGATGCCGGACGAAACCGTCGCAACGGGCAAGGGCGTGTACAACATCGTTCTGCGCAAGCCGGAGTGATGCGCCTCAGAGCCTTACCGGCGTACCGTCGATCTCATACCCACCGGTCGACCCGACTTGCGTCCATATGACGGCGGCGTTTCCGTCGCCGGCATAGCCGGAAAGATACGCGCGCGGGAATGCGCTGGCGGGGACGACCACCCTCCATGCGCTCCAGGCTCCGCTCGAGTACTTCGACGATTGGATGCTGTTGTCCACGCCGAGGACGAAGAGCGTCGGGTCGACGGCGTCCGTCAGGAGCAAGACGTTGCCAGATGGACTCGCGGTGATCGGAGGAATCGGCGCGCCCGATGTCCACGTCCCGCCGCCAAGCATGTGTTGAAGCGCGCCGCTGGCGGTTTTGCGAACGGCGTGAACCTGCAGCGCAGAGACCACGACAACACTCCAGGCGTTTTCGTTCTGCCCACTTCCTGCGTCCGCGAAAATTGGCGCGGGTGCGGACCACGAACCGAGAAAGACAGACGCGTTCACGTTGGTCGGGTTGGGTTTGACGTCGGCGTTGTCCCATAGCGCTGCGACGGAACCAGCGGCCTCGATGAACGCGCGCGAGTTGACGTGGCGCGGCGTGAGCTCGAGATCGATACGTGCCCAACCGCCCGACGTGAACGTGGCGCCGCCGTCGTCCTTGCCGTTGGCGACGAACACATTGGCATTGAACGCCGACCCGCCGTCGCCGAAGCCGGTGAATCCCGTCGCGTCGTAGACCGTGCCGGCTGCGGTCACGAGCGCGGCGGGCGCGTCTGGGTTGACGTTCGTCGGCGGGTTGGTCGTCGTCAGCGAAACGTCCTCGGCGGCGCCGAACGAGATCGCGTCGCCGGCAACGAGGGCACGTGCGTGCGTGTGGCGCCGCTCGCTCGTCGAAATCTCGTGACTCACGGCGACGTGCACGACATCGCTTTCACCGATCGCCCGGTACGAAACGGAGAGCTCGCGGCCACTGCCTGCGTTCGTGTATGGCAGCGGAAGCGGCGCGCCCGGTTGCCACGCGATGAAGTCCGGGGAGATGCTCGTGAGGACCTGCATTGGCGCGTCGTCGCGAAAATAGAACAGGACCCAGCGCTGCGATGTCTTCGCCCACACGAGGTGCGTCTGCTGCACGTCGCCCGTGTCGTCCGATACGGCTCCGACTTGCGCGATCGAAACCACGCCAGCCTCGGCCTCGTGCGATGCGTCGCTTGGATTCGCATCGGCGGCGGCGTCGCCCGTCGGACCAAGCCCATCGAGGTTCGTGAATAGCGCGCATGCGCCGACGATGAACCCGGCTCCCGCGACCACGCCGAACCGAAGCTTCATCTCTCGCCCAATGCTACCCCAAAAACGACAAGCGAACCTCAGTCGCCGGGCCACTCGGCATCTAACCGCTTCGCGTGGGGCGCGCCTCGAAGCGAACAAGACCGCGACGGCGCCAACCCGTTCCGCCGAGCCACGTGCGTGAGCGCGTGACGGCCGCGGCGTTTCGGCGAGCGCGATGCGAATCGAGAATCCTTCGAACCACGGCGCGGACCGCCTCACCAACGGCGGGCGACCGATTCGCGCCAGCCACGGCTTTGCGTACTTCTTGCAAGATTGCTCGCTCACGAAACGGCGAAAGACCGCCGCGTGCACGCAGCGTCACGTGAACCGGATGCGCCCTTCTGTGCACCGGACGCGCGCGATGCTTCACGGCAGGGCGCCCGGGGCGCACGCGCCTTCGGCCCGCGCTCGCGCGCTTGCCTCCCCAGGTTCGAAAGACAAATGACGCTTTAGCGCAAGCCGCAGGCATCTTGATTGGGCTATGTTTATGCCGATGACTCAGAACCGACGGAAGAAGCGGCGGGGGTCCGGATTAGAGAGATGGGTAACAGTCCATCTCGCGGACAGGGGTGACCGGGTGACACATCGTTCCAGAGACATAGGTGACAGTCACCGCCATGCCTTGGCAGGACACGT
>JBBSFE010000039.1:0-44294 GCA_038239005.1 Polyangiales bacterium
CCCCCCCCCCCTGCCCCCACCCCCCGGGCCCCCCGCCTCCCCCCACCCCCGGCGTTACGGACCCCCCGGGCAGGCCCGCAACCGAGGCTATTCGTGGACGATCACGCGGGTACCAGGGTTGGCGTCGGTGGCGTGGATGCCGTGCCAACCTGCGGGGAGGCGCGGGCCTGACCACGTGAAGATGTTTTTGGCGTCGTAGGGCGTCAGGTTCACGCAGCCGTGGCTGCGTTCGTGGCCGAAGCTCGAGTGCCAGAATGCGCCGTGGAGCGCGATGCCGCCGTGGAAGTACATGATCCACGGGACGTCTTGAATCGAGTACGGGCCGTCGCTCGCGCTGTCGTCGTCCATCGTCGCCGCGACGTGCTTTTCGCGAATGCGGAACGAGCCGACCTTGGTGCGATGGTCCTTCGCGGCGTCTTCGTCGTTGTGTCGGCCGCTCGAGATGATGGTCGCGTAGATCGCTTTCGTTCCCTCGAACGCGACGATCGATTGCGTGCCGAGGTTCACGTCGATCCACTTTTCGTTCGCCGCGAGATCCGCGGGAGGCGCGCCAGGTTTCGTCACCGTGCCCTCGACGTCTTTCATCCAGTAGCCGTCTTTGGTTTCGAAGTAGTGGCGATTGTCGATCACGAGTTGCTTGCCGGTGAGCTCGACGATCGTGAAGCGGTCGACGTGATCTTTGCGATGGAGCTTTTTGGTGTCTTCGTCGATTTGGTATTTCCACGCGCGCGGGTTGAGGATCCACGCGAGCGGCATCTTGCGCGTTTCAGCGGGGTCGCGAAAGTCGACGCCCTTGAACTCGGTGACCGGTTTGTGCGGGAGAATGAACTCCATCGGCGCGAAGGCGTTGGCCGTCGTTCGCCACATTTTCCCGTGCGCCGCTTTCGCGTCCGAGTCGAGCCCGAGATAGAAGCCGCGCACCATTCGGAGAAGCACGGGGCCATGATCGCTTTTCATGTCGTCGAAGGTCACTTGCGGCCGCTGGCCTTTGTGATCTTGCAGGTACCAAGGGACGCCGCCGTCGTCCTCGATCGCCGCGCGCTGCGCCTTCGCGAGATCGCCCTCGTGCGTTCGACCGACCAGCAAATGTTTTTCGTACTCGCTCCGCTCCGACTTGGTCGGCAATCGCCGATAGAGCGGCGCGCCGTTCGTGAGGTTCAATCCGTACTGGTAAGGAAGCGGTCCGTCATCGAGAGGCGCGCGCAACATGTCGGGCGAGGCCGCAGCGGTCACGAATTGCCCGCACACGAAGCCACCTTCGGCGAGCTCGTACCAACCTTCGTCGCAATTCTTCTTCTTCGTCGGGCCGCTCTTGATGGCGACGCTCTCGCCGCTGCGAAAGTATCCGAGCCGCGTTACCGCCTTGCGCGAGGGCTCGGCTTTCTCCGGATCTTTCGGCGGCCACTCCATCGCGCTGAAGATCGGCGCGAGCGCCTGCGACGCCCAGACACGTGGCGCGTCCTTGGCGATCGCACCCGCATCCGCGTCGGCGCTCGGGCCGGCAACGGTGGCGACCGAGGAAATCGCGGGCACCTCGGCATCGCTCCCCGCATCACCCGCCGGGTGCCCATGGCACCCAGCAGCGAAAATCAGGACGGTGAACGAAATCTGGCGTTTCAAGGCACCTTGGTCTTCGATCAGTCGTGGACAAACCACAAGATTGTGGTATTTACGGTGTAAACCATGAAGCTTCCCCAAAACGGTTCAACGCGAGATGCCGTGATTTCTTCACTCGAGCGAGCGCGCTCCGCCGATGCGTCTTGGCGTGAAGGCCGCACGTTCAGCCTCGTTTACTGGGCAGGCGACGACGTCCTCGAGCTTTTGCAAAGCGCCTTTCTTCGATACTTCAGCGAGAACGCTCTCAACCCAATGGCGTTTCCCAGCCTTCGTCGTTTCGAGAGCGAAGTCGTCGCCATGACGGGCGATCTCCTCGGCCACCCGAACGCGGCCGGTGCGATGACGTCGGGCGGCACGGAGAGCATCTTGATGGCCGTGAAGACGGCGCGCGATTGGGCGCGTGTAGCGATGCCGCACATTCGCGAGCCGGAGATGGTCGTCCCCGAGAGCGTGCATCCTGCATTCGAAAAAGCGGGGCACTACTTCGGCGTGCGCGTCGTACACGCGAAGCTCGATGCGAGCCTTCGCGTCGACGTGCAGTCGCTCAAAGATCTGATGAACGAGCACACCATCCTTCTCGTCGGCTCCGCGCCCGCGTATCCGCACGGTGTCGTCGATCCGATTGAAGACATCGCGGCGCTCGCGCAAGCGCGCGGAATTCTCTGCCACGTCGACGCGTGCGTGGGCGGCTATCTCCTTCCGTTCGCGCGCAAGCTTGGTCGCGACATTCCTCCGTTCGACTTCTCGGTGCCGGGCGTCACGTCGATGTCCGCCGACACGCACAAATACGGTTGGGCCGCCAAGGGAGCGTCGGTCGTGCTCTATCGCTCGCGCGAGCTGCGCAAACATCAGTTCGTCGTGTACACCGATTGGCCCGGCGGTCTCTACGGCTCGCCGAGCGCTCCAGGCACACGACCCGGCGGCCCGATCGCCGCGGCGTGGGCCGTGATGAACTACCTCGGTGAAGAGGGCTACATGCGCCTCGCAAAGAAGACACTCGACGCCAGCGACATCATCCTCGCCGGCATCCGCTCGATTCCCGAAGTGCGCGTGCTCGGCAATCCGGTCGCGAGCATCTTCGCGTTCGCGTCCGACACCATCGACGTCTACGAGCTCGGCGACGCCATGCAAGCGCGCAACTGGCATCTCGATCGCCAACAGCGCCCGCCTTCGCTCCACATGATGATCACACCGGCGCACGAGAAGCTCACCGGCCAAATCGTGGACGATCTGCGCGAGTGCGCACAAAACGTGAAGGCGGGCCGCGCCCACGACGGCTCGGCCGCGATGTACGGCATGCTCGGCGCGATGCCCGATCGCTCCGCGGTGCGCGACATGGTCCTCGAAGTTCTCGACGGGATGGTGTCGCCATGAGGGAACCGCGGGAACCGATCAAATTCGACAACCTCCTCGACCTCGCTCGCCTTCCTTACTTCGAAGTGAGTGAAGGCCGGCTCAAGCTCGCGGATCCGGCGCTCGGCCCGGTCATCGATTGCCACACGCACCTCGCGCTCGCTTACGGCCCACGCCCCGCGAAAATCGATTTGCTGCGCGAGACGCCCAACGTGGAGCTCTATCTCCGCAACGACAAGCCCATCGACTTCGAGCCGTACATGAATCGCAACTTCGCGCCGCACGATCTCCATGCGGTCGAACGCGACATGACACGCGACACGTTCGGCCCTGGCGGCCTGCGCGCGACGCACACGCTCCCGAACTTGCTCAAGCACATGAGCGACGTCGGCGTGACGCAGAGCATTCTCCTTCCGATCGACTTTCCGTTTTGGTCCAAGAACTCGGAGAGCTGGCTCGCGCTTACGAAGCAAAAGGGCGAGATCATCTGCTTCGGCTCCGTGCATCCTTACGAGCCGCGCCTTCGCCGCCAAGTGAAGAAGCTCGCCGAGATGGGCGCGCGCGGTCTCAAGTTCCACCCCGCGGTGCAAATGGTGGGGCCCGATGATCGCCGCGCGATGAAGCTCTATCGCTTGTGTGCAGAATACAAGCTTCCGATTCTCTTCCACTGCGGGCCCGTCGACATCGAGACGCGCGTCGGCCGCAGGCTCTGCCAAGTGAAGCGCTACGAGCGCGCCATCGCGGAGAACCCCGACGTCGACTTCGTTCTTGGCCACGCGGGGGCGCTCCAAATGGAAGAGGCGATCGTCTACGCGCAGAAATATCCGAACGTCTATTACGAGATCGCGAGCCAGAGCTTGCCGGCCGTGGAGCGCCTCGTCGACGAGCTACCCGAAGGCCGCTTGATGATGGGCTCCGACTGGCCGTTTTATCACCCGGCGATCGGCATCGCGAAAGTGCTCATCGCGACCGAGCGCGCCATCAAGGCACGCCGCGCGGTGTTGCACGACAACGCGGCGAGACTGTTTCGCCTGCTCCCGCAGCCCTTATCCGAACACAACAATGGCCGTTCTCAAGTGGAATGGGCCGGCTCCGCTCCTACGCCTTCGCCCTCTGCGCGATAGCACTCGCGATCGTCACGCACCTCTATGCGACGCGTGCCGTTGCGCTCGTGCTCGAATGTGGCGTCGTGTGCTCGCTCGTCGCGAAGGAAGCGCAAACGCGGCGCAAGCTGCAAAGCTACCGAAGGCTCTTCGACGAAAGCCCGGCGCCGACGTTCGTCTACGAAGGCTCGTCGAAGAAGCGTTTGCGCGGGATGAACGAAGCGGCCAAACGCCTTCAAGACAAGACATCCGAGGAAACGGTGTCGACGGTCATGCTCCATGGTCGCCCGCACGAGATCGTAGTCGCCATCGATCGCACCGAGCACAAGAAGCTCGAGGCCCAGCTGCGTCACGCGCAGAAGATGGACGCAGTTGGTCAGCTCGCAGGCGGTGTCGCGCACGATTTCAACAACATGCTGAGCGTCATTCTAGGCTTCTCCTATGCGCTGCTCGAGGACACACCCGAGAGCTCGGACGCATTCATGCCGCTCACGGAGATCAAGCGTGCAGCGGAGCGATCGGCGGACCTCACGAAGCAGCTGCTCGCGTTCAGTCGGCAGAAGCCGGAGCGCACGAACATCGTCGACATGAACGACGTCGTGCGCAACGCTGATGGGCTCGTGCGAAGGCTCGTTGGCGGGTGCATCACGATCACGACACGATTTGCTCCGAGCACGTGCTGCGTCGAGGTCGACGAAACGCAGCTCGATCAGGTCATCGTGAACCTCGCGGTGAACGCGCGTGATGCGATGCCGGATGGCGGCAACCTCACGATCGAAACGCGCGTCATCGAGCATGAAGTCATCCTCGCGGTGAGCGACACCGGCGTCGGCATGGACGCGGCGACGCAAGGGCGTATCTTCGAGCCATTTTTTACGACCAAGGGAACAGGCAAGGGCACGGGGCTTGGTCTGTCGATTGTCTTCGCGATCGTGCGACAACACGGTGGGCGCGTGACCGTCGAAAGCGAAGAAGGTCGCGGGACGACGTTCCTCGTGCACCTTCCCGCGCGGCAAAAGCGGCCTGCCGCAACGCTCACGCAAACGCACGTGCCGAGCTCCTTGCGTGGCGACGAGACGATTCTCCTCGTCGACGACGAAGAACAAGTTCTGCTCGTTGTCGCGCGCATGCTCCAGCGCAACGGTTATCGTGTGCTGAGCGCGCGGCATCCTGGCGAAGCGCTCGTGCTCTCCGAAAAATTTCACGAGCCGATCGACATGCTCATCACCGACGTCATGATGCCGCAAATGAACGGTCGCGAGCTCGCCGAGCGTCTCGTCGCGACGCGGCCGCACATGAAGGTGATCTACACCTCGGGCTTCACGAACGACGTCGACACCAGCGCTGGCAGCGCGTTTCTCCAGAAGCCGGTGACGCCGCAAGCGCTCGGTCGCAAGGTGCGCGAAGTGCTCGGACCGGCTCAAACCCGCGCCGCGTGACGCGTTCGCCGCGCGCGTGTATACGTCGCCCGCATGCTCGATCGCATCACGGCCATTGTCGTGTCCGCTGCGTGTTTTTCGTGTGCGTCGTGCTCGAGCACGCCGGCCGAAACGAGTGACGCAGGCGCCGACGCAGCACTCGATGCGCCCGTGATCGCGACGAACACCACCCTCGCGCTCGATGGTGATCCGAACGGAGTGTATTGGGACAGCTCGACGAGCACGCTCTACATCGCCGACGACGGGAACAACCGAATTCTTTCGTACACCGATGCAGCAGGCATCACGAAGTACGCCGACCTTCCCGCGGCGCCCGCGATGGGGCCTGGGCTCGGCCAGCTCATTCGGCTCACCGACGGCACGCTCCTCGTCACGCGATTCGGATACGGCACGACGGGTGACATCGTCGACATCGCGCCCGATCTCACGACGACGATCATACCGAAGCTCGACGTCGCGAAGCGCCGCATCGGCCTCGCGCAATCTCCGGACGGAACCATCTACGACACGTACTTCGTGAAGAACGGAACGGGATACGTCGGCGCAGTTGCGACGGTCACGCTCGCAGGCGTCGAAACCGACATCGTTACCGGCCTCGCGAAGCCGGTCGGCGTGCTCGTCACCGGCGACAAGCTAGCGTTCGACGATCAATCGAACAACGCGCTATACGCGACGCCGCTCGCGTCACCCGGCGCGCTCACGCAAACCGCGCAACTCCCGGCAGCAGACCTCTTGTGCGACGGACCCAACGGATCGCTCTTCAGCGGAGGCGCCGACGGCAACGTGCGCGCGATCGACGCGAGCGGAGCGGTCACCGTCTTCGCGACGGGCTTCGCGCAAGCGCGCGGTGTCGCTTACGACGCGAAAAACGGGCGACTCTTCATCGCAAATCACGTGGGCACCGTCGGGCAGAACACGATCGAAGTGCGTCCCGTCCAGTGACACGCAGCGCGCTCGTCGTCGTTGCGCTGGCTGCGCTCTCGTCGCGGGCGCTCGCCGACGATGCGATCACTTACGTCGCACCCACCGCGCTCATGCAGACCGATTTTCAAGGACACCCGCAAGACGAAGAGGGCGACACGGGTTTTTCGCTCGCCCGCTTTCGCATCGGCGCGTGGTCACTGCCTGCGCCGTGGATTTTCGCGCTCGCGGAGGCGGAGTTCGCTTCGGGCGAGACCCCGACCATCCTCGATGCATTCGTGCGCCTCGGACCATGGCACGGGCTGCGCGCGCTGATCGGTTACGCGAAGTCGCCGCTCTTTCCGTCGTACCGGAACGAGCTCGAGGGGATGACGCCGCTGCCTGAGCTATCGATGTCCACGCGCGCTCTCACGCCTGGCCGCGACTTGGGCATCGAGCTTCATTACGCGCCGCCACGTTTTCCGCTCGAAGCGTTTCTGCGCGTGAGCAACGGCAACTCGAGTCCCTTCGAGAACGACAACGACTCGTTCTCGGTGTCAGCGCGGCTCGACGCAACGATGGGCCGAGGTCGCATCGATCCGAGCGGCATGGAGATGTTCGGGCTTCGCGTTGGCGTCGGTGCGCTCGTCGATGATTCGTACGATCGCGCGGGCACCGCGGGCACCACCGCGAGCGGGTTTCAGTTTTACAGGCCGCCGACTGTGTCGGGCACGCGTCGCGTCGTCGAAGCGCACGCACTCGCATACGCGGGGCCTGTCCGATTTCTCGCCGAGGTAGGCGCAGCAAACGAAGAGCGTCACGCATCGGTGTCGGGCGATCCGAGTGCGGCGCGTCCATCGCGGGATCCAGAGATCTCTCGCGGAGGTGCCGTCGAGGTTGCGTGGATGATCACGGGCGAGAAGCGCGTCGCATCGGTCTGGCCGGTTGCGCGCTCGAAGAATCCATTCGCATTCGATCACCCGGCGATCGAAATTGCCGCGCGTGCCGAACGCCTCGATGTCGGTCTCGGCATGCGAGACGTCGCGCCTGGTGGTGCAACGGGCGGTGCGATTGCGGCGAACGCCTGGCTCAACGCGATGCTCGCAGTCTCGGTTGCAGGCACCATCTATCGCTACGATCACGGCCCGATCGAGGAGCCCACGCGCCTCGATTCGTGGCTATTTCAAGCCCGATTGACGCTCTATCTGAATCCGCCGCCGCTCGGCCCCGCGGCGCTCGTTGCGCGTCCGCTACTCGGTTTGCACTGAGATCCCGAGCTCGCGTGCGAGCGACATGAGCCGCACGTTTTCGGGTACGCGTTCGAGGAAGCATTGGCGTAAATGTGCGTCGTCGAGCTTGCGTGTCCGCATCGAGAGGCGCTCGGCTGTTTCGGCCAAGAGCGCGCTGCCCTCCGATGTGCGACCGTTCGCGAGCAATGCCTCGACATGCGCGAGCCGAATGCGAACGTCGCCGTCATCGACGCTGCCCAGCGAGCTCAGTACGCCGAACGCTTCCGTCGATGCGACGAGCGCTTCATCATTGCGGCCAAGCTCGAGCAGTGCGCGTGCGCGCGTGCCGAGCGCGTCGGCGCGTGAGGTCGCGATCGATACGAGGATCTGCGCCGATGCAGCGGCATCGACCTCGGCAGCTGCGGCATCACCGCGGCCGAGCAAGATGAGCGCTGCGTACGTTCGTGCGATGCCCGCCATGCGATCGTCGCCGAGCTTCTCGTACGCGACCTGCGCCGCGCGCACGAGGCCGAGACCTTCGTCGTGGAAGCCGAGATATGCGCGCAAAAGCCCGAGATTCACGCGCGCGCCGATCGTGATCGATACGACACCGGTTGCGATGCCGGCGTCGACGGCCTCGCGAAAGACGCGCTCGGCGCGGTCGTAGTCTCCGAGCTCCATTTGAATCACGCCGAGATTGACGCGCGCGTACATGCCGCCGCGTCGATCGCCGATGCGCTCGAAGACCTCGAGTGCAGCGCCGAAGCATGCGAGCGTGAAGACGTCGTCTTTGAGTCGAAGCGCACGAAGCGCGACCGACAAGCGAACGCGTGCGAGCGCGCCTTCACTCGGGATCCCTTCGGCGAGCGTTTCGTCCATGCGAACGTGGACGCGGTTCGCCAAATCCGGATGCCCGCCGTAGGAGAGGCTCGTCGCCACGCGAGAGAGCGCGACGAGATACGACTCGGCGTGTTCGCCGCTCGGTCGCTTGTCGCAGAGGCGTTCGGCAAGTGTGACGATGGCGCCGAGGTCACCGATCGAAAATGCTCGCGTAGGCGAGCTGGCTGACGGCTTCGTACCAAGGCCCGGTGTCTTCGACGGCGAGATCCATCGCCGCGCGCGCTGCCGTGCGTGCGTGCGCGAGCTCCCCGCGCCACCGGTGGGCTTCCGAAAGAATGACGTGGATGCGCGCTGCCGTTCGCGGCTCGGGATCGCTGCGGAGCGCGCGTTGCGCGAGATCGATCGCGCGCACGAGATCGATCCCCTCCATCGCGAGCTCGGCTGCGCGCTCCCAATATTTTGCCGCACGCGCGGGCTCGCCGCCGCGCTCGAAGTGCTCGGCAAGTGTGACTGGATTCGTCTCGCCTGCTGCAACGAGCCACGCGCCCGCGAGCCGATGTCCGGTTGCGCGATCGGCGTCCGTCAGCGTCGCGTCGCGGCCTCGCGCACGAACGAGTGACGAAAGACAAGCTCGTGCTCGCGCTCGAACCGGCTCTCGGGTCGCGCTTGCACGATCTCTTGCATCGAGAGCGTCGCGATCCAGTCATCGGCCGATCCGCCGACGAGCGTTGCGACGCCGCGAGCCCAAAACGCTTGTCCGAAAATGCTTGCGGCTCGCAAGATGCGTCGCGCTTCTGGGTCGAGCCGGTCGAGGCGCGCAGCGACGGTCGCGAGCACGGTCTCGGGGAGCGTTGATGCATCGCCTTGTGCGACCGCGCGTATGAGCTCCTCGAGATAGAACGCGTTTCCACCCGCACGCGTGACGAGGCTCTTCACGATATCGTCGGTCGCGTCGGCGAGCATCGCGCGAACGAGCTTCTCTGCCGGTTTGCGTCCGAGCTCACGAAGCGGAAGCACGAGCACCGAGTGATCTTCCCAAAGGCGAGGGAAGAGGTCGTCGATCTCGGGGCGCGCGGTCGCGAGAACGAACAGCGGGCAGCCTTGCAAGTCGCGCAGGAGTGCGTCGACGAGCTTCACCGTGGGGATGTCGCCCCAATGTAGATCTTCGAGCACGAGCACGAGCGGATACGCAGAGCACTCCGCACGCAAGAGCTCGTGCACGGCGGCATGTATCTGATCGCCCATCAAAACAGGGTCTTTTCGCGCTGCGCGCATCGGCGCGCTCGGCTCTTGCCCGTCGTCCGTCGCGGAGACGCCGATCATCTCGCCGACGAATTCGAGCGTGTGTCGACGTTTCTCTTCGGGAACGTGTCGCGCGATGCGTGCCGCGAGCCGCTGTCGGCGTACGTCGATGGGGTCGTCGCCGCGGATACCGTACGCGCGGCTGATCGCTTGTGTGAGGAGATCGAACGGCGCACCCGCGCTCATGGAATCGCCGCGACCCGTCCACACTTGTGCGCGGTCACGCACGCGCGCGACGAGCTCGTAACGCACGCGTGATTTTCCGAAACCCGAAGGCGCTTTGAGCAGCACCGCGCGCGGCGACTCTTCGGTGACGCACTCCTCGAATACGGCGTCGAGCTCCGCAAGCTCGCGTTCGCGGCCGACGCACGGAGACGGCTTTCCGAGAAGCGTGCGCACGGGCTCTCCTGCGTCGCGCACACCCACGAGGATTTGCACCGGGCCGTCCTGCGTCAGCGAGAAACGTTCTTCGAGGAGCGTCGCCGATACACCGTCGACCACGATTCCCGCGGAAATGCGCGGCGTCGCGTGCACGCGAAGCCCTGCAATGCGATCGATGAGCTCACCGACGGGAACGCCAGCGTCGACCATCGCGCGACCCGTGCCGAGCACCGCGAGACACCCGGGCATCTCCTTCACGATGGCGAGAGCGCACTTCGCCGCACGGGTGGCTTGCTCGGCGCCCGCGCCGCGAAACGCGATCAGGATCGACCCATCGGCGAGCGGCTCCGGCACCACACCGAAATCCGCGGCGCATGCGCGCACCGCATCGGCAAGCAGAGGCATCGTCGCGGTGGCGTCGAGATCATCCGCGTTCATGGCCGCGCGCGCGGCCTTAGCGCCGTAACGATCGGAAGGCACGCCGACATCGAGCAAGAGCACGCTGAGCATGCGCTGCTCGAACGTCGTGAGCGCATCCGCAGACTCGAGCGGTGGTGGCGGCCCACTCGATGGCCGGAGGATCGCGCGCTCGAGGAGCACGGCGGCCTCCATTCCGTCGCTCGGGCGCGCGAGCGGATCTTTTGCGAGGAGCGATGCGATGAGACGCCCAACGTGCGGAGCGACGTCGGGCCGCAGCCGCTCGACCGGCGTGGGCTCCTCGAGAAGGATCTTCGCGAGCACCGCAACGACCGTATTTCCCGCGAAAGGCGCCCGTTGTGTGAGCGTCTTGTAGAGCAGGCACCCGAGAGCGAACACGTCAGCGCGCGCATCGACATCACGCGCGCCACGCGCTTGTTCTGGCGCCATGTATCCAGGCGTGCCGACGAGCATTCCGGTTTGCGTGAGATCGCGACGAACCTTCTGGCGTGCGATTCCGAAATCGAGCACGCGCGCTTCGTCGAAGTCGTCGCTCGGCAACATGACGTTCGACGGCTTCACGTCGCGATGAATGACGCCGCGCGAATGCGCGTACCCGAGCGCACGGCCGACCCGCGCACAAAGCACGAGCGCGTCTGCGACGCCGAGGCTCTCGCGGCGAAGTCGCTCGGCAAGGCTCTCGCCTTCGAGCCACTCCATTGCGAGAAACGCGCCGCCATCGGAGAGCTCGCCGTGTGCGATGTAGCGCACGATGTTCGGGTGATCGAGATGCGCGAGCAGCTCGGCTTCGCGCACGAAGCGTTCGTGCTCGGCAAGCTCGCCGAGGAGCTTGAGCGCCACGGTCTCGCCCGTGGACCTGTCGCGCGCACGCCACACGGTGGCCATCCCGCCGACGCCAGCGCGCGCTTCGATTTCGAAGCGATCGGCGACAACGAACCCAGCGTGCATCCGTTCTACGATAACAGCGCTACGATGACGCGAGTGACATCCTCATGGATACAGCTGCGGCGCCGCGCGACCATGTTCGCAGTCGATCGGTTTTTCTACGCGATTGCAGCGCTCGGCACGGTTCACCCGCTTTCACGGCCCGAACGTCACGACATCGAAGTCGACCGCGACATCACCTACACGACCGTCGATGGCCGCCCGCTCCGTCTCGATGTGTGGCGTCCACGCAAGCAGCGCGAAGGCGCGCCCGCGATTCTCTACGTGCACGGTGGAGGCTTTCGCATTCTCAGCAAAGACACGCATTGGATCATGGCGCTGATGTTCGCGCGCAAGGGCTACACGGTGTTCAACATCGACTACCGCCTCGCGCCGGCGCACCCGTTTCCCGCGGCAATTCACGACGTCGCACACGCGTACGCGTGGGTCGTGCGGAACGCACGTGCGCACGGCGTGGACCCTCGGAACATCGCTCTCGCCGGTGAAAGCGCGGGCGGAAATCTCGTGACGGCCATCACACTCGCCGCGTGCTTCGAGCGCACCGAGCCTTGGGCGCGCGAGGTGTTCGAGTGCGGCGCGCCCGTCGCCGTGCTTCCTGCGTGCGGCCTCTTGCAGGTCACCGAGCCCGAGCGTTTCGCGAAACGGTGGCCGCACATCTCGACGGCCGCGAGCGATCAGATCATCGTGATTGCCGAACAGTATCTAGCGAACATCGGGGAGCTGCCGCGCGAAATGCTCGATTTTGCGAACCCGCTCCACGTGCTCGAGCGCGATGACGTGCCAGCGCGTCCGCTTCCGCCGTTCTTCGTTGCGTGTGGCACGCGCGATCCACTTCTCGACGACGCGCGTCGCCTGCATGCCGCGCTCGAGCATCGTGGTGTCCGCTCGGAGCTTCACCTCTATCGCGGCGAGCTCCACGCGTTCCACGCAGCCGTGCTCACACCGAACGCGCGCCGCTTCTGGCGCGACACCTACGCGTTCCTCGAAACGCTAGAAAAAACTAGTCGGACATCGTGACGCGGAGGATTTCTTCCGTCGTCGTGACGCCGTCCATCACTTTGGTGATGCCGCTCATGCGGAGGGTGATCATTCCGTTTTTGATGGCGGCCATCTTGAGCTCCGCCGCCGATGAGCCGCCGAGCACCATCTCTTTGAGCGTGTCGTTGAAGCGCATGACCTCATAGAGAGCGACGCGGCCTTTGTAGCCCGTGTTGTTGCACGTGCGGCAGCCGACGCCCTTCATGAGCTTGGATTTGGCGACTTGCTCCTCGGTGAAGCCGATGTCCTTCAGCGCGTTCGCGTCGACGACGAATGGTTGCTTGCAATCTACACATATTTTACGAGCCAAACGCTGGGCCAAAACGAGATTCACGCTGGCCGTGATGAGGAAGGGCTCGACGCCCATGTTGAGCAATCGGAAAATCGTCGCGGGGGCGTCGTTGGTGTGGAGCGTCGAGAGCACCAAGTGGCCCGTGAGCGCTGCCTTGACCGCGATCTCCGCGGTTTCGAAGTCTCGAATCTCGCCGACCATGATGATGTCCGGGTCTTGTCGGAGAAAGGATCGAAGGCTCATGGCGAAGTTCAGCCCGATCTCTTCGTGCATCTGCACTTGGTTGATGCCGTGCAAGTTGTACTCGACGGGATCTTCCGCGGTGCTGATGTTCGACGTGATTTTGTTGAGCTCGGAGAGCGCCGAGTAAAGCGTCGTCGTCTTGCCGGAGCCCGTGGGCCCCGTGACGAGCACCATGCCCCACGGCTGGTTGATCGCCCACTTGAAGTCGTCGAGAGGGCCGATGTCGAAGCCGAGCTTCGTCATGTCGAGCTGGAGATTTCCTTTGTCGAGGAGTCGCAAAACGATCTTCTCGCCCCAGAGCGTCGGGAGCACGCTCACGCGGAAATCCATTTCGCGGCCTTTGCCGAGCTTCAGCTTGATGCGGCCGTCTTGGGGGAGGCGGCGCTCGGCGATGTCGAGCTGGCTCATGATCTTGAGGCGGCTCGCGATGGCGGCTTTTAGCTTCATGGGCGGCGTCATCTCTTCGATGAGCACGCCGTCGACGCGGTAACGCACACGGAGTTTCTTTTCGTAGGGCTCGACGTGGATGTCGCTGGCGCCTTTTTTGATCGCGTTGAGAAGCATCATGTTGACGAGCTTGACGACGGGTGCGTCCTCGCTCTGCTTCTCGAGCTCCATCAAGTTGATGTCTTCTTCGTCGCCCTTGAATTCGATCTCCGTTTCGTCGAACCCGGCCATGACCTCTTCGTAGGAAGGGCCCACGTTGTAGTAGCGCTCGACCGCCGCGAGGATCGCCGCCTCGCTCGCGATGACCGGCTCGACGTTGAAACCGGTGAGGAATTTCAAATCGTCGATGGCGTTGAGGTTCGTGGGGTCGGCCATCGCGACGACGAGCGAGCTGCCCGCGCGCGACACCGGCAGCACCTTGTGCTTCTCGCACTGATCGCGCGACACGAGCTTCAAGATGTCGGCGTCGATCTCGTACTCCTCGAGGTTGATCGTCGGGACGCGATATTGCTGCGAGAGAAAGTTGGTGATCTCCGAGTCGGAGAGGAAGCCGAGCTTCTGCAGCGTGTAACCGAGCGCTTGCCCAGATCGGTTTTGTTCGTCCTGCGCCTGCCGGAGCTGCTGGAGGCTAATGAGCTTTTCGCGGACGAGCAGCTCACCGAGTCGATTGTTGGCCATAGTTAATCCAAAGCTCCGTTGAGTTGACCGTCTCGCGATGCGTGGATCGTCTCGGATCGCGCAAGCCGCCAGGTTTCTGCCGTCAGCGCGTGCCGGTTCGCAAATTTGGCGGCCCGGCCGCGCTTGTCTCGCTGCCGCCGGTCGATCACCACGCCGTGGCGAGACGCGCTGGATTCAGGTGACATCGGCTTTGATGTTACTCGGAAATCGAGCTACGCACGCGCGTGAAGAGCACTTCGAAGTAGCTAGACGAGTCACGTGGGCAAATGCTCGCGACCACGCCTTGCGTACCGAGGCCTTGTGCCACACGGAGCTCGCGAATCGTCGGGTACGCTTTGCCGCGAACTTGCGTGGTGTGTGTGGTGGCGTCGCACAATGGTGGGCCGTCGGCGGCGGATGCGCTCGTGCCGGTGCAGTCGCATGCGCTCTGATTTTCGGGAGCCGTGCAGTCTTTGGGCGAGGCGAGATCGAACACACACGCATACTGGAGATCGATCGCCGCATTCGATGTGAGCGTGTTCCATTCGCGCCCGTTGATCGGGTCGGTACCGAGGTTGTACGTCGTGCCTGGCGCTTCGAGACCGACGCGAGGTGCGGTCGACTCGATCATGTGGGGATCGATTCCATCGAGCTGAAACGTCGCCGGGTCGGTGCCGACGATGCGCCGCCAATCGGCGGTGTTGAGCGTGCGCTTGAGTGGCAATGACGTGTTGAACGGATCTTGCGCGAGGAGCTGCCACGGCACGCCACCGATGATCAGATAATAAATGAGCGACGGATCGCGCAGGCTCGGCGCGAGATTGCAAAGCACGCCGGCCGACGTATCGGACCCATCAGGAAGCGTCTTTGCGAAGAGCGGGTTCGTGCAATTCGGTTTTTCGTCGGTCGCGTACTTCGTGGCGTCGTGTGCGGTGTGATCACGATCGGGGACGAGCGCCGAGCGGAGGCCGTCGACGTAGCGCTGAATGTTGAACTGCGGGTCGAGCCCGTAGCGCCGGCGCATGTCGTTCGTGTAGCGAACGTTGATCCCGTCGGCTGCGCTGATGGGAACGCTCGTGGCTGCGGGCGTGTACCAGCCCTTCTCCGGACAAACGACCGCGCCGCCCGCGCACGTGTTGCAATTCGGATCGCCGCCGATCGGCTGCTTCGAAACGGGCTTCGCGCTTCCCGGAAATGCACACGATGTGCAGTCGGGGTTGTTCGGGCCGGTGCTCTGCGCGTTGTTGACGTCGACGGGCTGATCGCACTCGTGTGTGCCGCGCGGACCCGCGCCGCTTCCGGGGCCGCCCGGAAAACTTTGTGTGCGCGACGTCCACCCGAAGCCGCCAAGCCACTCGGGATCGCTCCACGAGTCTTCTTCGTCGGTGATTTGGATGATCATCACGAGCGAATCGGGTCGCAAAAAATCATGACGCTGTTTGAGAAGCGTGGCGTCGACACCGCTGAGGCCCGCCTTCGCCGGATTCGAGTTGTCGAGCGCGATGGCATCGTACGGATCGGGCTGAACGAGAAATCGGTACCAACTTTCGAGCTGCGCCTCGAGACCGCAGCCGTGCTCTTGCACGCCGCCAACGAGCGACGCAAAATCGGTTTCGAGCGCGGTCTCGCTGGGCTCGAACGCGACGTTGACCTTTTCGGTGACGGGCACCCAAGCGAGAAAGGCTCCGCCGTTGCCGTCGATGGGCAACGCGCTCGCGACGGTTCCTTCGGGACCGCTTGGCGTCGTCGGTCGGGTGCGATTGATCAACCGACCATGATCGTCTTGATGGGTTGGGTCGCCGCTCGTCGATACGCAAACGTCGGGTGAGCCGGCGCCGCCGAGCGACGAGCTCACGATGCCGATATGGATGTCCTTCACCGCCGGAAACTCGAACACGAATCCGGAAGGGCACACGCCGCTCGTCGGCGGGATCGGGACGCCCGTCGGATCGGCTGACGGTACACACCAAGGTGACGTGATGCGCGAGAGGAGCTGGGGGATCGCGCCGAGGAGGAGCTCCTGCTTGTCGCCCATCGACGAGGAGTTATCGATCGCGAACAGCATGTCGAGCTTGCTCGATGTCGTGAACGTGGGCGGCCCGGCGTCGACGTCTGCGCTCGCGTCCGTGGGCGCAAAAGGCTTGCTGTCGAGGGGTGTGCGCCCCCCGCACGCGATGAGCGGCGCGGAGAGCGTGAAGGCCGACAGCATGAGCGCACGCGCGCGCCATCCTTTCATTGACCATTCCTCCGTCTTGGAATCATCGTAGCACTCGCGTGGGAGTCTTCGATCGGTTCTTCGGCAAGGGGAGCGACGCGCGCGCCGCGCAGCGCGCAGAGCTTCGCGGTGAGCTCGACAAGGCCGTCGAGCTTTACGGGATGGCGGGCGTCCCCGAGCAAGCTGCCCGCGTGATGCTCCTTCGGGGCGATGCTGAAACCGATCCGCGCATTCGCATGCGGCACTACACGCAAGCTGTCGCGATGGCCCCTCGAGGGCATTCCGTCCGCGAAGAAGCGCGTCGAAAGCGCGCGGCATTTCTCGTCGCGCAGTTTGGCGGAGGTGCGCTTTCCGAAAATGCAAAGCGCGAGCTCCGCGCAGCCGGGGCGGAGCTCCTCGACGTCGGCGACTCGACACGAGCCGCGGAAGCCTATCGCCTCGCGGGCGACACCGACGGCGAAGCGAAAGCGCTCACGCAAGCAGGCGACGTGGAGTCGCTCGAGATTTTGCTGACCGATCAGCAAACGAAAGAGCGTGCCGAGCGCGCGCGCGGCGGTGTCCACGGCGAGATCGAGCTTCTCGTTGCATCGGGCCGGCGTCGCGAGGCGCTCGACAAAGCGGGCGCATGGTTGAGCTCGCACGAAGATGCGCTTTTGCGCGATCGCGTCGCGACGATTCGCGCGCGCCGCGTGCTCGGCCCCATCGTGCGCATCGTGCTCCGCGGTAAAGCGGTGACACTCGTGCTCGGCGACGACGTCGTCATCGGACGAAACGAAGGCACACTGCGCGTCGCATCGCACGCGGTGAGCCGGCAGCACGTTCGCATCGCGCGCGAAAACGGGGAAATCGTCGTGCGCGATCTCGGCAGCCGCAACGGCACGCAACTTCGCGGTCTCAACCTCGTCGGCACGATTCCCGTTCCCGCGGGCGACGCGGGTGTCGAGCTGATGCTCGGCAAAGAAATCCGTTTGCACGTCGCGCGGACGACCAACCTCGAAGACGCCGTGCGCATCGAGCTCAGCGGCGAGATCTACATCGCGCCACTCGGCCGCGCGCGCATTCCTGGCTTGCCGTGGGAAATCGCGTCGAGCGCCGAGGAGTGGCTCGAGCTCGTCGCCAACGGCGCGGCACCCTTCGTAGGCGATGTGAGCCTCGGCGAGCGAACGACGCTCCTCGTCGGAGACGTGTTTGCAAGCGAGCGCAGCGGTCCCGAGGTCGTGCGCGTCTGAAATGAGGCTATCGTCGAGCGATGCGCGCCCCGTGGTTCTTCATCGTCACGGCCGGCTGCGCCATCCACGCGAATCCGCCGCGCGCTCCCATTCATGATGCTCGCACCGGCGTCGCGCCCGCGTCTCTCGACGAGCATCTCGCGTGCGGCCATTGGCGCACCGCGCTCGCGAGCGATCCGCGTGCGCTCGAGCACGCATCGTTTCCCGAGAGCGACGCCACGCGTTCGTGTTTCGTGCGCGTTCGCTACGACGACGAAACTGCGGTCCCCGACGCCATTCCCGAAGGTTGCGGTTACCGCGCATCGGACGAGCGCGCCGCCATCGAACGCGACGCCGACCGCGACGATCGCATCGCGCGTGGCGAGCACGTCGACGTCCTGCCGACCGAGCTCGCATGTGCGCTTCCCGATCGCGTTCGCCGTGCAGCTGCGAGCAACAATGCGCGCACGCTTCGCGCTCTCCTCGACGATCGCGCGCAACCTTACGCTTACGCCACCGTAGAAACGTTCGGTTACGGACACTCGTCGCACGCCGGCACCGCGCTCGACACGTGGCTTCCCGGCGACGCATGCCCACGCGACATTGATCTCCAACGCTTCGGCGTGAACGTCACACGCGCGGCGCGGGCATCGCTCGCGTGGTCCGGCCATGTCGCACCCGTCGTCGTCGTGAGTGGCGGCGCGATTCACTCGCGACTCGTCGAAGCATTCTTGCTCGACTACATCGCGACGTGTCGCATCGGCGTCCCGCGCGATCGCGTCTTGCTCGATCCGTGCGCGAACCACACGCACACGAACATCCGCAACGGTGGTCGCCTCCTTCGCGCGATAGGCGGCCGCACCTCGTACATGGTGACGGACGACACCATCCAAGCCGCCTACCTCCAAGAGTGGACGAGCTTCAATTTGATCGGCGGCAGCCTCGACCAGCGCGCGCTCCGCGATTGGGGCTACCTCCTTGGCTCGTGGCGCCAAGCGAGCGTCGGCATCCGCGCGGGCTTTTGGTACACGCCCTACCGCTTCTGGTCGGACCTCCATCACCGCGACTTCACCTGCATCGGCTCCCCGTGAGCTTCTGGTCCAAGCTGCGCAAAAAACGCGCACCCGAGCCCCCCGATCGTTCGGATCCGAACGATCTGGACGAAATCCACGGTTCGGATCCGAACGTTGGAATTCCAATACCGCCCCCGGCGCCGCCCGAGCCGGCGCCCGTGCTCACAGAAGCTGAACAACTTGGGCAGGTTGGGCTCGCGGGTGGCCCTTCGACCGAGGACGCCCTCGAAGTGTTTCGGCGATTGCGACAAGGCTCCGACGAAGCGGCGGGGCTCGAGGCGATTTCGCAAGCTGCAAACGAGCGACCGCTCCCCGAGGCGCTCCTCGTGGCGGCCGCGTCGGCGCTCGTCGACCGTGGCGACGCGAGGCGAGCGCTCGAGCTGCTCGAGAACGCAACGAGCCCGTCGTCGCTTCTCTTGAGGAGCGATCTCGAAGCGGAGAGGGGAGACGTCGCGCGCGCGCTGACGCTCGTCGAACGCGTGCTGCTTCGCGAGATCGATCACCCGGGCGCGCTCGAGCGTCATCGAAGGCATCGTGCGGCGCTCGGGCTCGTCACCGAACGGCGTGCGGAGCCCGCGGAAAATACCGTCGTCGCGGCGGAGCCCGATTCGCCGTATCAGCTCCTGCGCGAGGTCGCGCGCGGCGGCGCGGGCGCGGTGTACGAAGCCGAGGACCGCGAGCTCGGGCGCCACCTCGCGCTGAAAGTTTATCACGAGCCCACACGCGACCGAGACCAGCTACTTCACGAGGTTCGCCTCGCCGTCGACCTCGCGGGGCCCGGCGTCATTCGCGTCTTCGATGTCGATCCCGATCACGGATGGATCGCGCTCGAGTGGGCGCCGCTCGGTGCGCTTCGCGAACGACTACGCGCGCACGATCTGTCGACGCTACTTCCGATCGAGCGCTGGCTCCTTCCGCTCGCTCGCGCCCTCACACGCGTTCACGATGCGGGGTTCGTTCATCTCGATGTCAAACCCGCGAACGTCCTGCTGCTCGCGCCCGATGCGCCCATTCTCGCGGACTTCGGCGTCGCGCGCCGCGCAGGTCAGCCGAGCCCGCCCGGCAGCATGGGATACGTGAGCCCGGAGCGCCTCGCGAACGCACCGGCCGACTACAAAGACGACGTCTACGGCCTCGGCCGCATCCTCGAAGACGTCCTCGACGCGTGCAACGACGCTTGCTCGCGAGCCCGCTTTCACGCGCTCGCCAAGCTCTGTACGGGGCCGGCCGAAGCCCGCCCGGCGCACGCTCGGGACATCGTCGTGCGCCTGAATAATTCCATGATAACGAACGAAACTTCGGCTTGACGAAGGGGCTGGCGAGCCGCAAATTAGGCCCGTCATGCCGACCTATAGCGACGTCCTCTCCGCTGCGCGCAAGCGCACCAAGGAGATTTCCCTCGAGGACCTCAAGCGCCGCGTCGAAGCGCGCACTGCAAAAAAGGACGATTTTGTCCTCGTCGACGTGCGCGAGCAGGACGAGTTCCGCGCGGGCTTCATCCCCGGCGCCGTCTCCGTCCCACGCGGTTTTCTCGAGTCGCAGATCGAATCGCGCGTTAGCGACAAGAACGCAGACATCGTCGTCTACTGCGCCGCCGGAAATCGCAGCGCGCTCGCAGCCGTCACGCTTGGCGAGATGGGCTACACGCGCGTCGCCACCGCCTACCCGGGCTTCACACGCTGGAAGGATTCGGCGTACCCGGTCGACTACCCGCCGAACCTCACCGATGCGCAGCGCGATCGATATTCGCGCCACATTCTCTTGCCCGAGGTCGGCGAGGCCGGTCAGGTCAAGCTCCTCAAGTCGAAGGTGCTCTTGCTCGGCGCGGGCGGGCTTGGCTCACCGGCTGCCCTCTATCTCGCGGCCGCGGGCGTCGGCACGCTCGGCATCGTCGACGCAGACGTCGTCGACGCATCGAATTTGCAGCGCCAAATTCTCCACGCCACGAGCCGCGTCGGAATGCCCAAAGTCGAGAGCGCGAAGATTGCTCTCTCCGATCTGAATCCCGACGTGAAAGTGATCCCGCATCAAGAGCGACTCACGAGCGAGAACGTCGAGCGGCTCTTCTCCGATTACGATCTCGTCGTCGACGGCACCGACAATTTTCCGACGCGCTATCTCGTCAACGACGCGAGCGTGTTCCTCGGCAAGCCCGTCGTGCACGGATCGATTTTCCGTTTCGACGGACAAGTGACGACCTTCGTCCCGAAGAAGGCCGCGCTGAAATTCGGCATCCCCGAAGGCCCTTGCTACCGCTGCCTCTACCCGGAGCCTCCGCCGCCGCACCTCGCACCGAGCTGCCAAGAAGCGGGCGTGCTCGGAATTTTGTGCGGCATCATCGGCACCATCCAAGCCACCGAAGCCATCAAGTTGATCCTCGGCAAAGGCGAAGTGCTCTCGGGTCGCTTGCTCGCGTACGACAGCCTCAAGATGCGCTTTCACGAGCTCCGCCTCCGCAAGGACGCGAGCTGCCCCGTGTGCAGCACCGCGCCGCGCATCACGAGCTACGTCGACTACGAAGGTTTCTGCGCCGTCGCCTGACCATCCGGCTCGCGCTGCCGCGCCAATGGCCCAACCCCTTGAACTTCATTGGTTTCGAGAGGTTGTCCGTGACGTCGAATACGGTAGGATGGTCGCCCGTCGAATAAGAAAGACCGGAGGCTCATTTATGTTCAAGCACGTCAGCGCCCTAGCTGTCATCTCGATGCTCACACTCTCGCCGCTCGCTTCGGCGCAGCCGCAGATGGTCGTCGACATCGGCCCAGAGCAGCAGGCTTATCAAGCGCGGACGGATGCACGCATCCGCGGCTGGATCCACGAAGACAACCGCGAGGCCACCGAAGAGCAGCGCACATTCATCGGTGAGCATTGGCGCCGGTCCGCGCGGCTCTGGCGCATTCGCCATCTCGCGGGCGACGCCCACGACCAAGCGACCATCGCGCGCGTCGATTTGCTTCTCAATCGCGCCGATCACATTCTCGAAATTCAGCTCGGTCACATGCGCCTGCGCGCACCCGTCATGCAGTATGCGCCGGGCTCGATCGAGGTCCAAATCGCTCCGCCGCCGCCGCAAGTCGAAGTGCAGGGCGCTCCGCCCTCGCCGCGTCACATGTGGACGCCCGGTTACTGGCACTGGAACGGCGCGCGTCACGTTTGGATCGGCGGTCACTGGAGCGAGCCTCCGCAAACGGGCATGGTCTTCGAGCCGGCCCACTGGGACAACCGCGGTGGTCGCTACTTCTTCGTCGATGGTCGCTGGAAGTTCGGCGCGCCGCCAGCCCCCACGGTCGTGTACGAGCCGCCCCCGCTCGTTCAAGTCATCGAGGTGCAAGCCCCGCCGCCGCCGCCCATCGTCGAGGTCCGTCCTGCAGGCCCGTCGGGCGGCGTCTGGATTCCGGGCTACTGGCACTGGAACGGTCAGCGCCACATGTGGATCTCCGGGCACTGGTCCGCGGCTCGCGTTGGCTACCGCTGGGAGCCGGATCACTGGCAGCGCACGCCCGCGGGTTACCGCATGGTGCAAGGCCACTGGTCTCGCTAATTGGGGTTCGCCGCTAAGGCGTAGGCGGCTTCAAAGCGTCGCCCAGTCGCGTCACGACGACCGACTGGGCACGTAACGTTTCTTCCATCTTTTGCGCGCTCGTCACGAGTTGTTCGGACGAGCGCGCCTGTGTTTTCTGCGACGCCGCAAGCTGCCCGACGAGCTGCGAGATGTGCTCGATCGCCGTCGTGATCTGACGGCTGCCCTTGGCCTGCTCTTGTGAGCTGCGCTCCACGTGTTGCGAGATGAGGCGCATCTTGTCGGCGCTCTTCGTGATGAGCTCGGTGCCGCGCGCCTGCTCGGCGGTGGCCGCCGCGATTTGCTGCACGGTCTCGGCGATGCGCCCGATGGCGTCGGTGACTTGCTTCGAGCCCTTGGCCTGCTCGACGGTGGCGCGTGCGATCGCGCGGACCATGTTGGTCGACTTCTGCGACGACTCGAGGATCTTCTTCAGCGCGCGCTCGGCTTCGTTCGAAACCTCGACGCCGCGATCGACGTTGTGCGCGCCGCGTTCGACGGCGGCGATGGCGTTCTTGCTCTCGGCCTGCACCGTCTTGATGAGGTCGGTGATTTCACGCGTGCTCGCACCTGCGCGCTCGGCGAGGTCTTTGATTTCATCGGCGACGACCGCGAAGCCTTTGCCTTGCTCACCCGCCTGCGCCGCGATGATGGCGGCGTTCAGCGCGAGGAGGTTCGTTTGCTCGGCGACGTCGTCGATGACGTTCACGATTTGCCCGATGGCCTCGATGCGCGTGCCGAGGTTCGAGATGACCTGCACGGCCTCTTGGGAGCTCTCTTTGATGCGGTAAATCTCGCTGATTGTCTTGAGGATGGCTTCGGCGCCTTTTTCGGCGTCGAGCGCGACTTCTTCGGAGAGGCGTGCGGTTTCGTTGGCGTTCGATTGAACCTGATCGA
The DNA here is from genome assembly GCA_038239005.1 of Polyangiales bacterium. Classification (GTDB taxonomy): domain Bacteria; phylum Myxococcota_A; class Polyangia; order Polyangiales; family Polyangiaceae; genus DASXHD01. The sequence continues at coordinate 23,177 of JBBSFE010000039.1, forward strand.
TGGAGACGTCCATCTCGTTCATCGAAGAGCTCGTCTCTTCGGCGGTAAGCGAAAGCGCATCGACGTTTTTGGCGACCTCTTTGATCGAGTACGCCATCTCTTCGATCGAGCTCACCGTTTCGCGAACGCTGCCCGCGAGCTCGCCGATGTTCTCGGCGACTTCGTCGTGGGTGGCGGTCATCTGCAAGATCGACGAGCTCGATTCTTCGGCGCTCGAGGCGAGCGTCTCCGCGTGGGTCGACACGTCGCGAATCGACGTTGCGAGCTCGCGTGCGATGCGCGTGGTTTCGTCGACGCCGCTGAGTTGGCTGTCGACGCTTTCGCGCAGGCGCTTGGCAACGTCGCCGAGCTCGTGGTCGACCTTCTCGCTGCGCTCACCGCCGCCCGTGCCAACCGAATACACCGCGAGTGCGGCAAGCAACCCGACGCCAATCACCGCGAAGAGCGGTCCCGTGCCCGAGTCCTTGACGAAGAACGCGGCGGCAATGGACAGCACGACGACGGCGGCGATTGCGCCCATCACGCGCGACGGAACCATGACGAGCTACGGTACGCGTGCAGTCGGGACGCGCGCAAGCACGTCGATCTCAGCCAAACGCGCTGTTGCCGTCTCGATGGCCACGCGACTTTGGTCGATGCCCACGAAAACGCGCCCGAGGCGTGCGGCCACGGCAAGCGTCGTCCCGCTGCCAGCATACGGATCCAGCACGATTTCGCCTGGAGACGAGAGAGCGTGAACGAGCCTTTCGAGGAGCGCTTCCGGCTTTTGCGACGGGTACCCAGTGCGTTCGCGGGCCACGGGCGCAATGACACCAATGTCCCAAACGTCACCCATTGGCACGCCGGGCGTCTTTTCGTCGGTCGAGGACGACCGCGTGCGGCGGCCGTCCTTCACGACGGCGCGCTGCTTTTTCGTTCCCCACGTTGCGAGCGTCGAGGCCGCGAGTGGTTCGTACGTTGCGTGGTACCGCGGCTCGGCCTCGGCGCTTTTTCGGTAACGAAGGAGCACATCGTGGACGCGCTGGAAGTTTGGCGTGCGCGAAGGCCAGCGCCGGTAGCGCCAGACGATTTCACTCGCGAAGCATTCATCGCCGAAGATTTCGTCGCACAACACTTTGACGTAGTGGCTCGTCTTCGGATCAATATGGACGATCACGCATCCGTGTGGCGCGAGGAGATCACGCACCGCTTCGAGACGTGCACCGAGTGCTTCGAGATAGGCGGCGCGATCGACCCAGCGATCATCGAACGCAACGCGGCTGTCGCGCGTTTCGAAGACGCGGCCCGTCAAAAAAGGGGGATCCATGTATGCGAGCGTCACGCGCTCGCGGAGCGTCGGAAGGAGCGACCGCATCGCATCGACGTTGTTGCCCTGATAGAGCGCGCTTCCGTTCGCGCTCGTGTAAACGCGCTCGACCGGCTCAGCCGGTTTCTTCACCGACGGACCGGACTTGCCGTCCCACACGAGGCGTACTGCGCGCGTCACAATGGAATCGTATCGACCCGGATCGCAGAGCGTGTAGTTTCGAGCAGTGCGTCGCGCGCTTTTCGTTTTATTGACCGGCGCGATCCTTTCGTGCACGCGGAAGCCGCCGGATGCCACACCCGAAGGCGCGCTGCGCGAGTGGATCGATCACATGCAAGCGCAGGTGACCGATGCGCACGAGACGCGAGCGGCCTATGCAATGCTTTCGAAGGCGACGCACGAGAACCTCGAAAAGCGCGCGGTTCGCGCGAGTCGCATCGAGGGGCGGCGCGTCGAGCCGTATGAGGTGATGGCCGAAGGGCGGTTTGCGCTTCGCTTCGAGCCGATGCACTTCACGACCACGACGGCCGGCGCGGTCGCGACCATCGACGTGACGGGCGAAGACCCCACGGATCGCGCAAGCATGCACGCCGTGAAAGAAGGCGCCGTTTGGCGTGTGGAGCTGGCTCTACCCGATTTGCCCGATTTGCCTCATCGCCCAGAAAACTGACCGATCTGAGCGTTTGCCTCGTGGGGCGCGCGGACTTACGTTTCGAGACGCACCATGGCCGACGATCTCTACGCCGTGCTTGGCGTGCCCAAGAGCGCCGAAGCAGACGCCATCAAGCGCGCCTACCGAAAGCTCGCCAAAGAGCTGCATCCCGACAAGAACCCGGGCAACAAGCAGGCGGAGGCGAAGTTCAAGAACGTGAACCACGCGTACGAGGTTCTCTCGAACGTCGAACGCCGAAAGGTCTACGACGAATTCGGCGAAGACGGTTTGCGCGAGGGCTTCGATGCCGAGCGTCAGCGCGCTTACAAGCAATGGTCGTCGCAAGAAGGGGGCGGCGGCCGCGTGCGCTCGCAAGGCGGCGGGGTGAACCTCGAAGACTTGTTCAACAACCCTGGCGCGAACCCGAACGGGGGCTTCGGCGACGTGTTCGGAGATTTGTTCGGTCGCAGTGGCCGCGCACGTCGCGGGCCGTCGCCGGGCGCAGATGTCGGAAGCGAGATCACCGTCGACTTCGCATCCGCCGTACGCGGCACCACGCTCGAGCTCCGCACGGAGATGTCACCCGAGGCTGTGAAGGTCCGCATCCCCGCGGGCGCATCCGAAGGCAGCCGCGTCCGCATCGCCGGTCAAGGCGCGCAGTCTGCAACGGGCGGCCCGCGCGGCGATTTGATTTTGACGCTTCACGTGACGCCGCACGCGCATCTCCGCCGCGAAGGCGACGACCTCCACCTCGACTTGCCCATCACCCTCAGCGAGGCGTACTTCGGCGCCAAAGTCCGTGTCCCGACGCTCGACGGGTCGGTGACGATCAAGGTGCCCGAGCGAACGCAAGGCGGCACGGCGCTACGTGTGCGCGGCAAAGGCGTGCAACGCAAAGGGCAGGCCGCCGGGGATTTGTACGTGCACTTCGTCTTGCGCATCCCGACTGGGAACGGCGCGGATCTGACGTCGCTCTTCGAGAAGCTCGCAGAGCATCAGAAGGAAGACCCGCGCAAAGACATCCTGATTTAGACATCTGATTTAAACATCCTGATTTAAACATCCTCGTGTTTTTTTTTGTGGCCCCCTCCCGGTCGTGCTCGGGCTCGTGCTCGGCGCGGATCAGGTTCGCCAGTTTGAACGCTCTCCGCGCTCTGCGCGCGAGCCCTGCGCGCGACCGCCTCCCCCACATTCTCGCTTCGCTCGAATGGGGAGGGTGGTTTGAATCGCGGGAAGCTCGAGGCCCGAGCTTGGCTAATCCGAAATTACACGTCGCGGCGGGCCGCTTGTTCGAGTGCGTAAACTTCAGCTGCGATGGTGACCCACACCATGACGTGAATGATTGCGAGCGCGCCGCCCGAGCTCAGTGAGGTGAGGGACGCCATTGCGTAGAAGCTCGACTCGTCGATGGGCGGAGGATCGATCACCAGCATGACGAAGCCAGCCGCCGACGACACGAAAATGATCGCGACCCACGCCACGAAGCCCGCCCACAAGCTCGACGGCCAGCGCGCGACTTTTTGCGAGTCGCCCAAGTCGAGCACACCGTGTGCGGCGTGATGAAGTGCCCCCGCAGCGACGATCGGCGACGTCCACACGCCGAGGACTGCGAGCCAACCGAGGCGCGGTGAGTGCCGCATCAGCTCGCCGATGAACGGCATGACAGCACCAAACGCGAAGCTCACCCCAAGCGCATAAACAAAGAGCGCAACCGCACTCGCCCAAGTCGCAGGCCGCGGAATCCACCAGAAGGTTTTCACTCGCAAAAGATACCGGAAGCCCACCTTCTCGGGATCTCTTCAATGTGAGTTCTGGATTTGGGAGTTCCCCGAGCTTCAACCCCCTCCCCCATTCGAGCGAAGCGAGAATGTGGGGGAGGCGGTCGCGCGCAGGGCTCGCGCGCAGAGCGCGGAGAGCGTTCAAACTTGGCGAACCTGATCCGCGCCGAGCACGAGCCCGAGCACGACCGGGTGGGGGCCACAAAATTCTCGGGAGGAAAACAGAGACGGAGACGGAGACGGAAACGGAGTCGGAGTCGGAAACGGAAACGGAAACGGAGACGGAAACGGAAACGGAAACGGAGACGGAAACGGAGACGGAAACGGAAACGGAGACGGAAGAGTTTACCTTCGCCCGCCACCCTTGTTCCGGCTCTTCGTCCCCTTGTTCGATCGGAACGGCGGCTTCTTCCCGCCGCCGCGATTGCCGCGGCCCGGTTTGGGCGCCTTGCGCGATCGCGTGCGCTCGTCTCCACCGAGGCGTTTGCCGTAGATCGTGCGGCGTACGAGGGAGACGTCGGCGATCTCGAGCTCCATCGAGTCGCCGAGTTGCACCGAGTCGCCGGAGCGCTGGCCGACGGCGCGGAGGCCCGTGTCGTCGAGCTCGTAGCGGTCGCCGCCGAGATCTTCATAGCGAACCATGACGTCGACGAATGGAGCGTCGAGCGTGACGTAGACGCCACCGCCCACGAGGCTACCGACGACGCCCTTGAACCGCTGGCCTATGCGGTCGCGCATCACGAATGCGCGGTAGAGGTTCGCGACCTCGCGTTCGACTTCCATCGCGCGACGCTCGTTCTTCGATGACAAGAGCGCGGCGTCGGCGAGCGCGGCTTGTTCCTCGTCGTTCATCGGGCGACGACCTTCGAGCACCGCGTGAATGCCGCGGTGAACTAGCAAGTCTGGGTAGCGGCGAATCGGCGACGTGAAGTGCACGTACGCTTTCGACGCGAGACCGAAGTGGCCAACGTTCGTCACGTCGTAGGTCGCTTGTTTCAGCGAGCGAAGAAGAAGACCATGGAGCACCGCAGCTTTCGGGTGACCGATCATGCTCTTCAAAAGCTTCGACAGCTCGCGCGGCTCGCGCACCGCTTCGAGATCGGTCTTGAAGCCGAGCTCTTCGCAGAGCGTCAAGAAGCGTTCGAGCTTTTGCTCGTCAGGCGCGCCGTGAACGCGAAACACCGTCGGGCGCTTCTTCGCGGTGAGCCAGCGCGCGACCACTTCGTTCGCAAGGAGCATGAGCTCTTCGATGAGCTGATACGCGCGCGCAACGCCCGGATCCGTGGCCCGCTTCTCGACGTCCGTCGGCTTGCGCGTTTCGGGATCCAAAACGATTTTTGCTTCGGGGAGCTCGAGGTCGAGCGCGCCGCGCTTCATGCGCTTGTCGCGCAAAATACGAGAGAGCTCGTGCGCCACGCGAAGGCCATCCACCATCTCGTGGGCTTTGGGCTCTTCGCGACCTTTGTCGGTGAGGCCGAGCGCGCGCGCAACTCCGCCATACGTGAGCTTCGCTGCGCTCTTCATGAACGCGCGATGGAGCGTTTCGCTTTTCACTTCGCCGCGCGGGTCGAGAACGATCTCGGCGCACAGACACAAGCGAATCTCGTCCGGCAGGAGGGAGCACAAGTTCGACGAGAGCGCTCGCGGGAGCATCGGCACGGCGCGATCGGGCAAGTAGACGCTGCAGCCGCGCGCTCGCGCTTCTTCGTCGATCTTCGTTCCCTCGCGCACGTAGCTCGAGACGTCCGCGATCGCGATCCACGCTTTGTACCCACCTTCTTCGGTGCGTTCGACCCATACGGCGTCGTCGTGATCGCGCGCGTCTTCGGGGTCGATCGTCGGGAGCGGGATGTGCGTGAGGTCGACGCGGCCGGCGAGCATCGCCTTGGGCACCGTCTCGCCGTAGGCCTCGGCTTCGTGCGTGGCCTCGGGGCCGTGCACTTCGTCGACCTGCTGGCTCACCAAAACCTTGGCGACCTCGACCGAGAGCTCGCCGGGCTTGCCGAGAACGGCTTCGAGGCGACCCTCGGCGTTCTCGTTTTGCATCGTCGGGTAACGCGTGATCGTCACGACGGCTGCATCGCCGTCGGCGCCGCTGTTGCCTTCGATCGTTTTGTCGATCACCGAAGCGAGCACGATCGGACCGCGAATGCGTGTGTCGTCGGGCTCGAGCCAAGCGCTCTTGCCGCGCCTGCGAAGAACGCCGGCGATGCGTTTGGTGCCGCGATCGAGGATCTCGACCACCTCGCCTTCGGGGCCGCGCGTGCCACGCGCACGGATGTCGACCTTCACCTTGTCGCCGTGCATGGCGCCGCCGATCGACTCGGGCGAAATGTAAACGTCGCCGCCTTCGCGCGTGACGAAGCCTGCGCCACGCGGCGTCATGGAGAGGTAGCCCTCGACGCTCTCGCCTTTGACGCGCTTGGTGTCTTTGCTGAGAATGTAGCGGTGGCCCGGGCGAGCGCCGAGCTGGCCCTCGAGCACCATGTCGTCGAGGAGGCTCACGAGGCCGGCATAAACGCCCTCGCTGAGGTCGAGCTCGCTGGCGATTTCGCGTGCGTGCCGGGCGCGGTCCTCGGCGCCGAGGAAGCGCAAAATGCGGGATTTCGCGGGAAGGGAAGAAGAAGGCATCGATTCGGGTTGCATATCTATAGTTAGTGTTTGGGTCCGAGGTCTGGTTAAAGTTCGCCGGTGACAGACGCATGGACGATCGCGAGCTGACCAAAGAGCAGCGAACGCAGCGCATGGTGTACGCGGCCGTGGTCGCGCTCGTCGCGCTGGGCCTTGCGTGCAGCATGGCGCTCCTCGTGGATTATTTGCGGCCGATGCCGCTCTTTTGTTCGGACACCGGCGGCTGCGCCGAGCTCCGCCGTTCGGCGTACGCGCACATGCTTTTCGGGTTACCGACGCCCGCCGTCGGCGTCGCGGGTTACGGCGTTTTGGCGCTGCTCACCGTCATCCCCGGACAGACGTCGCGTTTTTTGCAGCTCGTTGCGTCGATGTTCGGCGCGCTCGTCGCGGCGTACTTTTTGTTCCTGCAATTTTCGCTGTCGACGTTCTGTGCATACTGCATGACCGTCGACATCACGTCGGTCGTTCTCCTCTCGGTCGTGCTCATGCGGGTGAGAACCGAGGCTGACGGCGATTCGTGGCGCGCGATGGCGGGCGCTGCAGGTGTGATCGCAGCGGCCGCGGCGATTCCGCTCCTGTCGCACGTGCTCGTGAAGACGCGCGTCCCCGACGTGATCGCGGCGGAGATGAAAAAGTCTGCGCCCGGCCAGGTGACGGTCGTCGACTTCGTGGATTTCGAATGCCCGTATTGTCGGCAAACGGCCGTCGACTTCGAGCCCACGCTCGTGAAGTACAAAGGTAAGTTTCGTCTCGTGCGAAAGCAGACGCCGCTCAAGATGCACTCACACGCGATGGGCGCCGCGCGCGCCGCGTGCTGTGCAGAGTCGATGGGGCGCGGCGATGCGATGGCCACGGCGCTCTTCACCGCACCAGTCGATCAGCTCACCGACGACGGCTGCACGCTCATCGCGTCGGGCCTCGGCATTCAGGAAGCTGCATTTCGCGCGTGCCTCGCAGACCCCGCGACGCAGCAAAAAATCGACGCTGACGCCGCCGAGTTCAAAGCCGCACAAGGCCACGCGCTCCCGACGATTTGGATCAACGATCAAGTCATCGAAGGCGCACAAGGCCCCGACAAGCTGCGCGAGGCGATGGAGCACGCGATCGAGCAGGTCGGCGGATGAGGTCGATCGCGTTCTTCATCGCCACGCTCGGCGTGCTCGCGGGATGTCCGCAAGAGCCGCGCGAACGCGCTGACGTCGTCTGCGCGGACGCATGCAAAGCGCGCGTGAAAAACTGCACGGAGCACGAGTGCGAGCGCGGTTGCGCATTCGTCCTCGATCGGCTCGTCGAGCACCAGCAAGATCCCGTGCTCGCGTGCATCGGTGCGGCGTCCGCGTGCGGCGATCAAGAGTGGGCCAACTGCGCCGTGCGGATTGGCGTCCACGCCGACGGCGGCCCCGGTGTGCCCGAGCCGATTCCCGTCGAATGAAACCGCCGAAGCGCGTCGTGTCGCTCGTGCCCAGCGACACGCTCAACGTGTGTGCCGTCGGTGCTGCGAGCACGCTCGTCGGGCGAACGGACTACTGCGAGCTCCCCGCGGACGTCGTCGCGAAAATTCCGAGCGTCGGCGGCACCAAGAACCCGCGCGTCGCCGACATCATCGATCTCGCGCCCGACCTCGTCATCGCGAACCAAGAAGAGAACACACGCGGCGACGTCGTGAAGCTCAAGGCGAGCGGCATCAAAGTGCTCGTCGCATTTCCGAAGCGCGTCGCCGACGGACTCGCGCACCTCGCACAGCTCGCACGCCTCTTCGAAACCGAGCGCGACGAAGCCGTGAAAGACATCATTCGCCGCGGTTACGACGCCATTCGCCGCGCCGAAGCGGCTCGCAGCACGAGCACGCCGCTACGCGCGTTCTGCCCGATCTGGATGGATCCGCTCATGACCATTCACGGCGCAACGTTCATCTCCGACATGATGGATCTCTGTGGCGCGGCCAACGTCTTCGCCGATCGCGAGCGCCGCTACCCGCTCGCAGCCGACATCGCGGGCGCGCCGCCACTCTCAGAAGAAAAAATCGCCGGCCGCGACGTCCGCTACCCGCGCGTCACGTTCGACGAAGTCATCCTGCGTGCGCCCGAGATCATTCTCCTCCCCGACGAGCCGCATCCATTCTCCGAAGCCGACGCCGAAGTCTTCCGCGCCCTTCCCATCCGCGCTCAGGTCATCCAAATGAGCGGAAAGGATTTGTGTTGGTATGGCGCACGCAGCGTCGACGGTCTCGATCGCGTCCGCGATCTCGTGACTCAACTACGCGCGTCGGTAGCGAGCATGCCGAATACGGCGTGATCGAGCCAGCGGCCGTGGCAGCGTTCGGCTTGGCGCGCGATGCCTTCGAAGCGGAAGCCGAGGCGGCCGATCACCGCGAGCGATGCGCGGTTGTCCGTCGCCGCGGCGACGCGGATGCGGTGCGCGTGGAGCGACGTGAATGCCCACGTGACGATCGCGCGTGACGCTTCCGTCATGTAGCCGTTGCCCGTTGCGTCGGTGCGGAGCCAGTACCCGAGCTCCACGCTCTGATGCAGATGCGCGAACGCCTCGAGGCCAACGACGCCGTAGAGCCGCCGGCCTTTCTTGTCGCGAATGCCGAAGCGGCACGCGCGTGCGTTGTCCCAATCTTGTGAGCTCGCCTCGGCGTAACGAAAGCTTGCGTCTTGATCCGTGTTGAACGGCACCCACGGAAGCCATGGCTCGAGCTCCGACCGCGAGCTCTCCACGGCACTCCACAGCTCACTCGCGTCGGCGGTCTCGATCGGCACGAGGACCAGCCTTGGCGTCTCGATTGGACGCCTGGCGAGCTCCACGCGCGGAGGCACTGCCAGCATGGACGCGTTGTACGTCAGGTTTTCTTCGCTGTCTCGCGCGCCGTCGGGTACGCCTTCGTGAGGTCCTTCGACGGCCGCTCGACGCCCTCGAGGGGGCTCGTCACGAGATCGCGCCCCTCACTTGCAAAATACAACGATTCGCCGACGCGCGGCTCGCCCGAGTTCGGGATGATCGCGCCATTCAGGAAGAACTTGAGCCCGCCGTGAATGCGGCGCCGCAGCGCGAGGTGGCCGTGCAAAAAGTCGCCCGAGCGGCGGTCACGGACGGCAACGCAAAACCCGTCGCGGAAGTGATACTCGGTGTTCTTGGTGACGTAGACGCGGTGGCGCCTGCGGTCTGTCCCGGCGAACTCTTTTTTTGCGGTTTGCATGGCGCCCCCAGGTTGCCAAAGGCAGCTCCGCGCGGCCAAGTTTTGGAGGAACTTATGGAAGTGCGAGGAGCGCCGGATCGATGGGCGCGTCACGCCGGAGCTCGCCGAAGACGATCGCCGACTGGTTGCGCTCGTCGTAGACGATGGTCGCTTTGCGAGGGCGCACGAGATCGGCGTCGAGCGAGAAGGTGAGCTTTCGGAGGCGAGCGTTCGCTTGTTTGGGCGTGCACTCGAACGCGGGGCCCGTGGTGTCCGAGGGAACCTCACGCACGTCGAAGCGCGTGCGTAGGGTGGTGATGTCGCCGCCGAGCACGGCACGGAGCGCATCGACGTCGGCTTGCTCGCGCGTGTTCGATGGAATGCGCCCGCCGCCGTGGAGGCCTTTGTAAGCGAGCCCTTCGGGCGCGACCCAATACGTGATCGAATCCGGCGGGCCGAGCTCCCACCGCAAGCGATTCGGATACTGCAAGTAGAGCGTGCCCGACGATTGCACCTGCGAGCGCAAGAGCCCCACCGTTGCCGTTTGCGTGAACGGGCCGACGAGCGTCTTCACGTTCGAGCGCGCGCGCACGATCGACGCGAGCTTGTCGTCGACGGCGTCGGCGTGCGCGCGCGTCGCGACGAGCGAGCCGAGGCTCGCGGAGAGCGTGAGGGTGCCCACGAGAAATTCACGGCGCTTCATTTCGCATCGCCTCCGATCTTCGGACCGCCCGCGCGTTTGCGGCCCGCTTCGTAACGACCGTCCGACAAAATGGGGTCGGCCGCGATCGTCTCGGCGGGCCCGTCTTTCAGTGGATCGTGACCCGGCGCGAACACTTCTTTCAAATCGAGACGCACGAACTCACCCGACAAGTGCGGACCTTTGCTGACCCACAAGACGCGATCGGTCACGTCGGCGACGACGCCGTGCGTTGCGATGAGCGCGTCGATCTCGCGTCTGTCGCCGAGCTCGCACGAGACTTTTCCCGAGCACGTGTGATCGCGGAGCATCGCCACGGCCGAGCGCGCGTCGGCCGAGGCAGGCCCAACATCGGCGAGCATCTCGTCGAGGCGTGCGCGTCGCGCGAGCGTGGTCGTGTGGTCGCGCACGGCGATGTTTTTCGGATCGTCCTTCGATGCGCCTTCGAGATGGTTGGTGACGGCGACGCGATCGGGATCCGAAAAATCACGACGCACGACCGCGGGCCTTCCCGGTGCGCGCTCGACGACCGCGAAGTGCCCTTTCGCATCGGCAACGAAGACGATGTGCGAAACCATCACGTCTTGCTTGGAGAGCGTGGCCGCTGCTTCATCGGTGTCGTGCGCGGTCTGCAAGACTTCGCGCAAGCTGAAGACGACGGGCATCCCGATCGTGCTGGGATCGCTCGCTCGCGCGCCGTTGACGAGCACCATCACGCCTTCGAGGTTCATCCCGGTGAGCACGCCCGTGAGCCCGGGCCACGCGACGCTCGCGTACGGGATGCGCCCGTCTTCGCGCATGAAGTAGACGACTTTGTCGGTATCGAACACGTCGCCGATTTCCATGTCGAACGCGCGCCCGACGAGCGCGTGCCCGTCTTTCGTTGCACCCGGACCGAGACCAAACGCAGAGCAACCAAGAAGCGGCGAGTGCTCGAACGAAAGCGCGATGTCGTAGACCGAGTGAAGAAACACGATGCGCTCGTACGTCGGCATGCGTGACGCGTTCGCATCCGGTTGCATCGCGCGCGCAGCAGCCGCGAGCTCGCGCCGGCGCGGCTCCGGAACGTTCGATTCGATGTGCCGATAGCGAACGCGGCTCACGTCGATCATGAGCGCACGAAGCGGCGAGAGAGGAACGAAGTGCTCGAACGTGCCCCAAAGAAGGTTTTCGTCCTTCTCCATGTGATCGCCGAGAAGCCGCGCGTCACGCGCGCCGAGCTGCTCGGGTGTGCCTTCGATGTACGCTTCGCGAACGCCAGCTCGAAGCGTCGTGTACGACGGGCCAACGAAGCGCACGCCGTCTTTCTCGACCGTAGCTTCGTCAGCGACGACGACATTGGGCGGGTCGATGCGTGTGAGTCGCCCGATGGCGATATGCGCGATGAATGGCGATGCGATCACGACGAGCGCCGCGATCAAAATCCGCTTGCGACGACGTGTCATCACTCGGCCGGTGCGGCTCCACGTTCGGGAGCGCGGGGCACCGAACGTCGTGCGCGTCGCAAGATGTGAACGTCGGCCATCGTGCGTAAAACCGTGGCGACGATCTTCGCGGGATCACGAACGCTGTGGAAGTGCGTCACGCGCTCGTTCTCGGGTGGGTAGAGAACGGTGACTGGAACCTCGACGATGGGCACACGCGCCGCAACCGCACGCAGGAGAACCTCGGCCTCGAACGCGTAGCCGGTGGCGTGGCACCCGAGCGCGAGCGTTGCAGCGATTGGATAGCGGCGAAGACCGCATTGCGTGTCGCGCAAGCGCTTGCCCGCGAAACCGGAAAGGACGAGGTTCGAGAACCGATTCGACATTTGATTCGCCCGCGGCGCGCCCGCACCTGCGAGATCGCGAATGCCAAGGACGAGGTCGTTCGCGTCGCTCGACGCTTCGAGCACGACGCGCGCAGCCGTCGCGGGGTGCTGCCCATCTGCGTCGACCGTGAGCGCGGCCGCGTACCCGAGCTGAGCGGCCTCTGCCATGCCCGTGCGGAGCGCCTGCCCCTTTCCACGATTGGCGACATGAGTGAGTGCGCGAACGCCATGCTCTTTTGCCACATCGGTGGTGCCGTCGGTGCTGCCGTCGTCGACGACGATGATGTCCGTTTTGCGGAGCTCGGGCAGCTCGGCGAGCAGATCACGGAGCACGCCACCAAGCGTGGCGCGGGCCTGAAAAGACGGGACAACGGCGCACCAGCGCATTCGAAAAGGTGCTAGCACATCGGCCCTTCCCATGCCCGATTCCAAGGCCGCGCTGACTCGCGTCGCCGTCGAGGTCGCTCTCGGCACGGGTGTTTCGCGCAGAGAGATCGAGCGCCGCCTAAAGCAAATGATCCACGCATTGAAACTCACCGACTCGGAGGTGTCAGTGCTGGTTACCGGCGATGCTCAAATCCAACAGCTGAACCGCCTCTATCGCAAGAAGGATCGCCCGACCGATGTTCTCGCCTTTGCGATGAGCGAGGGGCAGAAGAATCCGCGAATCGTGGCCAAGAACCTACCGCGTTTGCTCGGCGACGTCATCGTGAGCATGCCGACCGCGCGAAGGCAGGCAAAGGCCGCGGGGCGTCCCGTGCTCGACGAGGTGACCATGCTGCTCGCCCACGGCCTCCTCCATCTCCTCGGTTGGGATCACGCTACCGTCGCGACGGATCGCGCCATGCGCGCCGAGACGGACCGTCTCTGTGCCGCCGCAAGAACCAAGGGGCGTTCTCTTCAACGGCGCGAGACCCCCACGCGCAAACTGAGTTAAACCGCGTTCAGAATGGAGCAAAACGATTCGTAATCAGGTCGCTTTTGCGCGACGCCTGCCGCGCGTTCGAGCCTGAAAAATAGGCCCTCCGCGACGCCCCATCAAAAATACCCCTATTTTCCCCTTGCGGTAGGCACAGCGCGAGTGTAACCCATGTTTAAGCAGGCCCCGCGCACGGGGGCCGACACTCCGGCCGGAGAAACCTGGTTAGAGTGTCGGCAAACAAACAAGATTATTCATCAGGAGGATGTCGACATGACCCAGAAGCGTCTAACCAAGGCCCAGGTCGTTGCTGAGATTGCGGAGATGTCAGAGCTCGATAAGAAGAGCGTCAACCGCGTGTTTGAGAGCCTCACGGAAATCATCAAGAAGCAGCTCGGATCCCGCGGTCCCGGCGAGTTCGTGATTCCGGGCCTCCTCAAGCTCAAGGTCCGCAAGACGAAGCCGATCCCGGCCGGCCCCCGCTACAATCCGTTCACCAAGCAAATGGAGAACCGCCCGGCGAAGCCCGCGCAGAAGAAGATCGGCGCGCGCGCCCTCAAGTCGCTCAAAGACTTGATCCAGTAAGCTCTTCGGGTTTAACGAATCGGCGCGCCGTCATGCGGTGCGCCGTTTTCGTTTAATGGCCTGGCCGAGCCACGTCGCGCCGCCGAGCAATCCGAGAAGCAAGAGTCCGGAGAAATCGCCGAGCGACGCGTAGATGGTTTTGCCTTCGAGGAGAGCAGGAACCGTCGGTAGCGAGCCGGCGACGTCGGTGTTGTAGCGCGCGCGCACGCGACCGGTTGCGTCGATCCACGATGTGGTGCCGAGGTTCACCGCGCGCACGAAGTCTTTGCGAAGCTCGATGGCGCGCATAGTCGCGAGCCGCACGTGAAGCTCGCTCTCGCTCGTGCCCGCGAACCACGCATCGTTCGTGATGTTGACGAGCAAGTTCGGGTTCACGCTGCTCGCTTCGAGCCCCGCCTCGGGCAGGGTGTCTTCGAAGCAATTGAGCACGGCCGCGTGGATCGGCCCGCTCTCCATCAAGACTTGATGATCACCCGGCACCATGCCGGTGCCGCGCACGAAGGCGCGGCGCAAAAGTGGGAACGTCGACGAAAGCGGTACCGACTCGCCGAACGCGAGCAAGTGCATCTTGTGATACGGCGCGTCGACGTGGCCATCGTGGAAGAGCGCCGCGGAGTTGTACGAGCCGCGCTCTCCTTCCAAGGGCGCGTGCATCAAGAGACCGGTGAGCACCGGGCCGCGAATGCCAGGTTGGAGCACCGCGAACGGGCCGATGAGATCGTTCTTCGACGTCGACGACATCGCATAGGGAAACGCCGCCTCGGGCCACACGACGAGATCGGTTCCGCGTTGCTCGGCGATCTTCGTGATCATCGTGAGGCGCCGCGCGATCCCGTCCGCTTCGCGCGGGTCCCAGCGCATGCGCGCTTGCGTGGCCGGTTGAATCAGCGCGACGCGAACCTTCGGCGCGGCGGCGCGCGCAGCCTCGACAGAGCGAACACGAAACGCACCCGAGATCATCATCGCCGCAGGAATCCCAAGCGAAATAGATGCAATCTGCACAGATCGACCGAAAGGGAGAGCGCCCGATCGCCAGGGGCCTTTCGACGCGAGGAACGTGCGTATCGCTTCGGCGCCAAGCGCGGCCGAGATCGCGATGAGAGCGCTGACGCCACGCTCGCCCACCACATCGGCCAGCTGCACGAGCCACGTTGCTGGCGAGATGCCGCTCGCGACTGTCCACCCGAACACGCCTGGCACGAACGTGCTCGCCCATACCGCAACGCCGAACGCGACGAACCGCGGCACGCCGCGCATGGCGAGCTGCTTTGCCATCCAGCTCGCGACCGCCCACCGCAAACCTTGAAAGATGGAGAGCAGCAAGAGCGCGAGCAGCGCAACCACGAGCGGCAAATCCGTGAAGCGCTCGATCGTGACGGGTACGAACCGCAGCACGACGACGTTCACGGCCGTCCCGAAGAAGAGCCCCCGCAGCGCACCCCAAGCCCAGCGCGCTTGTTTGTGTATGGGTGGCGTCTCGTCGGCGAACAAAACGTACGCGAACAGAACCTGCCCGAGCCACGCCGCCGGATAAAAATCGATCGGCGGCGTAGCAAGCCCGAGCGTCGCTCCCGCAACGGCGGAGAGAAGCAGAGCGCGTTTCGCCGAGTGCGTGAAGACCGTCAAAGCGCCCGACCTATACCACCCGCACCCCATCCCCGAAGTGAGCCCCCTCCGGTTCGGATCCGAACGGCAGCCCGCCTCCGGTTCGGATCCGAACGGCAGCCCCTCCGGCTCGGTCCCAGATGATTAGAACCGCTTGTGATCCAGCCCCGCCCGTTACCTATCAATGGAAAGTGGTGACACTTCCCGACGGAACAACGGGGCGGCCGTCAACTGCGGCGACATTGGCAACTGTTACGAGCGTCGGGGAAACGCCTGCCCACGCAGTTACGACGTTCTCGACAAAGACGTTCGCGCCAAACCTACTCGGGTTCGTTGCTCATCCGCTGTCACTAGAGGACGCGAGCAATCGCTCGAGAGCTCGAGAACCGTGAGCGATCAGAAGTAGAACGTGAGGCCGCCCGTGAAGAGGAGGCCGCCGGACGTGTTCGTCGTCTTGCCGCTGTTCGGGTCGATGAACTCGGGGGCTGCGTTCGAATCGGTGCGACCGCGGACGAAGCCGCGCATGTCGATGTTGGCGGCGAGGTTGCGCGAGAGGCGGTACTCGACGCCGATACCGGCTTGGCCACCGAAGTAGTGGTAGCTGACGGTGTCGTTGAAGCTCACCGGGTTCGTCCCGCCTTGGTAGGTGTCGTTGGTGACGTTGGCGATGCTCCAACCGAAGCCGCCGACGAGATAAACTTGAGCACGGCTGCGTGGGTTCAAGAAGAGTAGGCCGCTGAGCGAGAACGCGGTCTCGTTGCGCGCGTAGTCGTTGTAGTCACGACCGATGACGAAGTCGGCGCCGGCTTCGATGCCGAACCACGGCGTCGGCTTGTAGCGAAGGCCTGCGCCGAAACCGCCAAGACCCGCGCTGCCTTTGTAACCGCCGCCGACGAAGGCGCCGTCAACGCGGAGGTTCAAGCCCCACTCGCTCTGCGGAAGCTGGACCGGACGCCGCACGTAGTACGCGCGGTAATCCGGCTGCGGGCGAATGAGCACGAGCTGCGGAGGCGCCGGTTGATACACGACGACAGGCGGCGCTTGCGGCACGACCTGAATCGGTTGCTGCGGCTGCTGCTGAATGACAACAGGCGGCGGAAGCTGTTGTGGAGGAGGAAGTTGCTGGAGCTGGGTCTGCCCGCCCCCGCCGATGGTGATTTGCGCCCCACCTACTCCCGGCACTTGCGCGTCAGCGCAGAACCAACTGCCAGGCGGGCAGTTCGGGGTCTGCTGCGCAGAAGCCGCGGCGGACACGCCCATCACGAGAGCAAAAGCGGCGAGCGATGAGACCGTCTTCATCATGATTCCCGTGCCTCCAAAAGCACGCACCCTAAGACTAAGCAATGCCGGTGCCACGGCAAGTCTCTCTACCACCCGCGAAATTTGGGGGTCCGTTTGGGTTCGTGGACGGCCGTTCACACGTCCCATGCTAACGAAGGGCTGTTCAGTGCCTACTATTCACCTCAAACCAGGTCATGTTCAGCCTGTTTGGGCAGGCCATCCGTGGGTTTATGCTCAAGCCGTCGACCACGTCGAAGGGGGTGCCACGGCTGGGGATGAGGTGCGCGTCGTCGACCCGCGGGGCAATTTGCTGGGCCGCGGATTTTATTCGCCCACCTCGGCCATCGTCACCCGAATCCTCGTCCGAGACGACAAAACGCGATTCGACGGTCGCTTTTTCCACGAACGCGTCCGGCGCGCCGATGCGTGGCGAAAGCAAAACGATTTGCCCGGCCCCGAGACGAACGGCTACCGATTCATCCACGCCGAAGGCGACGACCTTCCAGGTTTGATCGTCGATCGTTTCGGCGACGCCATCAGCGTTCAATTCACCACGTTCGGGATGAAGCTCCGCGAGAGTCTCGTTCTCCAAGCGTTGCTCGACGTCATTCAACCGAAGACCGTTCTCGATCGGTCGACCGCAAACGCCGCAAAGGCAGAAGGCTTCGACGCCGGAAGCGGGATCGTCCTCGGCGACGAAATCAAAGAGCTCACTTTCTTGGAGCGACGCCTTCGTTACGCGATTCCCGTCGAGCTCGGGCAGAAGACGGGATTTTACTTCGATCAACGTCCGCTGCGCGCGCGCATCGAGTCGCTCTCGAAGGGCAAGCGCGTGCTCGACGCGTATTCGTTCGTCGGGCCGTTCGCGCTCGCCGCAGCGCGCGGTGAAGCGTCGGAGGTCGTTGCGTGCGATGAGAGTGCGCCGGCGCTCGAAGTGGGCGCGTCGTGCGCGCGACTCAACGGACTCGACTCGCGCATCACGTGGCTACGCGCCGATGCGCGAACGGTGATGGCGGATGCCAAAGGGTCGTTCGACGTCGTGCTCGTCGATCCGCCGAGGCTCGCTTCGACACGCGCAGGCAAAGAGAACGCGCTCGCGCTCTACACCAAGCTCGCGGAGCTCGGCTGCAGGGCCGCGAAATCGGGCGGGTTCCTCGCTCTTAGCTCGTGCTCGGCCGCGGTCGACATGGTCGCGCTCACGCGTGCGCTCGCAACGGGCGCGCTTCGCGCGAATCGTGAAGCGATTGTGGTCGAGAGATTTTTTCAGGGTCTCGACCATCCAGTGCTCGCCGCACACAACGAAGGTTTGTATTTGAAGTCGCTGCTCGCGCGCATCGAGCCGAGAGGAGCGCGCTGATGCATCCGCTCGCGACGATGACGAAAGAGGAAGCGCACGGCATCGAAGGGTTGCTCTTCGACCTCGACGACACACTCCTCACTCGCGGCACACTCACACGTGCCGCATACGACGCGCTCTGGGATTTGCACGATGCGGGCAAACGTCTCGTCGTCGTCACCGGCCGGCCGACGCGATGGGGCGCGATGCTCGCAACGCAGTGGCCCATCGACGCCGCAACGACCGAGAACGGCGCCATTGCGATCATTCGCGAAGACAAACGCGTGCTCGTGGTCGACACCTGCTCGGTCGCGGAACGCACACGTCGCCGCGCCGCGCTGATGGCGCTCGCCGACGACGTTCGAAAGCGCGCTCCCGACGTCACGCTCGCAGACGATGCGTCGCTTCGCGTGAGCGACATCACCTGGGACATCGGCGAGCACGTGACCATCGCGCGCGATCGCATCGCGTTCGTCGAATCGATCATCCTAGAGCATGGCGCTCGCCGCTCTTGCTCGAGCGTTCATTTGCACGCCACGTTCGACGGTGACGACAAAGCCACCGGAACCGTTCGATTGCTCGGCGAGCGATTCGGAGTCGACGTTGGCGCCGCGCGGACGAGGTGGGCTTTCGCCGGCGACAGCGGCAACGATCGCGCCTGTTTTGCGGCATTTGCGACCACGTTCGGCGTCGCCAACGTGCGCGCATCGCTCGGCGCGCTCTCGGTTCCGCCCCGCTACGTTGCGCCTTCCGCAATGGGAGATGGATTCGCCGAAATTGCGCGCGCGCTGCTAAAATGAGGAGACGCTATGCCGAAAAGCCCTGAGCTGCTCGAGTCCGCCAAGAAACATTTGTACGGCAACTACAAGCCAGCGCCGTTCGTCGCCGAGCGTGGGCGTGGGTGCGAGCTCTTCGACGTCGATGGCCTTCGCTGTCTCGATCTCGCCGCGGGTGTTGCTGTGTCGGCCGTGGGGCACGCGCATCCGGTGCTCGTCGCTGCGATCACCGAGCAAGCGGCGAAGGTGATTCACGTCTCGAATTACTATTACAACGAGCCCAACATTCGCCTCGCCGCCGAGCTCTGCGCACGCACCGGATACGCCCGCGCATTTTTCTGCAACTCGGGCGCCGAGGCCACCGAAGCGCTCCTCAAAGTCGCGCGCCATCATTTTTACGCGCGCGGCGACAAAGCGCGAAATCGCATCATCGCATTCGATAACTCGTTCCACGGCCGCACGATGGGCGCCCTCTCCATCACGGGCACGCCGAAGTATCGCGAAGGCTTTTTCGCTCTGCGGGGCTTGGGCGAGATGGGTCCCGTCACGCACGTTCCGTATGGCGATCTCGCTGCGGTGAAAGCTGCGATGGGCGCCGACGTCGCCGCGATCATCGTGGAGCCCATACAAGGCGAGGGCGGTGTGTTCGTCGCCCCACGAGGGTTCATCGCCGGATTGCGTGCGCTGTGTGACGAGCACGGCGCGCTCCTCTTCGTCGACGAAGTTCAATGCGGCATCGGCCGACTCGGCCGCTTCCTCGGGCACGACGGCTGCGGCGCGCGCGCGGATGCCATCGCGCTCGCGAAGGGGCTCGCAGGCGGCGTTCCGATCGGCGCAATGCTCACGACCGAAGCGCTCGCGGGCGCGTTACCGCCAGGCACGCACGGCGCGACGTTCGGCGGTAGCCCTCTCGCGTGCAGCGCGTCGCTCGCGGTGCTGCGCATTTTGGACGACGAAAAGCTCGTCGCCGGCGCGCACGAAAAAGGCGAAGCTCTCCAGAAGATGCTCGAAGCGCTCGTCGCCGAGATGCCAAACGTCTGCGAGTCCGCACGCGGCGATGGGCTCTTGCGCGGCATCGTGCTCAAGCCTGGCCTCATCGCGCGCGACATTCTTCCGCGCATTCTCCAGCTCGGCGTCATGCTCACGGCAGCGGGCGAGCGCGTGCTCCGATTCTCGCCGCCGCTCGTCGTGACGATCGCAGAGCTCGAAGAGGGCGTTGCGGTCGTGCGCAAAGTGCTCGCCGAGATTGGCTCAAAGCCCTCGGCCGGTGGGGTCTCTCCTGGCGGGGCGACCGTCTAATGACGGACGCAGCGCACGCGTGCCCCGCGTGCGGCCGCGAGCTCGAGCCCATCCACGCCGGACAAGTTGCGTTCGTCGACGGCCGCTTCGTTTATTTCTGCAGCCGCGATCACAAGACGGAGTGGCTCGCATCTCTCGCACCGAACGCGAGCAACGAAGTGGTGACCGCGGAGCCACCTCCCGTCGCGATCGCTGCGCCGCCGATCTCGCTCCACGACATCGCGCCGGTGAGCGGGCCGCCCGCCTCGGGCACCTTCGACGAAGAGCCCCGCTCGATGCCGATTCGCCGGTGGGCCGCACCGGACGATGCACCCGCATCGCTTCGTGTCGATCGCGCGAGCACGCGACTGCCGTCGACACCGCGCTGGGCCGTGGCCGTTGCGTACGCCGGCGGCATCTGCGGCGCGCTCGCGATGGGCGTCGTGCTCCTCGGCCCGAGCGCTGATGCGTTTCGACTTCCTCTCGCGCTCGTGGCATGCGCGTCGTCCGTCGTTTACGCGGCGGTGATTGCGCCGCGCTGGCTCGCGCGTTCGCCGTGGGCATTGGCAGTCGCGGTGATCGTTGCGAGTGGGTGTGCCGTGTTCGCGAGCGCAACGGGCGCACCGACAGCGCCGCCGCTCGCGTCGTTCGCGGGCGTTGCCGCTGCGTCGTTCATCGTGCTGTGCATCGCCATCCTTCGCGCGACCGAGCCTGTCGCATCGGCGCGTGCAACCATTTTGGGATCGCTCGATGTGTCCGCGCGAGCGGGCACAGGCATCGTGCCATGTGCGGAGGTGCGCGCTGGCGAGCAAGTCACGGTGTCCGAAGGCGACACCGTTCCCGTCGATGGAGTCGTTGCGTCCGGCGAAGCGGTCATCAGCCCGTGGCTCGATGCGAAAACGGATGTCACGCGTCGCGAGGGCATGCCCGTGGTCGCCGGCGCGCGTGTCTTGTCGGGAAGCCTTCGCGTCACCGCAACATGGACGGGCGCGGATCGCGCGTTCGTGAAGTTGCTCGCGCTACCGCGAGCACGCGCATTCGCTTCGGCGCCGATGGTCGGAATCGCAACCTTGCTCGATGGTCGCGTCGTCGCGCCGGTTTGTTTGATCGCGGGCGGCGTTGCGTTTGCGAACGGCGCGAGCATCGTCGAGTCGTTCGCGTCTGCCGCGGCCGCAAAGACCGCGTTCGCAAACCCGGTCGCATCGTTCTCTCTCGTGCTCCGTAACGATCGCGGTCATCTACGGGAGCAGCAAAACGGCGTCGTCCATCGCCACGCTCGC
>JBBSFE010000040.1:0-43332 GCA_038239005.1 Polyangiales bacterium
AAACCTTCTACAATCGCCGCCGCCTGCACTCGGCCCTCGACTACCGCACTCCTGCCGAAGTCGAGTCCGCTTACATCGCCGTTGCGTAACCGCGACTGTCAACGAAACCGAGGGAACTCCAGCGGTTCGAACCCAATCTCCCTCTTCTGGCGCCTTGGCGCCTTGGCGGCTGTCTTAGGTTTAGTGAATCGTGATGGACTGGGAGGTCGCGAGGGCGCGGTTGAGGGCGGAGCGCGGCGTCACGAGGCGCGGCTCGCGGACGGTCGCGTGGCCAGAGAGAGTGAAGCGGAGGGGGATGTCGATGTGAGCGTCGGCGGTGGAGCTGATGTCGTGCGAGATGAGCAGCGTGCCGTGCACCTGCGTCACGCCCGTGATGGCGGAGACCATCGACGCGCCCGGCGGGAGCGGGATGCGTGCGACACCGTGCTCGGAGCGGAGCGTGCCGCTGCCTAGCGTGACGTGGATCGTCGAGACGTGGCCGGCGCGTGCGTCGGTCGGCCACTGGACGTCGATGTGGAGTGGGCTGTCGCTTTCGTCGGGTGGGTTCGAGAACGAGCGAATCATCGGGCGTTCGAGTCGCGCGACTATCCCGCTGGGTGCGTGGATGCCGACCTTGGTCGTGCGTTCTCCGAGGCCGAGCACTACGACTCCCGACGGGCCAAGCGTGACCGTTCGCGACGAACCTTCGTCGACGATCGTGATCGATTGCGGTGCGCCGCTGATGACGCCCGTTGCTGTGAGCGCGCGAACGACTGCGCGCGATGCTTCCGGAGATCCGAAAGACCCGGACGCGTCACGATCGACCGCAATCCATGCGGCGAGGCGATCGCTCGACACGAGCGACGTTCCGATCTTGTTGGCGCGAAGAAGCGCGGCGTACACGAGCGTGCGATCGGACCGCGAGCCGCGTACGAGCTGGATGGCGCCGCTCGGTGCGAGTCGAACCATCGCGCGGAGCTTGTCTGCGAGCGTGCGCGCCGCGATGGCTCGCTCGGATCGATCGGCGAGAGCGAGGAGAGCGCGCGCAACCGTCGTTGGTTCGTTAGCGTCGCGTGCGTGCGATGTCGCCTCGGCGACCAGCGTTTCCCAACACGGAAGCTCGATGTCGGTTTGGCCATGCGGGAGGACCCCGAGCGCGACGACCTCTTGCGCAACCGTGAGAGCCGGCGGGCACTTCGAATCTTCACCAATGCGAAGCGCACCAAGAGACACGCCTGCTTGTGCATACGCGCGGAAGCGGCGGTAGAGCAGCCAGGTATCTGCGGCCGCATCTTGCGGCCCGCGATCGACGAGCATGCCGTGCAAACGCTCGCTCGCGCGTCGACCGAGCGCCACGGCGCGATCGTGCAGCTCGGGCGGACCAAAGCGTTCGATGCGCGACGAAGCCTCCATCACATCGGCTACGCTCTCGGCAACGCGCAAGTTGTCGGGCTCGAGCGACGACAGTGCGCCTTCGAGCGAATCGGCGGGTCCACGACTGAGAACGAGCCGCGCGCGACCGAGGAACGAATCGCGCGCGTTCACGTCGAGCTTCACCTCGCCGGTGCCCTCGACCCACCGCGCCGCCGTGCGCGTGACGATCTCGCCGTACGGAAGAACGTCCCACGAAAAACGAAGTGAATCGCTCGGCACGCCAGTGCCTTCGAGCTTTGCGCGAAGCACCGCTTCGCCCGCGCGCGACGCACGAACGCGAACCGGAAACGATGCAACGCTTTGCGCATCGACGTGAAGCGGCTTCTTCGGAGCGGCCACGACGAGCGACGCGACGCCTTCGGTCGTGATCGTGATCGCAGCTTCGACGGGCGCCGTGGTGCGATTGCGCACGAGCACGTGAACGTCCATCTCGTCGCCCGCCGTCCACACGGCGCCAGCATTCGCTGCAAGCGAGACGGGTTGCGACGCGACGAGCTCGAGCTTCGTCGATGCGGGCGGGCCGTGATCGGGAAGCGCGAGGAGGCCGAGACCCCACGTCGTTTCGATGTCGCCGAGGGGCACGCTGAAGTGAACGTGGCCTTGGTCGTCGGTGCGCTGGGGCGGCTGGAAATACGCGTCCCCGGTCGTCAGCGCGCGCAACGCGTGCCCGCCGCGAAGCGAGCCATGCCCGCTGCCAAAGCCTTGTCCCGATCCGCTGCCACCCTCGCCGTGGCCGATGAGACCGATCGATCCGAGCGCCGTGCCCGTCGCGGTTTCCATCACGGTGCTCCATCCGGTGACCGTTGCTTCGGCGACTTCCATGTCGAGCCTTGCGTCGACGAGTTGGTCTTCCGACATTGCGCGCGCATACGGCGTACCGCTGCGAACGACGCGCACGAATGGATCGTGAACATCGTCACCATCGCCGAGGATGCCATTGGGTCCGGGTGCGCGAAGCTCGAAGCCCGGAATCGTGTTGATGAACGGCACGGAAGGCGCGCCCGATTTCACGAACTCCATGCTGCCGCCCCACGGATCGACGAGCATGCCTTGCTGTATGGAGCCAGCTCGAACGATGCGTCGAAGAAGCGCGTTCGGATCGCGTAGCGCGGGCTCACCGCTATCGAGCGCGTGCGCCATTTTGTACGTGCGCACGGCTTCGAGAACTTTGAAGAGCTTGTAGCGCGTCACGCGCCGCGCGACCGTATCGAACGTGACCTGACCATCGATCGCAGCGAGATCGCCGAGAGTGATCGCTTCGCCGCCCGGTGTGAGCGGTGCGTGATCCATCGCAGCCGTCGTGAGCGTCATTAGCTCCGGATTGAACGCGAAGCCGCCGGGCCCTTTGCGACGCACATCGATGAGACGATCGGGCTCGAGCGACGACGTATAGACCGCGCCCTCGAGTGAATGCAGGACTTCGCTGAAGGCGTCGTCGAGCTCGCTTTTCACCGACGCACCAGGATCGACGAGCGGCGCGAGCTCGCTGCCGCGCGGACCGAGGAGCGCGCGTCGAAGTGGCTCCGATGCGGCTTCGTTGGAAAGGAGATCGCTGCATCGTTCGCGGCCGCCCGCGACGTCGCAGAGGTGTGTGCGCGTGTCGAGCGCGAGCACGCCATCGAGCGAGCCGCCGCCTTCGAGATCGACAAGCATCGCAGCGACCGTTCCGACAACGGGTTTGCCGGCTTCATCGGTAAGCGTGGCGTCGACTTCGACGGTGCCGCCAGGTGCCGTGCGGCCGCCAACGACCTTCGCCTCGATGTGCGGGATGCTCGCGGGCGCCACGAGAATGGATGTGTGCGCGACGCGCGCGCCGTGCTTGGCCGCAGGCGAGGCGACCGTCAGATCGTAAATGCCCGGCTCGCCTTCGGGGATGGCGAGCGATGCGCCGCGTGTGCCGTCGTCGATCCAAAACGAATGAGAGGCGCTCGAGCCATGACCGAGCGTTGCGCTCCATGCACGCGCGCTGGCATCGCGCGATGCAACGCGAACGACCAGGTTTTCGCCGACGCGCACGACTCGCTTTTCGGGCACCACGATCGCCCACGCATCGCGATCGATCGGAACGCACGACGTGAAAGGCTCGGGGTGCGAGCGAAGCGCTTCGATCGCTCCCGTTGCGCGAACGCGAACGGCTGCTGCAACGCCGCCTGCGCATGGCCCGACCGCGCGAAACGCACCGAGCGTTTCGGGTGTGCGCCACGTGATTTCCGCGTCGCCGTGTGCGTCGGTGGTCACGTGCTCGCGGAGACCATCGGCTTCGACGTCGAACGCGCCGACGACGGGCGCATCGAGCCCATCGCGAACATGGAGCATCAAACGTTGCTCGATGCCTGGCACCACGTGATCGGATTCTGCGTCGACCGTTGCGCTCGCGGCCGATGGCGTCACGGGCACGAATGCTTCGTGCGCGACCTTCTGGCCTTGCACTTCGCCGCGCGCGACGAGATGCAGCTGCGTCTCGCCGTTTGGCGCCACGACGACGGGCGCGCTCGCTTTTGCGTGAACTTCGCCGCGAAGATCCGTGGTCGCCGCGATGGCTGTCTTCTCCCAATCTTCGTCGGAGCTCGGAGGCGCGAGTCCGTTTTGACCAATCCAGTAACGCAGCGTGGCGCCGGCAATCGGTGTTGCGGATGCATCACGCAGAACGATCGTGAACGGCGCTTGTGCGCCGGCGCGCACGTTGCCGACATCGAAGCGCGTGTCGAAGTACGGAGCGCCCGGCGTCTCGTCGCGTGGCGTGAGCTTTTCGGAGGTCGACGCTCGCTCGCCGCCGAGCTCGGCGACGGCCGTCAGGCTCCAGCTGTCGGCGGGGTCGTCGCTGTTGGGAATCGGAACGCGAACGAGCGCCATGCCAGCTGCGTCCGTGCGTGCGTGAAGCTTCGTGCGCGCGTAGCTGCCTTCGAACAGCGAGACATCGACGTTTGCATTCTGCACGGGATTATCCGAGGTCGCGCGTGTGACGTGAATCCAAGCGGGCACGGTGCTTCCAGGCACGACTGCACGTTGCGAAACGTGCACGGCAGCCTTGATGGCCTTCGTGCGCGAGACGTTGATCACACGCGTGCGTGCATGCGCTCCGTGTCGCAACCCGACGAGCAACTTGAGCTCACGCGCATCCCCTTCGGGCACGGGCACGACGACGATCGCGCGCCCATTCGCGTCACTCTCGACATGCACAGCCGGCGGCGCCGACGCCTTCGCCTCCCCAAAGCTCACCGGATCCCAAGCCGCATCAATCGCGACCCCACCGAGCGGCGCGGGCGTCGTGATCTGCTCGAACCCAAACGTCTCCACATCGAGCCTGACGACACCACCGCTCGGCGCGGCCCCCGCCCCATGCACGAACGCATCAAGCCCACGCGCCGCTGGATCCCCGAGCCCACCGACCGCCTCCCCACTCACCACCACCGCTGCAAAAATACACACCCCGCCAACAAACGGCATCCGCATCCAAGCTCCGACACGCCTCCGCGACGAGGGTTCCCCAACCTAAGTCGCGGGGTTGGAAGTCTTAGGGACGTCAGATGAGTCGTAGGAAACGGAGAAGCACCTTTTTTTCGCCCCACGCGGGGAAGTACGCGACGACGGCGGGCTCCACCGATTCCACGACTTGGCGAATGGTGCCTTCGCCGAAGCGTTCGTGTTTGACGCGGGCGCCGCGGCGGAGGGCTCGGGCGCCGTTTTCGCCTGCGTCGTCGGAGAAGAATTCGCGGTCGACGTAGCGGCCGCCGATTTCGCCCGTGCGCGCCATGCTCGATGGAGGCGCGCCGCGGAGCGAGAACACTTCGCCCTCGTCGTCGGAGGCTTGCGGGTGATCGATGTCGCCGTCGCGGAAGGCGCCGGCGCGTGGAGCATCGCGAGCGGGCGTGTCGAAGTAGCGCATCGAATCGGTTTGCGCGCCGCGTGTTGCGCGATGCACGACGACGTCCGCGGGCAAGTCGGCGAGGAAACGACTCGGGCGCCCCCAACGTGTGTTGCCGAAAATCTGCCGCGTGCGCGTGTGGATCAACATGAGGCGCTCGCGCGCGCGTGTGATCGCGACGTACGCGAGACGTCGCTCTTCGTCGATGTCGTCGGGTCGTGCGTCTTGCATGCTGCGATACGGGAACATGTCTTCTTCCATGCCGGTGATGATCACACCCTTGAACTCGAGGCCCTTGGCCGCGTGCACGGTCATCAGCGTGACTGCGCCCGTGGCGTCGATGTCGTCGGCGCCTTCACGCAGCGTCACGCGTTCGAGGAATCCCTCGAGCTTCGGCTCTTCGCCTGCGGCCGTCGCTTCGACTTCGTAATCACGCACCGAGCCGACGAGCTCGTTCAAGTTCTCGAGGCGCGACGCCGCCTCCGGCGAATCGTCCTCTTTGAGCGCGATGATGTAGCCCGTCGTGTCGAGCACGTGGAGCAGCGCATCGCTCGGCGACATTGGCTCGGTGGCCTTCTTCATCGACGCCAACAAATCGCGCACCACGCGAAGCTTCTTGAGTGGTGCGCCGGCAATATCGGCCGACTCCTCCGGCTTGGCGAGCGCTGCGTAGAGCGACGTGTGATTCGCCGTTGCGAGCGCGCTCAAGCGATCGACCGTGGCTTGGCCGATGCCGCGCGGCGGCGTGTTGATGATGCGCAGGAGATCGACGTCGCTCTTGTCGTTCACGAGGACGCGCAAATAGCTGAGAGCGTCTTTGATCTCTGCGCGCTCGAAGAACTTCGTGCCGCCCACGATGCGATACGGAACCTTTGCTGCGCGAAGCTGCTCTTCGAGCACGCGTGATTGCGCGTGGACCCGATAGAACACCGCAAGCTCGCGAAGCTCTGTGCCGGAAGCGCGCGCATCACGAATCGTCTCGACGACGAGCGCCGATTCTTCGTGCTCGTCTCGTACGGCGACGACATCGAGCGCGGCTCCCGCTTCGTTCTCCGTCCACAGAGACTTCGCGATGCGCTCGCTCGACGGCTCGATCACCGCGAGCGCGGCTTTTACGATGTGGGCGGTCGATCGGTAGTTTTGCTCCAGCTTGACGACCTTCGCGTCCTTGTAGTCGCGCTGGAAGCCGAGGATGTTGCGGCGGTCTGCGCCGCGCCACTTGTAGATGCTCTGATCGTCGTCGCCGACGACACACAGGTTTCGCGTGCTGCTCGAGAGAAGGCGCACGAGGTCGTATTGAAGAAAATTCGTGTCCTGAAATTCGTCGACGAGGACGTGCCAGAACTTGCTCTTCAAATGATTGTCGTCGCGCATCAAGAGGCGCCGCGTCTTGCCAATCAGATCATCGAAGTCGACCGCGCCCGCCGCGGCGAGCTGCGCTTCGTAGCGCTCGAACACGCGGCGAATGGTGTCGTCCATGTAGCCGACGCCCGTGCCCTTCATGGTGTCGGGCTCGCGGCCTTCTTGCTTCTCTTTTTGAATCGCCGAGAGCAGCTGGCGTGGCGGGTATCGCTTGTCGTCGAGGTCGAGCGCTTTGATGGCACGCGTTACGAGCGTCTTCTGATCTTGAGCGTCGTAGATCACGAAGTTCGACGGCACACCAACGGGCTCGCCGTGCCGCCGCAAGAGGCGCGCGCACGTCGCGTGGAACGTCCCGACCCAGAGCTCCTTCGCGAGATCTTCGCCGAGCAATCGCACGAGGCGCGCGCGCATCTCGCCCGCGGCTTTGTTTGTGAACGTCACCGCGAGAATTCGATACGGCGGAACGCGCGCCTCGGCGACGAGGTTCGCGACTCGATACGTGATGACGCGCGTCTTGCCGCTCCCCGCGCCTGCGAAGACGAGAAGCGGCCCGTCGACGTGAGCGACGGCTTCTGCCTGGGGTTCGTTGAGCGCGTCCGCGTCACCCGCTCCGGAGGCGCGAGCCTCGGTCAAGGTTGCCCTTTGAGCGGATCACCGCTCGTGGTCGTGAACTTGTCGGGCCCGAGCTGCACGAGCTTGTCGCCGACGAAAACCTGGCCGATGATTCCGTGCCGTGTCGCCGCAGGACCGGTGACGGCTGCCACGATGATCCCGCCGGGCTTCACGTTGCTGACGTCGGCGGTCGCGACGATGAAGGGAACGATCTTCGCGCCAGCCGCGTTTTCTGCGCAATTTTGCTTGTAAATTACATGTGTCTGCTCGATGGGTCCGTCGAAGTTGTCGATGTCGGTGTCGTCGCAGCGCTTCCACGGCGTGGGATCTTTGAACGTCAGCTTCGAGGTTCCGTGCTCCGCCTTGATCGCCGCGACCTCGCCACGCACGGTTTCGATCGCGGCGTCCGCCACTTCGGGTGCGTCGTCTTCCTCGGTGACGGGGATTGGCGCTTTCACTTCGGGATGAAGCTTGCGAAATGCAGACTGCGATGCCCACACTTGCGCTTGAATCGTCCCGCGTCGTGCGTGCGCATGACCAAGCGCGAGCGCAGCGGCGTGCGCTTCGAGCGTCATCTTCGATGCGTCGTACGCTTTGACGAGCCAACGCGATACTTCGCGGTAGAGCGGATCGGAGGCGCATTTCTTCGGGTCGAGGCATCGCGCAGCGACGTCCGAGCGAATCGTGAGCAAGCTCGCCGAGGCGCGGTCCATGCGCTCGAGGATGCGGTCGAGCGTCGTGTATTCGTCGGCGTTGGCTTTGTAATACGTGGCGCGTGCATCGTGCGCGGCTTTCGGCAAATCGACGGCGTACGCCCGCGCGGCAGGCGTGAGGGTCGCGAGGTAAGCGTCCAGCGTTTTCACGTTGTTCAGCGAGCGATCCACGAATGCGTCGCGCGCCTCTTGGGAAATCTCGAGCTTCTTCGACGCTGCCGACAAACGAGTGAGCTCGAGCTCGTGCGCGTACCACGCGACGGCGCCCGCCATCATCTCGTCGCTCGTGCACTTGCCGCTCTCGACGCACTCGTCGACGAGGAGCGCGGCCTCGGTCGGATCGAAGCGGCGATCATCGGTGCGAAGGTATCGCTTGAACGTGTCTTCGTGACCGAACGTGTCGAAGCAAATCGCTTCGAGGACTTGCTGCTCTTTCTTCGCGTCGTGAATGGCTTCGCCCTTCGACCACGCGGCGTTGCCTGACGCGTCGGCGCTGTCCCACGGAAGCTCGACGCCTTTGGCGTCCTTTGGGCGCTTCCACACGCCCTGACACTCTTCGCCCCTGAATGCGACCGATTGCGTTGCGTGCGCCGTCGTGGCTGTCGTGCCTCCTGCGCCCGCCGCGCCGCACGCAGTCGATCCCGCCGAAGCCACCACCCAGAAAAACCCGCGAAGTGTTCGATTCATCGCGGGGAAGACTACGCCCTCAAGGCTCGGCTCGCACGCCCGAGACGACGCGTTCGATGCGGGCGTAATCACGTGCGCGTTCGACGTGTAGAAACCCACGCGCAACGAAGAGCTCGGCAACGCGCTCGGCTTGACCGGCGCCGATCTCGACCGCGAGAACGCCGCCTTTCGCGAGATATCCGGGCGCGCCATTCACGATCGATTCGACGATGGCGAGCCCCGACGCGCCGCCGTCGAGCGCCATGCGGGGCTCGAAGCGCGCGACGTCCGTGGGAAGCGAATCGACGTCGCCGCTCGCAATGTAAGGAGGGTTCGCGGTGATCAAATCAAACCGCCCACGCGGCAGATCCCCGTACGTTTCGCATACGACGAAGTGCACGTTGTATGCGCCGAGTCGAAGCGCGTTCTCCGCGGCGACGGCGATCGCATCCGAGCTCTTGTCGGTTGCGGTCACGTGGGTCGTGGGTCGTTCGCGCGCGAGCGTGATCGCGACGCAGCCGCTCCCCGTGCACATGTCGAGCGTGCGCGCGGACATCGATGCGTGCTCGCTGCGCCGGAGCGCCACCTCGACGAGCGTTTCCGTGTCGGGTCGCGGAACGAGCACGCGCGCATCGACGCGAAACGTTCGCCCATAAAACTCGCGCTCACCCAAGATGTACGCAACCGGTTCGCGCGCGCCGACGTTTGACCATGTCGCGAAATCGTGCGAGCTCTTCGGGCGCGAGCGGCTTCATCATGTCGATGACGAGCTGCGTGCGCGTAACACCGAGCGCGCGCGAGAGGAGGACTTCGGCGTCGAGTCGTGGGCTATCGATGCCGCGTCCGCGAAAATCTTCGGTGGCCCACTTGGCCACGGCACCAATCGTCCAGACTTGGGCGTCTTCTGCCAAGTTCAGGCTCGGAGCTTCGCGCGTGCGCCGGCGACCACGTCTTCGACGTCGGTGCGGATGCGCAGCAGCATCGCTTCGTCGCTTGCTTCGAAGCGCATCACGATCACCGGGCCCGTGTTCGAAGCGCGCACGAGACCCCACGCGCCGCCTTCGAACGAAATGCGCGCGCCATCGATGTCGATGACGGCGTTGCCGCGTGCGCGAAATGTTTCGGTGACCGCGGCGACGAGCGGGAACTTGATCTCGTCCGGACAATCGACGCGAAGCTCGGGCGTCGTGACGGTGCGAGGCACGTCGGCCAAAAGCTCGCCCATCGATTTGCCGCTCTTCGCGAGCAGCTCGATGACGCGAAGCGAGCCGTAGATGCCGTCGTCGTAGCCGAAGTAGCGATCGGCAAAGAAGAGGTGCCCGCTCATCTCACCGGCGAGGAGCGCCTTCTCCTCTTTCATCTTCGTCTTGATGAGCGAGTGGCCCGTCTTCCACATGATGGGTCGGCCGCCGTGTTTGGCGATGTCGTCGTAGAGCGTTTGCGAGCACTTCACCTCGCCGAGGATGGCTGCGCCCGGATTCTTTTCGAGCACGGCGCGCGCAAAGAGAATCATGAGCCTGTCGCCCCAGATGATCTCGCCGGTTTGATCGACTGCGCCAAGTCGATCGGCGTCGCCGTCGTATGCGAGGCCGACGCGCGCACCCGTGGCCTTCACGCGCTCGATGAGCGTCGTCAGATTTTTCGGAACGGTCGGATCGGGATGGTGATTCGGAAAGAGCCCGTCCATCTCGCAAAAAAGCGGATCGGGGTCGAGGCCGATCGCGCGCAAGCAGCGCAAACCGAGGGGGCCTCCTGATCCATTGCCTGCATCGAGCACGACGCGCATCGGCGCGGTGGGCCGCTCGATGCCGCGCGTCGTGGCGGTGACGTAGTCGTCGGAGACGTCGATCGATTCGACTTTGCCGCCGGGCGTCCGCGGCAAATCACCGGCCTCGATCGCGGCCTTCAGCGTTTGGATGTCTTTGCCGAAGAAGCTCGCGCGCCCGCGCATCATCTTGAAGCCGTTGTCTTCGGCGGGGTTGTGGCTGCCGGTGATCATCACGCCGCCATCGGCTTCGAGGTGATGCACCGCAAAATACAAAAGCGGAGTTGGCCCAACGCCAACATCGATCACGTGCGCGCCGCCTTCGATGAGGCCGCGCAAAAGTGCAGCGTGGAGTCGCTCGCTCGACACACGACAGTCACGCGCAAGTGCGATGCGCCGCTTCGGACCGGCCGGTAGCATCGTGGAGAGCGCGAGGCCGAGCGCGTACCCGAGCTCGTCCGTCAGTGCGACATCGGCGACGCCGCGAATGTCGTACTCACGAAAGATATTCGGCGCGACTTGCACGACCCGCGAACGTACACTCGCTGGCCGGAGAAAACACCATGAGCAAAGCCGGAACCATCGCGTGGCGCGAGCTGATGTCGCCGAAGCCCGAGGATAGTGAGCGATTCTACAGCGAGCTCTTCGCGTGGAAGATCAAAGCCGTGCCGTTTGGGCCCACGACGTATCGCCTCGTCGACTGCGGCCCGAAGCAAATCGCCGGCATCATGCAATTTGAGAAGGCTGGCGTTCCGCCGTACTGGGTGAGCTACGTGAACGTCGACGACGTCGATGCGGCCGCGCAGCGCGCCAAAGACGCAGGCGGAGTGATCGCGAACGAGTGCATGGACATTCCAAACGTCGGCCGCTTCGCCGTTCTCCTCGACCCGATGAACGCCGTCACGGTGGCCTTCAAGAGCGCGAACCCTTCGCCGGAGTCGAGCGAGCGCCCCGTGCCTGGCGAATTTTGTTGGGAGCAGACGAACACCACCGACCCCAACAAGGCAGCTGCGTTCTACGAAAAAGTCTACGGCTGGAAAGCGACGGGCTTCGACGCTGACCCACGCATCAAGATCTTCACCGCCGGCGACAAACAAGTCGCGACGATGATGCAAGCGCCGCCGGGCGTCCCCGCGCACTGGCTCACATACGTCGCCGTTGCCAAGCTCGCCGACGCCCGCGATCGCGTGAAGCGCCTCGGTGGAAAAATCATGGTCGATGAAATCCCCGTCCCGAAGATGGGCCTCATCAGCGTGATCCAGGACAACGTCGGCGCGGCTCTAGGCTTGTTCGAAGCGCAGATGTGAGCTGACTAGAACGCATTCATAACTCCGCGTTCGATGGATCTGAAAACGAACGGTGCGTGAAGTGGCCCGCCCGCCTGGCCCCACCTGGCCATGCCACCCTCCCAAGGTGTCAGATCGCAAGGATCCTTGCGATTTGGGGTCTGCGACGGGTGGCACGCGGAATGCGAGGGGGGGCGCGGAGGTCGGGTATGCACTCTGTGTTCTTTGGGTTGAAGCGGGCTCACTTTTCGACTGTGAGGTTCTTTGCTCGCGAGGTGTTGACGAAGATCGCGCTGACGCCGGGGCGGTACGATTTGATGTTGTACTTGAAGCAGCACGAGGACGAAGACCTCACGCAACGAGACTTGCGGAAGGCATTTGGCGTCGCGCGCTCGACGATCAGCGAAGCCCTGCGGAGCATGGTTGCCCTCGAGCTCATCAAGCGTCACCGCGCGGAGGACGGCCGCACGTTTTGGGTGAAGCTCACCGAGCTCGGCGAAGACGCGCTCGAAAACGCTCGCCACATGACGAGGCGACTCGTGAAGATGGCGCTCAAGCGAATCTTTCGGCCCGGCGACGTGATGGAGATGCACAACGCCATGGATGAGTACTTGACCATCCGCTGGGAGTTCGGCGACACCGCCGTGCCCGAGCTAAAGCCGCTCTGGCACCCGGATGACTAGCCCGTGTAGCTGTCGTCCTGCTCGATGCGCGAGAGGACCCAGTCGAACTCGCCGGTCGTGACCTTCACGTTGCAGTAACCGCACGTACCCGCCTGATTGATCTTGAGCGGCGCTCCGCAGCTCGGGCAATCGGGCGTGGTCTTCGTCGGCCCTTTTTTGCCGGCGCCGCGGATGAGCGTCCAATATTCGCTGTAGCTGCGCTTGCGAGATTTGTTGCCCGAGAGGAGCTTGCCGTCGTCGCTGATGGTGTAGTCGGTGCTGGTGGCGAAGAGGCGAATCGTGATGGCGTCGAAGTGTTTGTCGCTCAGCACGTTGGCGAGGTCGATGCGTTGGATTTGTGCGCCCTCGGTGATGTTGCGCGCGCGCGCCTGAACGTAGAGATCGATCCAGTACGCTTGCGCCTGGTAGAGGTTGTCGCTGACGAACGGGCGCACGCGCGAAAGATCGCGCGCTGACCAGCCAGTTTGCATTTCGTTGAACGCCATCGCGACACGCGCGGTGAATGCGTTCCAGTCGAAGCTCGGATCGCGCTGACGGAGATTGGCGAGCTCGCCTTGCGCCATCGAGTCGACGACCGTGGGCATGTCGGTGCCGGACTCTTCGACGTCGCTCGTGAGCATCGGGCCGCGGTCTTCGTGCTGGAGGCGTTCGAAGAAGACGACGTTCCAGTCGAACTTGCCCATGCCGACTTGCTTCTTGCAGTACGAGCATGTGTCGCCGCGGAGATTGTCGAGAGGTGCGCCGCAGTTGGGGCAGTCGAGTGTGCGCGAGCGCGCGGGAGGGCGGCTTTTGGCTTCGAACGAGCGTTCGACGCTGACGCGATCCACGACGTAGAGGCGCTGAGTTGCCTCGGTGAGGTTCGCTTCGAAGTCGAGCGTGACGCGCCACGAAGTCTGCGTGCGATCGATCGACGAGACACGCATCGCGCCGATGACGATGCCGCTCACCGACTGAAGCGATTTCGCGGCGAGCACTTGCTGCACGGCGGGCGACAAATACGCGCCGAGCGCCATCGCGCCTTGCTGGCCGCGTGCACGCATCATCTCTGCGTAGAGCGTGTAGAGAAAGTCTTCGAAGAGGACGATGGAGAATTCGGGATCGTTCTCGCGGATGCGATCGAGCGCGCGACGCGGAACGCCGGTGGTCGCTGCGATGGGTTGCATCTCTTCGGGCGGCTCGAAGTCGCTGCCCGAGAGGTCTTGGCTGGCCCACCCGCGCGAGGTCTGGCTCGCGCCCGAGCGCGCTCGAATGATGAAGAAGATGACGACGACGAGAAGAATCGGAACGCCGATCGCCGGATGATCGACGCACACGGCGAGCAAGTAGAAGATGGAGAGCCCACCGCCGCCGCCGCCGCTGGAGTACGTCGTGCCGCCGCCGGAGCTGTGATACGTGCTGCCGCCGCCGCCGCCGCTCGAGCGCGATCCCGAGTACGACTGGCCACCGCCCGGACGAAGAAGCTCGTCGATCAGGTGATGCGCGTCGTGGAGGAGGTGATGCGCGTCGATCATTCGGGCTCGTCGGGGAGCTCGTTTTCGTCGCCGACGTTGCGGGGCATGGCTTTTTCGAGCGGTCCGGTCGCGGTTTCGAGCGCCTTCAAAAATGCGTCGAGATCACCCGCCGCCACGGCCGCTTCGATCGCGGCTTTCGTGGGCGCAAGCTCGAGCATCGCCTTCTTGTCGACGGCCGCGTCAGGAACGAACACGCATGTGGCTTCGTAGAACGACACGAACACGAGGAGCCCCGTGCGCCGGTGCGTCTTCGAGATGCCGAGATCGTAAAACGCCGCGCGCGCGGCTGTATCGAGCTGTTTGCTGATGGCGCCCCTCGGCGTGAGCATGCGACGCAGCGGCCGAATGAACGCGCAAAGCGCCGCGCCAATGACGAAGCACGCGAGCATCTCGAACGGCATGTATTCGATGGCGTACGTATTCGGCGAAAACCAAAGCGCAGCGAGCGACGTACACGCGCACGCGAAACCGAAGATCAAATCCGTGGGCCTGTATTCACCGACGCGATGGCGGACGGCGACCACGACCTCGACGGACGTCTTCGTCTCGATCGCCTTGATCGCCAGCCCGGTTTTTTTCTTCGCATCGGGCTGAAAGAAATCGCTCGCGGCCATGGCGCGCAGGGTACATCAGAAGTGGTAGGCTGCGCGGGCTTTGGATAGCGCGCCGCCGCCGCCCCCTGCGATCCTCGAGCCTGCCCCGGCGCGCGTCGCGGCGCTCGACATCTATCCGCGCACGCCGCGCGAGCGCGAGCTATGCGAATCCGCGAGCTCACCGGACTGGCTCTACCTCGCGATTCCGCCCGTGCTCGTTGCTGGAGCCATCGCGCTCGATACGCAAGTCTTCAAGTACGATGGCAGCGCCTTCGTTCGCTCGCTCGGCCCCGTGACGTTTGGGCTCACGTGGGGGCTCTTCATCGGATCGTTTTATCCGTCGATGCCGAAGTGCTCGCCTCACTGGGTGCCGACCGCTCCACCGGAAGGCGAAGTTCGAACGTCGTGGCCCATCGCGCTTTCGTTCGCGCTCCTCGCTGCCGTCTCGGCGCCGGTCCTCGAATACATCACGATCGGTCCCGTTCCGACCACCTGGGACGACCCCGAGCGCATCTCTCGCATCGTGTTCGCGAGCGGCTTCGCGTTTGCTGCCGCGTTCATTCCCTACGTCCTTCCACCCAAGACGGTGCGTGCCTCGCGCGAGCTCATGCGCCTTCGACCGAGCGTCAGCGCGCACGGCAGCTTCGTCAGCTACACTCTCCAATTCTAAAATGGTCACCTGGTCATTCCCCACCACGATCGTCTTCGGCCCGGGCTCGCTCGCGACGCTGCCCGATCACGTCAAGCGCCTCGACGGCACCCGCGTGCTCGTCGTTTGCGATCCTGGCGTGCGCAAAGCAGGTCTCGTCGATCGCGTGCTCGCCGTGCTTCGCGCCGCATCGATCGACGCGCACGCGTTCGACGGCGTCGACCCGAACCCGATCGAGAAAAATATTTTCGACGGCGTTACCGAGTTCGCCGAGTTTCGCGCAGACTTGATCGTCGCGGTCGGCGGCGGCGCGGCGCTCGACACCGCCAAGCTCATCGCCCTCAAGACGACGCACGAACGACCTCTCGTCGACTACGACGACGCCACCGGTGGCGACCAATTCATCGGCGCAAACGTTCCCTCGCTCATCGCCATCCCAACGACGGCCGGCACCGGCAGCGAAGTCGGTCGCTCGGGTGTCGTGACGCTCGCGGTCAACGGTCGCAAGACAATCATCTTCAGCCCATACCTTCTCGCGAAGGTCGCCATTTTGGATCCCGAGCTCACCGTGTCGATGCCCGCACGCATCACCGCAGCAACTGGCTTCGACGCACTCACGCATTGCCTCGAGGCTTACGTGTCACTCGGCGATCACCCGCTCGCAGACGGGATCGCAATCGGCGGTCTCGAGCTCGTCGTCGCCAATCTCGCGCGCGCGATCGACAAGCCTGACGATCTCGAAGCGCGCGGCGGCATGATGAAGGCCGCGATGATGGGCGCTGTCGCGTTCCAAAAAGGTCTCGGCGCGTGTCACTCGCTAGTGCATCCGCTGTCGAGCGAGAAGGGCATGCACCACGGCCTCGCGAACTCGCTCTGCTTGCCGGCAGTTGTAGAATACAACGAATCCGCGGCCGCCCCGAAATTGGCTCGAATCCGCGCCATCATCGACCCAGCCGCGAAATCGTGTGCCGACGCCGTCCGCGCACTTCGCGCTCGCGTCGGGTTGCCGAATGGTCTCGGCGCCGAGGGCATCACCGCCGCCGACATCCCCAAGCTCGCGGACAAAGCGATCGAAGACGCATGCCACCGGTCGAACCCGCGCCCCACGACACGCGCGGATCTAGCAAAGCTCTACGAAGCGTCGCTCTGACCCTGTGTTACTCTGTGCCCATGCTTCCTGAAAAGAAGCAGGTGCTCATCGTCGACGACGAGCCGAACCTGCGCAAGATCCTGTCTGCGCAGCTCACGCGCGATGGGTACGACGTCATGATCGCCGAAGACGGCCAACAAGGCCTCTCGATGTTGCGCGAGCACCACATCGACATGGTCATCACCGATCTGAAAATGCCGAAGGTCGACGGCATGACGCTCTTGAAAGAGGCGCTGCGCGAAGACCCCGAGCTTCCCATCGTGATGATCACCGCTCACGGCACGGTCGACACCGCAGTCGAAGCGCTCAAGAGCGGCGCGTTCGACTACCTCACGAAGCCTTTCGACAAAGACGAAGTGCGGCAGATTGTCGCCAAGGCTCTCAAAACAAAAGAGCTCTCCGGCGCCGAAGCATCGCCGACCGGCCCCGCGAAGAACGCACGCTTCGGAATCATCGGCGGCTCACCCGGCATCGCCGATCTCTACGCCATCCTCGAACGCGTCGCCGACACACCCACGACCGTGCTCATCACGGGCGAGAGCGGCACCGGCAAAGAGCTCGTCGCGCGCGCCCTTCACGATCACTCGTCGCGAAAAGACAAACCCTTCATCAAGGTCAACTGCGCGGCGATTCCGAAAGAGCTCATCGAGAGCGAGCTCTTCGGTTACGAGCGCGGTGCGTTCACGGGCGCCGTCACCAGCAAACCCGGGCGCTTCGAGCTCGCCAACGGCGGCACCCTCTTCCTCGACGAGATCGGCGAGATCCCCGTCGAGATGCAAGTGAAGCTCCTTCGCGCATTGCAAGAGAGCGAGTTCGAGCGTGTCGGCGGCATCAAGACGATTCACGTCGACGTGCGTTTGGTGGCCGCGACGAATCGCGATCTCAAGAAGCTCATCGCCGCCCAATCGTTTCGCGAAGATTTGTTCTATCGACTCAACGTCGTCCCGATGCGATTGCCCGCGCTGCGCGAGCGCGCCACCGACATCCCCATGTTGGTCGAGCACTTCTTGACGAAGTTCAACGACCGCTTGAAGAAGCACGTCACGGGCACCGAGCCTGAAGCGCTCGAAGTGCTCGGCAACTATTCGTGGCCAGGGAACATTCGCGAGCTCGAGAACGTCGTCGAGCGTGCGGTGCTTTTTTGCGACGCACAAAAAGTCAGAATGGAAGATTTGCCACCCGAAGTGCGTGGTGGGCCCGCCGTGCCGATTTCGGTGCCGCCGCCCGACGCGAATCTCGAGGCCGCTCTCGCCGGTGAAGGCGGTTTGAAAGAGCACGTGAAGGTCGCGATGAGCAAGCTCGAGCGCGAGCTCGTGTCGCGCGCTCTCGGTCAGACGAACGGCAACGTGACGCACGCAGCTCGCCTCTTGAAGATTTCTCGCAAAGGCTTGCAGCTCAAGATGAAAGAGCTCGGGCTCCGCGAATCCAGCGACAAGGAGTGAGGTCTGTGCAGTTTCGCGGCGTAGCGCTCGCGGGGTTTTTTCTGCTCTCTGCGCTGCCAGGGTGTAGCGGCTGCGGGCACGAAACCGCCGAGGGCGCGCCCGCGAAGAGTGATGCGCCCATCGCCGTCGCGCTGAATGATGCAGCGGGCGGTCCCAATCCAGCGCCGCAAGGCATGGTGTGGGTCGCGCCCGGCATGCTACGCGCGGGCACGCCGAAGAACACGGTGCCGCGCATCACCGAAGAAGAGATGCCGGGCGTCGAAGAGACGATGACCGGTTACTGGATCGACGCGCTCCCTTATCCGGACGAGCCCGGCGCCATTGCGACGTCGAACGTCTCGCGCGACGAAGCAGCGCAGCTCTGCTCCGCAAAAGGAAAACGTTTGTGCACCGAGCTCGAGTGGGAGCACGCGTGCAAAGGCGCATCGAACACCACGTACGAATACGGAGACACGTACGCCGCAGACAAATGCGGCACGGGTCAGACCATCGACGAAGCAGCCAAGCGACCAAGCGGCGATCGCATCGCGTGCAAGAGCGGTTTCGGCGTTCGCGAAATGCACGGCGGGCCGTGGGAGTGGACTGCGAGCGCATGGGGTCGCGGTCGCAAGGACGACATCGGCGTTCTCCGCGGAGGCAACGCCGTCGCGGGTGAGCTCGTCGGTCGATGCGCGAATGCGATCGGTCGCACGCCCACGACGAAATCGCCGGTGATGGGTTTCCGCTGCTGCAAAGGCGACGTGAACGCCGCGAAGGTCGAGCTCGCAGTGTCCACGGGGCGCGCGCTCGAGCCGCAAATGAAAGCGGACACCGCACGCATCGGTCGCGAAGCGCGCGCCATCCCGAGTGTCACGCTCCCCGAGACGGGGAAATTCTTCATCACCAGCAGCTGGACATGGCGACCCGCGCCGAACGAATCGCTCGTGCTCGCGAGCGGTTGCTCGGCCTACGAAAACAACATCAAACCCGTCGGCTGCGCGCTCTTCGTGTTTCGCCCCGACGCAGACCCAAGCGCAGACGTCGTGCTGGCAGGCGTCACAGCAGACGTCGGCATCGGGGAGATGGTCCTTGCAGGCGACTCACGCCACGTGCGAGTGCGCGGCCTGCTCAGCCAAGGCGGCCTCTACGCGCGCGACGTCACTTACGTGTATGGCCGCGTCGTGATCGGCGACAAGACAAAGTAGATGCTAAAATTGGACGCGGTGCCGTCGACCAAGAAGCGTCAAGGGATCGGGTATCGGCGAAGCGTTCAGTTGCTCGTCTATCTCGTCATCATTCCGACGGGGCTCCTCCTCGCGCTCGGCATCATCACGATGATCATCGGGCAAGCCGGGTTCGACTTGCTGCTCGGCATTCTCATGGTGAGCTTCGTCGCCGCCGTGTCGACGGGCGTCGTGCTCACGCTCGTGTTCATTCGCCGTGAAGCGAACTTGAGTGAGCTCCAAGCCGACTTCGTCTCCAAAGTGAGTCACGAATTGCGCACGCCTCTCACCGCGATTCGTCTTCTCACCGAAACGCTCGAAGGCTCGGCCGATGATCCGAAGGTGCGCAACGAGGTCATCACCGCTCTCACGTTCGAAAACGAAAAGCTCTCACGTCGCATCGAGCGCTTACTCGATTGGGGTCGCATGGAAGCCGGGCGCAAGCTCTTCGAGCTCAAACCCACGCCGCCGTTCGAGCTCGTGAAGACCGCGATGGACGCATTCTCGCCGCTCCGCACCGACGACAAGCTCGTCTTCGAAGCGCGAGTCGATGACGATCTGCCTGAAATCATGGTCGATCGTGACGCTATGGCGGATGCCATCGTCAACCTCCTCTCCAACGCGCGCAAATACGGAGGCACGCCTCCGCTCGTTCAGCTTCGCGCCTACAAAGACGAACGCGGTCGCGTTGCGTTCGACGTGCTCGACAACGGCGCCGGCATTCCGCGCGGCGAGCACCGGCGCATCTTCGACAAATTCTACCGCATCGACGACCGCCTCTCGCGCGCGCGCGAAGGCAGCGGGCTCGGGCTCGCCATCGTGAAGCACATCGTGCGCGCGCACGGTGGGCGCGTCGTCGTCGAGAGCGACGCGGGCAAGGGCTCGAAGTTCCGGATTATCCTCGCGCCCGTCAGCCAAGTCGCTGTAAAAACCGAGCCTGATGCAGCAGCCGTCGCCGAGTGATCCGCGAGCACGTGCCGTGCTCGTGGTCGAGGACGACGCAAGCATCGCTCTCGGCTTGCGCATCAATCTCGAAAAAGAGGGCTACGTCGTTCGCGTCGAAAGCGATGGCGAGGCCGGCCTCGAAGCCGCACGCACCGGCGCACCCGACCTCGTCATTCTCGATGTGATGCTCCCGGGCAAGAACGGGTTCGAGGTTTTGCAGACACTTCGTCGCGAAGGGTTCGCGATGCCCATCATCGTGCTATCGGCGCGCACTGGCGAGATGGACAAGGTCACGGGGCTCGAGCTCGGCGCAGAAGACTACGTCGCCAAACCGTTCAGCTTGGCCGAGCTCCTTGCGCGTGTGCGGGCGGCTCTTCGTCGCGGTCGCCCCGCGATTCGCCCGATGGGTTTCGGCGACGTCATCATCGACATCGAAGCGCGCGAAGTGCGTCGCAATGGCGCAGCCGTCGAGATGACTGCAACCGAGTTCGACGTCTTGATGTGCCTCGTCGATGCGCGCGGCCGCGCTCTTACGCGCGAGGCAATTTTCCAAAAAGTGTGGGGCCCGAATCACCACGGAACGCCGCGCACGATCGACAATTTCATCCAACAGCTGCGCGCGAAGCTCGAAAAAAGCCCGCAAGAGCCAAAGCACTTCCACACGGTGCGTGGCGTGGGGTACAGATTCGATGCGTAAACCATGGACTCGACGCTGCTTCGCCAATACATGTCCACGGTCTACGAGCTGCCGACGCCGACCGGCCCGCTCCGCCTCTCGCTCGACGGCGAGATAGTCACCGCAGAGACGCAGCTTCCGGAGCTCCTCCGCACGCCGTTCTGCATCGTCACCGCCTATAACCCGCGCTCGATGCTCCTCCCGCGCAAGGTGAACGATCAGCGCCACAGCGTGATGCGCGATTTGCTCATCCTCGGTTGTTATCGCGTCGAGACGTGCGTCGGTTACGAAGAAGAACCCGAGGGCACATGGCGTGAGCCGTCGTGGCTCGTGCACAACATCGATCGCGAAGAAGCGATCGCGTTCGGCCGCGTGTTTCGACAGAACTCGATCATCTTGAACCGCAACGGTCGCCCGGAGCTGACGGTGACAGACCCGACGTGCGAGGACGTCGGCAAGACATACGTGGGCAACTGGCGCATCCGCGCGTGATCTCGGTTTCGCGTCTCACCAAACGTTACGGCGATCTCGTCGCCGTCGATGACGTCTCGTTCGAAGTCGGCAAGGGCGACGTCGTCGGATTTCTCGGACCGAACGGCGCAGGCAAATCGACCACGCTGCGCATCATCGCGGGCTTCCTCGGGCAGACGCGCGGCAAGGTCACCGTGTGCGGGCACGACATCGCCGAGGAGTCGTTCGCGGCAAGAATGAGCCTCGGATACATGCCCGAGGCCGTGCCGCTCTATCCCGAGATGCGCGTCGGCGAGTACCTCGCGTTTCGCGCCGAGCTCAAACGCGTCGACCGCTCGAAGCGCGCAGCAGCGGTCGATGCGGCGATGGAGAAGGCGGGCGTTGCCGATCGATCGACGAGCGTGATCGGAAAGTTGTCGAAGGGCTATCGCCAGCGCGTGGGCATTGCGGATGCGCTCGTGTCGTCGCCGCCGCTCTTGATTCTCGACGAGCCCACCGCGGGTCTCGACCCGAATCAGATTCGCGACGTGCGAAAGCTCCTGCGCGATCTCGGCAAGGAGCACACCGTGCTTCTCTCGACGCACATCTTGAGCGAGGTCGAAGCGAGCTGCTCGCGCGCGATCGTCATTGCGAAGGGAAAGCTCGTCGCGCAAGGAACCATCGACGAAGTGCGGCGCATGCGCAAATCATCGGCGCTCGTTCTCGTGGTACGCGGCGACGCAGAGAAGGCCGAGTCGACGCTCGCGGCGATGGAAGTGTTTTCGAAGATCACGCTCGAGAAAATCGAAGACGTCGCGACACTTCGATGCGCGTGGAAGAAGAAGACGAAAACGGACACGGACGAAGCGACAGAGCGCGCCGTCGCTGCGCTCGTGGGCGCGGGTATCGCTGTGCGATCGGCCGCGCCCGAGCAGAGCACACTCGAAGACGTCTTCGCGGAGCTCACGTCAGCCGCTCCGGAGGCGCGAGCCTCATGAGATCGTTTTGGCCCATTCTCAAGCGCGAGCTCTTCGCATTTTGGGTGACTCCGCTCGCGTTGGTGCTCGTCTGCGTGTTTCTCGTGGTTCAGGGTCTGCACTTTTCGGTGCTCGTGAAGAATTTCTCCGAAATGGGCCAAATCGAGAGCGATCAGACGCCCATCCAAGCGTTCTTCGGCAATACGGCGCTCCTCTATTTGATCCTCTTCTTGCTCGTGCCGCCGATGACCATGCGGCTCTTCGCGGAAGAGCGACGCAGCGGGACCATCGAATCGCTCATGACCGCGCCGGTGTCCGCGCCAGCGGTGGTGCTCGCAAAATATTCTGCGGCGCTCCTCACGTACGCGGCGATGTGGGCGCCCACGGTGCTCTACATCGTCATTCTTCAGCGCTCTGGGTTCGTGGATTGGCACGTCGTTGGCGCCAGCTATCTCGGCGTGGGGCTCGTGGGCGCGGGGTATCTCTCGCTCGGGCTCTTGATGAGCGCGCTCACGAAGAGTCAGTTTCTCGCGCTCGTGCTCACGGCGCTCGTGCTGCTCGTGCTCTTCATCATGGGCATCGGCGAGTTCGTC
Organism: Polyangiales bacterium; assembly: GCA_038239005.1. Classification (GTDB taxonomy): domain Bacteria; phylum Myxococcota_A; class Polyangia; order Polyangiales; family Polyangiaceae; genus DASXHD01. The sequence goes on from JBBSFE010000040.1 coordinate 22,554, forward strand.
ACGCGTGATGGCTCCGCGCTCCACGATGTGTGCTCGTACATTTCTGTGTGGGCGCAGATGAACGACTTTGCGAGCGGCGTCGTCGACTCGCGTCGCATCGCGCTCGACATGACGCTCATCGTGCTTCCGCTCTTCTTGACCGTTCGTGTGGTGGACACATGGCGCGCCGAGTAACCGAAGTCTCGTCGTTCGTCGGCGTCGCGGCGGCGGTCGTCGTCGCCGTGCTCGTCAACGTGCTCGCCGCGCGCCACTACACGCGCGCCGATTGGACGAGCGCCAAGCTCTACACGCTCACACAACCAACGAAAGAGACGCTCCACGGTTTGAGCGAGCAAGTTCAGGTTTGGATTCTCCTCGGCGGTGGCGACCCGATGGAGCAAAGTCTCCATCACCTGATGGCCAGTTATGCGGCAGAAACCGACAAACTGGATGTGCACTACATCGATCCTGACAAGGACGCCCTCGCGCTTCAGGACGCGCGCAAGCGCTTCAAAGTCGAGGCCGCACCCGCTCCCGATGGACGAATGGTCGCCGATGCGATCGTGATCGTAGCGCGCGGTGAGCGGCACTACTTCCTCACGCCACGCGACATGGTCGAGGTCGCACCCGGCGACGACGTGAAGGCCAAACCGCGCGAAGAGCAAGCGATCACGGGCGCGATTCGGCGCGTTGTCGCGGGCGACAAGACGAAGCTCTGCTTCATGACCGGTCACGGCGAGCGCTCTATCGAGGACGGAAGCGAAGAAGGTCTCGGCCTTTTGCGCGACGTGCTCGACAAGGACAACTACGAATCCGTGAGCGTCGATACGACGCCGCAGAACGCGTACGAACCATTCAAAGGATGCGACGTCGTGCTCGTCGCCGCGCCGCGGCCGCAATCGAGTCATGGTCTCGGCGCGCTGAGTGATCCGGAAGTGACGCGTCTTCGTGCGTACTTGATGTCGGGCGGGAACATGCTGCTCGCGATCGGCGCCGAAGCGCGCGAGCCGGCGACGGCATTTGGCAAAGTGCTCGAGCCGTTCGGGATAGCGCTCGATGATTTGCTCGTGATCGAGGCCGATCCGACGCTCGCGTTTCCAAACGCGCGCGGCGACACGTTCGTTGCAACTCCGAAGGCGAGCCCCATCACGACGGGTCTCGTGCCGACCGACGAAATGCGCGACGTGCCAAAGGTCGTCCTCGATGTCGCGCGGCCACTTCGTCGCGTGACGTCGGGCGCGACGCTCGTGGACTTGCTCGCGTCGAGCGATCACGCGTTCGCCGTGAGCGAAGAGCGGGCATCGCAGATCGCGCGCGCCTCGTCGCTCGACATCCCCGACAAGCTCGGCACGGATCGCTCGGGGCCCTTCATTTTGGCTATGGCGAGCGAGGGCATGAAAGCAACGAAGAGCGCGCCTCATGGTCCGCGCGTGGTCGTCGTTGGGTCGAGCTACGCGTTTGCGACCTCGAACTTTCGCGCACCGCTTCCGTGGCATGGCACGGCGTTCATGATGGGCAACTCGATCGCGTGGCTCTCGGCCAAGCCGTCGCTCCTCGACGTGCCAGACAAGCCGAGCGTCGGCGCCGGCCTGCGCATGAGCGCACAAGTCGAGAGCGAGGTACGTCGCTACGTGCTCGCGTACATGCCCATCGCAGCGGCGATGCTCGGCATACTCGTCGCGCTTCGTCGCCGGTCGACGGAGAACAAGGGCAAAAAGAAGTGAAGTGGCGCAAGCACACGACGTCGATCGTGCTCGCGGCGATCGCGCTTGCGCTGGGCGTTTGGATTTGGATGGACCGCGCATCGGTGACCGACACCGAACGAGGGCTCCGCCCGAAGAACGTGCTCTCCGCTTTTCGGCGCGACGCTCTCTCGCGGATCGAGATCAACAAGGCTGCCGAAAAGCTCGTGCTCTCTCGCGACGTCGATCGCGACGCGGACGCTGCGTGGCGTCTCGAGTCACCCGAGGTGGGTCTTGCCGATCCGAATGCGGTGGAGCAGCTCACGTCGGCCTTCGAGTTTGCGACGTTCGTTCGCAAGGTGGAGCCGAAGTCTGCGCCCACGTTCGATTCGCCTCGCGCGTCGGGGATGATCGCGATGGGCAAGCTCGTCTACAAATTCGCGCTCGGTGCGGCTGCGCCAACGCCCGAAGGCGCGGCGTATTTCAAAGTCGAAGGCGAGGGCGTGTATGTCGTCGCCAAAGAGCTCGTCGAGAAATTGCTCGCGCCGGCATCGACGTATCGCAGTCGCACGCTGGTGCCGTATTTGTCGCTCGATCTCGCGTCGCTCGACATTCACACGAAAGCCGGCGATTTGCGCATCGAGCGCACGGGCGAGCTCACGTTCAAGATCGCCGGTTCCGGGATTCGCGCATCTCGCGAAGCGCTCGACAAGGTGTGGTCCGCATTTTCGGAGATGCGCGCCGAGACGTTCACGAACGAAGACGTGGCCGACGCCGTCATCACGATCGCCATGACACCGAAAGACGGGCGACCGCGCGGGGAGCTGCGTGTCGGAGGCCCGTGTCGCGATCATCCCGATGACGTCATCGTCGTTCGTACGGCGCCGACACGTCTCGCCGCATGCGCGCCGAAGGGAATCATCGAGGGCCTCTCGATGACCGCAGACGAGCTCGCCGACACGCGGCTCTTTTTCGCGCACGAAGACGAGATCGAAGAAGTCACGCTGACGAGTGCAACGAGCGACGCGAAAATCGAGCTCGCACGCAAGGGAAGCGGCTGGCACGCGCGCGCGCCGTTCGATCGCGATCTCGCGGGCGACGAAGTCGACGCAGCCAACGCGCTCGCGAGCGCCGTCGTGCGCGCGAAGGGAACGCACGTCGTGAAGTATCCCGCGGGGGAGCCGTTCATTGCGCTCGCGCACGTTCGTGTGAAGGGCGGTGAGATGCAGGGTGACGAGCTCGTCGACGTCGCGCCGGGCCCGGACCACGTGTGGTTCGCGCGTCGCCTCTCGGATGATGCGCGCCTCGAGATTTCCCCGGAGGTCGAGCGCCGGCTCGTGCCGTCGAAGTCGGCGCTCAAAGGCAAAGACGTGATCGCACCCGCGCTCGATCCAAAAGACGTCGCGAGCATTTCGCTTCGATGCGGCACGGCGCAAGACATCACGCGCGACGGGAACGCTTGGAAGCTCGCATCGCCCGCCGGCTACACCGCGGACCAGGCGGGCGCGCTCGATGTCGTCGATCAGATCGCGCGTCTTCGCGCGGATGCATGGGTCGCCGACGCCGACGACGGCAGCTTTGGTTTCTCGACGACGAGCTGCGCCGTCACACTCGGCACACGCGACGGCGCGCGTCATGTGAAGCTCCAACTCGGACGCGACGGCGAAACAGGCGTCTACGCGATGGTCACAGACACACGCGGCGCGGCGCTTACGAGCCCCGTCTTTCTCGAGCCACGGCTCTTTCACGACGCGCTCGCGCGCATTCTGATCGACAAATCCGCGCTCGCGATCGAATCATCGAAAGCGACGACGCTCGCACTCTCGCGCCCGGGCGTGCGGGTGACGCTGCGCCGCGTTGCCGATCGCTTCGTCGGTCCCGATGCGGGCCTTCCCGTCGGGATCGAAACGGTGACGAGCGCACTCGATGCGCTCCGCGCCGACGACGTCGTTCGCCTGGGTCCTCCCGCACCGGAGGAGGGGTTCGGCGCGCCTTCGCTCGAGGTTCGCGTCGACGACAAGCTGCGCCTCGTGCTCGGTCGCGATGTGTTGCGCAAAAACCAAGCGATGGTGTTCGCGCGCACGCCCGGCGTCGACGCCACCTTTGCGATCGCACGCGAGCGCGTGGACCCGCTGCGAAGCGCGCTATAGTCATCCGCGATGCGACCGATCGTGAAGTGGGCGGGCGGCAAGACACGCCTGCTCGACTCACTCCGGCCGCACGTTCCGGCGCGCGTTCGCACGTACATCGAGCCATTCGCGGGTGGCGCGGCGCTCTTCTTCGCGCTCGCGAGCGAGTCGCCGCGTCGTTTCGAACGCGCCGTTTTGTGCGACGCCAACGCAGAGCTCGTCACGTGTTATCGCGCCGTGAAGAAGAACGCGGAAGCGGTGATTCGTGCGATGGCTCGGTACCGCTACGATCGCACGCTGTTCTACGAGACGCGCGATCTCGATCCCACGCGAATGACGGACGTGAATCGCGCCGCGCGCTTCTTATTTCTCAATCGCACTTGCTACAACGGACTCTGGCGCGTGAACTCGAAGGGGAAGTTCAACGTGCCGTTCGGTCGCTATCGCGACGATCTGCGCATTTGCGATCCCGATACGCTGCGCGCTGCACGCGTCGCGCTCGTGCGGACGAAGATTCACATCGGCGACTTCACCAAAGCGACCGCGCGCGCAGGCGAAGGCGATTTCGTTTACTTCGACCCGCCGTACGTTCCAGTCTCGAAGACCGCAGACTTCACGAGCTACGCCGCCGGTGGTTTCGGCCCCGAAGACCAAGCGCGTCTCGTCGCGGAAATCAGGCGCCTTCGCACTGTCGGGGCTCGCGTCATGCTCTCGAACGCCGACACACCGGAAACGCGTGCACTCTACAAGGGTTTCCGAATGGACGAAGTGGAGGCCCCGCGTCCGATCAACTCGAACAAGAAAAAACGCGGCCTTGCGCGCGAGCTCGTCGTCGTCGCCGATGATTGACGACGCGCTCATCGCCCGCGCCAAAGCGGAGCTCCGCAAACGCCTGCGCGCGCTCCGCCACACGACGCCGGCCTCTGCGTGCGCGAAACGCTCGGAGCGCATCGTCGAACGCCTCGCCACACTCGACGCCATCACGCGCGCAACGCGCATCGCTCTCTTCTGGCCGATCGAAGAGCGCCACGAAGTAGACCTGCGCCCGCTCGACACCTTGCTTCGTGCGCGCGACGCGGAGATCGCATACCCCTCGCTCGACGAATCGAACGTCATGACGTTCCGTACATCGACGGTGCCCGAGCTGGTGGACGACGACCTTGGCTTCCGCGGTGGCCCACGCAGTGCTCCCGAGATGTTCCCCGAAGTGATCGTCGTCCCCGCGATCGCACTCTCGAGCGACGGGCACCGCCTGGGTTACGGCGCGGGCTTCTACGATCGCGCGCTAACGCGGCACCCAAGCGCGACGAAGATCGGCGTGGCGTACGACTTTCAGCTCCTGGTCGAGGTCCCGTCGTTCCCACATGACGTCCCGATGAACATCGTGGTTACCGACGCGCGAGTGATCGTGGTCTAAACGCGCACGCGTACGCAAACGCCAACGCGCACGCAAACGCAAACGCCAACGCGCACGCGTACGCGGAGCGGGAAGGAGAGATGCTCGCTCGGCAGTTTTGAGGATCGCACGGTGCTCGCGCGGTTCAAGGACGACGCCAGGAGGCGTCGCCGCTTCGCTGCGCTGCGCGGTGCCTTCGGCATCCTTGAGCCGCGCTGCGCGCCGTGCGCTCGGGGGGCTGCCTTTCGCGGTGAGAGGCAGAGAGAAGAGAACATGCTCAGAATTTATCAAGTTGCACTGTCGGTGATTCGTCGGCTCAAGAGGCTGCTGGGGCTTGTCGAGAGGCGCGATCCGGATCTTGCTCGGCAGCTGAGGCGGGCGGCGAGCAGTGTCGTGCTCAACATCGCCGAAGGGAGCTCGTCTCAAGGCAAGAATCGCAACGCGAGGTACTACAATGCGCTGGGCTCCGCGAAAGAAGTGAGAGCGTGCCTCGAGGTGGCCATCGCGTTTGGCTACATCGAGAGCGTAGACGATGCGCTCGTGGACGAGCTCGAGCGCATCATCGCGACGCTCATCAACCTCATCGTCTGAGGTGAAGCACGTTGACCAACGTGTTGCGAACAATCATCGGCCGCTCGCGAATGACCTTCGCGAGCGGCGCGATGTAATCCATGTATTCTGCACAATCATAACAAGCGCTGACCTCTCCCGCGCTCCCCATGGCGGTGTGATAGCGCTGCCTTCGATTCCCGCCATACGCCCCGCTCCCTTCGGCGATGTTCAAAGCAACGCTCGTCCCAGCGCGTCGAATCTGATCCGCAAGATTCTTGTCGTGCCGCTCGATCTCTTTGGCCACCCGAGCAACATCCCGACACATTTCCAAAGCCACAAAATAAATTCTCAACATGTTCAATCAACTCCTTCGCAATCGCCAATCGATTGCAGGTCCCCAGCGCGCGGAGCGGAGGGCGTGTCATGTAGGCCGAAGGCACCGCTTAGCGCAGCGAAGCGGCGACGCCTCGTGGCGTCGTCCTTGACGCGACCGAGCACCGCGCGAAAATAAAAAGACCCAGAGCCCCACCTAGCAGCCCCCTAAGGCTCTCCTCTCACGCAACCGCGCACGCAACCGCGCACGCAAACGCAAACGCGCACGCAAACGCGCACGCAAACGCAAACGCAAACGCGCTAGTTGCGGCGGTTCGCTGCCTTTGCCTTTGTCTGACAGTCCCCGCAAACCCCGTAGAGCTCGTGCTTGTGGCTCCGTAGCTCGTACCCGTTGGCCTCGGCGACGGCTTCCTGCAGCGTCTCGATGCGCGGCTCCTCGAATTCGACGATGGTGCCGCAGTCGATGCAAATCAAATGATCGTGGTGCGACGCGTCGTCCGCGAGCTCGTATCGCGCGAGGCCATCACCGAAGCGTCGCTCGTTCGCGACGCCGCATTCCGTCAACAACTTGAGCGTGCGGTACACCGTGGCGTAGCCAACTTTGGGATCTTGAGAACGCACCTGGGCGAGGAGCTCTTCGATGCTCACGTGGTTCGGTGATTTGAAAAACGTTTCGACGATGAGCCGACGCTGGTCCGTCGACCGCAGGCCCTTCTTCGCCATGTGCGTCGAGAGGAGCGCACGAAAGCGCGTTAGGTCCGGCGTGTGTTCGTGTTCCATCGTCAACCCCGCTCGATGGGGAGCCCCTCACTCTCCCAAGCGAGCAGCCCCCCTTCGAGAAACATCACCGGCATGCCTTCAGCTGCGAGCTTGTCGGCCATCACTTTGGTTTTGTCGCCCGACCGACAGTAAAGCACGGGCTGCGCCGTCATCATATGGAGCTCGGCGAGGCGCGACTCGATCTCCTCGAGCGCCATGTGCCGTGCGGTCGGCAGGTGCGCGCGACCGAATGCGCCCGCGTCGCGCGTGTCGACCGGGACGACGCGACCTTCTTTGATCAACTGCGCGAGCTCGATCGATTTGAGCGCACCCTCGGCGCGGGGCAAAAACGGATCGACCATCTCGCGGAGCTTCTTCTTGCCGATTGCGCCGACGACTGCATCGACCGGGCGACCTTGCGCGAAGACCATGAACGTCGGGACGGATTGAATGCGAAGCTCGCGCGCGAGCAGCGGCGACTTGTCGATGTCGACTTTGCGAACGGAGATTTTGCCTTCCATCTCCTTCGCAAACGACTCCACCTCGGGTGCGATCTGCTTGCACGGCTGGCACCACTCTGCAGAAAACTCGAGGAGCACCGGCAGCTCGGAGCGGAGCACTTCTTGTTCGAAGTCTTGCTCGCCGATGGTCGGAATGGCGCCGGGGCGGGCTGCTCGCGCGGAAGCAGGCGCGCTGCGCGGCACGCCCCCGCGAATGCCAAAGTTCGACATGCCGGGTTTTGTAGCACGTCAGAACATTGCGAACGACAAGCTCATCCCAGCGCGCTTTTAAGCTTCGCGCGGAGCCGCATCGATGGCGCGGCGATAACGCTCGCGTCGGGCGCTGTCGCCGAGGATTTCGTACGCCTCTTCGAGCACGCTCGCGATGCGACGGACGTCCTCGGCGAGATCGATCAAACCCGGCGTCAGCAAACGCGACGGCTCGAAGGCGCGACGCAAATCCAAATACGCGCGGCGTACTTCGTAGGCCGTTGCGCTGTGCGGAACGCCGAGGAGCGCGAAGTAGTCGCCTTCGTCAACGAGTTCGATGCGCGCACGCACACGATCACGCACAGCATCCTCGTCGATCGCATCTGGACCCGCTGCCTCCCGGGGTGGGCGTTCGAGCACGCTGCGAACCATCTCGACGACACCGAGCAGCGAAAGCGCGTAAAGGACCGACGGCATGTCGCCCTCGGGAAAAGCTGCTGCGATCGCATCGAGACGCTCGCCACGCGCGCTTTGAACTGCGTCGATCTCGTCACCGGTGAGGCCGCATTCACGCACGAGCGCAGCGCGTGACCCTTCGCCGACGACCGATGCCGGACCACCGCAACGTTGGGTTGCGTCTTCGTTCGAGACGACGCGACGAAGCACGTCGACGAAAATCTCCGCGCCCGGTGCACCACCGAACACGCTCGGCTCCGTTTTCAGACGACCTTGCGGCTCTGGCTCGAGCAGCGCAGTGCCGCCGGCGACGAGCAACGTTTGCCCCATCAGATATTCCGCGTGCGCACGAAGCACGGGCCACAGCTGCTCTTGACCGAGCGCACCTTGCGCGACGAGCGCGGCACCTGCGTGACGACCATAGGGAGGCAAGCGACCCGCGAGCGCTTCGACGCGTTCACGTGGCAGGTCCCCGCGTGCGCCGAGAAATGCGAGAAGCGATTCCGTGTCGACGCCCGATGCAGCCGTGACGATGTCGCCTTCGCGAAGAACGATGCGTCGCACTCCCGTTGGCGTGTCGAACGTGAGCGCACCGGTTTGTCGAGCGGCGATCGCTTGCCCGAGCACACGCGGCGCATCACCCGGACCGAGCGCATACGGCCCCGTCGATTGCGACACGCTGCGCGCGCGCGCGGACGGACCACCCGCCGGCGGATTGCGCGAAGGCGGTTCTTCGAAGGTCGACGGAGCGGGCGAAAGCGGCATCGACGCGTTCCCAATGCTTTGCACCGGAGGCTGAGCCAAAGTGTTGGGCTGGGCAAACGGCGCGATCGGCGCGCTGATCATTCCGCCTTGTTGAATGAGCAGCTCGCTCCCCAGCGTCGTGGAGAGCGCGCTCGGTGGTTGGTGCAAGTGTAACGATGACGGCGGCGGAACTGAGCTCGATCGACGTGGCGGCGTCGTGAGTGCGACCGTGGGATCGTGGCCGCCGAACGCGGGCATCGCGGGCGCGGGCTCCGATGATCGCGTGCGATGTCGGTGTGGCGTGGTCGTTCCGCCGGTTTGCATCACCGGCTCGCCTAGCGTTTGATGCGCGAGCGCCGAGCCATCGTTGGTGAGCGGATCGGGTACGACCGATGCCTCGCGGTGCGACGCGGGATCACGCACGCCCGTCGTTGCGCCGCGACCGCCCGACGTCGTCACGCGCGCTTGGCCCTCGGGCTCGTACTCGCCTTCGTCGTCGTCTTCGAGTGGTGCGTCGAGCGCTGCGAGAACGTCTTCCGGAAGAACGGCTTGGATTTCGTCCTCGGGTGATTGCGCTGGCGCGTCACTCGTCGGCGCTTGGTCGGCAGCGATTTCTTCCGCGCGCGAAAGGAGCTCCGCGAGCTCGCGACTCACGATGCTCGGCGTCGCGGTGCGCGTGCTGAGTGGGCCGCCCGGAACGTCGCGGAGAGACGCGGGTGGTCGAGAAGGCGGATGCGAAGGCGGCGGCCGGGACGCCGGCGGCGGTTGAGACGGTGGGCGCGACGGCCGCGACTCGGCCGCGCCAGGCGGGTTTGATCGCTGCGTCATCACGGGCGGCTGAGAAACCGGACGCGGTGCTGGCTCGGCGGGTTCGACGTTCGCGGCTGCTTCCTCTTGTCCGATGACGAGCGACTCGATCTTCTTCAGGAGCGTTGGCACGTTCACGGGGCGCGCAAAGAAACCGCTACCTTCGTGCGCGAGCGCGTCTTCAGCGCCCGCGAGCGCCGCACCCGGGCGACCGCAAAAGAGAACATCGATTCCTTCTGCGTCCGGAAGCTCGCGCATGCGTGCAATCGCATCGAGCGCGCCATCGGCGTCGGCATCGAGAATGACGACGCGTGGCCTCTGCACTGCAACGCGCGCGACGAGCATCGACAGCGGCACATCGACGACGTGAAACTCGGCCGCACGAAGGGCCTGCGTGATGCGCTCCGCCTCGACAGACGGATCGCAGATGAACACGGTCGACTTCTCGCCCGCGGTCATGGGGCGTCCTTCTTACCGCCGAAGACGCGTTCGGCGAGACGCGGCAGCACGATCGCGCCATAGACGAGCGCGAAGACGAACGCCACAAGCGCGATCTCTCCGCGGGTCATGCCGAACATCGGGGCTCAATGTACCAAATCCCGGCCTTCGGCGTGCGTCACTGCGGCGTGGGCTTCTTCACGACGCGGCGTTGTCGCTCTTGGCTCTTGCCGTTGCGCGGAGGCACCGCGCGCGCGAGGTGAAAACGCCCCGTGCTGCGCGCAGCGGTGTCGGCAATTTTGACCTTGTCGCGTGCTTGGTCGATGAAGCGTTGCTGCGAGCGAAACGGTGCGACGCCCGGTGCGGGCACGATGCGCACGTAGCTGCCGTCGCTGCCGAGTCGCCATGCTTTGGCGGTGTCCGAGAGCTGCACTTCGAGAATTTCGGCGATGCGTGTTTTCGTCTCTTCGTCCTCGATCGGAACCATGACTTCGACGCGGCGATGGAAGTTTCGGGGCATCCAGTCGGCGCTGGCCATGAAGAGCTCGCGCTTGCCGCCGTTCGCGAAGCTGAAGAGACGACCGTGCTCGAGGAAGCGATCGACGATGGCACGCACGTCGATGTTCTCGCTGACACCGGGTACGCCGGGTCGCAAACAGCAGATGCCGCGCACGAGAAGCGACACTTCGACGCCCGCGCTCGACGCGCGATAGAGCGCTTCGATGACGTCTTCGTCGACGACGGCGTTCATCTTCGCGATGATGCGCGCGGGTCGCCCGGCCCGAGCGTGCTCCGTTTCGCGGGCGATGAGACCGAGCACGGCTTCGTGCAAGCCAAGCGGCGCAACGATGAGCGACTTCCACTTGGGTGGCGCGCTGTAACCCGTGAGCAAGTTGAAGAGCGATGATGCGTCTTCGGCGATGGCTTCGCGCGCGGTGATGAGCGAGACGTCGGTGTAGTGACGTGCCGTCGATGGGTTGTAGTTGCCCGTTCCGAAGTGCACGTATCGACGGAGCTTGCCGCGCTCGCGCCGGATGATGAGCATGCATTTCGCGTGGGTTTTCAGCCCCAACAGGCCATAAACGACGTTCACGCCCGACTGCTCGAGCATGCGCGCCCAAACGATGTTCGACTCTTCGTCGAATCGGGCTTTGAGCTCGACGACCGCCGTGACTTGCTTGCCGGCTTCTGCCGCACGCGCGAGCGCACGCACGATGGGTGAGTCGCCGCCGGCGCGATAGAGCGTTTGTTTGATGGCGAGGACGTCCGGATCGTCGGCGGCGCGCGAGATGAGATCGACGACGTGCTCGAACGTTTCGTACGGGTGATGAATGAGGATGTCGCGCTCGCGAATGACCGCGAACGGATCCTCGGCGTCGCGTAAAATCGGAACGGCTTGCGGCGTGAAGGGCTCATCGCGGAGATCGCGGCGTTCGTCGCGGGTGACGAGCTGGATCAAGTCGTTGATGTTGAGCATGCCCGGCACGCGGTACACGTCGCGGTCTTGATCGAGCTTGAGCGCGCGCACGAGCTTCGCGAGCGACGTCGGCGTGGGTGAGCCAGCGACCTCGACGCGAACGGCATTGCCGCGCTCGCGCTTGCGAAGCTCTTGCTGAATCGTCTGCAGCAAGTCTTCGGCTTCTTCTTCGTCGATCTCGATGTCGAAGTTGCGCGTGACGCGGAAGGTGTACGTGCCACGCAGACGAACGCCCGGAAAAATGGTGCCCGCGTGACGCGCGATGAGATCTTCGAGGAGCACGTACGCGTGACGCGCGCCCTTCACGCCGGGGATTTCGAGCAGGCGCGGGAGCACCATCGGCACTTGCACGACGCCGAAGTTTGCTTCGGCCGATTCGTCGAACATGACACCAAGGTTCAAGCTGCGATTGCGCAAGTGTGGAAACGGGTGACCCGGATCGATGGCGATCGGCGTGAGCACCGGAAAGACGTCGTTGTAAAAGCGCTCGTCGAGAATGCGGAGCGCCGCTTCATCCAGCTGATCGGGTTTGACGATCAGCACGCCGCTTTCGGCGAGCGCAGGCAGCACGCGCTCGAGAAGCGAGCGATATTGGAGCGCGACGAGATCGTGCACGCGCTCGGAGAGAGCTTGGAGCTGCTCGGCCGGCGACATGCCATCGGGGCCGAGATCGCTGACGTCGCCGCTTTGTTGCTGCTTGAGGCCCGCGACGCGAACCATGAAAAATTCGTCGAGGTTCGAGTAGACGATCGTCAAGAACTTGAGGCGCTCGAGTAGCGGCACCGACTCGTTCTCGCTCTCGGCGAGGACGCGACTATTGAACTCCATCCACGAGAGCTCGCGATTCAGATAGAGCCCGGGCGCCCGAAAATCGGGCTCGCCCACGTTGGGCGTGGACGAGAGCGGCGCCACCGTGAGAGACGGCGTGCTCTGCGGCGGCACGAGACTCGGTCCCTGCGGTTCCATGGAGGCCAGCTCTTATAACACTTCAACGTGACGTACGTGCGACGGCCAAGTCGAGCCTCAGCCAGATTCGGTCCTCACCAAACGCTGCTGTTTCGCGGTAGTGCGACTCGACCCATGCGCCGGCTTCGGGGTTGTGGAGCTTGAAGTCGAAGAAGGCGTCGTCGTAGGTGACGAGTGGAGCCTTGTCGATGAACACAAACGCCGCAGGTGGCTCACGCTCGAGGCGCGCGAGCATGTCGCGCTCGTGATCATCGCGGAGGGCGCGAATATGCGCGGCCTGCGCATCCGTCGGATGAAGGCCGCGCTTCATCCATGAGCCGGCGAGGGCGGCGTCGGCGTTCAGATCGTATGCGTAGATGTAAGGCGTGGCACTTTTGCGTTCGGCTAGAAACAACAAATACGGATCCATCGCGTACATCTGAACGCGATCGTTTGGGCCCGTGTGCTCGCGCAAGTACGCCGCGGATTGCCGCATTTCCCACGGGAAAAAATCTCCGTCGCGGAAATAGACGAGATAGTCGTGGCTCGCGCGTTTCTCGGCCGTCGCGCCTTTGTCGAGAATCCATATGTCGGTGATGTGCGGCGATGACGGCAAAAGAAAACACAGCCGAGCTGCGAGCGCTGCCGACGCGAAAAACGGAACGACGCGGACGAACGTTCCGCGTGATCGCGCGGAGTAGCGCTCCCACATCCACACGACGAGCACGAGCCACTGCAAGTAGAGCCCCGCGCTCACGGGATGAAAGTGGTACGGAAATCCTTTGCCCTGCGCGATGACCGACGCGAGCCCGCACAGCGGAAAGAGCGCGATCGCGAGAGCGCGTTTGGCGAGCTGACCATCGAGGATGAGCGCAACCATGAGCGCGCACGTCACGAGGGAGAGCGCGCTCACGACGCCGCCCCACTGCAAGCTGAGAATTTCTCCCGGCGTGCGCGGCAGCATGAAGCGATACATCGCGGGAACGTCGTAGAGCGTGATGTGGATGAACGCGCCGAGATCGCCGTAACGCAGCACGAACGCGAGCTGCGATGCGATGCCGAGCACGCCGCCGGCCGCGAACGCCGCGAGCATGCGGCTCGGGCGCGCGGCGAGGTGGCGATCAACGAGAAGCGCAATGACCTGCGTGATCGTGAAGAGCGCGTACGTGGGTTTGCCGAACCACGGAATCAAGCTGAGCGCGCCCGCGAGGCCGAGCACCGCGAGCCATCGACGCTTGTGGGTGGGGTCTTCGGTGGCGAGCTTGCCCTGCGCGAGCATCTGGAGCGCGACGCTCGGAAGGATGAACCAATTGCAGAACGTCTCGCGCTGCGCGAGGTCCCAATAGAGGTACGTGAGGAGCTGGCCGCCGAGCACGACCCAACCTGCGAATGCCCACCCGATGCGCGCGCCCCATTCCGCGGCGCGGCCCTCGGCGCGAAAGCTCCGCGCGATGCCGGGCAAGCATGCGCCGACGATCGCGAACGTCACGGCGCTGATCGCGAGATCGAGAACGCGAAACCGATGTTCGTCTCGCCCGCCCAGCGCGAGGAGCACCATGTGAACGAGATGCGTGAGCGGACCATTCACGTCGCGCACGTCGCGGTAGTCGACGTCGCCGTGTGCGATCGCCCACGCGATGTACTGAAAGATTCCTTGGTCGCGTCCGAGTGTGGTGAGCGACGCGCGATACGTGCCTTCACGAACCCACGCGAGAGGAGGCAGCGCAACCACGAGCGCGGGTGCAATCGACGCGATCACGGCGCGAAGGCCACCGAGGAAACGTTGCATCACGGTCGAGGTCTCATTCTTGCGTGGCGCGAGAAATAGCATTGCTTCCGTGCGCATGGCATCTCGGCATGGCGGTTGCCCGAGAGTGCCGTCGAGCCGCGATGCGATGAACTCGACGACAGGCGCGCTTCGGGTCCACAATAACCGCCCCACAATGACGGATCCTGTTCGGCGTTTGGTTGTTCCTGGAGCTGGTAGCGCGGATCGCGCGCAGGCGTTCGCTGAGGCGCTCTCGGCGGCAAAAGGGAAACGAATTCTCGTTCCGCTGCGTGGCCATCCCGATCCGGATGGCATCGCAAGCGCGCTCGCGTTCGTTCACCTCGCGAATCACCTGGGCGTCGGCCAGACGACCATCGCGTACCTCCACGAGCTGAGTCACCGCGAGAACCGCGCGCTCGTGAAGTTGCTCGGGCTCGAGCTCCGAAAAATCAAATCCGTGAAGGACGTCGGCAACGTCGATTTTCTCGCGCTCGTGGACGCGCACGATGTTGATCCTGATTTGGCCGACGCCGACAACCTCGAGACGCTCGCCATCATCGATCACCACCGAACGAACGCGCCGCCGCGCGCGCGCTTCGTCGACATTCGTCACGATGTCGGCGCGACCGCGACGATGTTCGTCGAGTACTTGAGCGCTCTCGCGCCGCTAGACACCGAATCAGAGGACGACCGCCGCATCGCCACCGCGCTGATGCACGGTCTCTCCACCGACACCGACGACTTCACGCTCGCACGCGCTCTCGACTTCCGCGCCGCCGCGATGATCGCCGAGGTATGCGACCGCGATCTCCTCCAAGACTTGAGCCGCCACTTGATCGCACCAAGCGCGATGGACGTCATCGCGCGCGCCCTCGCGGCGCTCGTCGTGCGTCGTAACTTCGCGATGGCCGGCGTTGGGTTCGTGCCCGACGGCGAGCGCGACACCATCGCGCAAGCCGCGGACTTCTTGATTCGCCGCGAAGACATCGACACCGTCGTCGTCTACGGCGTCGTCGGCGACAAGTTCATCGAAGGCTCACTCCGCACGCATTCGCCCAGCGTCGACCCTGCCGCGTGGCTCGAAGCCGCATTTGGGTTCGACGATCGCGGTCGCGCATTCGGCGGCGGGCGCCGCGACAAAGGCGGGTTCCGCATTCCGATCGGGTTCTTGGGTCGCAGCACCGATCGCGCGCAGCTTTGGTCGCTCGTCGAGCACGCCGCACGCACGGCACTTCTTCGCCAGCTCGGCGAAGAAGCGGGCACAGTCGCCGCGCCCAGCTGAAGTAGAATTGCGCATCGCGTACTTCGGCATGCCGCTCGGCGCGCTCGTTCTCGCGCGTGATGGGCACGACCTCGTGTACGTCGCCATCGCGCGCGATGACGCACCCGGCGTGCGTCGCGCGAAAAAGGTGTTTGGCGCGCGTGCGTTCGTGCGACCGGATCCGTCGTCGCCTGCCGCGCTCCATCGCATAGCGGCGCTCGAGCCCGAGCTCGTCGTGAGTTGGTTTTGGACGAAGCGTCTTCCAGCGGAGCTTCTCGCGATCGCTCCGGCGTTTGGCGTGCACCCATCGCTCTTGCCGCGCCATCGCGGTGCCGATCCGTATTTTTGGGCGATCGATTCGGGCGACTTGGAAACGGGCGTGACGGCACACGTGCTCGACCCCACATACGACACGGGCGCGATTTTGCGGCAGGTCCCCGTCGTCATCGATCCGAAATGGAACGCGTGGACGCTCGCGAAGAAGCTCGACCGACCTTCGATCACGCTTCTGCGCGAGGTGACCGCCGCATACGCGCGCGGAGAGCCGCCGGCGAAAATCGCACAAGACGAATCGCGCGCGACGCTCGCACCATCGCCGACCGAGGACATGCTCGAGATTCGCTGGAACGCGCCCGCTGAAACGATCGCGCGTCGCGTGCGTGCAGCGGCGCCGTGGCCCGGAGCGTTCAGCGACATCGGCGACGAAACGATCGTGCTCCTCGAGGTCGCGCCCACGCGGGATTTCCCGCGCGCGCTCGAGCCGGGTGAGGCGGCCGTTCGCGCCGATGGCATGGCCGTCGTTCGCGCGGCAGATCACGCGCTCGAGCTTCGTGCGGGCCGAAAAGAAGAAACCGACGCATTTCTAGGCCCAGACGCGCTCGCAACAGCAGTTGGATTGCGGAGCGCGCTCGCATAGCATCGCCAAAACCCCATCCTTTGGGAGAGACCCTTGTCCGACATCGCCACGACAGCCAAAAGTGCGCGCGAATCCCTCGCGCGCGGCCTCAGCGCGCTCCAATCCGATCCGAGCTTGCCACCGCAGGTTCAGGAGCTCGCGACGCCCATCGCGCAGGCGATGAGCGCGCTCCATCAAATCGAGCGAAACAACGGTACGCAAATCCTCCCGCACTCGGAGGTCGCGCTCAACAACGTTCGCGGTGCTCTCTCTCAGCTCCAAGCGCAGCCGCAAAATCATCCCGCCATCGCGCACGCGATGGAAGCGGTCGCGGGCTCGCTCGGGCTCGTGCACGCGATTCACAAGCTCGGCCAGCAACCCGCTGCCGCTGCGCCACCGAATGCCGCGTTCGCTCGGACCGCGCCGCAGCCTCAGTACGCGCCCCCGCAGCAGCAGCAACAGCAGCAACAGCCGCAGCCGCAACAGCCGCAGCCGCAACAGGCGGGTCCGTATGGGCCGCCTCCGCAGCAGCAACCCGTTCAGCCTATGCAGCCGATGCAGGCGCGCGATCCATTTGCTGCACCGATGGCCGCACCCATGGCTTCGCCGGGGCGCTCGCCGATGGCCGCGACGTCGGCCGCGCCGGCTGGAAATCCGTTTCAACCGCAGTCGGGTCGGCCGCCTGCGCCGCCCGCGATGGACAACGCCGCGGTGATTGCCGCCGATCTCGGCGCGCACAGCCCGTCGAATTTTTACAAGGGCCTATCGGGCAACGACATCATCGATCACGGCGGCCTCTTCGTGTCGACGTACATGATCCCGAAGCTTGGCTCGCCCGTACGACTTCGCGTGTCGATGCCCGGCGGCTACGAATTCGAAGCAAACGCGATCGTCCAGTGGGCGCGCGAGCAAGGCGGCGACGCGCCTCCTGGGTTCGGCGCGAAGTTCACGCACATCACACCCGAAGCGCGCCAGCTCGTGTACCGATACGTCCGCAATCGCGAGCCGCTCTTCCACGACGACTTGTGACGACGCTCCTCTACGACCTCGCGTTCCCGCGGTTCACGCCGCCGCCTCGACCAAAGACGAGCGCCGGGTCCGTGCAGATTGCATGGCTCGGAACCGCAGCGCACGTCGTGTCGACGGCGCGCACCACGATCCTGATCGACCCGTACGTGTCGCGGCATCGCCTGGGGCAAGTCGCAACGCGGCGCCTCGAGCCGAACGATGAGGCCATCGCGCGATGGATCCCGAACGAGGTCGACGCAATCTTGTGCGGCCATAGCCACTACGATCATTTGCTCGATGCGCCCCGCATCGCGAAAAAAACCGGCGCCAAGCTCGTTGGGTCGCGCACGACGTGTGCGTTTGCGCGTGCTGAGGGTGTGGCTGACGATCAGCTCGTCGAAATCAGCGCAGCAGGCGGCGCCATCACGATCGGCGACATCGACGTCCGCTTCGTGCCGAGCCTGCATGGTCGCATCGCGCTTGGCCGCGTTCCGTTTCCCGGCGAAGTGCGCAAACCCCCACGATTGCCGGCGCGCGCGTGGCAATACAAAATGGGCGGCGCGTTCGGCGTCCTCTTGAATGCAGCGGGCACGGCCATCTACCACAACGGCAGCGCGGACCTCATCGACACCGAGCTCGAGGGCATCCACGCCGACGTCATCCTCGCGGGTCTCGCCGGTCGGCAAGCGACGCGCAACTATCTGAAGCGTCTCGTCGCCGCGCTCTCGCCCGAGCTCATCGTGCCGACGCATCATGATGCGTTCTTTGCGCCGCTCGAAGACGGCCTCCATCTCCTTCCGGGAATCGATCTCGACGGGTTCGTGTCCGAGGTGCGTTCGCTCGCGCCACGCGCACGCGTCGTGCTCCCTGGTTACGCCGAGCCCATCTCCGTAGCGCCGAGCGAAACGCGCCGCGACACCCACGTGAGCTAAGCATGGACCGACTCGGCGATTTCTTTCGGGAGAAAACAGCGCGACGCCTTCTTGCGATCGCGATTTTCCTCACGCTCATTTACTTGTTTCGCGAAGAGGCCATCCTCGTCGCGCTACTCGTTGCGTTCCAATCGGCCTTTGGCCTCGCCACGCACACGCTGATGACGCGCGCGAAGCTGACGCGCAAGAAATCGGTGATGGTGATTCTCGCCGGTGTCGTCGCCGCGCTCGTGGCTGCGATCGCGCTCGGCGCGCCGCGGCTGATTCACTCGATTCGCAGCGCGCGGCACACGCTCCCTCATCAGCTTGCGGAGCTCGAAGAAAATCCGCTCATCGTTCGCGCGCGCGAGCATCTTCCCGACACGACGAAGCTCATGGAGCGCGCAAAGGAATATTCCGAGAGCGCGATTCACGTTGTCGGCATGCTCGGGCACATCGCGATGTCGGCCCTGATCGCCCTGATTTTGTCCGTGATTTACACGCTGGAAGAAGAGGAGCTCAACGAGCTCCGCGAGAAGATCGACCCCGGCTCGCTCATGGGCACGGTGATGCGTTGGCTCGGCTACGTCGCCGAGGCGATTCGCATCACGATTCAACTTCAGCTCGTCGTTGCGGGCGTCAACACGGTGCTCACGCTTCCCGTGCTCTTGCTGCTTGGGATCCATCACGTGCCTTCGTTGATGGTCCTCATTTTCGTGTCGGGCCTCATACCCGTCGTCGGCAACATCGTGTCGGGCGTCGTGCTCTCGCTGCTTGCGTACCAAGCGAAGGGCGTGCTCGGTGTTGGCGTGTTCGTGGCGCTCACGTTCGTGCTCCACAAAATCGAGGCGTACTATTTGAATCCGCGCCTCACATCGAAGCACGTGCATTTGCCTGGCTTCGCGATCGTCGTCAGCCTGATTGCTTGGGAGCACTTGCTCGGGTTCGCCGGGCTCTTCGTTTCATTTCCGTTCCTCTACGTCGCCAGCAAGATTCGCGGCGAGATGAAGAAGGACGCCGCGTGAAGAACGACAAGCTCGCCATTCTCGTCGCAGGTGGGCCTGCGCCCGGCATCAACAGCGTCATCGGAGCCGCAACGATTCGCGCATGTCTCTCGGGTGTCGAGGTGCTCGGCATTCAAGAAGGCTTCAAGTGGATCATGCAAGGCGACACCACACACGTGACGCCGCTCACGATCTCCGACACCAGCCGCATTCACTTTCGGGGCGGCGCAACGCTCGGCGTGTCGCGCGCCAACCCGACGAAAGATCCGGTGCTGCTCCAGAAAACGCTCGGCGCCCTCGACGCGCTCGGCGTCGGTCGGCTCATCACCATCGGCGGCGACGACACCGCATTCAGCGCGTTTTCTCTCGCCAAGGCATCCGAAGGTCGGCTCAACGTCGTGCACGTTCCGAAAACGATCGACAACGATCTCGACTTGCCTCTCGAGACCTCGACCTTCGGATACACGACAGCGCGCAGCATTGGCGCGGGTCTCGTGCAAAATCTGATGGTCGACGCGAAGACGACCGGGCGCTGGTACTTCGTCGTCGCGATGGGTCGCAAGGCTGGGCATCTCGCGCTCGGCATCGGCAAAGCCGCGGGCGCCACGGTCACGCTCGTGCCCGAGGAGTTCGCGAGGAACCCGCGGCTCTCCAGCGTCGTCGACACGCTTGCGGGCTCGATCATCAAACGCCTCGCGTATGGGCGCACCGATGGCGTCGCCGTGATGGCCGAAGGCATCGTCGAGATTTTGCCCGAAGAAGATCTTGCCGGGCTCGCCAACGTCGAACGCGACGAGCACGATCATATTCGCATCGCCGAGATCGACTTCGGCGGCATCATGAAAGTCGCGGTGCGGAAGCGCCTCGCGCAACTCGGGCTCAAGCCAACGATCGTGTCGAAGGACATTGGTTACGAATTGCGCTGCGCCGATCCCGTGCCGAGCGACATGGAGTACACGCGTGATCTCGGTTACTGCGCCGCGCGTTACGTCATCGAGGGCGGCACGCAATCGCTCATCGCGATGGTGAACGGGCACTTTCAGCCCATCCCGTTCGACAAGATCATGGACCCCGCGACGAACCGCATGCGCGTGCGCATGGTCAACCTCGACTCTGATCGCTACCGCATCGCGCGCACGTACATGATCCGCCTGCGCCGCAGCGACCTCGACGACGATCTCGAAATGCAGCGCCTCTCGGCCGTCATCAAAAAATCGCCCGCCGACTTCCAACGCGAATTCGCGTCCGTCTACGACGACGACCTCGAGCCGATCCGCTCCATGACGGACCGCCCACCCCCTGTTGGCCCGGCCTAAGAAAGCCGCCAAGGCGCCAAGGCGCCACAAGAGGAGAAAGAATGGGTTCAGAGCACGCGTTACGCGCGGTGGAGTTCCCTCGGTTTCGTTGACAGTCGCGGTTACGCAACGGCGATGTAAGCGGACTCGACTTCGGCAGGAGTGCGGTAGTCGAGGGCCGAGTGCAGGCGGCGGCGATTGTAGAAGGTTTCAAGATAGTCGAAGAGAGA
>JBBSFE010000041.1:0-42880 GCA_038239005.1 Polyangiales bacterium
GATGCCGCAGAGGCGCTCGATGCATCGGGTGCGTTCGCCGATGCATTGCGACTCTTCAAGGAGAGCGACGCGGCGCTGCGCGACGCATGGGCGACACTCGAGCAGCATGGGTGGAAACCCTCGGCAGGCACAGCGCACGTAGCGGTAACGCTGCGCGGCGTGATGGCCGAGATCGCGGCGGCTCCCGAGCGCGATGATGCCGTTCCTGCCGTATTGCGGGCAAGGCTCGCGAGCGCCGTCCACCTCGTCGATGCGTTGTGGAGCGAGCTCATGGTCGCAGCTCGAAACCCGCGGCAGCTCGCGCGACTGCGTGTGAAGCGCTGGCTGGAATGTGGCGCGTTGCTCGTCGGCACCTTGTTCGTCGCCCGCCTCGCCTATGAAGTCGTCTATGGCGTGCGCATTCGCGCATCGAGCGAGCTCAGCGCGACGTGGTCGGCGGATCGCGCGATCGATGGTGACAAGAACACGGACTGGGTCGCCGGTGAAACCGGCGCGTGGATCGAGCTGCGTTTTCACGCACCGCGCGCCTTTCGGCATGTTTGGATCCGCAACGGCGAATTCTTCACCGATCGTGCGACCAAGGAGCTCAAGGTGGAGCTCTACGATGAAGACGCCGTGCGTTGGAGCTCGTCGGGCACCTTCACCCGTGTGCCGTCAGAGACGCTCGGCTTCGATTCGGGCGGCGCGAGAGCGAGCCGGGTGCGCATCACGGTCACGAGCTATTTCGGCACGAGCGCGGCCATCTCCGAAATCACCTGGGACTAACCAAAGCGAAGCTTCGTAGAGCTCCGCGAGATCCTCGATCAACAACAAACTAGTGCGAAACTCATTCAAGAGTCGAACAACATGAAGAACATCGTCATCGTGGAAGCGGTTCGCTCGGCCGTCGGTCGCGCGCACAAAGGGTCGCTCGCGTTGAAGCGGCCAGACGAGCTTGCGGGAGAAGTCATTGCGGCGCTCCTCGCGCGTCTTCCGAAGGTCGAGCCCGCGATGGTCGAAGATCTCGTGCTCGGTTGCGCCATGCCCGAGGGCGAGCAAGGTCTCAACATCGCGCGCGTCGCGGGGTTGCTCGGCGGCCTGCCGATCGAGACGGGCGGCATGACGATCAACCGCTTCTGCTCGAGCGGGCTTCAGGCGATCGCGATTGCAGCGAGCGCGGTCGCGTTTGGCTCGTACGAAATGGTCATGGCAGGCGGCGTCGAGTCGATGACGATGGTGCCCATGACGGGCAACAAGCTCTCGGCATCGCCGCGCGCGATGCGCGATTGCCCGGACGTATACACGCCGATGGGCATCACCGCGGAGAACGTCGCCAAGCGCTTCGGCATCACGCGCGATCAACAAGACGAGTTCGCGCTCGCGAGCCAGAAAAAGGCCTCCGCGGCGATCGAGGCCAAGCGCTTCGACGAGGAAATCGTCGCGGTAAAAGGTGTAAAATACAAGGATGACGAACGCATCGAGCTCGACTTCGTAGAGGACGAGCTCGTGCGCCCCGACACCACGCGTGAAGGCCTCGCGGCGCTGAAGCCCGCGTTCACGCAAACCGGCACGGTCACCGCCGGCAACGCATCGCCGCTCTCGGATGGCGCCGCCGCAGCGCTCATCACGACCGAAGAGCGATGCAAAGCGCTCGGCCTCGAGCCGCTGGCGACGTTCCGCGCGTTCGCGACGATCGGCGTCGACCCCGCCATCATGGGCATCGGGCCGCTACCCGCGGTGAAGAAGCTTCTCGCGCAAACGAAGCTCACGCTCGCCGACATTGACCTCATCGAGATGAACGAAGCGTTCGCAAGCCAAGCCGTGTATTGCGCACGCGAGCTCGGTATCCCGCCCGAGAAGCTCAACGTCAACGGCGGCGCCATCGCGCTCGGTCACCCACTTGGTTGCACGGGCGCAAAGCTCGTCGCCACGGCGGCTCACGAGCTTCGTCGTCGCAAAGGCAAGCGCGCGATCGTCACGATGTGCATTGGCGGCGGCATGGGCGCAGCGGGCTTGCTCGAGCGATAGGGCCCTCATCGCGTTACTCCGTGATGTCGGTGAGCTCCGCAAGCGTCGAAGGCGCGACCTCGGTGAGCGCGTAGTAGTCCGTGCTCGATCCGACGACGTCCGGTTGGCAGGTGCCGTTCCATCGCCAGAGGTTGGCGGGCGGCGCGATCTTCGCACCGAGCGTGTAGTAACCAATCGGCGATTTGCACGACGACGGTCGCTGGACGCGAAGGGTCGTGGGCGGCACGACGGGGCACGTCGTCGATGCGGGGGATGCGTAGACCGCGTTCGTGCATTGGTCGTCCAAGTACGACGCCGTCGTGTCGAGCGCGCGCGGGATGCACCGAAGCTTGCCGTCATTGGCGGCGCTCTCGTCGCACGCGACCTTCAGCTCGGTATCGTAGAAGCCGTCGACGGTGAGCTTGTCGTTCGACGCGGCTGTGTACCAGTTTTCGACGATGCGACCTTGGCCGCTCTGCGAATACGAGAGCAACGGAAACGTCGACGCAAGGACCTCTGCGCCGATCGCGTTCCATTGTGTTGGCGGGTTGTTGTCGAGCGCGCACGTCCCGAGGTTCAAGCGATAGAGCAGCCCCGTTTGTGGACCGCCGATCTCGGCGAAGCGCGTGAGGTGCGGCCCCTGGCAACCGACCTCTTCGTAGATCCACGCGACCGTCGGCAGATCGTCGGCAGCGTAGAAGCAGGTGCCCGGCGGGATGATGTTCACCGCCGGCATTTTGCACGTCGAGTCGGAGTAGGCCTGCTCGGCGTAGCCGACGTGCGAAGGTACGCAGCGGTTGGCGTACGAATCGAGCGGCAGATACACCGTCGCGCAGGCGCCTTTGCGCGCCGAATCGAAGAGGCCGTTCGGCTGCTTCGAGCCATCTTCGCCCGAGAGAAATTGCGTCTCGAGCTCCGGCCCGCGAAGCTCGCGCGTGCGCGTCTCTTTCACGAACGTCGTTGCGTCAACCTTTGCACCGACGAGGTAATAGTCGACGGTTGGCTCCGTCGTCGTCGGTTGGCAGCCAGCTTGGTTCGACCACACCGTCGCAGACGCGGCGAGCTTCGTGCCGATCGCGTACACCACGTTCGCGCAGCCGGTGCCCGCCTGCAGCGCGTACTTCGGCGGCGCTTCACAGGCGGGCAACGTCGTTGCGACGGGCTGCGTGCACGCGCTGTCCGCGAAGGTGTCGCCGTAAAACGCGCCGGCTGGCACGCAGCGAAGGTCGCCGTCCTCGGCGGTCGTCACCGCGCAGGTCGTTTGCAGTAGCTGATCAAACCAACCGTGCCATTGCCGCGCCCCATCCGCGCTCGCGTAGACTTCGGCGCGAAGGCGCGTGCCGCTTGCGTAGTCAGGCCCGCCCGAAAGCGCGCTGTCGCTGCCCGCGTCAACCCCTCCGTCGGGCACGTTCGAGCCGTTCGAGCAGCCGAGCGTGACGCACACGACGAAACCGATCGCTTGGCGCATCCGCTATCCTTAACACAGACGTCCGTCCCGTGGGCTGAGTGCTACATTTGCAAGATGCGCATCTCTGCGTCCGCTTTGGTGCCGCTCGTGTGCATGTTTGTCGCCTGCGGATCCACGGGCGATCAGTCCGACGCAGCCGCACCCGATGGCGGAACGGCCAGCGATAGCGGCGGCAGCTCGGATGGAGGCGGCGGCAAGGATGGAGCGCCCACGCCCGACGGCGGAACGTTTCACGCGGGCAACCCGAGCGGATCATGCGCCGCCGGTGTGCCCGCGGCAGGCAATCCCGTCGACACGTCGAAGCCGACGACCGTCGTCGGCAAGGGCACGCCGGACACGTGCACGTTCGACGCGCTCAACACCGCCATCAAAGCGGGCGGCATCATCACGTTCAACTGCGGTAGCGCGCCCATCACCATCAGCGTCACCGCCACTCTCGCACTACCCGTCAACAAGAACACCGTCATCGATGGCGCCCAGCTCGTCACTCTCGACGGGCAAGGCAAGGTCCAAATCTTGCGGTTCGACAGCCCTGGTTATCGAACCAACGACTATTCCGTGACGCTGCAGCATCTCGCGTTCGTGAACGGAAAAACAAATCCGACGGTCGTCATCCCGACCGCGGCTCCGCCCTGCTCCCAAGGCTTCGACGACGGCGAAGGCGGGGCGGTCTACATGCGCGACGGAAACCTCGTCGTGATCGATTCCATCTTCACGAACAACAAAGCCGCGCCGCTCGGCCCCGATACGGGCGGCGGTGCGATCTACATCAACGGTAGCAAACGCGGCGTCATCGTGGTTGGCAGCACCATCGCGAACAACTCGGGCAGCAACGCCGCAGCCGTTGGCGCGCTGAACGCGGAGATCGACGTCTACAACAGCCTCGTCACTGGAAACACCGCGACCGGCCACGATGCCAACAGCGCCGACCAGAACCAATGCTCCGTGAAGAACAACGGGCAATACGAAATCGGCTCCGGTGGAAACGGCGGTGCGCTCTACGCCGACGGTGACGGCTTTAACTTCATCGTGTGCGGCGACGCCATCGAGAACAACGCGGCTGGCACCAAAGCATTCGGCGGCGGCATCTTCTTCACCAGCGACGACTTCTCGGGCACGCTCACCATCACCGACTCGACCATCACCGGCAACACCGGCGGCCGCTGGACGAACGTGAAATCAGGCAGCGTCACGAACGCGGGCACGGCCGTCGGCACGAACGCGAAGAGCATCACCATCGTGAGCTCCACCGTTCAGGGTGTTCCGTAGCGTCAGCGGTGGCGCACGGCCTCGTCGAAGATGGCCGCGTCGAACGTCGCTCCGCGGAGGCGCTTGGCTGTTTCCACGAAGAGCTTCTCCCACTCGGCTTGCTCCGTTGGCGTGAGCGCGTAGTGAGTCATGCGTGTGCGAAGGCGTGCGAGGGCCGCATCGTCTTCGGCGCGGATGCGGCGCGTGAGCGCTTCGCTCGCGACGCGACCGGTGTCGTTGAGAATGGCTTGGCCATCGGCCGGAATCGCGCGATAGCGCGCGGCTGAAAATACGAGAGCGCCGATGCCGATGCCTGCCACGTCGTCACCGATGTTGTCGAGGCGACTCGCCCACTGGAGCTGCTCGGCCACGAGCGCGGGTGCGGTGAGCAAATCGATGCTGCCGCTCGTGAGGCCGGGCAAGATCTCGGGCACCGCGACTTGGCGCGGCGTGACGTCGCCGATGAGCGAGTACACGACGGGCGCGATCGGATCGCCCGGCAAATAAAAGACGCGGCGATGCTTCACGTCGGCCGGCACGTGAACTTGGAAGCCCTTGCTCATCGAATGCGCGCGGCCGATGTCCCCCCAACCAAGCACTTTGAAACCCTCGCGATCGAACGATGCGTCGAAGCCGGCGTGCATGTCGCGGCGTGCGGCGTCGAGCTTGCTCCATTCGCGGAAGAGCCCCGGAAGCTGGAGCACGAGCACTTGCCGATCGATTTCGCCGAGACCCGCACCCGCGAGCGTGGCGCCGTCGAGCTGGCCCGTGCGCATTTTGGCGACCATGGCGCGGTCGTCGCCTTGTTGGCCGTTCCAGAAAAACTGCAAGTCGACTGCGCCGGCGGAGTGCTCGCTCACGGCGCGCTTCCATACTTTGAAGACCTGACCCCACGGCGAATCCGGCGGCGCGAGCGTGCCGACCTTGATCGCCGTCGTATCCGCGAAAGCGACGCCTGCACCGAGAGCGATCATCGCAACGAGCGCACGCGAAAACGGCGTCATGCGTGCATGATACGACGGTGACGACGCGGACCCGCTTCTATTACGCGCGCGTGGCCGTGCTCCTCACCGTTCTCGTGGTCGTCATTGCCTACGCCGCTCATGACGTGATGTCGCGGCGCGCACGAAAGGCGTGGGATCACACGCTGTCGATCGCGATCATCGTGATTCGCGATGGCGCAGTCGAAGTTGCAGCGGTCGATGCGCTTCGCGAACGCGCGCCGGCTCTCGCGACCCGCATGACGTCCGAGCTCCATCGATACGCGCCAGCGGCTCCCGCACCGTTCACATTCACCGTATTTGGTCCCATCGATCACGTGCCGTCTGCGCCCGTTGCTGGTGAAGGCGTGATCAATCTCGCATCCCACGCATGGGATCTCCATCGCTGGACTACCGACATCGACACGCGCGCAATGGTCACGCCAGGCGCATTCGACTCACGCATCTACGTGATGGCGCGGCCGCCGACTTCGAAGAAGCACATGATCGAAGGTTCGAGCGAGCAAGGTGGGCGCGTGGGTGTCGTCACGGTCGATCTCGACCTCGCAACGATCGACTTTGCGCTCTCCGTGATCGCGCACGAGCTCCTGCACACGCTCGACGCGACCGACAAATACGCGAGCGGCGGTGGAGTCGAAATCCCGGCGGGCCTCGCCGAGCCCGATCGCGTCCCGCGATTCCCGCAGCGCTTCGTGGAAATCATGACGCGCGGCCGCCCGACATCACCCACGGAAGAGGAAGTCCTCGACACGCTCGACGATCTCGCAGTGGGCCCGGCAACCGCCCGCGAAATCGGCTGGGCGCGCTGAGTCGTTACTGCTGGAAACACACGATGCGTTGCGTGAGCGTCGCGTTGCAGTGCGTGAACGTGGTTCCCTGCGTCGACCACGTTGCCGCGGCGGTCTGTGTTGCGTCGCCTGGGTAGTAAGACGTGTAAGCCGTGTTGTCGGTCGTGGTCGATGTCCAGCCTGCGCAGTCGAAGCTCGAGGAGTCACCGTCGCCGTTGCTCCGCGTGTTGGTCATCAGCGCCATGGTGGTGTTGATGGTGGTCTTGTCGGGGCCCATGTTGATCGCGTGCATGAGCCCGTTGGCGAGATCGGCGAAGCTCGCAGCGACTTGTGTCGTGCCGTCGGGAAGGACGTACGGCGTGCTCGACTTCGTCGTGAAACGCGCTGACGGCCCGGTAGTGCCGGAGCTCAGCCACGCCATGTACGGCCCGGGCAAGCTCGCGCCGTTTGCCTCGGCTGTGCATGTTGCGTCCGCGCCCGACAGACCTCCGAGATTCGTCGAGTATGTGCCCTTCGAAAGAAACGCGATGCGATCGCAGCTCCCCGCGGTGCAATGCGCGTTGGGACATTTGTTGCCGCACGTGCCGCAGTTGTTGGAGTCGCTTTTCACGTCGACGCAGGCTCCGGCGCTTCCGGAAACGCAGAACGTCTTCGCCGGATCGGTGCAGACGCACACCGACGCTTTGCAAGTCGACCCGGTTGCACATGCGTTGTTGCATTGCCCGCAGTTCGCATCATCGGTGGAGGTATCGGTACAGACTGCTTGCGAGCCCTTCGTACAGCTCGTCTTCGGTGCGGCGCACGTGGCTGACGCCTCTCCAGCCGAGTCGGTGCCCGTGCCGGTGTCGGTGCCGCCATCCACTCCGGAAACCGTGGTGTCGCCAACGCAAGCGACGACCGCCACACCCCCCACGAGGACCGAGAAAACTCGCATCCGGTTGGAATAGCAGAGCAACGCGTGGCGCGACAGTTTGACCGTCACAAGAAAAACGAAACGCCGATGGTGGTCAGCGGATACCCAAGGCGCCCGACGAGTGCGATGTGATCGTTGAAATTGTATCGAGCCCCGAAGCTGAACGACCACGAGAAAAACACAGGCTCCCCAGAGAGCTCGTTCGAAGCGGGGCTCATCGGAAACTCGATCGCAAACCCGGGCTCGCCGAAAACGGACCAGTGCTGCGTGAGCCAGAAGTTCCACTGCAAGACGACAGGCGTGATGAGTCGCACGCTGCCGTCGGTGTCGAAGACGAGACCGGCGCCGATGCCGATGGCGACGTTGTTGTTCACCTTCGGCAAAAATCCGTTCTTCAGAATTCGGATGTTCGCGATGAGGCCCGGCCCGAACCCGATGTAGCCCTGTCGACCGAGCCAACCGGGACCGGCGCCGCTGTACGCGACGACGCCGTGGACGTCGAGCTCGGCGACGTAGTCAGGGTGTTGGTCAGGCTGCCTGAGGATCGATTCGTCACGTGCGAACGCGGGCGCCGAGATCGTGAAGACTGCGGCGGCGAGTGCAGCGCGCTTCGTCATGCGGCGCCTCAAAATACGCCCGCTATCCCGAGCGAGCTCGGGCCAACGACGAGCGATGCGGATGGAGCCGACTTCGCCGTAGGCAGCGCCCAGAGGACGAAGAACGTCGCGCCGGCCGCGAGACCGATGAGCCCGAGGATGGCGCCCGTGTTCGCGATGGCCTGCTGGGTTTTGCCGCTCGAGACTTCGCCAGCGAGCGACAGAGGACACGGCCCGGTGCCGCATTTGTTTTTGAGATCGTTGTAGGTGTCGTTCGATGCGACACCGCCGACCGCGAACATCAGGAGGCCGACGACAGCGACTCCGCCGCCAGCAATCGCCGCGGGGAGCATCCAGTGTTTTCCTGCGTGCGCGTCGACGGGCGCTGGGTGCTCGATCACGACTGGGCCAGCACCGCCCGCGCCTGGCGCGTTCGCGTCGACGTCGAATGGAACCTTTTCGCCGGCATGTACCGTGATCGACTTGCGAACGGGCAGCGACCCGGGCGTGACGATCTCGACTTCGACCTCGCCCGGTTTGACCGGCACTGGATCGCTCCAGCCTGCGCGTTGAATCGCGCTGCCGCCGACGCTGACCGTCGTCGACGCGTTCGTGTTCGTGACCTTGAGCTGAACGAAGCCAATTTGTGGTGCGATCTGCGCGCGCTCGGCGAGCGCGGCATCGGCGGCTTTGCCGTAGCGGCCGTCTTCGCGCTCGTGCTCTTTCGCGTCGGCGGCTGTGCGGCCGAACTCGGCGTACGCCTCGACCAAGCGACCCATCTCGCGAAGTGTGCGCGCAACGTAGAGGCGCGCGTTGGGGCTTGCGACGATCTCGAGTGATGCGCGAAAATCTTCGAGAGCGTTCGCCATGTCGTTCTTGTCGAACTTCGCTTTGCCCTGAAGAAACCGCGTCTGCGCTTGCTCGCGTTGCACCGCGGTTGCGTTTGCGGGGTCGATGCCGGCGGCGTGCGCGGGCACTGCGGAGAGAAGCGCAAGACACACAAAGGCACTCGCCGCGCGTAACTGGATTCGTCGCATCAAATCCCCATCGGATCGTAAGTCGGGCGCGGGCGCGTGTGCGGACGGTGTGCTGACTCCGTCGGTGCTGCGCTTGCGCTCGGGTCTGGTTCGGTGCTGCCTTCGGGTGTCGCCGTCTCGGTGGCGGTCGGATTTGCGATGGCCGTCGACGTCGTCGTCGTCGGATTCGCGGTCGTCGTAGAGGTCGTGACGCCCGTGGTCGTTGGATGGG
Source organism: Polyangiales bacterium (assembly GCA_038239005.1). GTDB lineage: Bacteria > Myxococcota_A > Polyangia > Polyangiales > Polyangiaceae > DASXHD01. The sequence continues at coordinate 9,249 of JBBSFE010000041.1, forward strand.
TCGTCGTCGTTGTCGCGTGAGGGCTCGACGGAACGGTGGATGGGTCTTTGGCCTTCCCGCCGAATGCGACGACACCGACAATCGCCGCGACGGCAACGACGACCGCAAAGAGAACGATGCCGATGACGAGTCCGCGAGAGCGCGGCGGCACGCCTGCTGCGCTGAGCTCGATCGGGGGCGGCGGCGCAGCGATCGCAACCGGCGCGATGGCGATGGGGGCTGATTCCGAGCCGTCCATCACGAGCTCACCATCGAGCGAGATCGGCGCCGCATCTTCGACGGGCGCCGGAGGCGTATCGGGCGTGAGCTTCACCGGATCGGCAAGACGAAGCGGCGGCGCGAACGGGCGCGGCCCCGTGGGCGGCTTCGCGATCGAAGGGAGGCTCGCGATGGAAGGCAACGTGGGCTCGATCTTCGGAATGCCCGCGGGCTTGGGCATGGGCGCCGGCGGCGCGGTTTTCGGCATCACGGGGGGCGGGCGCGACGACGGACGAATCGTGGAAAGTACACGCATCGCCTCCGGAGGAACCGGTGGCTTCGACACGCGCGACGGAACGCCGTTCACCTCTTCGGGAAGCGCAAACGCGGTTCGGCGCCCGAGAATTTTCTCGCTCGCAAGCTTGTCGACAGAGGCGGCAACACGCGGTGGCATCGCGAGCTTCGAGCGCACAGCGAGGCGCACGGCCGCGGCCATCTCTGCGGCGCTCGTGTAGCGCGCAGCAGGATCATTGGCGAGCGCGCGTTCGGCGACGGCCCCGAGCGGCGCGGCCCATGTGGCGTCCGAAGGCGCTGCGGGCTTGCCGATGGGCAGGCTTCGCGCGGCGCGCCCTTCGCGGGTCGCTTTTGGAAAAAGCTTTCGCTTCGAGAGTGTCTCCCAGAGAAGCACGCCTGCCGAAAACAAATCCGAACGCGCGTCTGCGGGTGCGCCGCGAATCAGCTCGGGTGCGGCGTACGAATACCATTCGGGCTCGGCGGCCTTGCCGGCGTTGCTTCCGCGAAACGGTCGAACGATGCGCGTTGTGCCTTCGTAGCCGACGATGACATTCGATGCGGTGATCTCTCCGTGCGCCATCGGCCCGGCACTGAGCGTATGAAGCGCCGAGAGCGCGGCGAGCACGTCGACGAGGACGCGAACGCCGACTTCGAGCGAGAAGTCGTTGCCGCCAAGCGCCAAACGGCGAAGCTCCTCGAGCGTCTCGCCTTCCACTATTTCGGACGCGACGCACACTTCGGCTCCCTCACGCCACACATCGCGTGCGGGGGCGATGTTCGGGTGGTTGAGCGACATCGCGCGCCGCGCGTCGCGTTCGAGCACATCGAGCCCGCCGGCATCGAGACCTACCGCGGTGGAGTATCTCTCGAGGACGGCAAGCTCGGCGCCGCTCGTCGAAAACCCATGAATGACGGCGATTGGGACTTTTCGGCCGACGAGCTCACGGATGATCTTGATGCGCTCGAACGTGCGTTCGGGCGTACCCAAGAGACTCCCCTCCGCATTCGCCTGCACGGTTCACATTGTACACACGGGGCCGGGACAATGCCCAAACCTCGTCATTTGTGGTGGTGCGTGGGCCGGTGACGGCGCCGAATCCCCGCATCGTGGTGCGAATGCGCTCCCGCCTCGAGCGTGACCCGAATCAAGGGCTCGGCGTCAGGCTCTTCCCCGCTCGATGGTGATGCGTCGTCGTCCTCATCGGCGTCGAGCGACGCATCGAGCGGCTCGGTGGTAGCGGCTTCCTCGTGGGCATCGGCGACCGTTGCCTCGAGGGCGGCCACATCGGCAACGGCGGCGTCTTCCGCAATCGCCGCCACGACCGCGGCCGGGGCCTTCGGGCCAAATCGGTCGTACCCGAGCTTCGCCGCGACACCTACGAGGACGATGAGGACAAGCCACACGAGCACGTTCGTGCGATTGCGGGGTGGACCCGCCTTCGCACGAGACGGAACCGCTGGCGGCGGCTCGGGTGATCGCGGCGGATCGCTGTCGACCTCGATGATGCCGCTTTGAATCTCGACGACGTCGCCGCCGAGCTCCTCGATGGCCTTGTCGATCGCTTTGCGCATGGCCGCAGCATTCGGAAATCGATCTTCGCGGCGAAACTCGAGCGCGCGATCGACGGCGACCGCCGTTGCTTCCGAAACATTCGGCGCGACGCTTCGCAGCTTCGGCGCGGGATCCCTCGCCATGAGCGCACAAATCTCGAGCGCGCCATCCGCGGGATGCACCGTGCGCCCCGCGAGAATGCGAAAGCACGTTGCTCCGAGCGCGAACAAATCCGAGCGCGCGTCGATTTCGTGAACGCGCCCCGCCGCCTGCTCCGGCGGCATGTACGACGGCGTACCGATGGCCATCCCGGCCATCGTCTTTTGCCCGGCCTCGGCGACGCGCGCGAGACCGAAATCCAAAATCATGATGCGTAGCGGATCGTTTGCGAGAAAAAGATTTTCAGGTTTCAGATCGCGATGGACGACGCCCGAGCGATGCGCGGCTTCGAGCACGTCGAGCACGGCGCGCGCGATGGCGAGAAGCTCACGCTCTTCGAGAGGCGGGCCGCGCTCGATGCGGTCTTCGACCGAGAGCCCCGTCAAGAGCTCCATGACGAGAAACGCGCCGCCGTCGTCTGGGCCGCCCTCGATTTCGTCGTCGTCGAGGACCTTGACGGCACCCGAGTGATTCACCCGGTTGGCCGCGTATCCCTCGTGCAAAAAGCGCTTTTTGATGTCGGGCCGACGCGCGAGCGCAGGGTGCAGCACTTTGATCGCCGCGCGCGCCCCATTGCGATGAAGCCCCGCATACACCGCGGCCATTCCGCCGATGCCGATGAGGCGTTCGAGCGTCCACTTGTCGTTGAGCGTGCTGCCGACGCGCTCTTGCGCGCGATCGTCGTCTTCCACCGACCGCACACTCTACAACATCATGACTCGGTGCCGGTGGGTGTATCGGCGAATCGATAACCGACGCCACGCACCGTTTCGATGTACTCGCCTGCCTCACGCAGCTTTTCGCGGAGGCGTTTCACGTGCGTGTCGACGGTGCGTGTCGTGACGTCGGCGTCGATACCCCACACGTCGCTCAAGAGTGCGCCGCGCGTTTGCACGCGGTTACGGCGATCGTGGAGCGTCGTCAAAAGTTTGAACTCGAGCGCGGTGAGCTCGACCTCTTTCGTGTTCACCCACAACCGATGCGCATCGCGGTCGACGCGCAAGCACCCGAACTCGAACGTCGGCGCCGCGGGTTGATCGCTCCAGCTGCGCCGCAAGATTGCTTGAACGCGAAGCAAGAGCTCGCGCACGCTGAATGGTTTGACGACGTAATCATCGGCGCCGAGCTCGAAGCCCACGACGCGATCGATCTCTTCGCCCTTCGCCGTGACCATCACGACGGCTGCGCCTTTCGTGGCCGCCTCGCGCTTGAGCGTTCGGCATACTTCCGTGCCTGGCAGGTCTGGCAGCATCAAATCCAGAACCACCAAATCGGGTGGTTGCTCGCGGGCGAGGCGAAGGCCGTCCTGCCCGTTCGAGGCCGTGGTCACGTCGTGACCAGCCTGACGTAAATTGTAAGCAACGACTTGCTGCAAGTCGCGCTCGTCCTCGATCACGAGAATGCGTGCCATCACTCGATAAGGCTACCGGGCCAATGTTACGCGGAGGTGAAATTAGGTACATTCCGGGCATGTCAGACGAAGAATTCGAGCACCGCGTTTCTTTCGAGCCTGGGGAGATGGCCGGCAACGTCCGGCTCGGCAAGCTCGAGATGATGTACGAGGAGCTGTTTGCCGAGGTAATCGAGGACGGAATCATCACGCAGGAAGAGCGCCAGAAGCTCGACCGGATGGCGGAATCCCTCGGTCTCGACAAGGCGCGTTTGCGCTCGCTCGAGCTCGCTTTGCAGTCTGCATACGAGGCGCGTCACCAGGTTGTCATCAAAGAGATGTACGAAAACGAGGAGGACCTGCAGGGTCCCCGCGCCTCGCTTCAGGTCGGGCCGGACTCGGGTCCGCTGCAAAAGCGGATTCAATTTCTCGAATCGCGCGTCGCGGAGCTCGAGCATCAGCTCGAAGAGGCGCGCGCGAACGTCTCGGTCGAGGTCGATCTCTCGGGCGTCACCGCGAAGGACGTTCCCGATGATGATCCCATCGAGCTCCAGCGCCGGCTGCGTCACGATCCGCGCGATGAGGCGGCGCTTCATTCGCTCTATCGGGTGTACGACAAGAAGAACGACGCCGATGCGAAGTGGTGCGTTGCGCAAGCGCTCGTTTATTTGAATCAGGCAAGCCCCGACGAGCGCGCGCACTTCAATCAGTTCCGCGAGACGGCGCTCATCAAACCGAAGAGCGCGCTCTCGGGCGATGCGTGGTCGCGATTGCTTTTGCATCCCGATGAAGAGCCGCTCGTCGGCGAGATTTTCTCCGTCGTGGCGCCGGCGGTGCTCGTCGGGCGAATGTCGGCGCTTCGCCGAGACAAGATGCTTCCGAAGCTCGACCCCGCGCGCCGGCAAGATCCGGCAACGTCGACAATTCAAGCCGTGCGTTGTTTTGCGTGGGCCGCGGCGATCCTCGGCATGCACGCGCCGATACTCTACGCAGACCCGGATTTCGAAGGCACGACCGAGCTCGTTCCCGCGATGCCACCGGCGACGAAACTCGGCCAAAAAGCGCTCTCGGGGCGCAGCGCAGCGGAGCTCGCGTTCATTGCGGGCAAGCACCTCGCGGTTCACCGCTCGCAAGAGTTCATGCGTGGCATCATTCCGAACATCGCCGACCTCGAAGACATTTTTCTCGCGGCGCTCTCGATCGGCAACCCGCAAATTCCGATGAACGAACGCGGCAAACAAATCGTCGTGCCGATCGCCCGCGCCATCGAGCCGATCCTCGAGCCGAACGCCATCGATGCGCTCCGCGGACACTTCCTGCGGTTCGTCGAAGAAGGCGGCCGCACGAATTTGCAGCGCTGGGCAAGCGCAGCCGATCGCACAGCGTGGCGCGCGGGCATGCTCCTCTCGAACGATCTCCGCGCGGCGCACGCCGTGTTCGAGCTCGAGATTCGCGGAGCGCAGCGGAGCGAACCGAGTAAAGGGAGCGTCGGGGGGGCTCCCGACCGAGAAGACAAAGAGAAGCTCCAAGAGCGCATGGATGATTTGCTGACGTTCGTATCGAGTGATCGCTACGGCAAGCTCCGGAAACAGCTCGGGATCGCCATCAGTTGAAGAAGAGCTCCGCGTTCGCCAAGGACTACCCGGAAGATGCGGAGCTGCGTGCGCTGGTCGAGGCGTTCGAAGCCGGTAACTATCGGCGCGTCCGTGAAGGAACGCTGGCGCTCGAAAAGAAAGACGGCGACGTCGCCACGGCCGCGCGCGATTTGCGATCACGTACGGAGCCGAGCACGACGCAGATTTGGTTGCTCGTGATCACGGGCTTACTGGTGCTGACGCTCTCGACGTACGAGATCGTCATGCACCATTGAAGCGGTACGCGTCAGTAGTCGCAACAGAGGAGCGCGTGGGGGTTCGCACCGTTCGTTGGCGTGCTGATGCCTGCGACATATCGACCGGCTCCGCACTCGCCCTTCCAAAATCCGTAGTCCCAGTCCGTCGCGAGATGTCCGGCTTCACGGTCTTCGGGTGTCACTGTCACCGTGGAGCATGACGTGTGCGCGGGCGCGCCGGCGCAACAGAGAATGGAGTGGATCGCGTTCGTGTTGGTGTCTTGCGAAACACCGGCGACGTACTCGTTTGCTGCGCACTCACCTTTGTAGTTGCCGTAGTCCCAATCGCCCGTCGATGTGGTGCCGCGATCGTCGCCGAGCTCGAACCTCCGAACGTTGCAGCTCGTACCCGAGAATTTCGCGGCGTTGTCGTATTCGCACAGCACCTTGTCCGGCGCGCCGCCGATGTCGTTATCCATCGACAAACCAGTCATCGCTTGATGAGGCTGCGAGCGGCCGCCGCGCGAGCACGTGCCTTTGAAGTATCCGTATTCCCAGTCGCCCGTCAGCGAGTAGTCGTACTCGCTGCCGCCCATGAACTTCGCGGTGCTGTCGGGCACGGTGCAGTGGTCGTCGGTTGCGGAGTGCGAGCAGCCAGCGAGACAACTCGAGACGGGAATGCCGTCGGACCCGTTGCAATAGTAGAGCGTGTCGGGTGTCGCGTTGGTCATCGTCGACTCGAAGCCGCAGTTGAAAAATCCGTGCAGGCTCGTCGCACCACAGGTTGCGTGCGTGGGTTGATCCGTGGGGTTGTCAGGAGGAGGAGGAGGAGGCGGAGGGGGCGGCGTCGTTTGTTTGCCTCGACCCGTGACCGCGCAGAGAGCGTGCGCGTTGGCGTGATCGAAGCCCTGGCTCCACGCCGTCAGCTCCGCTTCGGTCCACTCGGCGACGTAATTACCTTTCTTCCAGTTGCCACATCGCGTGAATACGCCGTTCTTCTTGTGGCTGTCCGGATCGTAGACGGTGAACTTCTTCGTCGACGCATTCCACGCGCTGACGAACAGCGCGTGGCCAGCGCGCGTATTCCAACCGCAAGGAGCAAAACCGCTCGTGCAGAATCCTTTCGAATTGAGCGGACCGCTGCACCGCCCCTCGACACCCGCGACGGTCACCGCACCGCTCGCCATGTCGTGCGCGAGGTCCGCCGCCGTGTAGTCGGCGGCGCTTCCGCTCTCGACGCAGTGATTGACGACTTTGTATTCCGCCTTGTCGTCGCCAACCCAATTGTTGCTCGCGTTTTCTTTGTTGAGGAGCTCCGCCCAATCGTAAGCGCCGGTGGGGCTGCAGCCGCTGCTCGGCGTGTACGTGTTCATCAGGCCACGCATCTCCGCCGCGGTCACGTGCGACGCGCTGCACGAGAGAGCGGTGCGCATCATGGCCGTCACTGCCGGCCCGCAGTTCGTGTAGTACGGCAGCTTGGTCTTTGGATCACGTGTGGCGCCTTCGCAATCGCCGCCCGGAGAGTCGTCGTACTGCGTCTTCCACCAAGCCGTGGAGCTGGTGCACGCCGCGAGATCTTCCGCGTTCGAGGTGGCGTCCGCGCTGGAGCAACCGGTCGCGACCACAGCGGTGAACCCGATTGCGAAAGCGACGAGAACCGCGGCCCTGATGTGCTTGTGCGCCATGCATGACGAGGAGCAAGGGATGTGCCACACGTTCGAGGGGAAAACGCGTGCGGTTCGCGGCGCGTTGTCACTTGCCTCGCACGTGTTGTGCGAGCACTTGCACAATCGATCAACCACTCGTCTGGCGGGTACTATGAAGGCGATGACGCCCATCCCGATTACAGGCATCGCGCATGTTGGTATTCGTGTGCACGATCTCGAACGCTCGGTGCGCTTCTACGAGCTCCTCGGCTTCGTGAAGACTGCAGGGCCTATCGGGCCCGAGCCGGTCGCGATTTTGGATCATCCGTCGGGCATCGAGCTCAACTTGGTTCTCAACGCACGCGATGCGAATGCAACGAACATCTTGATGGACGTTCCCGAGAAGCATCCCGGGATCACACACATCGCGCTCCTCACACCCAACATCATGGCCGCGAAGAAATCGCTCGAAGACGCGGGATTCCCGCTCAGCGGAGGCCCGATTCAATTCGGGCCACGCGCAAAAGGGATCTTCGTGCGCGATCCGGATCGCAACGTGATCGAGCTCCACGAGCGGAGCGGATGAGCATCACGAGCGCGAGCGCACGCACCCGCCGCCGCGCCATGGCGTGTCCGGGGCTTTCCATGCGACTGAGTCGGTCAGCGCGCGGTCGCTGCGCGGATCGATTCTTTGAGCGAGCCCATCGTTGCGAGGACGGCCGTCGGCTCGTACCCGCAGTGAGCCATGCAGTTGGAGCAGCGCGGATCCCTACCGCGCCCGTACGCTTCCCAATCGGTGGTTTCGATCAGCTCTTTGTAGGTCTTCGTGTAGCCGTCCGCCATGAGGTAACAGGGCCTCTGCCATCCGAAGATCGAGTAGCTCGGGATTGCCCACGGCGTGCACTCGAGCTCTGTCTTTCCTTCGAGGAAGTCGAGGAAGAGAGGGCTCTGATTGAGACGCCACTCGTCGCGACGACCCGCGAACGCTTCGCGGAACAATCGACGCGCTGCCGGCACGGTCAAAAACTCGTCGGCGCGCGGTGCTTTTTCGTATGCGAAGCCGGGCGAGATCATCATCCCGTCGACGCCGAGATCGTCATTCAAGAAGTCGAGCACCGAGCGCACGTCCTCGGCTGTGTCGCTCTTGAAGAACGTCGTGTTGGTCGTGACCTGGAAGCCGCGCGCCTTCGCGGCCTTCACCGCGGCGACTGCCTTGTCGAAGACGCCATCGCGACAAACCGCTGCGTCGTGGCGCTCGCGAAGCCCGTCGATGTGGATCGTCCACGAGAAACGCGGGTGCGGCTCGAAGAGGTGCATCTTCTTTTCGAGCAAGAGCGCGTTGGTGCAGAGAAAGACGATGATGCCGCGATCGAGCAGCTGCCGGACCATCTCGTCGATCTCGGGATGAATCAGCGGCTCTCCGCCGGCGATCGACACCATCGGCGCGCCGCATTCCTCAACAGCACCAATCACCTGCTCGACCGAGAGGCGCTTCTTCAAGATCTCCGGCGGATACTGAATCTTGCCGCAACCGGCGCACTCGAGATTGCACGCGAAGAGCGGCTCGATCTCGACGAGGAGCGGATAGCGCTTCGCGCGGACGAGCTTTTTCTTGAGGAGGTAACTGCCCAAGACGATCTGCTGTGTGACGGGGATACCCATGATGACTCCTCCTAAAAAGACCAACCGGCGAGCGCACGACCGATGCGTGCGAGCGCTTTGAAGCTACGCGTGCCACCGCGAATCGTCGAGACGATGCGAGAGAGCTCGTCGCGCGGGGTGTCCACCACCGCGCGGACGACGCTGAAGGGTCGGCCCGACGCGGCCGCTGCGAGCCACGCCGACTCCATGTCGACGGCGCACGCGCCTTGTTCGAAGAGCTCGCGGCGCTCGTCTCCGCGGACAATGTGATCACGGCACGCGATCGTTCCGACGAAGACGCGCAAACCCGCGGCGCGGAGTGCGCCCGCGAGCGACTCGGACTGGCAGCTCGAACGACCGTCGGGGCTGCTGACTGCATCGGCGACGACAACGTCACCGGGCTCGAGAGACGGATCGAGTGCGCCGCCGAAGCCAGCCACGACCACGGCGCGAGCCGGCTCGTGTGCGAGCGACTTCGCCGCTTTGCGCGAGCGGGCCGCACCCATGCCCGTCCGCACGACGCGTACGTGATCGCTCGCGTAGGTGAGCGCCAACGCCTCGACGGCGAGCGGCGCACACACGAGCAATTGGGCGCTTGGTTCCATCTCAGCTCGCTGTTCGCGTTCGCAGCTGCACGAGCGACGGATCGCGCAGCACGAGAATGCCGACGGGCTTGCCATCGAGCGCGGCGAGATAGCGACCCATCGCCATCATCGGGAAGACCTGCCGATACAAGTGATAGTTGATGTAGAAATCGCCCGGGAACCCCGTGCCGGTGAACTGGGGCTCGTCCCAGCGCCCGTCCGCCTTCTGGGTGTCGATGAGATACGCGATGCCGCGCTCGACCGCGCGACCGCGCTCGCCCGCGGCGATGAGCCCGAGGACGGCCCAAGCCGTTTGCGATGCCGTCGACTCGCCGACGCCGGCCCACTTTCGATCGTCGTACGACCGCACGTCTTCGCCCCAACCGCCGTCACGGTTTTGGTGCGACTCGAGCCACGAGACCGCGCGACGAACCGGCTGCGAGCTCGCCTCGGCGCCGCCCTCCGCAAGCGCCATCAAGCTCGCGCCCGTGCCGTAGACGTAGTTCACGCCCCAGCGCCCGAACCATGAGCCGTCGGTCTCTTGCGCCTCGAGCAACCAATCGACGCCACGCAGGATCGCGGGATGCTGATCAAGACCTTCTTTCGCGAGCGCCTCGATCACGTGCGCGGTCACGTCGGCGCTTGGCTCGTCGATGACCTCACCGAAATCGCAAAATGGAATGTCGCGGCAGAGCGCGCGAACGTTGTCGGCGTCGAACGCGCCCCATGCGCCGTTCTTGCTGCGCATGCCGATCATCCATCGCACGGACCGCGCAACGGCGGACTCCACGCGCTGCGGATCCGGATGCAGAACTCGCCGAAGCGCGAGCACGACCTCGGCGGTGTCGTCGATGTCCGGATAGTTCACGTTCGCGAACTCGAACGCCCAGCCGCTCGGCGCGAGGTCCGGACGACGCACCGCCCAATCGCCCTTCGTGCGGACTTCTTGGGTCAAGAGCCAATCGACTCCGCGCACGAGCGCGGCGTGTGTCGGCGGAACGCCTGCATCGGCGAGCGCTTGAATCGCGTATGCGGTGTCCCATACGGGCGACTGACAAGCTTCGAGGCGGCGCTCGTCTCGTTCGTGAACCGTGAAGCCGTCGAGCCCCGCGAGCCCCGCGCGCATCACCGGGTGATCCATCGAGTACCCGCGGAGAGAGAGCGCCATGAGCGAGTAGACCCACGGAGGCTGGATGCCGCCCCAAGAACCATCGGCTTCCTGCCGGCGCACGATCCAACTCTCCGCTTCGGCAAGCGCTCGCTCGCGTAGACGCGAAAGTGGTCGCTTCTGATAAGTGCGCAGCACGCGATCGAGTCCCTGGAACACGCGGCCGCGCCACGAGAGCGCGCTTGGCGACACTGGCTTCGAATCCGAGAGCTCGTCGAGGGAAAGACCCGGGATCGGACGCACGGGTTTGTACGTCATGACGATCGTGAGCGCGACGACGGTCTGGCGAGCCCAGCATGCGAAGTCGTAGACGTTGAGCGGCACCCAAGATGGAAGCAGCATCATCTCCGGCGGCAGGATCGGCAGCGCTGCCCAGTCCCACAGCCCGAAGAGCGCCAGCCAGATCCGTGTGAACACGCGTGTCGCGGGGACGCCGCCGTTTTCGCGAATGAAACGCGCTGCACGTTGCATGTGCGGCGCATCGATGGCGTCATTGGCGAGGCGAAGCGCGACATACGACTCGACGGTCGTCGAGAGATCCGCGGGCGCGCCGTACGCGTTGGCCCATGTGCCGTCGTCACGCTGCTGCGAGCGGATCCAGACGGCGGCCTTGCTCGTTTCCTCGGCGGTGCGAACGCCCAGAAATTGCCGCAAGAGGAGATCTTCGGCGTCCATCGTCACGTTCGTCTGAAGCTCGCCCTTCCAGTAACCCTCGGGGCTCTGCCGGGCGAGAAGCCACTCGCTGGCACGTGCGACCGCGCGCTGGGTTCGCTCGCGAACATCGTCGTTGGTGTCTCGTCGTTGCAAAGACGGCTGTTGCATCGAAGCTCCCGGCGTCGTGGTGTGCATGGATGAGTGGCGAGCGAAGAGAGTGGTGAGAGCGTGGTCGCTACCGACCGAGGCCATCACGTCGGAAACGATGATGAAGACGTCGCCGCGGCCGACCTTCGTGCTCGCTCCATCGCGCACGACGCGTAGTGATGCGAGCGCGAGCACCAACGGCACCGCGCAAAAGAGACGAACCGCGTGTGCGCGCTCGGCGGGCCAAGCGAGCGTATACGCCTGGGCGTCGCGAAGCTTTTGTTCGGCGAGATCGCACACCTGATATTGCGTGATGCCGGCTGGCAAAAAACAGACGCCGCGCTCGGCGTCGACGGCGACGTCTTTGGCGATGTTGACGAGCTGAAGGCCCTGGCCGAACCCAACGGCGAGACGATGAAGCTCGGCGAGCGTGCCCGGGTCGATGCCTGGCACCTCGAGCGCGAACAGATCGGTCAAGAGACCGCCGACCGTGCCGGCGACGAAGTAGCAATAGCGCTCGAGATCGGCGACATCGGCGATACGCAAGCGGCCGTCACGCGCGGCGCGCGTCGCGTACTCACGCATCCCCTTCGACATCTCGAGCACGCGCGGCCGAATCGCGTCGCGTTGTGCCCGGTCGAGCGCGCGAAACGCTCGAAGTACCGTACCCGACGCCGCGCAGAGCTCGTTCTCGCCAGCGGTCTCGCCGACGCCAGCCGCGCGCGCCGCGCGCTGGAGCACGCCTTCATCGCGGGCGTCGTCCGTCAGAACGGCATCGAATGCATCGAACAGCGCGAGGCGGCGCTCGATCGACAGGCGTGCGTCGTCCTCGATGCTGTCGACGATGCGACAAAGGAGATACGCATCGCCGACCGCGTCGCGCAGTGTCGGCGGCAAGAGCGCGATCGACAACGCAAACGTGCGCGATACTTGCGGAAGCACACGGCGGCAGAAGGCGGCATCCCTCTCTACGCGCTTGCGCTCCTCGTCACGTGGGCGCGGCCAAAGCACCGCGGGAAACTACTCGCCGAACGGGTGATTGCAAGACCTAACGCCCCGCGTAACATCCCGCGCAATGGCGAAGCGTTTACGCAGCTTACGCGACCGCTCGGTCTTGATCACGGGAGCGTCGTCCGGCATCGGTCGCGCCATTGCCGAGCACGCCGCGAAAGACGGCGCACGCGTCGTTCTCGTCGCGCGGCGGCGAGAGCAGCTCGATGTTGTTGCCGAGCAAGTGCAGAAACTTGGAGGCAAGCCTCACGTCCTCGTTTGCGACGTCGCAGATCGCGAAGCCGCCCTCGATTGTGTCGCGCGCGCGGAAGATCTCCTCGGTGGAGTCGACGTTGCGGTGATCAACGCCGGCGTTGGCCGACACCGAACGCTCGTCGAGCACGATCTCGACGACGCCGAACGCCTCTTGCGCGTCAACGTGCTCGGCGCGCTCTACTTCGCCCACGCGCTCGCGCCTCGCATGCTCGCGCGTGGCGAAGGATGGCTCGTCTTCATGGCGTCGATTGCGGGCCTCTTGCCGGTTCCGGGAGAAGCGGTCTACACCGCGAGCAAGTTCGCGCTCGTGGGTCTCGGCGAAGCGCTCTCGATCGAGCTCGAGCCAACCGTGCACGTGCTCACGGTGTGCCCCGGTGCGGTCCGCACCGAGTTCGTGAAACCCGACGAGCTCGATCGAATGCCCGAAGCCGCGCAACGCACAGCCATCGACGCGGACGAAGTGGCCCGCGCTACCTTCGAAGCGCTCGCCGAAGGCAAGACGCGCGTGATCGTCCCCGCCAAGCTCGGCGTCGCTGTAGCCCTACGCGGCGTCCTCCCGGGTTTCGTGCGCAGCGGCACTGCCCGCGAGCTCGCCCCGATCTTGAAACGCTCTAAGCGCCCCTAACGCGCCGAAGCGCGACGTCACTGACCGCTTGCCGAGCTCGCCGAGATCCACGTCGCGAATTGCTTCTCCAGCTCGGCGAAGCTCTCTCCGCGGTGATTGGATGCAACGACTTCGTCGCCGTGGGCAATCGCGATGCGGGCGTCGAGCTCGATGGGCGCGTTCGAGCGCGGGATTTCGTGTTCACGTTGGAGGGCGCGCGCGGTCGTGTCGAGCGCCTCGCCGACATCGCGATTGCACTCGGCGACGAGCGCATCGCCCGAAAGTGGCGCGCCCGTGAGGCCCTCGACGAGCGAGAGAAACGTGCGTGAATTGCCCGGCTTCCAGTATTGCTCGGCAAGATCGGGGCCTACACGAGGGTTATCGAGGAGGTGGCCGTCGCGCTTCATGAAGAAGGCGCGCGTCTGTTGGACCGCCATCTCCGCCAACACGTAGCCGTGATAGTAGGCCGAGCTGTCGCCGGAGATGAGGTGGGGGATCGAGATCGTCGGGCGTGGGTTTGCGCTCAAGAAGAGTAGCTCGCGTTCGATCTCGCGCGTTCGGCGGAGAATGTTTTCAAGAGTGAGCTCGGCGTCGGACATTTCGTAAATCGCACGCTCGACATAAGGCACGACGAGCATCTGGCGGACACCGCTCGCCATGAACTTTTGGCGTTGTGTGGTGGCTTCGTCGATGAGCGCGCGTGGCATTGGGTTGCCCGAGCGATCGCTGGCGTAGCGTGCGCGCCAATCGGCGTCGGTGACGAAGCTGTCCATGAACATCGATTGGGTTTCGGCGTATGCAACCGATGTCGGTGCGAACTCTTGCGAGAAACACGGCGCGGGCATGAAGATGTTGCTGAAGTGCGCCGCGTGGCCACCTTCGTGAAAGAGCGTGCTCAGCGCGACGAAGCCGGCGCCCACTTGGCCCGGCGTGCCGAGCGACGTGAAGTTGATGCGCGACGGGCGATACGTGCCGCGGTCGACGAAACCGGGAAACGGGCCGTGCATGAAACCGTTTTCGTATTTGCCCGCGCGCGAGAGGAGATCGAGCGTGAGCGTTGCGCCGTGATAGCGGATGCCAAGGTTCATGAACGCGCGGCCCCACCGGCCAAGCGCGGATTCGAAGCCGTAATACGGGTCGAGCTTCGCGGTGAGCGAGCCTGACGTGAAGAACCCGAAGTTGTGCGCCTGGTCTGCGCCCGGGCCTTTCTCGGCGACAAGCGCCGCGATGGAACGCTTTGCGGCGTCGCGTGTGCCGCGTTCGAGGCCGTCGAGAATTTCGAAGAGGCGTTTCTTGCCGAAGCCTTCGTTGCGGGAGACTTTGTAATCGTAATAGTCCTCGTAGCCGAGCAAGCGGCCGAGGCGATTGCGCGCGCGAACGATGTCGATGAAGCCGCCCTCGAGCACGGCGGTTTCGATTTCCATCATGCCCGCGTGCGCGGCGCGACGAACGCCCTCGTCGGACGACGTGCGCATCGTCAGCGCGAGCGAGAGATAGTCGGAGGGAACGCGGGCGTTGGTTTTCGGATCGACGTACGCGAGCTTCATCGCAGCGCGAAGCGCCTCGAGCTTGCCTTCCTTTTGGATGATCTCGTTCGCGAGCTTTTTCGCTTCGTCTCCTTCGATGACGTTCACTTCGAAAAACGCACGCCAACCTTCGAGCCCCAACCGATCTGCGGGCCCGAGCTCTTTCTTGTCGAGCTCTCCCCTCACCCGCCCGATCCAAGACTCGTCGGTGGTGAAGTCCCTCAGATCAATCTCGGCCTTCTCGAAGGTCCCGTCGACGTAACCGCGATGCCCCATCTTCTGAGCCCAAAACGCGTCCTCTTTCGCGACATGCGCCGCCAAATACCGGGCATTCATATCCTCGAGCAAACCCATCCCGTTACCCTACTCAAATCCAAAACCTAAGACAGCCGCCAAGGCGCCAAGGCGCCAGCAGACGAGAAGAGATGTGGTTCAAACCACGCGTTACATGCGGTTTGAACCCATCTCACTCTTTTGGCGCCTTGGCGCCTTGGCGGCTGTCTTAGGCCTCGAAAACGTCGGCGTGGGAGGTGCGTTAGTAGGCGCGGACGAGCTTGGTGAGCTCGTCGAGCACGGCGGGTTTGTCGGCGAGGTCGGGGTTAGCCGGCATGAGCGGGCTTTTGCCGAGGGCCGGGCCGCCCTGAAGAATGACCGTGCGGATTTGGGCGTCGCTGACGGATTTTTGCCAGTCCTTCGTCGAGAGATCGCGTGGCTTCGGGTTCAACGTGGCCGCTTGTGGGCCGTCGCCTTTGCCGGATGGGCCGTGGCACATCGCGCAGCGTACCGATGCAATTTTTTTGGCTTCGTCAGCGGGCGACGCAGGTGCGGCTACCGTGGCCGTTGCCTTGGGCTGCGCATCCGCCGCCGCGTTTCCCGCCGGATTTTCGTTGCATGATGCAAGCATCATGACGATGAACGTGACCGTTCTCAATTTGGGTGCGGCGACTTTTCGGCAGACGGAACGCCGCTGGCGGTCGGCGGGGTCTCGCCTTCCTTTTTCTCGCCCTCTTTCTTCACCGGATTCTCCCAACTGCCGGGAGCTTTGTCGCCCGACTCGAGGGCGACGCGGTTGCCGCTCTGCGTGTCGAGCTTCTCGCGATACGCGACGTCGTTGAGCGTGAGCGCGAAGAACACGCCGATGAACGTGACGGCAGCGATGAGGATGAGCGAGTTGAACTTGTTGTCGTCCTTCAAGTGCATGAAGAACGTACACACGAGCACGGCCTTCACCGAAGCGATGATGACCGCAACGGCAAGGTTCGCGCGCCCGAGGTGGATGCTCGCCACGCCCACCGTGAGGAGCGTGAAGACGATGAGCCCCATGAACACGGCGAAGTACATCCGGTACGACCCGATGTGCGCGTGAACCTCGTCAGCGCCGTAGGGGCCGAGGCCGTGATCCTCGCGAGGCGGCGGCGGCACGACGCCGTGCACGTTCTCTACCTTGTCGTACTCCTCGTGGTCGTCGTGCGGGTCGGTCATGATTGTTTCAGCCTTTGTGGCCCGGGGCTACATAGTCGATGAGGTACATCATCGGGAAGAGGTAGATCCACACGAGGTCGACGAGGTGCCAGTAAAGCGCCGTCACGTCGACTGGGGTGAAGTAGCGCTTCGAGAAATCACCGCGCAGGTTGCGCTTCAAAATCCAAGCCCAAACGCCGATGCCGATGATGACGTGGATGCCGTGGATGCCCGTCATCACGAAGTACAGCGAGAAGAAGACGTGCGTGTGATCGGGCAATTCACCGGCCGGTGAGTGCGCGCCCGGGATCGGCTGGAACGTGAGCATGTCGCGCGGGGTGCCGAACGCGCTGCCCGGCAAGAGCCCGTGATGGAACTTCGCCGTGTACTCGAAGTATTTGACGATCAAGAAGATGAACGCGCATGCGATCGTGAGGACGATCCACATCGTGGTCTCGTTCTTCTTGCCGAGCTGTGAGCTGCGCACGCTGAGCGCGGCCGTGAGGCTCGAGAAGAGAAGCACGCACGTGTTGGCCGCGCCCATCGTGCGATTGAGCTCGTGCGACCCCGCGGCGAATGCGTCGCCGTACCAAGTGCGGTAAATCGCGTAGGCGACAAACAGGCCGCTGAAGAACAGGAGCTCCTGGCCGAGGAACGCCCACATGCCGATCTTGGCGGCGTCGAATTGCTGTGCAGGGGTATCCCAGTGGTGCTGCAGCCACTTGGGGTGATCACCGTGCGCCTCGCCGTGATCGTCGTGGTGCTCGTCGGCTACTTCCGCTTCACTCATCTCAATCCTCCGCGATCTCGGCATCGGTCGCGAGATGGTAATCGTACGGGCCGCGCGTGAAGACCGGCTGCTTCACGAAGTTCTCGAGCGGCGGCGGCGATGGCGCGCCCCACTCGTAGCCGGCCGAGTTCCACGGATTGCGTGGCGCCTTCTTTCCGTGGCGAAGCGATTGGATGAACATGAAGAGCATCCAGAAAAGACCGACAGCGAGGATCCACGAGAAGAACGTCGAGACCATGTGGAGCGTCTGGAACTGCGGCAAGTAATCGTAGTAGCGGCGCGGCATGCCGCGCGAGCCGAGCACGAACTGCGGAATGAAGACGCCGTTGTAACCAACGAACACGGTCCAGAAGACGCGCTTCGCGGTCTTCTCGTCGTACATCTTGCCCGTCATCTTGGGCCACCAGTAGTGGAGGCCGCCCCAGAACGCGAAGACGGTCGAGCCGACCATGACGTAGTGGAAGTGCGCGACGACGAAGTACGTGTCGTGGAGGTGGATGTCGACGGCTAGCATCGCGAGGAAGAGGCCCGTCAAACCGCCGATGCAAAACTGGAAAAGGAACGCAAGCGCATAGAGCATCGGCGACGCCGTCCAGATCGATGCCTTGTAGAGCGTACCCGTCCAGTTGAAGACTTTGACGCCGCTAGGAATAGCGACGAGGAACGTGAGCGCCGAGAACACCATGTTGGCGTATTCGCTCATGCCGCTCGTGAACATGTGGTGCGCCCACACGAGGAACGAAAACAGCGCAAGCGCGAGCGAGCTCACGAACACCGCGCGATACCCCATGATTTTTCTATGCGTGAACGTGGCTATGAGCTCGTTCACGATGCCCATGCCAGGCAAGATCATGATGTAGACGGCAGGGTGCGAGTAAAACCAGAAGAAGTGCTGGAACAGCACCGGGTCGCCGCCCTTGTGCGCGTCGAAGATGCCGATGTCGAGCGTGCGCTCGAGCATGAGCAGGAGCAACGTGATTGCGAGCACGGGCGTCGCGAGAACTTGGAGAATGCTCGTCGCGTAAATGGCCCAGAGAAACAGCGGCAAGCGCGACCACGTGAGGCCTGGCGCACGAAGCTTGTGGATCGTCGTGATGAAGTTGACGCCCGTGAGGATGGACGAAAACCCAGCGATGAACGCGCCGAGCACCATCAGCACGACCGCGCCGTTCGTCGTGGTCGAGTACGGCGTGTAGAACGTCCAGCCGGTGTCGACGCCGCCGCTCAGCAGCGAGATGACCGCGAACGTCGCGCCGAGAATGTAAATGTAATAGCTGAGTAGATTGAGCCGCGGGAACGCGACGTCCTTCGCGCCGAGCATCATCGGCAAGACGAAGTTACCGAGCGACGCCGGAATGGCGGGGATGATGAAGAGGAACACCATCACGACGCCGTGAATGGTGAAGATGCGGTTGTATGTGTCGGGGTCGACGATGGTGCGGCCGGGCGTGAGGAGCTCGATGCGCACGAGGAGCGCCATGACGCCCGCGAAGATGAAGAAGAAGATGACCGCCGCGAGGTACATCAACCCGATGCGTTTGTGGTCGAGCGTGTAGATCCACGACCAAATGCCGCGCGTGTTGTTCAGATAGTTGACGTTCGGATCCCCATCGTGTCCGCCGTGGCCGTGCTGATCCGTTGTGATTGCCGCCATCCGAAGCTCCTTTTACTGCAACGTCTTCATGTATTCGATGATCGCGCTGACCTGCTTTTCCGACAATTTGTAGGGCGGCATGACGGGGTTGAACCCCATGACGACCTTCGCTTGCGGCTTCGTGATCGATTCGCGCACGTAGTCTTCGTTTGCCATCGTGGAGCCCATCCCGCCGGAGAGACCCGCGTTGAGCTCGACGTTGTGGCCAAACATGCCCTTCCACGTCGGGCCGGTGCCTTTGCTGCCGTCGGTCGTGTGGCACGTGATGCAGGCGTTTTCTTTGTAGAGCTTCTTGCCCCAATCCGCGTCGGAGATGCCTTCGGGTTTCTTCGGGCCCTCTTTCACGAATTTATCGAACTCTTCTTGGGAGACGACGTGAATCATCGCCATCATCGCGGAGTGGCCGCCGTGAGGTGCGCCATCGAGCGCGGGCTCGGGGTAGCCGAGGGGAGCGCCGCAATACTCTGCGCAGTAGACGGGTGTGTCGCCGAGCACGTTGGGCGTGAAGACGAGCGTCGTGAACATGCCGGGCACGGCGTCCTTCTTGATGCGGCCGCCCGGAACGTAGAACGCATGGAGCACGTCAGCTGCCGAGATGACGAACTTCACCTGATGGCCCACGGGCACATAAAGGTGGTTGTTCTCTTCGCGACCGTTTGGGTAGCGGAACGTCCAGAACCACTTCTGCCCGCGCACGCCGATCTCGAGGGCGTCTTGCCCGGCGATCGCCTGCTTCATGAAGGCTTTGAAGCCCGCGTGAAAGAGAAACACGACGAAGAAGCACGGGATGACCGTCCACGCGATTTCGAGTCGCGGGTAGTGCGGCGTCTCGAAGCGTTTGTCGCCCTTCTGGCGCTTGTATTTGCGCACCCAGTAGAGCATCAGCCCGGTGATCACCACCGTGAAGAAAATGCTCACGTAGTAAATCATGTTGTAGAGCCAATCGACGTCCGGGCTCTCCGCGCTGATCGCGGGCGGAAGATCGAATGCTGCAGGCGGCGGCGTGAGACTCAGGCTTGTGAGTAGGTGAATCATGCGTACTCGAGGTGCTGCTTGTTTTTACGTCGCTCTTTGAGCCACATCCCGCCGATGAAGAACGCGATGAGACCGACGGTAAGGCCGCCGCCGATCGACATCACGTGCGTCGCCATGATTGCGTATTTTCGGCCGTGCGGATCGTAATGGTAACAGTAGAGAAGGACCTTCTCGGCGGAGCTGATGCTCTTGCCTTCGGAGGCTTCGAGCAAACCAAGACGGAGATCGTTCGACGGTAGCTCGATGCCGTAAAGGTAACGTGCAACGTGGCCGTTCGGCTTGAGCAGCATGACCGCGCTCGGGTGCGCGATTTCGCCGTCGATGGTGCGGTGGAATTTCCAGCCGACTGCATCCGCGACGCGCTGGGAGTTTTGTGCGTCGCCGGTGAGGAAGTGCCAGCCGCGGGATGCGTCGTTTCGCGCATACGACGCGAGCATGTCGGCTTTCTTTTGCGATGCCATCGCCGGCGTGTCGCGGGGGTCGACGCTGAGCGTGACGATGTCGTACTCGTTGCCGATCGACCAGCGGAGCGCTTTGGCCGCGTCGAGCACGGCGTTCTGCACGAGCGAGCAGAGCGTCTTGCACGAGTGGTACGCGAGCACGAGCACGGTGGGGCGCTTGCCGTCGACGAAGTCGCCGAGACGAACCATCTTGCCGCTTTCGTCTTTGAAGATCGCGTCGAGCGGAAGCTCGCCGTCGAGGTGCTCGTCCACGCCGACGTCGAAGAGCGCCGGGTCCGGCTGCGACGTGACCGGTTCGTCGGCGCGTGCGGACGAACCCGCACACACGGCGAAGAGGATGAGAGCAAGCAACCGAACGAGCTTCACTTAGTGGCCTCCATCCTTCACACCCGTGGGCGGGTGCGGGATGACGCGACCGCCACCATCCTTGAGCGCGCCGGCATCGCCGGTCATGGTCACGCCTGCATCGCCCGCCATCATTGGAGGAGGAGGCTCGGGCACCGCGGTCGTGAGGACTTGCGGTGGAAGATGAACGTCGCGCTTTAGCTTCGACCAACCTTTGAGCGGGTCGATGTCGTCGCTCGGTTGCGGCGTAATCACCGTCGATGCGTTGTCTCGGCCTTTTTGCGCGAGCGTTTGCATCGCGACGCTCACCGGAATCGAGCCGTTCTGCCCGTTGTCGATGGCGGCGTGTTGCTCGGCGCGCGTTTCGTCGAGGAGCTTCGTCGGCGGCAAGAGTGTGTGCTCGTAGCCTTCGACCTCCGTCAGGTAATACGAATCGAGCACGAACTTGACCCCGAACAAGAAGGATAGCGACACGATGCCAATCGTGAGCAGCATCCGTACTTTGGGCCTTGTGTCGTCGCTTGCCATCGAGAGAGCCTCGCAGAGAGTAATGCCTACGCGTTGATGAAGTGAATGGAGCGCTCTAGGCGCGGATCGCCGACCGGAATGATCGGGTTGCGATTGAGCAGGTAGAACGCGACCGCGAGGAACACGCCGACCGGGCCCATGAAGCCGAAGACGTCGATCCAGCTCGGAGCGAAGTTCGACTGGTGCGGCGCATTCGGGAGAATGAGCCAGTAGATGTCGATGACGTGCATCGTGAGGAGTAGCCACGCGCCGATGCGAAGCATGCCGAGGTTGCGCTTGATGTTGCGCGACATGATGAAGACGAACGGAATGATGAAGTGGAGAGCGACGAGCGCGAGGCTCACGTTCTTCCAAACGCCGACGTCCCAGCGGTGATGATAAAACGTGAGCTCTTCCGGGATGCTCGCGTACCAGATGAGCATGAACTGCGAGAAGCAGACGTACGCCCAGAAGCACATGAACCCGAAGAGAAGCTTACCGAGGTCGTGGTAGTGCTCGACCGTTACTTCCTTCACGAGCACACCTGCTTGGCGGAAGCCGAGGAACGTGAGGATGAGCGTCGCGAAGATGCACACCATCGAGCCGGCGAAGAACGTCACGCCGAAGATGGTCGAGTACCATGTTGGGTCGAGTGACATCACCCAGTCGAACGCGGCGAACGTCATCGTGAGGACGAGCAAGGCAATGCCGGGCGCCGAGAAGCGATTCATCTTCACCGTAAGCGCGAGGTCTTTCGTCTTGTCTTGCTGGGTGGACCACTTGAAGAGCATCCAGCCGATCGCGATCCAGACGATGAAGTAGCCAGCGATGCGCAAGAAGAAGAAGCCCGGGCTCAAGTACCAAGCTTTGCTCTTCATCACTTCTTCGTGCTCGGCGTGCTCGGCGCGATCTTCCGCGCTCTTGCCGACTTGAACGTGAATCGGTGCGCCTGGTGCGGGCGTGCGACCGGGGCCCATGCCGGGAGGCATGCCTGGACCACCGGGACCACCGCCAGGACCACCGCGGCCGGGCATGCGGAACCCGCCGGGACCGCCGGGGCCGCCACCAGGACCATGCGGGTTGCGACCGCCGCCGGGTTGCCAATCTTCACGCTCGGCGAGGCCTTCGTTCGCGGCGAGCTGGAGATCGCGACTGTCTTGCTGAACCTCGAGCGAGGCGCCCGCTTTCCCAACGTGGCTTTCGCCTTTGAGCCACTCGCCGAAGAGCGTGCCGCGCATGGCGATGATGGGAATGATGAGAATGAGGAGGACGCCCGTCGATGCGCCGATCACTTCGGCGACGCGGCGCACGACGACGCCCCAGTTGCCGTTGGTGAGGTGGTGCATCATCACGAACATCATCGCTCCGATGGCGAGCGTGAGCGCGCAGACGAACCCGAACAGCCAGGCGTATGCGAAGCGCGAGTGATCCTGCGAGTACCCGACGCCCGCGCCGACGATGCCGACGAGCCCCATGCCGGCGAACGTCTTCCAAGCATTCGCAACCGGATGATTCGCCGCGAGCCGATAAGCGTCGGCGGGATCCTTGACCTTCTTCTTTTTGACAGGCTTCGCTTCTTCTTCCCCCGGTCGGGGATCGCGAGGCGCGTCCTTCGAAGCTTTCGGCTCTTCCTGTTTCTCTTCTTCTTTTTTGGACTCGGCGGCCTCGTCCTTCTTCGGATCTTTTTCGTCCGTCACGGCGTCTTCTCCGTTGGTACGGGTGGCGGAGGCGGCGCCACGTTCTGCTGGCTGATCTGAAGGGCGCGCACGTAGCTCACGATGGCCCAGCGATCGAAGGTCGGAACCTGCGGGCCGTATGCCGGCATGTTGCGAATGCCGTTTTCGATCGTCGCGAAGAGCTGCCCGTCAGGAACCTTGCGGAGCCGATCGCTGTGATACGTGGGCGGTTGCACGAGGCCGTGTTTGACGACGAGGCCGTTGCCCGAGCCGTCGAGACCATGGCACGGCGTGCAATAAATCCCGAAGCGGTCTTGGCCGCGCGCGAGCATCTTCTCCATGCCGCCGTTTCGATCGATCGCTTCTTGCGGAATCGTGAGCACGTAGCCGGTCTCGTCGTCGAGGCGGCCGTGGGCGATGCGCGGATCGATTTCGGTTTCGCGCGAGATGGTGCCTTCGACGGGCGGACGCATCGCGCGGCCGTCGTCGAAAAATTCGGCGCCTTGCTGCATCTCGTACTTCGGCTGCGAGTACATGTTGCGGATCGGCACGATGGGCGGGTCTTCCGAGGTCTGCCCGCGGCACGCGGCGAGCGCGCCAACGGCCATGGCGATGAGAAGGAGCCTCGCGGAGAGCGTCATGCGTTTCATGCGTGGTGCTCCTCGGACGCTTCGTCTTTTTCTTCGTCCATCGGCTCTTCGACGACCTCGAGTGTGGTCGGGTGGGTCGACTCGAGAACCGATTTGGTCTCGGCGAGATCGAACTTCGGATCTTCGGATTCGATCGAGATGAAGAACTTGTCGTCGCTTGCCGAGCGGAACGTTTCC
This sequence comes from Polyangiales bacterium, assembly GCA_038239005.1. Lineage (GTDB taxonomy): Bacteria > Myxococcota_A > Polyangia > Polyangiales > Polyangiaceae > DASXHD01. Next base: position 32,665 of record JBBSFE010000041.1, read on the forward strand.
GATTCGAAGATGGGGTGGTGATGCCGCGGCAGCTTGTTGAGCCCGAGCATGCCGAAGAGCGCGCCGAACGCCGACAAGAGAACCATGAGCTCGAACATGATGGGAACGCTCGACGGAAGCGTGAAGCCCGGCTTGCCGCCAACGACGAGCGGGTAATCCACGCCGCCCATCCACCACATCATGAGGAGCGCACTCGACACGCCGGTGAGCCCGGAGAAGAAAACGATCCACCCGACGGGGCTGTCTTTCAAACCCATGGCGCCATCCATCCCGTGCACCGGGAACGGCGTGTGCGCGTCGAACTTGGTGTAGCCCGCCTTGCGAACTTTCTCGGCAGCGTGCAGCACCTTCGCGGTGGTGTCGTATTGCGCGAGATAGAGAGCGACTCGTTTCTTCGAGGTCGGATTCATTCGGCAGCCTCCGGCTCGGGCTCGTGGCCGCCGTGTGATTCTTCTTCCTCTTCGTGCACCGACGCATCGTGCGGATCGGCTTGCGGGAGCACGCCTTTGACCTCGGCGATGGCCACCATGGGCACCCATCGAATGAAGAGGAGAAAGCACGTGAAGAAGAAGCCGAGCGTGCCCGAGTAGATGCCCATGTCGACGAGCGTCGGGCGGTAGTAGCCCCACGACGACGGCAAGAAGTCTCGATGCAGCGACGTGACGATGATGACGAAGCGCTCGAACCACATGCCGATGTTGACGAGGATCGACACCGCGAACATCACGGGGATGCTCGTGCGCATGCGCTTCACCCAGAACACCTGGGGCACGACGACGTTGCACGTGATCATCGTCCAATAAGCCCACTTGTAAGGGCCGAACGCGCGGTTCATGAACACGTAGCGCTCGTACTCGTTGCCCGAGTACGCAGCGATGAAGAACTCCATCGCGTACGCGTAACCAACGAGCGAGCCCGTGAGCATGATGATCTTGTTCATCAGCTCGAGGTGACGAATCGTGATGATGCTCTTCATCCCGTAGACGGCGCGCGTGATGATCATCAGTGTCATGACCATCGCGAAGCCGGAGAAGATGGCGCCGGCGACGAAGTACGGCGGGAAAATTGTCGTGTGCCAGCCAGGGACAACGCTCGTGGCGAAGTCGAACGAGACGACGCTGTGCACGGACAAGACGAGCGGCGTCGAGAGGGCCGCGAGGATCAAGTACATGCGCTCGTAGTGTTGCCAGTGGCGGTTCGAGCCGCGCCACCCGAGCGCGAGCGCGCCATACACCATGCGGCGAATCTTCCCTTGGCGACCCGTCATGCCCATCGCGCGATCGCGCATGAGCGCGAAATCCGGGATGAGGCCCGAGTACCAAAAGAGGAGCGAGACGGTGAAGTAGGTCGAGACTGCGAAGAGGTCCCAGATGAGCGGGCTCTTGAAGTTCGGCCAGAGCGCCATCTGATTGGGAATCGGAAACATGTAGTATGCAAACCACACGCGACCGACGTGAATACCCGGGAACATGAGCGCGCATATGACGGCGAAGATCGTCATCGCCTCTGCTGCGCGGTTGATGGCCGTGCGCCACTTCTGACGGAAGATGAAGAGGACAGCGCTAATGAGCGTGCCGGCGTGACCGATACCGATCCACCAGACGAAGTTGGTGATGTCCCACGCCCAGTAGACGGGCGCGTTGTTTCCCCAAACGCCAACGCCTTGCCAGAACAGGTAGCCGATGGCCGCGCCGAGAACGCCGGTGAAGCTCGCTGCGATGAAGAATGCGATCCACCAGTTGCGCGGGGCTTTCCGCTCGGTGACGCCGCAAACGGTGTCGCTGACTTCGTGGAAGGTCATCCCCTCGTCTGTGAGGTAGACCTCGCCGATCTCTTTGATGGGGCGGTAGCTCATTTCGGCGTCTCCCCGCTGCCGCCTTCACGTTTTACTTCGGAAGGTTTGGCGTGTTTGCGGAGCGCAGGGCTCGGGTTTCTAATTTTGCCGAGGTGAGTGGTGCGTGGGTGCGTGCCAAGAACCGCGAGGAGCGCGTAGCCGCGGTCGCTGCGGTTCTGGCGGGAGACTTCGCTCTTCGGGTTGTTCAAGTCGCCGAAGACGATGGCGTCGGCCGGGCATGTTTGCTGGCACGCCGTTTTGATTTCGTTCGGTGCGATCGCGCGCGACTCGCGGCGTGCACCGATCTTTGCCTCTTCGATGCGCTGCACGCAGTAGGTGCATTTCTCCATGACGCCGCGCATGCGCACGGTGACGTTCGGGTTGAACGCCATCTTCTCCGTCTCGGGGATGTCTTGGTACATGTCCTGAACGCGCTGCTGAGCGCCTTCGGGGCCGCGCCACTCGAGGAAGTTGAAGCGACGAACTTTGTACGGGCAGTTGTTGGCGCAGTACCGCGTGCCGATGCAGCGGTTGTAGGCCATGTCGTTGAGCCCCTCTTCGCTGTGAATCGTTGCGTTGACGGGGCAGACGTTTTCGCACGGTGCTTCTTCGCACTGCACGCACGCGACAGGCTGGAAGGCGACTTCGGGGTTTTCTTCGCTCTCGCCGACGTAGTAGCGATCGACGCGAATCCAGTGCATCTCGCGGCCGCGGAAGACCTGCTCTTTACCGACGAACGCGATGTTGTTCTCGGCGATGCACGCGACGACGCACGCGTTGCAACCGGTGCACGCGTTGAGGTCGATCGTCATGCCCCACTTGTGGCCTTCGTACTTCACGCGATCCCAGAGGGGCTGCGTCTTTGGTGTGACCGAGCCGGGGCGCTCGAGCTCGCGATGAAGCGGGCCGATGTCGACCTCTTCTTTGCGATCGCCGGGGAAGAGAACGAAGTTCGGGTTGGCCTTGTACTCGTCGACGGTGGCGTCGATCGCGAGCGGGCGACCTTCCATCCGATCGTGGTCTTGTGTTTGGACGACTTTGTACGTCTTGCCGGCCTTCGACACTTTCACGCCGTCGAGCATGTCCATGCTCTTCGACGAGCGAAGCGGCGAGACGTGGAAGCCACGCGCGTTGCCGTAGCGGCCGACGTTCTGGCGACCCCAGCCGAGCGAGAGTCCGATGGAGTTGTCGGCTTGGCCCGGCTGAATCCACACGGCGACTTCGATCGCGGGCGAGCCTTCGCGCGAAATCGAGATGACATCTTGGCTCTCGATACCGAGCGCTTTCGCCGTCGTCGGTGAGAGGAGCGCGGCGTTGTCCCAAACGATCTTGGTGATCGGATCGGGCACTTCGAGGAGCCAGGGGTTATTGGCCGATGCGCCGTCGTGAAGCTTGTTGCACGGCGAGAAGGTGACCTCCATGTTGCTCGCGGTGATGGGCTTCGTGAGCGGCGCCTTCGTGATCGCGGCGGCGACTTCGTCGAGCGTGGCGTGCGCTTCGAACTGCACGGAGTTCGAGCCCGCATCGAGCCCGAGTCGCACGGCCGTTTTCCACGCGCCTTCGAAGCGTGAAGGAACTGCCGCGCGCTCCCGGAACGTGGTGCGAACGAGATCGTGGCCCTTGGGGGCTTCATCGGTGAGGTTCGCGAGGATTTCGATCGCCGAGCGACCGCCGTGGAGCGGCGCGATGAGCGGCTGCTGAATCGAGTAAGTGGCGTCGAACGCGCGGCCGTCGCCCCAGGTCTCGAGCTCGTGCGCGAGCGGCAGGTGCCAGGTGCAGTGCTCGCTCGTTTCGTCGAAGTGAGACGCGAGGTGGATCGTCGTCGGGACCTTGTCGAGCTTCTCGGCGAGCTTGATGTCGCCGGGGGCGTCGAACACGGGGTTTCCGCCGAGGATGATGAGGACGTCGACTTTGTTTTGGTCGATGTCGTCAGCGAGGGCTTTCAGGTCAGCGCCGAGATCTGCCGGCTCGGTGACGTCGACGACGGGCGCGTAGCTCGTCGTGCGGCCGACGTTGTCGAGCGCGGTGTTGATGGCGTGAACGAGCGCATGAACGTGCGAGGGCTGGCGACGACCCGCGACGACGGCCGATTTGCCTTTGTTCGCGACGAGATCGTCGGCGGCGGCTTTGACGAACGCTTCGCTGCCCTCCGGCGGCTTTGCCGTGGCGACGACGTCCTTGATCGCGCCAAGCTCGACGCCGCGCGTGGTGAGCTCGGCCGCGAGAGCACGAACGAGCGAGTCGATGTCGGAGGCGGCGACGCGAATGCGATCATCGGCGTTGGAGCCCGTGACGGTGAGCGACGGCTCGGCGACGTAGAGGCGGCTCATCGGATCGGATGGCCGGTCCATGCGGCGACCGCGGACGAAGCCTTTCGTGGCGTGGAGCGCACCTTGCTCGCCGTGCAAGAAGTCGGCGTCGAGCGAGACGATCGCTTTCGCGAATGCGTAGTTGTAACGCGCGACCACCGCTTGGCCGAACGCAACACGCGAGCCTTCGCGCGAGCCCGACTCGGCGACGGGCGCGAACCAGTGCGCGCGCGCGTGCGGATATTTGTCTTTTGCTTGTGCGCGGAGGCGCACGAACGTTGGCGAGCTCGACGGACGCGACAAGATGCGAACACGTGCGCCGCCATCGGCCTGCGAGGTCTTCAAGATCGCGGCGAACGCTTTGTCGAACGCAGCCCAGTCGCTCTTTTTGCCCTTCTCGCGGACGTCGGTCGAGCGATCGGCGTCGTAGAGGTCCATCGTGGCGGCTTGGAGGAGGACGTCGGCGGAGCCGAGGCTCGTCGGGTGCTCTTCGTTTCCTTCGACTTTGGTCGGCCGGCCCTCGTGACTCTCGACGAGAACGCCGACGACCTCACCGCGACGCGGAAGAATCGTGGCGTAGTGATCGGCCACGCCCGGAATCACGTATTCCGGCGCCTTCGTGTACGGATAAATGTGCTCGATCGGACGACGCAAGCACCCGCTCGTCGCGAGCGCGGCTGTCGATGCGCCGAAACCAAGGAGCCCACGACGCGTCAGCGAGATCGGCGAGATGAATTCTTTCGTCGCCGCTTCCGCGGCAGGCTTCGGATCGCGCTTCTCCTCGAGGCTCTTCCAGACTTTCTTGGCTGTAGGCGCTGTATCAGGAAGCGTGGGGAACGGCTTGCGCTTGCTCATCGGTGGCACCCGCTGCAGTTCGTGGGGGGATGCACGTCGGGGGCTTTCCAGCCCGCGGGAGCTTTGTCCGCCGTGTAGCTCATGTTCGTGACTTGGTCCTTTGGGCGGAGGTTCGGCGTCGCGTTGCGGTGGCACTCGAGGCACCACTGCATTGCGATCGGTTGATCGAGCCGAACGACGTCCATCTGATCGATGCGGCCGTGGCACGTCGCGCAGCCGACGCCAACGGCGACGTGCACGCTGTGATTGAAGTACGTGTGCTCGGGGAGCTTGTGGACCTTCACCCACTCCATCGGCTGGCCGGTTTCCCAGCTCTCGCGAATCGGAGCGAGCATGGCGCTGTCGGCCTTCACGAGCGTGTGGCAACCCATGCACGTTTGCGTGGGCGGGATCATCGCGTGCGCGGCGCGCTCGACCTGCGCGTGGCAATAGCGGCAGTCGATGCCCATCTGACCTGCATGCAGACGGTGGCTATACGGCACTGGCTGCTTCGGCTCGTAGCCGACCTGCAGATTCTTGGGCGAGAAGTAGTACCAAGGGACGGCGATGGCGCCGAGTAGCGCCACGACGCCTCCGACGGCACCGTAGAGAGGCAGCTTATTGAGGACTCGGGGGAAAATTTGCATCGTCGTCGAAGACCAGACGCGCGTCGCACGAGCACGATGAACTGCCGCAGAACAGTGCTCGACGGATCGCAAAAACGCGACCCAGACGCTCGTTCGCGGAGGCACTTATAGGGGACGCACGCCTTACCGCACAAGGGGTTTGACGGGTCTTCCAAAGTGCGAAAACGTTTCGCGGTCAGGGCCTCGCCACGAGGCTCTCTGCCTCCGCGTGATGAGTGGGACAATCGCGCGCGAGGATGTCGACATGCACGGACTCTGGCGCGCGTGTGCGACGGAGCACCGCGGCCTTCGTCACGAGGAGCGATTCGCCTCTCGCAAAGGCGTCGGTCGGGCTCAATTCAGCTCGGATCGCGACGAGCGCGCCCATGTGAAACTCGAACTGCGCCGTCGTCACGCCCGCTGCGTGCTCCGGGGAGAATCTCATCTTGTAGTCGTCGGCGGTCGGCTCGACGTCGAATTTTCCGTGCTCGTCGAACCGATCGCGTACGTCACGGGGAGCCATCCCCAGCGCAACGCCATGAAAATCGGGCATGCGCGTCGTGCTGCATGCACCGATGAGGAGCGCGGCGGCCGCAAACGCGGCGCGCGTCATGCGAGGATCGCGTCGACGGCGATCGCGGCGAAGAGGCCGACGAGGTAGAAGAGCGACGTGATGAAAACGCCGCGCGCCCACTTGGTGCTCACGGTTTTGCGGAGGCCGAGGAGCGACGCGCCCGCAAACACCGCCCCGAGCGCGATCGCCGCGATGAGGTAGATGCCGTGCGCAACGTGGAGCGGATAAAGAAGGAGGCTCGCCGCAACGAGCGCGCTCGCGTGCCGCACGATGCTGTGGCGCGCGGCTTCGTCGCCGGCAACGTTTGGCAGGACCACGAGACGCGCGCGGCCGTATTCGAGCTTTCGGAAAAGCGCGATCGCGTGAAAATGCGCGATCTGCCAGAAAAATAGGATCGCGAAGAGCACGACGGCGCCTGCATCGACGCGGCCGGTCGCGGCCGTCCACCCGAGAAGAGGCGGAATCGCGCCGGGAACGGCGCCAACTTGGAGCGCCCAGTGCGAGCGCTGCTTCAGCGGCGTGTACGCGAGCACATAGAGGAGGTTCGCGAGCACCGCGAGCAGCGCCGTCGTTGCGTTGACGCCGAACGCGAGCACAGGAACGGCAACGACCGAAAGCACGATGCCGAATACGAGCGCGAAACGCGGCGACATACGATGCGCGGGAAGCGGACGATCTTTCGTGCGCTTCATGAGCCCGTCGATGTCGCGCTCGATGTACATGTTGAGCGCATTCGCGCCCGAAACGATCAGCCCCGTGCCGACGAGCGCGAGCGCCGCCGTGAGATGCGATGCACGCGCCGGCGAAAGCCAGAGCCCGCCGGCTGCCGTGAGCAACACCATCAAGGTGATGCGCGGCTTGGCGAGCGCGATCACGTCCGCAAACGCGGGCACCGCGGAGGCTCGCAACGCTCGGGCAGGCGCCGTGTGCACGCGCCAACGCTTATGGAAAGAACGCCTCGGCGTCAAGCACGAACCAGAGGCGATCTCTGCTCTGCGATGCTAAACTCCGAGGACGAGGTGGCTCATGGAAGATTTGCTCGCGCTCGCAAGGCGCCCACCGATTTCAATCGCGCCAACCGCAACGGCTCGGGCCGTCGCCGTGCTGCTTCTCGAGCAACGCGTCGGTGCGGCCGTCGTGCTCGACGAGCGCGGCACGCTCGTCGGCGTCATCTCCGAACGTGACATCGTCAATCGCGTCGTCGCCGTGAATCTCGACCCCGACACGACTGCGGTCGCCGACATCATGACCAAGCCCGTGCGCACCGTCCGCGCAAGCGACACGAGCGAGACCGCCCTCCAGACGATGATGCACGGACACTTTCGTCACCTGCCGGTCGTCGATGAAGCGGGCGTGGTCGTCGGCATGCTTTCGGTTCGTCACCTCTTGCGCGAGCAAGTTGGCGAGCTGTCTCGCCGCAACGCCGACCTCGTCAACTTCATCTCCGCAGACGGTCCCGGCGGATAGTCTTCGCACTCACAGCGCATTCTCCGGCACCCTGAGCATGCTGTCCCTGAGCGCGTGATCCGCGATGGCCAGCGCACGAGCCTCGAGCTTCTGCCTGCCGCGCTCACGCAAAGCCCCGGCCTCGCCGGACCCGGCAAGCTCGAGCGCGTCGGCCCTCGCGCGGTAAACGAGCGACTCTCCCGACTCGACGCCGGACGTCTCCGCGATTGCGAGTGCCTCCGCGGAGCTCGCAAGCGCGGCGTCCGTGTCGCGACGCGCAACGTGTACGAGCGCGAGCACAGCGAGGGCGCGCGCGCGCGCGGGCGGTGATGCCGCGAGAAGCTTCTCCGACCGCGTCGCTTCTCCGAGCGCCTCTTCGAGCTGCCCACGTCGCAGCCCGAGCTCGGCGAGGTGACAACGCACGCCGCCCTCCATGCGCGTGTTGCCTTGCGCTGCAAAGGTGTCGAGCGCGCGACGTTGGGCGGCGACGGCATCTGCGACGCGGTCTTCACGCGCGAGCACAATCCCATCGAGGTGATGACCGAGCGCGATCGCCGAGAGCAATCCGAGTCGCTCGGCTTCTCGAGCCCCGTGAGCGAGGCGCGCGCGCGCCCCATCGTGCTGCCCGAGATCACACAGCGCTGCGACGAGGTTGAGCTCTTGAACGCATGCGGTGCGGACATCGCCGGCTCGTTCGAGCGCGGCAACGCTCGCCTCGTAGCGGCGGACGATCTCTTCGAGCTCACCGCGAAGGCTCGCGCGAAGGGCGTAGCCCTGCTCGACACGGCCGCGTGCGAGATCGGACGACGCCGCGCGGCTTGCACGAGCGAGCATGGCGTCGCCGCGCGCGTCACCACGCACGAGGAGGTGCATTGCGCCGCGGCTCCACGCGATCGATACGGCGTCGCCCTCGCCTTCCGTGGCGGCGAGCTTCGCGACCGCAGACTCGAATTCCTCGGGAGGCCCCGCCGTTCCCGTGACCGCGACGAGATCGGCGAGCGCACGAAAGAACCGCGCATCGCCTGGAGGGACGATGGCGAGCGCAGCCTGCGCGTGCTCGCGCGCGTGATCGTAGTCGCCTCTCCAGCGACATGCTTCGGCGAGCACGACGTGGAGCGTGCCGCGTGCGTCGCGTTCGTCTTTGGCCATCGCGTCGAGCGCGCGCGCGCCGAGATCGATACACGCACCCAGATCGTTCGCCTCGAGCGCATCGCCGGCGGATGAAGCAAACCATCGCGCTGCGCGTGCCGGCTCGCCGGCGGCCGACCAATGCTCGGCGATCACTGGTCCGGGCGTGTTGCGCGAGCTCTCGAGCACGTCGGCGGCGAGCGCGTGCGCGGCTTTGCGATCGGCTTCGGTGAGCATGCCGTAGGCGGCGTCGCGCACGAGCGCGTGACGAAACGTCCAACCTGCGCCGTTCGTGGAGAGGATCTCGCGTTCGCCGAGCCACGTGCACCACGCATCGACGAACTGCTCGGTGGCGCCCACGCCGAGCAAGCTCACGACGTCGCTCGTCGCGAACTGCTGCCCAAACACACTGGCGGCACGCATCACACGACGTGCATCGGGCTCGAGGCTCGTGAGGCGTGACTCGACCATCGCGAGCGCTGCGTTCGTCGTGAGCGTGTCCGTTGCTGCGGGTCCTCCCGATCGCGACGCGCGTACGAGCTCTTCGGCATAGAACGGATTGCCTGCAGCACGCGCGGCGATCGCCGCGACACGCGGTGCAGTCGGCGATTCACCGAGCGCGTCAGCGACGAGTCGCTCCATCGCTTTCGTTCCCAGCTTTCCGAGTGAGACACCCGTTGGCTGGCGTTCGGCGAGCAGCCGAAGCGCATCTTTGGCTTCGGGTCGCCCGAACAAGAGAAGGAACAGCGGCTTGTCGCGCGCGACGCGAACGAGGTCCGACACGATGCGCACGGATGCGGCGTCGGCCCAGTGAAGATCTTCGACGACGATCGCAAGCGGACCTCGCGCGAGCTCGGCGAGCGCGAGATCGCAAGCGGCCCGACGCAGTTGATCGCCCATGACGGAAGCTTCTGCGCGAGCCGCCAAGAGCTGCTGGCTCGGGGTCTTCGGATCGAGCCGAAGCAGCTCGCACAAGAATTCGAACACGCGCTCGCGCTGCGCTTCCGGGACGCGCGCGCACGCCCGATGCTCGAGCGCTGCGAGCTGCTCGGCGGGGTTGTCGTCTCGCGTCACCGATGCCGCGGAGCGCACGAGATCGGCAAGGAGACCGAGCGCGACGCCACTTCGCGTCGGATCTGTTTGCGCGCTCCACACGCGCGCGTCGATTCTTGCGAGCACTTCGTCTCTGACGCGCGACTTGCCGATGCCGGGCGCGCCCGTGACCCAAACGACGCGCGCGTCTGGCTCGTCGCGACACTCTTCGTACACCGACGTGATGAGCCCGATCTCGCGATCGCGCCCGACGCACCTCGTCTCGCGGCCGAGCAAGGTGCGCGCATGCAAGCTTCCACTTTCACGCACGAGGACGAGCTCGTATTGATCGGGTCTCACGACGAAGCGATCGCCGAGCAAACGCGCCGTATCCGCGTCGACGCAAAGTGAAGGCTCGCTCGGAAGTGCTTCA
>JBBSFE010000042.1:0-42588 GCA_038239005.1 Polyangiales bacterium
GAGCCAGCGCTCCCCGATGAGCGCGGGGCGTTGCGTTGCGCGTTCGACGTCGATCGCGAGCGACGAGGCTGCTGGGCGTGCGCGATACCGCGCATAACGCGTCGCGATCGCAAAGGCGGCGGCCGCGTTTTCCGGAAACGTATAAACAGGAACGCCGGCGTCCTCGAGGGCAGCGCGATCGCTTTCTCCATATGCGCCGAGAACGCATGCCGCGATGGGTTTATCGGTGGTGCGTGCACGCGACAACGTCGGCGCGAGCTCTCGCGCCGCAGCACTCTTCGTTGGAACCACGATGACGAGCGCTGCGTCCACGTTCGGGTCGCCGAGCAAGGTGGGTAGTGCGAGCTCATAGTCGTGCGCGGTTGCACTTGCGATCATGTCGACGGGATTCGTGACGGATGCCTCCGGCACGAGCGTCGAGCGAAGCTTCGCTTGCGTCGCTGCGTCCAGCGCTGGAGCCGAGAGGCCGCGTGACGAGAGCGCGTCCGCTGCGATGATCGCGGGGCCACCTGCGTTCGTGAGAATGCCGACGCGTGCCCCGCGCGGAACCGGCTGCGTCGCAAGCAGTCGCGCCGCGTCGAACATCTCTTCGAGAGTCGTCGCGCGAACGACGCCAGCCTGCGCGAGAAGCGCATCGACCGCCGCGTCGGCACCCGCGAGCGCGCCGGTGTGCGAGCTCGCCGCGCGGGCACCTGCCTCGCTTCGTCCGCTCTTCAGCGCGATGATCGGCTTCTTGCGGGACACACGTCGCGCGATCTCGAGGAAGCGACGCGGATTGCCGAAACTCTCGACGTAGAGGAGGATGACGCGCGTCTCGTCGTCGCTTTCCCAATATTCGAGGAGATCGTTCGCCGAGACATCAGCTTTGTTTCCGATGCTCACGAAGTGGCGCAAGCCGAGCCCGATGTCGCGGGCGAAATCGAGTACCGCGAGCCCGAGCGCGCCCGATTGCGAGCAGAAGGAGACGTTTCCGCTCGGCGGCCATGCGTGCGCGAAGTTGGCGTTGAGCCGCACGGAGTCATCCGTGTTGAGGACGCCGAGACAGTTCGGACCCACGATGCGAACGCCGAGAGCACGTGCACGATCGCGTAGCAGCGCTTCCGCTTCCTTTCCCGCGCTTCCCAGCTCGCCGAAGCCAGCCGTGATGACGATTGCACATTGCACTCGCTTCGCCCCGCAGTCCTCGATCACTTCCATCACGTGAGCGCGAGGAACAGCGACGACGGCGAGATCCACGTCGCCGGGAATCGCACTCACCGAACGATACGCCGCGACGGATTGCACGTCGGTTGCGTTCGGGTTGACCGGATAAACCGGCCCGCGAAACTCCGCGCTGATCATGTTGTGAAAGATCTGACCGCCGATGCTGTCGCGTGATCGCGACGCGCCGACAACCGCGACTGACTTGGGTCGAAAGAGCGCATCAAGGGTCGTCGTCATGGACCCTCTGCGAGGACGTGGCTTCGAAGCCGCAATCGACGCGCAAGAGGTGCGAGCTCGGGGATGACGAACATCTCTTTGCGGCATGTAAGAGGTGAGGAGGCCGAATTTCGGGAGGTCAATCCGCGTGCTCAACCGGGCGCTTGTGATCGATGTCGATGAGCGCGCGGAGCGCGTCGATTGTCGTGAAGATGCCGACGACGCTTCCTCGCTCCATGACGACGGCGCACCCGTACTTGTGCGCGACCATCTTCTGGGCGACGACGTGCAGAAACTCGTCCGCCGCGACCATGAACGGCTCGGGCGTCATCGCGTCTTCGACGAGCGTTTTTTCTGGATCGACGCCAGCAATGGCTTCGACGAAGTGAACATCGCGCTCACTCAAGATGCCGACGAGGACTCCGCCGTCGAGCACGGGCAAGTGTCGCACGTTGAGCTTTTTCATGAGCGCGTGCGCGGTCGCGAGCGGTTGATCGCGACCGACGGTGTGCGGGCTCGGCGTCATGTGCTTGTAGATTCTGAGGGGCATGACTCCTAACCTGCATGGCGGATGCCAGGGAACGAGACTTGCGTAGAGCGAGGCATGTTCATCGTCGTCACGACATTGCTTACGCGGGAATGGCGTACGCGCCGAGCGAGCATGCAATCGGTGCGCGCCGATGCAGACGGTGCGCCCACCGGATGACGCACTGGCCTTCGACCTCCCCGAACACCGCCGAGCAGCAGTTCCTCGAAGGTCCGCACACGCGGCGCCACGAGCTTCGTCAGGCGATTAGGATTTTCATCGAATGTATCCGCGGATTTCGCGCGCTGCATTTCGTCGGCCCGTGCGTCACGGTGTTCGGCTCGGCACGCTTCGACGAGACACATCCGTTCTACGCGCTCGGTGAAGAGGTCGGCGCGCGTATCGCCGAGATTGGAATGACGGTCATGACGGGCGGCGGCCCCGGATTGATGGAGGCGGCAAACCGAGGCGCGAAGCGTGTTGGCGGTCGTTCGATTGGCTGCAACATCGAGTTGCCACACGAACAGAAGCCGAACGCGTACCTCGATCGCATGATCGAGTTTCGATATTTCTTCGTTCGCAAGCTGATGCTCGTGAAATATTCGTACGCGTTCATCGCGCTTCCCGGCGGATTTGGAACACTCGACGAGATCTTCGAGACGGCTGTGTTGATTCAGACGGCGAAGGTGCGCGACTTCCCGCTCGTGCTCGTCGGCGTCGAGTTCTGGACGCCGCTCATCACCATGCTTCGTGACCGACTGCTCGTTGCCGGAACGATCGATCGTGGCGACGTCGACCGCATCGTTCTCGTCGACTCTCCAGCCGAAGCGGCAGCGCTCGTGCGCGAGCGCGTCACACGGGATTTTGGTTTTCGCTACACGAGCCAGGTCAAGCGTCGGTGGTTCTTGGGTGAACATTGAAAAAGATCTGCGGCCGGTACGTTATAACTTCTCCGCGACGCAATTCATCGTGCGTTCTCGGGCCGTAGGATCGACGAACCCACGGCGAACGATTCTGGGAACTCGTAGTGGAGGCGACCGTGTACGTGACGAGTCTTGTGACGCGCACACCACGACATGAACGAGGTGGAGGAACGAGGTGTCGTCCGCGGCGAACCGTGCGGCAGCGGCGACCACGTCCGCAGAGCTACGGTCTGCGTCGATGGCGGCGAGGATGATGGTGGGTTGGTTCGTGCTCATGACCCCTACCTCTGCGAGCCGCGTGCCACCGGAAACTTCGCGGTGTTTTGCAGCCTCCGTAAAGTGCCGGCGCACGCGCTGCGCCCTTGCGCAATCCCGGCGGGGTTAGCGTGTATGGCACACGCAAAGAGGCGCGGGCTCGACGAGCGATGCGCCTGCCGATGCCACGTCGATGACACCAAACACGACGACGAGAGCGCCCGCCGTTCGGCGCAACCACGCACGCGACGCAAAGGCGGCCATCGCGCGGCTGCTTGCGAGACCCGTGGCGAGCATGGCGGGGAGCGTGCCGAGGCCGAATGCGATCATCACGAGCGCACCGCTGCCCACTCCACCTGTCGTGATTGCGAGCGCGAACGCGGCGTAGACGAGCCCGCAGGGCATCAGCCCCCACAGCGCGCCCACCGCAAGCTTCGCGAGCGTGCTCTCGGTTCTGAGGAGCCGAGCTGCGACCGGCCGCACCCGGCGCCAGACCGGAGCGCCGACGCGCTCGATGACGGCGAAGTGGCGAAAGACGCCAGCCACGTAGAGGCCCGCGCCGACGAGGAGAACACCCGCGGCGAGCCGGAGTAGCGCGCGGCCCGCACCGATGAACGGAACGTGATCGATGCTGCCGCCAATCGCGCCAACGACGGCGCCGAGCACGCCATACGCGGCGACGCGACCGAGGTTGTACGCCAACGTGGCGCGGGCTGGGCGCGGAGCCTTGCCGATGCGCACGAGCCCTCCGGAGAGCGCGGCGGAGACGCCGCCACACATGACGACACAATGCGCGCTGCCGAAGATCCCAAGCAACAACGCCGCGAGTAGCGCGCTCATCGCATGACTCCCAGAAGGTGCGCATCCGAGGAGCGCGACTCCGACTGCGCGCCGATGCGCGTCACGACCACATGCACCGTGTCGCTCCCAAGGTGAACACCGCGTGGCGTGGTGATGAAGAAGGAGACATGACCCTGCGCGAGCGGCTCGAGCTCGACACGCGACATCGAGAGCGTCGTCGTGGCCGTGGAAGGCGCGTCAACGTGAACATCGAAGGTGTGCACTTGCGATGATTTGTTGACGAGATGGACCTCGAAGCCGTTGCGCACGACCTTGTCCTCGAGCGTGAACGGTGCGCCCGGAAGACGCACGACGTTGGCCTCGAAGTCCGTGCGGGCGCGGAAAGCGAAGGTCGCGGCGACGACCCCGACGACGAGCAGCCCAGTGTAGAGGATGACGCGCGGTCGGAAGAAGCGTCGCACTTCGCCGGCGAGCCCGTGGGGCGAATCGTAGCGAATGAGGCCGCGCGGACGGGCGAGGCGGTCCATCACGTCGTCACATGCGTCGATGCACGCCGTGCACGCGATGCAGTCCATTTGGAGCCCGTCGCGGATGTCGATGCCGGTCGGACACACCACCACGCAGCGCATGCAGTCGACGCAGTCGCCCGCACCGCTGGTGCCTTTTTTCCCGCGCGGCTCGCCGCGTGCCGTGTCGTAGCCGACGACGAGCGAATCGTCGTCGAGCAAGACCGATTGCAGTCGACCGTACGGACACATGACGACGCAGAACTGCTCGCGAAAGAACGCGAAGTTTCCGTAGAGCACGGCCGAGATCGCAGCCACCCACGCGAAGGCTTCGGGATGCGCACCCGGCGCGGCTCGCACCATCCGCATGACGGTCGGAAGCGACACGAAGTACGAGAGCACGATGTTGGCGATGAGGACGGAGACCAGCGCGAAGGCAGCGTGCTTCGCGATCTTGCGCGCGGCTCGCCCGAAGGTAATCGGTCCGTCGTCGCGGCGCATGTGCGGCACGCGCGGGCCTTCGATCCATCGTTCGATGCGACGGTACACGCCATCGAGTAGCACGGTTTGTGGACACGCCCAGCCGCACCACGCGCGCCCGGCCACTGCGGTCACGTACACGAGGGCGAACCCCGCTCCTGACAACACGAAGAAGAGAAGCCACGTGTCTTGTGCATTGAGCGTCGCGCCGAAGAGGAAGAACTTGCGATGCTCGACATCGAGGAAGAGCGCGGGTGCCCCGCCAATGCGGATCCAGGGAAGCGCGGCGGCGCAGACGATGAGGACAGCGAAGACCAGCGTGCGAGCGAAGTGAAACCGCCCGCGAACGTCAGCGGGAACGATGCGTTTTCGATGGCCGTCCGCGAGGAGCGAACCACGCACGCTCGTGTCGCGAACGATGGGCAGATGAACCACGTGGCCTCAGTCCTTTTCGCCTTGCGGCGCTTTTCCACCAGCGACGTTCGTGTCGTGGAGCGTGAGCACGTACGCGACCACGCTCGCCACCTTCTCTTCGCCGAGCTGCGGCGCCCACGTGGGCATGCCTTTCGCGGGAACGCCGTCGTGCACGGACGTGTAGATGTTTTGCGGTGTGCTGCCGTGCAGCCAATACGCATCGGTCAGGTTCGGACCGATGTTGCCGCCGCCGTCGGCGCGGTGACACGGTGCGCATGTCGCGGTGAAGAGTTGTCGGCCGCTCTCGACGGTCGCGGGCGTGCGCGACATCGCCAAGATCAGCTCCGGCGTCATCGCCGCGCCCTTCCGAAGCGCTTCGAGACGAGACGCGACCATTTCCTGTTCGTAACGAGCGCGCGGCGAGAGCCAGGATCCGAATTTCTGATCGCCGATCCAGTAGCCGATCGCGAAGACGATCGCGCCATACAGCGTGTATTGCCACCAAAGTGGGAGGCGGTTGTCTTGTTCCTCGATGTCGTCGTCGTAGACGTGGATGACCTCGTTTTCGTTTTCGTGATCATTCATGGAGGTCCTCCTGGTCGACGGGAATGGTTGCGACGTCGGCGTAGTCGTGCGTGAACGCGCGAACGACGACCGAGAGAAACACCGCTAGGAAGACGAACATCGCGAAGATGGGGAGAGCGAGCAGGGGTGTGTGAGCGAGGAGCTCTTTGTACATGGCGGTCATCGGACCGCGACATTGGTGGAGGGTTTTGCAGCGGCGTGTTTGCCGAGGCACTGGAGGTACGCAACCAGCGCGACCATCTCGCTATCGGGAGCGACGTCGACGCCGCTCGTGTCGTGCAGGTCGTTGGCGACGACGCCGCCTTGAGCGCGTGCGGCATCCGACGCGTGCGCGATGTCGCCGTCGGTGTACGGAACGCCGATGCTCTTCATCGCGTGGAGCTTGTTCGGCGTGCGCGCGAAGTTGACGTGGTCGGTCGCGAGGAACGCGTACGGCGGCATGTTCGAGCCAGCCGAGACACTGCGCGGGTCGGTGAGGTGCTGGTAGTGCCAGATGTTGGGGTACTTGCCGCCTTCGCGTGCGAGGTCCGGCCCGGTGCGCTTCGATCCCCATTGAAACGGGTGATCGAATTGCGAGTCGCTCATGGTCGACGCCTCGCCGTAGCGCTGCGTCTCGAATCGGAAGGGACGAATCATCTGCGAGTGGCAGTTGAAACAGCCTTCGCGGAGATAGACGTCGCGGCCCTCGAGCTCGAGCGCCGTGTACGGGTGCGCTTCTGCGACCGAGCTCGGCTCGGGCTGGACGAGCAGCGTCGGGACGATTTCGGCGACGCCGCCGACGAGCACCGCGATGATCGTGAGGACGACGAACAGCAGCGCGCGTCCTTCGAGTAAGCGATGCCACGCGCGTTTTGCTCCGCTCGCCTTTGCCGCGCTGAACGCGATGCTTCCGAACACCGCGATGAAGGCCGCTAGCGTGACGAACGTCAGACCTGCGAACGCGTTGCTGACGAGGAAGAACCCCCCAAGGACGACGACGACGACGACGAGGATCACCGGCGTGCCGAACACGATGCTCGGCCACGACGCCTCTTCGGGTGCGCGTTCGACGACGACCTCGGCGGTGCCGTTGACGGGCTTGCCTGCGCGTGCGGTCCTGACGAGATTGTAGGCCATCACGATCATGCCCGCGAGGTACGTGGTGCCGCCGATGAGGCGCATCCAGTACATCGGGCGAATCGCGGCGAGCGTCTCGGTGAAGACGGGATATTGCAGCGAGCCGTCCGCGTTCGTCGCGCGCCACATCAGGCCTTGCGTGACGCCGCTCGTCCACATCGCGATGACGTAGAGGAGGATGCCGAACGTGGCGATGTAGAAGTGAAAGTTCGCGAGGCGCGTCGAGTGGAGCTTGGTGCCGTAGAGGCGCGGCACCATCCAGTAGAACATTCCTGCGGCCATCAGACCGTTCCATCCGAGCGCGCCCGCGTGGACGTGCGCGATGATCCAGTCGGTGTAGTGCGCAAGGCCGTTGACGCTCTTGATCGAGAGCAGCGGGCCCTCGAACGTCGCCATGCCGTAGAACGTGATGCCGGCCGCGAAGAATTTCAGAACGGGATCTTGGCGGACCTTGTTCCACGCTCCGCGAAGCGTCAGTAGTCCGTTGAGCATGCCGCCCCAGCTCGGCGCCCAGAGCATGATCGAGAAGATCATCCCGAGCGTCTGCGCCCATTCGGGCAGCGCGCTGTTGAGGAGGTGGTGCGGGCCCGCCCAGATGTAGACGAAGATCAGCGCCCAGAAGTGGATGATCGAAAGCCGATACGAGTAGACCGGTCGACCTGCCGCCTTGGGCAAGAAGTAGTACATGATGCCGAGGATCGGTGTGGTCAGGAAGAACGCGACGGCGTTGTGCCCGTACCACCACTGGACGAGAGCGTCTTTGGTTCCGCCGAAGACCGAGTAGCTCTTGAAAGCGAAGACGGGGATCGCGAGCGAGTTGACGATGTGCAACACGGCGACCGTGACGATCGTCGCGATGTAGAACCACACGGCGACGTAGAGGTGCTTCTCGGTGCGACGCGCGAGCGTCCAGAAGAAGTTGACGGCGAAGGCGATCCACACCACCGCGATCGCGAGGTCGATCGGCCACTCGAGCTCGGCGTATTCCTTGGCTTGCGTGAAGCCAAGCGGGAGCGTAATCACGGCGGCGACGATGATGCCCTGCCAGCCCCAGAAGTGAATGTTGGTGAGGAGCTTGCTCGGCAGCGCAGCGCGAACGAGACGCTGCGTCGAATAGTAGATACCCGCAAACATCATGTTGCCGACGAACGCGAAGATGACGGCGTTCGTGTGGAGCGGGCGCAGGCGTCCGAAGCTGAAGTACGGAGCGACGTTCGCGGGCCACCACGCGAGCTGGAGCGCGACCAGCGCGCCCACGAGCATTCCGACGATTCCCCACGTCACGGACGCGAAGACGAATTTTCGCGAGACCGAGTCGTCGTAGACGATCGTGCGGCGCTCGAGCGTCGTGTCACTCATGGCCGTCGTCTTTGTCGAGCGGGCGCAGCGCGAGCCGATCCGCGTGCTCGAAGTCACGCTGGTGAAACGCGAACATGAAGAGAACGACGGAGCCTGCCACGAGCAGCAGACTCACGAACACCTGGAGGATCAGGACTTCCACAACGGGCTCCTTCGGGAAAGAGACGCGACCGTGGTCATCACGGTGACGAGCGAGCTCGCCGGCATCAGCACCGCGCAAACCAGCGGTGACATCAGTCCGGCGTACGCAAGACCGATGCTCAGCACGTTGTAGGCCAACGCGAGCGTGAGGTTCCGCGAGCGAACTTGCGTCACTCGCTTGGCGGTTTCGAGCGCGAGACGAATCGGGCGCAGGCCAGGTGTGACGAAGTAGAAGTCGCTGCGAGCGGCCATGAACGGCCTGTCGATGGCCGGCGTTCCGCTGCACCTCGCGCGCTCGACGGCGAGACTGTCGTTGATGCCATCACCGACCATCAGCAGATCGTCGTGGTCGTGACGCTCGACCCACGCGGCCTTTTCTTGCGCCGTGCGCGAACCGATTGCGCGCTCCGGTGCGATGCCCGCGAGGCGCGCCGTTTGCGCCGTGCGCGCATCATCGTCGCCGCTGAGGAGCCACACGTCGAAACCAGCGCCCTCGAGCTCGGCGACCTCGCGTCGTGCGTCGAGACGGAGATCCTCTTCGGTCTCGATCATCGCGAGGGTCGCGCCGTCGACGCCGAACGCGAGATCGCCGCGTTCGTTCGACCCGTGTGTGGAGACCCACGCCGACGAGCCCAGGCGCCATTTCGAGCCGTCGCGTTCCAGCGAGACTCCTAGGCCAGCGTGCTCGATGGCTTGCCCTGCACCTGCCGATTTGCGCGTACTGAGCGCGCGGAGAACGGCGGCGCTCTTCGGGTGCCACGTAGCCGACGCGAGGACGTACAGCGCATCGCGCGCTTCGTCGGAGAGCGCCGCAAGCGCTTCAGGGTTGCGAACACGCAGCGCCCCGCTCGTGAGCGTCCCGGTTTTGTCGAACACGACCGTCCGGACGCGCGACGCGCGGTCGAGAAATCCGGGCGTTCTCACGAAGAGTCCTGCGCGGCGCAGCCCGGCCAGCGCGAGATCGTATGCGAGCGGCGTCGCGATGCCGAACGCGCACGGACACGTGACGATGAGGATCGCCGTCGTGACTTCGAGCGAGCGCGCGAGATCGTGCGTCGCGATCATCCACGCAGTGAATCCAGTCGTCGCGAACGAAAGGACGCCGACGACGTAGAGCTTCGCGAGCCGACTCCACCAGATCGACCCCATCGCGCCGTCGGCTTGCCGATGCACCGGCGTTCGCAAAAGGTCGACAAGACCGGAATGCGCGAAGTCGTGGACCACGATCAGCGACGCGGTTCCCGACGAGACGGCGAAGGCGCCCGCCGGGATGGTGTCGGTCGGTGTGAACGCGCGAGGTGCGCTTTCGCCGTTGAGCCAATCGAGCGAGAAACTGCGTGTTTCGTCGACGGCGAGGCGCGCATCTGTGGGCACGAGATCGCCGCGCGCAACAATGATGCAGTCGCCAACGGCGAGCTCGGCGCAGCGAACCGTTTCGACCGTGTGATCGCGTTCGCGGCGCGCCAAGAAACCCTCGGTGCCGTCGTCTTGAAGGAGCGCGAGTTGGTTCGTTTCGAGAACGCGCTCTTGTAGAAAGCGACCGAGCAACATCAGCGCGATGAAGACGTCGAGTGTGTCGACGAAGATCCCGCTCGAGCGTCGCGTGAAGAACGCCACGACCGAACCGACGAACGCGAGCGAGATGCCGATCGCGATTGGCAGGTCCAAATGAAGAATGCCACGTCGCGCGCTCTGCCAAGCGGAACGAAAAAAGACCGTGCCGCCGACGGCGACGGCGATGGATGAGAGCGCGAGGTTGAGCGCCTCGAACAGATCGTGCACCGGACCCGTGCGCAGGCCTGCGTAAATCGCGATCGCGAAGATCATCGTGTTCATCGCGATTGCGACGCACACGCCGAGACGCCAGAGCAAGTCCGTCGAGCGGCGAACCGGCCGCGCCATGCGCGGGCCGAAGCGGTAGCCGAAGCGCTCCACCTCTTCGACGAACGCGCGCAGATCAAACGATGCGTCGACGAGCAGATGCGCGGTGCCGAGCGCTGGGTTGATGGCGATGTGGCCGCCGTCGCCGCGACGCTCGAAGACCGTCTCGATGAGCCAAACGCACGCGCTGCAGTGGAGACCTTGCAGGTCCATGTCGATGCGCGCGTCGCTCGTGGAACGACGGGCATCGATCGCGTCGAGCCATTTCAGATCGTGGCGATCGGGGCGGACGTCGTTGACCGGAACCCCACGAGCGCCGCGAAGCTCGTAGTACCGCAACAGACCTGCGGATCCGAGAAGGTCGTGCACCGCACGGCACCCATCACAGCAAAACTCCGCGCGGCCGTCGCCGGTTGGGAGGCCGCAATGCGCGCAGGCTGCGGAAGAGGCGGCGGCGACCACTCGTCGTGTCGTTGCGACTTGCGTGCCGGACGCGATGCGGGTCGAAACGCGACGCATGCGGGGCCCCAATCGCACCGCTTGCACCGCGACGCAACGGCTGCACTGTCCGGCGACGTGACGAACGACGAGATCGATGCAAAGCGTGCGGCGCAGCGATCGTCGAACGCGGACTTTGCCGGTTTTCGCGGAGGCAAGCATCTTGCACTCGTTCCGTGCATGACGCTCCCGAAGCAGATGCTCGTTGCCACTGACTTCAGTGAAACGTCGGATGCCGCGCTCGACTACGCGATCCACAGCGTCGCAAATGAGGTCGGTGCCGATTTGATCGTCATCGGAACGCACGGTCGCAAAGGTCTCGCGCACGCGCTGCTTGGAAGCGTCGCCGAGAAGATCATTCGCACGGCGACGCGGCCGGTCTTGACCATTCACGGTCCTCGGAGCAGCTGATGGACGCGCCGCGCGTGCTGCTGCTCGTCGTCGACGACGACGTTCGATCCGCTCGCCGGCTCGCTCAGATGTTGCGCGAGGATGGCTTCGACGTCGACGTGGCGGCCGACGGCGCAAGCGCGATCGCGCGGCTCACGCGTAGCCCCATTCCGACGGTCCTCATCACCGACCTGCACATGCCGAACGCCGATGGAGCGGCCGTGTCGACGTATGCCCGCTCTCGCAAGAGCGACATGCCCATCATCGTCGTGACGGGTTATCCGCAGCTCGCGTCGCAGCTCGATGCGCTCGACCCAAAACCGATCGTTTTCACGAAGCCGCTCGTGTACGCGGAGCTCAGCGCGGAGCTCGCGCGCGTGACTTCGTAGTAGCATCGCCGTTCGTGCCCCTGGAAAAACGCGTCCTCGACCTGCGCCGATACGTCGGCTTCGGCGAGCCGGACGCAGCGCACCTCGCCGCGGTTCGCGAATTGCTCGCGCCCGATTTTCCACGCATCGCGCAAGACTTCTACGACAAGATTCGCGAGCACGAGGAGGCTCACGCGGTCCTCACCGGCGAGGATCAAATCGCGCGCCTTCAGCGCTCGCTCCAAGTTTGGATGCGGCGACTCTTCGGCGGCACTTACGACGCGGCGTACTACGAGCAGACCGCGCACATCGGTCAGGTCCACGTTCGCGTCGGTTTGCCGCAGCGATACATGTTCAGCGCGATGGCGCTCATCCGCCTCGAGCTCGCTCGGCTGATCGAGGAGCGCGCAACGCCAAGCGACGTGAGCGCGACGAAGGCGGCGCTGAACAAGGCGCTCGACATCGAGCTCGCCATCATGCTCGAGGCCTTTCGTGATGCATTCGTCGCGCGGATCGAGCGGAAGCAGGCTCTCGAGAAGGACGAGCTCACGCGTCGCTACGCGGTTGCGATCGAGCTTACGCGCGAGCTCGTCGTCGCGATCGACGCGGGGGGCGCCATTCGGCTGTTCAACGCGGGCGCCGAGGTCGCGACGGGCTTTGGTCGAGAAGAAGTCATCGGCCGACCGTTTGGCACGACCATGCTCTCGGAAGAATCGCGCGCACGTTTCGACGAGATCATCGCCTCGGAGCGGCCGGCGTCGACACGGTTCGACGCCTTCGTCCTGACACGCGCCGGCAAGCTTCGCGACGTGCGTTGGGAGATTGCGCGTTCCGCAGGTGACCTCGAGACGTTCGTGATCGGTCACGACAACACGGAAGAGAACATGATCGCCGAGCGGTCGCGACAAGCCGAGAAGCTTGCGGCGATCGGCACGCTCGCGGCCGGCCTGGCACACGAGATTCGAAACCCGCTCAATGGCGCTCAGCTCCACGTCGCATACCTCGAACGAACGCTCAAACGGGCGAACGCCGACACGGACACTCTCGAGGCGGTGAACGTCGTCGGCGACGAGATCAAGCGCCTGGCCGGCCTCGTCACCGAATTTCTCGACTTCGCGCGACCCAAGCCGCTCGTCAGGAAGTCCACGCCGCTTGGCAGTCTAATGGAGCGTATCGCACATTTGATGGAGGCCGAAGCCAAAGCTGCCCAAGTCGAGGTCGTTCGCGACTTGCCGGCGAAGGACATCCTCGCGTCGGTCGATGCGGCCAAAATCGAACAAGTGCTCCTCAACTTGGCGCGCAACGCGGTCGAGGCGCTCGCACCGATGAACGGCGGTCACGTGACACTACGACTCCGCCGGCAGCCGAGTCGTGCCGTCATCGAGATCGAAGATGATGGGCCCGGTTTGCCCGGCGACGACGCGCCGATCTTCGATGCGTTTTACTCGACGAAGCCCCAAGGAACCGGCCTCGGGCTCGCGATCACCCATCGCATCGTGACCGACCACGGCGGCAGCATCGAAGTCGACAGTCGATCGGGTCGGACCATCTTTCGCGTGGCGCTTCTTCTCGACGGAGAACCAACATGACCGAATCGAACAAAGTCCGCGTCCTCGTCGTCGACGACGAACCATCGGCACGTGTAGGTCTTGCGAAGCTGCTCCAGAGTGAGGGCTACGCGGTCGACACCTCCGACGACGGTACGTCCGCGCTCGTCGCGGCGACGGAGCTCGCGCCCGATGTGGTCATCACCGATTTGAAAATGCCGAAGATGGATGGCGTCGAGCTGATGAAGCATCTTCACAAGCTCGACGCGACGCAGCCCGTCATCATGGCCACGGCCTTCGACGACGTCACGACGGCCGTCCACGCGATGCGCGCCGGCGCGCAAGACTACCTGACGAAGCCGATCGACTTCGACGCGCTCGTCGTCGCGATTCAGCGCGCGCTCGAGCGACGTGATCTTCGCGTCGAAGCGGACAATTTGCGACTTCAGTTGCGCGAGCGAGACGGTGAGGGTCTCCGCGGGCTCATCGGCGCGAGCGCACCGATGCAAAAGGTCTATCGCATTGCACGGCAGGTCGCGGCTTCACGCGCGACCGTGTTGATCACCGGCGAAAGTGGCACGGGTAAAGGCGAGCTCGCGCGTGCGATCCATTCGCTCGGGCCCCGCGTCGACAAGCCGTTCGTCGCGCTCCATTGCACCGCGCTCGCGGAGTCGCTGCTGGAGAGCGAGCTCTTCGGCCACGAAAAGGGCTCGTTCACGGGAGCCGACAAGCGGCGCATCGGTCGCATCGAGCAAGCCAACAGCGGCACGCTCTTTTTGGACGAAGTCGGTGAGATTCCGCTTCTGACCCAAGTGAAGCTCCTGCGCGTGCTTCAAGAGCGCACGTTCGAGCGTGTCGGCGGCAACGAATCGGTCAGCGTCGACGTGCGCGTCATCGCGGCGACCAACCGCGATCTCGCCAAGGACGTGCACGAGGGCCGCTTTCGTGAGGACCTCTACTATCGGCTCAACGTCGTGAACATCGAGATGCCGCCGCTCCGCATTCGTGGGGGCGACGTGATCATTCTCGCGAATCACTTTTTGCGGAAATACGCAGAGGAGAATCGCCGACCGATCGAAGGCTTCACCGATGCAGCGCGAACGAAAATCATGGCGCATCGCTGGCCGGGCAACGTGCGCGCTCTCGAGAACGCCATCGAGCGTGCCGTCGTGCTCTGCGAAGCGTCGCGCATCGATGAAGCCGATCTTCCATTCGACTCGTCGACCGAGACCTACGGCGCGCTTCGGATCCCAGGCGCCACGATGGCAGAGATCGAGCGCCACGCCATTCTCACGACACTCGAATCATGCAACGGCTCGACCACCAAAGCCGCTGATGTTCTCGACATCAGCGTTCGGACGATTCAGTACCGCCTGCACGAATACGGCGTCACCAAAAAGTAGCTACCACGCCCGCGGGCTTTGCGTGGCAACCAAACCGAACTGACAATTGTCAGGCAACCGCGCTCAGGGTGGTCGCACGTTGCGGGCCATGTCAAAGCTCGTTGCCATCTTCGTCGCGCTCGCCGTGGCGCTCGGGTGTGAAACCAAAGCGCCGGAGGACGGCGGAGCTCCCGCCGCAACGTCTTCAACGACTGCTTCGATAGGAGAAGCGCAAGGGAGACCCCTCGATCCGACGAACATCGTAAGCATCGCGATCGCGTCGAAAGACCATACGACCCTCGTCACCGCGCTCAAAGCAGCGGACTACGTCGAGTCGGTCGCGAACCCAGGGCCGTTCACCGTGTTCGCTCCAACGAACGCCGCGTTCGACAAGCTCCCGAAAGGCACGGTGCCGGCTCTTCTCAAACCCGACAAGCTCGACGACCTGACGAACCTGCTCAAATATCACGTCGCCGTTTCTGTCTACCAAGCCAAGGACTTCAAGGACGGCCAGCGGCTTGGCATGGCGAACGGTGCGTACGTCACGCTGCACGTGAAAGACGGCAAGGTGCAGGTCAACGACGCGAATATCATCGCATCGATTCCAGCGTCCAACGGGATCGTGCACGTCATCGATGGCGTCTTGCAGCAGCCGAAGGCCCCATGACATTTCGCATACCGAACGCCGTGACACGAGGCCATCCTCGGTCGTAGGAGGCTCGCATGCGCGCGGAAGTGGGACGTGGTCTCGCGTGTATGTGTGTGTTCGTCGCCGCGGTTGCCGCGGCATGCGACGTGCGGGAACCCGAGCCGACGACCTACTTCGATCAGGTCATCTCGCCGATCCTGACGGCGGGCTGCGCGCGCGGCGCGGCCGGCGGCGGTTGCCACGTCGCGGACGCAAAAGGCAACGCGTTCGGCAACCTCGACATCTCGACGTTTGCCGGTGTGGATCGTCGTCGCGACTTGCTCCAGACCTACGGCCCGTACTTGCAGCCCACGCTGCTCCTCAAAGCGACGCCGCCCTCCCAGCTCCACTTGGTGGCGTTCGACGGGCAGAAGATGGACGTCCTCCACGACATCAAGCACACCGGGGGTCCCATTCTCGACCCGACGTCGACGGGCTACGTCGCATTGCGGCAGTGGATCAACTCAGGAGCGACCGAGTACAACACCGGCCTCGTTCCCACGCAAAACAGCACGCTGCCGTGCTCGAACAAACTCCCATCCACGTCGGGCTTCGATCCGACGACCGACCCAACACAGGCGGACTTCGCAACGTTTCGCGACTCCGCCGCGCCCGTCCTCGCAACGTCGTGTGCGGCCGGCAATTGTCACGGCGCTGAGTCGAATGATCTGTTCCTGACGTGCGGAACCACTCCGGAACAAATCCGATGGAACTATTTTTCGGCGAGCCAGTACCTCGCAGCGCCGATCGGCAGCAGCGAGCTTCTTCGTAGGCCCATCGGTGTGATGCAAGGCGGCAGTTTCCACGAAGGCGGCGTGGTCTTCGACACCACCAACGATGCCGGGTATCGCGCGCTGGTTGCATGGGCGAATGCTCACGGTCCTCCCGACGTCGGGGCGCTCGACGATCGATTCATGTTCTTCGCGCACCGCATCCAACCCGTGCTCGCGCGGAAAGGCTGCATGATGATGCAATGCCACTCGGCATCGATCTTCCACGACTACAAATTGCGTGGCGGCACCTCGGGTGCGTTCTCGCTCTCCGCGACCACGCACAACTACAATCTCACGCTGGCGCAAGTCGCGCTCGAGACCGACGACCCTGGCGCGAGCAGACTCGTTCGAAAGAACCTTTATCGTCCGGAGCTCGTGTCGGGAGGCCACGGCATCGTTCATCGCGGCGGGCCGCTGCTCGAAGACTTCGGCGCGAAGTCGCCATCGCCGGCTCTGTGCGACGCGCAACCTTACGACTACGACAACGGCAGCCTCGAAACGATACCTGCATACTGCATGATTCGTGAGTGGCTTCGTCGCGAGCGGCTCGCGCGGTCCCTGAAGCCGCTCGCCTCGATTGTCTACGTGCGCAGACCCGCGCCGTCGAGCGATCGAATGCAGGACTTCGACGTATACGCACCGGGCGCGGAGCTTCACTTGGTCGCGGCGACGATGGCGAGCGGCACAATCACGCTCGGCGCGGATGTCGCGGTCGAGACGGGCTGTGGCCTCGCGTCATCGACAGCGGACATTCGTCGTCCGGCGGTGTCGTGGGACGGAAGCAAGATCGCGTTCGCCGCCCGCGCGAGCGCAACAACCCCGTTCGCGATCTACGAGATGAACGCGGACGGAACGGGTTGCGCGCCACATGCCGCGATCAACGCACACGCCGCGACCGACAACGGTTTGCTCGTTCACGACTTCGACCCGGCGTACGCGCCTTTCGACAGCGGCGGAGTCTCGCCGCTCGTCTTCGCGTCGACACGAGGAAATCTCGTCAACGACGCGTACGACTACTCAGGCGCGCAACGAACACCCGCCGACCCCACCAAACCAAACTCCAACCTCTACGTGTACGAGCGCGATCCGAACAACACGGCTGCCATGCGCACCCGGCAGCTCACGTTCTTGCTCGACATGGAGCGCGCTCCAGCGTTCATGCAAGACGGGCGTCTCATCTTCACGATGGAGAAGCGCGAGCCCGGGTTCTATCAACTCGCGCTTCGTCGCTTGAACCTCGACGGCGGCGACTACCACCCACTCTATGGACAGCGCGGGAGCATTGGCTTTCACGAGGTGACGCAAGCGGTACACCTTGGCGACAAGAACTTCGCGGCGATTTTCGCCGAGCCCGGGGTGCCGCACCACGGTGGCGCTCTAGGCATTTTCAACCGAAGCATCGGCATCGACTTCGGCAGCACGAACGCGAGCGACTACCCGATCGATCCGTCCGTCATTGATCCGACCTCGCCATCATCACCCGAACCGGAGTTCTTCCTTCACTCACTGCGCTTTCCCGATTCATCCGCGACGGGTCGATTGGCGGGCGCGACGACAGGCGTTTACGCGTCGCCGTCTCCACTACCAAGCACGGGAATTTTGGTGAGCTTCGGCGCCGCGACGAGCTCGTCGACCTTCGATGGCGACTATGATCTCTATGTCGTCGATGCCGACAGCGGTCAAAAAACGAAGCTCCTTGGTGCACCCGGCGTCGCCGAGATCGAAGCCGTCGCCGTATACGGACGCGTCGTGAATCCGCTCTACCAATCGTTGCCGAGCGAGCCGAACGCCTACGGCATGAACGAATCACTGCCGTATGCCGACGTGATCTTGCACGACGCACGGTTGATCACGTCGCTCGCGTTTCAAAACACTCCGACCGGAAGAGTCGTCGAAGCGCTTCCGAGCTTCGAGCTCTGGGAGGAGCTGCCGCCAACACCCGACGTGACGACGTTCGCACAAGGCGGCGCGTTCGTTGCCAGCGATATCTTCGGGCAGGTGTACGTGCGCCGGCGCCGGATCGGTTCGGTTCCCATCAACCAGGACGGGTCGGCACACTACCGAGTTCCAGGCGGGCTGCCGATTCTCCTCAAGCTTCCCGACACGCCGCAGTCGCTCGCGCAAAACCTCCCGCGATGGCAGCACGAGGCGTTCATGTTCACGCCAGGAGAGTCCGTACACGAAGTGATGCGCACGGAGTTTTTCGATGGATTCTGCGGGCAGTGTCACGGCGCGATCAGCGGTCGTCCGCTCGATGTCGCGATGCGACCCGATCTGCTGAGCGGCGCGTCGCTCACCTCGGCATACGGCGGGTCGCCGAGCGACCTCTTCCTCTCGCCGTCGCAGCGTGGTGCCGTCGTCGGTCCACCGACTTCGCCATGAATGCGGGGAGTCGACACCGCGCATTCACCCTCGCGAGTTGGGCGATCGCACGCGCCGAGCGTGGTGAAGCCGTAGCCATCGAGATCGGGGTTCCCGCCCGGCCCATACTGGGTCAGTTGATCGAGGATGGCAGTCTGCGGCGAGCACTGCTCATTCTCGAGCGCGATGGGGCGCACGCACGCATCGCAGCGCGACCGCGGCGAACGGATGGCGTCGCGACGATCACGGAATTCTTCGAAGAAGATCACCGACGACTCGACGAGCTTTCCGCCGCGATGCGTGCAAGCGCACGAGAAGATCCGATGCGCGCGATCGTGCTCGCACAGCTGCTCGCGTGGGGCTTGCGCAGACACGTCCGCATCGAAGAAGAGGTCGTGTTCCCGCTCCACGAGGCGCGGACGCGTTTCGCGGAGACGTCAGCGAAGATGCGCGTGGAACACGTCGCGCTCCTCACCTACGTCGACCGTGTCGAATACGAAGCGACCGCGCTTCGAATCTCTGCGCGCCGCAAAGCCGCGGCCGAGCACTTGCTCGAAGCGGAGGCAGGGCTCGCCGCCGTGCTCGCAGATCACAATCGAAGAGAGGAGAAGGTCTTGTTTCCCCTCCTCGATCACACGCTGACGCGCGCGGCTCGTGAGGAGGCCCTTCGCAAGATCGTGATGTTCTGACTCATTCGAAGTCAGGGAAGGGGGTCAGCGGTGCGAGCTCGGCCGTGAAGTGGCGCAGCTTTTCCGGCGCGCGCACGATGCGCATTGCGGGAAGAGATGCGCGCACTTTTGCGACGTCGTGTCCTACGGCCGCGACGTAGTCGATGTGACTCTGCGTATAGACGCGCCGCGGAAGCGCCAATCGAACGAGCTGTTTGCCATCACCTCCCGGAAACATCAGCTCACCGATCTCGCACGCCCGAATTCCGCCGCTCAGATAGAGCGCACACACGAGGCTCTGTCCGGGAAGCTCGCGCGGCGCTAAGTGCTCGAGTGCGGCGCCCGCATCGATGTAGACTGCATGCGACGCTGTCGCAAAAATGGGCCATCCCGATCGAGCGAGCGCGCTTGCGAGATAGTCAGCCGCGGCCTGTCGGTACGCCAGGTAACTCGGGTCGAGCACTTCCTCTAGCCCGCGTGCCATCGCCTCGAGATCGCGCCCTGCGAGGCCACCATATGTCGGAAAGCCTTCGGTGCGAACGAGCTCGACGCGAATTTGCTCTGCGAGCGTCTCGTCACGCACGCCGAGCGCTCCGCCGACGTTGACGATGCCGTCCTTTTTCGCGCTCATTGTGAAGACGTCACACGTGGCGAACATCGCGTGAACGATCTCGCGCAGCGTAAGCCGTTCGGGATCGTTCACATGAATGCGCCACGCGTTCTCGGCGAAGCGACACGCATCGAGCACGACCATGGCGCCCGCTGCACGCGCACGCGTCGCCGCCTCGCGCAGATTTTCGAGTGAAACCGGCCTGCCGCCGACCGTATTGTTCGTCACGGTCATCACGAGCATGGCTACGTTGCCTCGTGCGAGCCGCGCACCGAGCGCGTCGAGGTCGATGTTTCCGCCGAACACGCCTGCGTCCCGGACTGGAAGATCGATGCCCGTCGCGCCAGACGCTTCGATGTTGGCACGCGTGGTGTCGAAGAGACCGTTCGAGACGACGATGCGACCGCGAAGTGGGACGGTCGCACACAGAATCCGTTCTGCCGCGCGGCCTTGGTGGGTCGGAAAAACAAACGGGACGTTCGTCAGCGCGCGCATTACCTCTTCGAATCGAAAAAAGCTGCTTGCTCCCGCATAAGACTCGTCTCCGCGCATGATGGCGGCCCACTGCTCCGCGCTCATTGCGCCCGTGCCGGAATCCGTGAGGAGATCGATGATGACGTCTTCGGCCCTCACGGCGAATAGGTTGCAGTGCGCGGCGTTGAGGTACGCGTGCCGCTCGACGGTCGTCGTCATGCGAATCGGTTCGACGACCTTGATGCGGAACGGCTCGATGATCGGGCGTGCCACGACGCGAACACTGCGCCCCTCGACCGCCATGCGAACTGATTAATGTCAGCGTTTCGCCAGATGACATCCGTCAACTGAGCGAGCTTCACGATGCCTAGAGTGCCGTCACTCCGATGAGCCAGCACCGCGAAACGCACCGCGATCCACTTTCGCTTTATCGCCTTCCGTGGAGCCTCACGGACTCGATCGCCGGTGGCGATCCACTTCTTCACCCGAACGTCGTGGATATCGTCGAGCGCGTCACCGCGATGGGCCGCAAGGCGATCATCGATACGAACGGCCTCGGGCTTACCTACGATCTCCTGCGCGCGATGAAGGAGGCCGGCCTCGTCGGGCTGACGTTTCACGTCGACGCGCATCAAGGGCGCCCGGGATGGCGCGACAAGACCGAATTGCAGATGAACGAGCTGCGTTCGGAATACGTCGATCTCGTCTCTCGCGTGGGCGGCCTTGCCGTGGCTTTCAATTCTACGGTCTACGAAGACACCCTCGAACAGGTTCCTGATGTGGCGATCTGGGCGGCGCGCCACATCGATCGCGTCAACACACTCGTCTTCATCACCTACCGCGCGGCGCAGAAGCAGGGGTTCGACTATTTCGCAAACGGCACCACGCGAGACGTAGTCGCCCAGATTCGCCGCAGCGATCCGCGCTACGAGCCGTGCGGCTATCTCAACAGCCCGTTCGATCCGGAGTCGTTCAAGTGGCTCGTCGCGCTTCGTGTTGGAACGCCGAAGCGAATTCATGGCTACGCGGGCGCGAAGATGATGGAGCTCACCCAGACGGGCCACCATCTGCTCACGGGCCGTTACATGAGCTACGCCCCGCCCGCGATGCTGTCAGCGGGCCGCTCGGCACTGCTGTCGTCGTGGATGTTCGATCCCGGCATGCGCAACGCTGCTCGCGAGTGGCTCGGCTCGATGTTGAGGGATCCGAAAGACGCGCTCTCGAAACAACACTTTCAGGCCGTCTTGTGCATTCAGCCGATCGATCTGCTCGCGGACGGTCGCGACCGTGGGAAACGATCGCTGCACCTGGTTCGGAGCCCGTCCGTCAGTTTCGGTCGGTGAACCAAGTGGCACGTGTGATGCATTGACATCGCTCGTGGTGACTTCGTCAGAGCGCACGACATCGATTGAACGCACGCTGCGCGCGTCTCACCTGTTCAACGGTCTCGAGGAGGACTGTGTGAGTTCGTTCGCGCGGATGGCGGTCCGGCGTCGCTTTCAACAAGGCGACTTCATCTGGCACCATGGCGACCCCGCGGTCGCACTCACTCTCATCTCGAGCGGGCTCGTCAAAATATGCCAACCGAATCGCGCCGGTGATAGCTCGATCATGGCCCTGTTTGGGCCGCGCGAAAGCATCGGCGACATCGCCGTGATTTCGACGGGGCGCTATCCCGCGGATGCCGTCGCCGCGACGCGCGAAGTGGAATTGCTTTCCATCGAGAAAAAGCCCGTCTTGGAGGCGATGCAGCGTGATCCCGCGCTCTCACAGGCGCTGAACCGCTCGCTCGTTTCGCATTCGTGCGCGTTGCGCGAGAAGATCCGCATCATGACCGCCGGCACCGTCGAACGGCGGCTCGCAGAGCTGCTAAGGCACCTCGCCGACCGTTTTGGAGACGAGCTTGAATCCGGAGGTGTCGCCATTCCGGTCGCTCTATCTCGAAATGACTTGGCGCGCCTCGTCGGCGCCACCATCGAGACGACGATCCGCACGATGAGTCGCTGGCAAAAGGCAAACGTCCTCTCGACGACGCCCGAAGGGTTCATCATTCATCAAGCCGACAAGCTCGACATGGAGTGACGCACGGCGTTCGCCTAAAACGCAAACGGTGCATTCACCGTGTGAGCACCTAAGTGATCTTTCGCAACTCGTGCGCGAATCGCGTGAAGCATCGTGCGAAAGGTCATGTCGACGCAGGCGCTGTTGGGCGGATGATCTCGATCAATCGTCGTGCGTCATGACGCGGTACACGTCGCTCATGAGCGTCCGCACCCGGAGCGTGAAAGATCCGTTCAGCGGGCTCAGTCATCTTGCGGGTGCGGCGCTCGCCATCTTCGGCGCGGCGTGGCTCGTCTCGCGTGCGGGGCCGCGCATTGGCGTAGTCGCGAGCGCGTGCGTGTACGGCGTTTGCCTTGTTGGGCTGTTTGCGGCGAGCGCGACGTACCATCTCGTCCTCACGAACGAGCGCGCGACGCGTGTTCTCCGGATGATCGACCACTCGGCGATCTTTGCGATGGTCGCCGGAACGTGCACGCCGATTTTCTATCGCGCATTTTCGGGCTCGGCGGCAATCGTCCTCATCATCTGAGTCACACATGACATTAATCATCCGTGCAAGCGCCCCTCGCGGTCGACGTTGCTGGCGCATGCTACGAGTCCGTCAATGCATGCATGTCCAGACTGCCCGGCGCTGCGTGCAGGTGTGTTCGAGCGCCTCTTGCCCAATGCTCAGCACCCTTGCGCCTTTCGTGTGGCGACGATTGCCGAACGCGAGACTATTCCTCACGCGTGGTTCGGCAAGTACACGCTCGGACTCGTGCGCCGCGGAATCGTCGTTCGGCAGCGCGTAGATGAAAGCGGCGGCGTCACGGCGATCGACGTCGTCGGACCTGGTGGCGCGCTCCTACTCGACAGCAATACAGGCGTTGCAACGGGGTACGCGGCGGCGGAGGCGATGGTGTGCCTATGCCCCAGCGCGCGCATGGACGAAGCAGCGACATGCAATGCCCTTCCCACCGCGCAAGACATGATGCGCCTGCAAACCGCAGCGCTCGAACGAATGGATCGACTTGCCGACGCGCGCAATCGCCCGAACGCGCGTGCACGCGTCGCCGCCTTGCTCGTGACGCTTGCCGAAGTGCTCCAACCGCCTCGACGTCTCGACGTGATCCCGGCACAGTTGCAGCGGCGCGATATCGCCGCGCTCCTCGCCCTGCGACATGAATCTGTGTCGCGCGTTCTCGCGACCCTCGAGCGCGCCCAGGTGCTCAAGCGGACTCGGGACGGCATCGCGCTGCTCCGCCCTCTCGGGTGAGACGCGAAGCGAGAGCAGGGCCACCGCGACGACGATCGTACAAAAAGAGATATTGCCTTGAGGTGCTTCTCCGGAACGGCCAAGCACAAGAGAAACATCGTCGACGTGTGACCCGAGAAGAAGGCAGGTCACGGGGTGACGCCAGAAGTCTTGCGACCGCAAATGCCAAGCGCCGCGTAGATCACCGTGAACGTCAGCCACGTGAGATCGTGCGGCGTCAGCTCTTGGAGCACCGGATCCGCGAGCGCGACTCCGCTTCGCGCTTCGACCCAAGCGAGCGTCTTCGACGTCCGACCGAAACCGCGCGGTTTTCCACGCTTCCGCCCCACGAAATGCATTCACGTGGAGCATCGTTAGCGCGCGCGCACTCGCTTCGGCGTGCGTTATGTCATGTGATACGACGGATGAGTGAACGAGTCAATTTCGTCGCGATCTTCGATCGCAAACGCGACGAAGAGGAGCGGCGAAAATTCATGCTCGGCGCCGAGCGCGCACAAGACGCGATCTTCATGACCAACCTCGAAGGCACGATCACGTACGTCAATCCCGCGTTCGAGCGGCTCTACGGATTCACGCGCAGCGAGGCCATCGGGAAGACGCCGCGCATTCTCAAGTCGGGGGCGCAGGACGCCCACTTCTACAAAACGTTCTGGGCGACGCTCGTGTCGAAGCAGATCGCCACCGTCAACGTCGTGAATCAAACCAAAGAAGGCAAGCGCGTTCATATCGAAGCGACCGCAAACCCGATCCTCGACGCGCGCGAGAATCTGCTCGGTTATTTAGCGATTCATCATGATGTGACCAAGCAGCGCTCGCTCGAAGCGCAGTTTCGTCACGCGCAGAAGATGGAAGCCGTCGGCCGGCTGGCTGGCGGTATCGCGCACGACTTCAATAACGTGTTGTCGGTGATTCTCAGCTACGCGGAGATGATGCGCGAGACGCTTCCGGAAGATGACCCGAACTATTCGGATGTGATCGAGATCGGAACAGCCGCTCGCCGTGCGTCGGACCTGACGAGGCAGCTCCTCGCATTCAGCCGGCAGCAAGTGCTGCAGCCGAAGATCATCGATTTGAACGTCGCCGTAGCGGCGATGGAGAACATGCTGCGACGCCTACTCGGTGCCGATGTCGAGCTCCGCACGGAACCCGCGGCCGCGCTGTGGATGCTCGAGGCTGACACCGGGCAGATCGAGCAGGTCGTGATGAATCTTGCCGTCAACGCGCGTGACGCAATGCCCGACGGCGGCACGTTGACGCTCTCGACGCGAAACGCGGTCGTCGAGACCGCCAACGATCTCCCGATTGGCTCGTATGTGATGCTCACCGTGCGAGACACCGGCATCGGTATGGATGCTTCCACGCTCGGTCGAATCTTCGAGCCATTCTTCACGACCAAAGAGGCAGGCAAGGGGACCGGTCTCGGACTCGCGACGGTCTTTGGCATCGTGAAACAGAGCGGCGGTCACGTCACTGTAGAGAGCGAACCGAACGAAGGGACGACGTTCAATATTTTTCTGCCGCGCGTGAATCGCGTCGCGGATGTTCGCGTTTTGCGTCGCCCGTCAACACCCGCGCCCGGCAACGAGACGGTCCTCGTCGTCGACGATGACGATCAAGTGCGAACGGTCGTGCGCGCGATTCTCCAACGCAGCGGATACGTCGTTTTGGACGCGGCGAGCGGCGAAGACGCACTCGCGATCGCACGCGGTCACACGGGAGAAATCGCGCTCTTGCTCGCCGACATGATCATGCCGCGGATGAAAGGACATGAGCTCGCCGCGCGCCTGAAGTCAACGCGACCAAGCATGCACGTGCTCTTCATGTCCGGCTACACCAACGACCTCTTGGCGCAGACGAACGCGTATTTGAAGAAACCATTTACTCCTGCGTCACTCACGCAAACGATCCGCGATGTCCTTTCATCCGTCGTACTGTCGACAGTCGACACCAATCCGACGCGCTGATCCAGCGATTACCACTTGCGCAGGGCGCAGCCGAGCGCGTCGGCGCGAGAGCGTCGCACCGTACGCCCGCTCAGGACGTCGTCGAGCGCATCGTGAACGTACGGAATCGCTGCGGACGTCATGTGTATTCGCTCGTCATCGATTCCGCCGCGGTAAGTGATGCGGCCGCTCGTGTCGAGCACCACGGTGTACGTCGCGTACTCGGCGTCGAACGCCTGCGCAGCGTGCCCGCCGCGATCGACGAGTATCGGAAAGGAATAGTGACGCGAGCGCGCTTCGTCACGATCACGAGCGGCGTCGGCGTCGACCTCGGAGTCGACGGCGAAAAACCTTACACCGCGCCGTCCGTACTCGTCGGCGAGCGCCACGAGCCGGGCATCGTGCGCCGTCATGCACGGACAGTGACTCGAGAAGAAGACGAGGACCGTCGGCGACGCGGAAGAGGTGAGCGTGTGCTGCGCGCCGTCGGTTCCCTCGAGGGCTTCAG
Organism: Polyangiales bacterium; assembly: GCA_038239005.1. Taxonomy (GTDB): domain Bacteria; phylum Myxococcota_A; class Polyangia; order Polyangiales; family Polyangiaceae; genus DASXHD01. Next base: position 25,933 of record JBBSFE010000042.1, read on the forward strand.
GCGGGCGCGTCGACGCGAAGGTGGGCGCACACGCGGTCGCCATGAGAGTCGCGAGGAGCAGCTTGTGAATCAAAACCATGAGTGCACCAGAGTCCATGTGAGACCCGCCGTCGCGGGCGTGTTGATGCCGAGGCCGGGTGGATTCCACGACAACGCCGTTTGAATTCGCCACGTGTCACCCAGAGGAAACAGCGCGCCGGCTGTCACGCGGAGCGTGAGACGATGTGTGTTCGGCGCGACATGGTCGTTGCTGGTGGCGTCGCCCTCGTACGTGAGCGAGCTCGAGCGCGAACGCGATCTCTCGCCGCGTGACGTAGGCGACGCTCGCCAGCGTTGACAGTTGAGGGCTCAATGTCTCGCTGACGATTCCAACCGTTTGCGGCGTTCGCGCCGCGACGATTCCCCAAAGACCGACGAGCCACGAGCCGAATGACTGCTCGACCGCAACACCCGCGTTGAATTGGAATGCGCCGATCCCGGTTGCGTCTGATGCGAGAGGTCCGGATGGGTAGCGTGACGCCTGCGAGGACCGCGAACCCCGGAACGAACCGCGATTGGCCCGCGTACAAGAAATCGTACCGCGCACTTGCGTTGATATCCCCGAGTCCACCGCCGACATCCGTGACGCGACCGGCGTGCCGCGTCGACTCCACGAACGGAACGAGTAACGCAACTTGGCCACGACGTAACAACCGGATCGCGCCAAACAAGTCCTGCTCGAAGTCATCCTCGGTCGTGCCACGACCGCGCGCGACGTAGTTGCCCGACGTGTCGAACGATCCGACGAGTGCAGCAGCGCGGAGCTGAGCGCCGACGAGCACGAAGTCGTGCAAGCCAAGTCGTCCGGGCGTGACGACGCCCGATCCGGCGCAACATGATTGCGCCCGCGAAGGCGAGGGGTGCGCGAGGAGCGCGAGCGCGATCAGAACGGCGGCAACGTCAATCGATCGCAACGTTCGCCACCGCGGCGTCTGTTGCGTCGATCGTGATCCGAAGCTGCCAGGTTCCCGGCATGAATAGCGCGACGTCGGTTGCGACATACGCCCCGCCGCCCACCGCCTCGACGCTGGGAACAACGGATGCGCCGTGGCCCATCGCCGGCATCCACGGAACCACGACGACGTCGAGATTGTCGGCTGCGACGCCCGACGAAGTGGTGATCACGATCCGAAGCGTGTCGAGTCCGCGCAGCACGCCACTCGCGGGACCGAAGATTCGAAGGGCGTAGCTTCCGGAATCGGTCGTCACCACCGAAAGCGGAGTCGAATCGAACGCCTCGATCGGCCCGCCGGACGACGACGACATCGAGCAAGCAGACGCGAGCACCGCAAACGCGAGGATGGCGCGCGTCGACTTCACGACTACTTTCCTTTGAACTCACGCACGACTTTGACCAGACCGTCGAGCTCCGGCTTTCCATCGAGGTCGGGATTGGGTGGCATGGCGGGACTCTTTCCGACCGCCGCACCTCCATAGAGGATGGTCTTCTTGATGTCTTCGTCGACGACTTTCGCCTGCCACGTCGGGTCCGTGTAGTCGCGCGGCTTCGGGTTGAGCGCAGCAGAGCCAGGTCCGTTTCCTTTTCCCGTTTCGCCATGACACGGAACGCAGCGCATCTTGAATAGTTCGTGCGCATCGACCGCGTTCTCTGGTTGCGCGGCGGTCGTCGATTGCGTCTCCGACGTGGTCGTTGGTGATGTCTTTCCGCACCCGACGAACGCCGCCAGCATGCATAAAGCGCCAACTGAAACAGGGTGGAATCGTGTGAGCACGGTCGACATGACAACACCTGAGCAGGACTTGGGCCAACCCGCGAAAGGCGCGATTGTGCGCGAAGCGTTCGCGCACGACTGCAAAGCATTCGTCGCGCGCGCAAGCCGCGCGCGCTACGGTGCGGCTTTTCCGGTCTTGCTGCGTGGTACGCGCGATGCTTCACAAGCGGAGATGGACCGAACGAGCGCGCTGCGTTCTCAACCCACCCCATTCGACGAACACCCTTTGCTCGTCATCTGGGAAACGACCCAAGCGTGCGACTTGGCCTGTGTGCATTGCCGCGCGTGCGCGATCGCTGCTCGCGACCCGAACGAGCTCAGCACGAAAGAAGCGAAGGCGCTCCTCGACGACGTGAAGCGGATGGGAACGCCACTCTTCGTGTTGACCGGTGGCGATCCCGCGAAGCGACCCGACCTCGTCGAGATCGTTCGCTACGGCGCGAGCATCGGGCTCATCATGGCGGTGACGCCCTCTGGAACGCCGCTCATGACGAAGGAAGTCCTCGTCGAGCTCCGAGACGCTGGCATGTCTCGCCTCGCGGTCTCGGTCGATGGTCCAACCGCCGCCATGCACGACGCGTTTCGGCGAGTGCGCGGAAGCTTCGATCACACGATGCGAATCCTCGACGAGGCGCGCTCGCTTGGAATCGGGCGTCAGATCAACACGACGCTCGCGCCGCACAATCGAACGCAACTCGCGGCGATGGCGGAGCTCGTCGCGCAAACCGAGGCCACGCTTTGGAGTGTCTTCGCGGTCGTCCCGACGGGTCGCGCAGACGCGCACATGGTGCTGCCACCCGCTGAGCTCGAGGACGCCCTCATCGAGCTCGCTGCGATCGCCGAGCGCGTCTCGTTCGACGTGAAGACGACGGCAGCGCCGATGTATCGCCGCATCGTGATGGAGCGACGCGCTGTGGTGGGCCCGATCGGTGTGCTCAAGGATGTCGACGCCAACGGCCACGTGCGCGGACCGCGCGGGGTCAATGATGGCCTGGGAATGCTCTTCGTGTCGCACCGCGGCGAGATTTTTCCGAGTGGCTTTCTCCCTATCCGCGCTGGCAACGTTCGCGAAGACGACATCGCTGCGATCTACCGCGATTCGCCCATTTTCAGGACGCTGCGCGACGTCTCGGCGCTCGAAGGAAAATGCGGCGCGTGCGCGTTCAAGCGTGTGTGTGGGGGAGCTCGATCACGCGCATACGCCAGCACGGGCGACCTCCATGCGTCCGATCCAGCATGCGCGTACGTGCCGAGAGGCTACGTCGAATGACTCAAAACGGAGGTGAGGCAATCATCATGAACAGCACAGTGGCGACCTCGAGCAGGACAGATAGAGGCCATCGCGAGTATCGTGCTGATTCTGCGTCGCGCGCGCAAGCCGTGCTGGCTCGCATCGCGGAAATGATGATTTGGTGAGGCGGCACACGGATTGCGTTGCCCAAATCATGGAGCGGAACAGTGTCGAGGATGTCCTAGCGACCATCGTTGATCCGGAGTTGGGTCTCGACCTCGTCTCTCTCGGGTTGGTCTACCGCGTCGAGTGTAGCGATGATGCGATCGACGTAGACGTTACGATGACGACCCCGGCGTGTCCGCTCGCCGAGTACCTGCGTCGACAAGCCGAGGTGGCTGTGTCGTCCGCGTTTCCGCGTGCGCGGGTGTCGATCCATCTGGTGTGGTCGCCGCCGTGGGACGCCACACGAATGTCGAGCGCCGCGAAGAAGACACTCGGATGGTGACTGCGCGTGCGCGCCGATACCGGATCGCACCGCTCATCATCTTGATTGGCGCAACCATGGTGATGGCGTTGTGGGCGGGACTCGTCCGGATCGGGTGGTCCCTCGGCGGTGCAGCCAGCATCGTCAATGCGCACGGTCCCTTGATGGTGGTCGGTGTGGTCGCGACGGTCGTGTCAATCGAACGAGCCGTTGCTCTCGATCGGTCATGGGCGTTCGCCGCACCATTTCTCTCGCTCGTCGCAGCTCTGGGCGTGGCGTTTGGCGCGCCCGTGATCGTGTGTGCGGCTGTCGCGACGGTTGGTGCGTGCGTGCTCGTTGCCACCCTCGTGATGCTCTCGCGCCGTGCGAACGACTTGCCGTCCATCGCCATCACGCTCGCCGGCGTCATCTATCTCGTCGGATGTGCGAAATGGGTTTTGGGCGCGCCCGTGTTCGTGGTGCTTCCGTTTTGGACGGTGTGGTTGGTGCTCACGATCTCGAGCGAACGACTCGAGCTCACGCGCGTGATGCGACCCTCACCGTTTGCGCGTGCGACGTTCATCGTGCTCGCGATCATGCTGTGTGTGAGCCTCGCGCTTCCCGCTTGGATCCGCGGCAGTACAACGGTCGCCGTTGCATTGTGGCTCCTTCGCTTCGACGTCGCGCGCCGGTCGATCAAGAAGGCTGGACTGCCGCGGTTCACGGCGTTCACTCTCCTCGGCGGATACGTCTGGCTGGCGCTCTCAGGCGCCGCGCTGATTGCGTTTGGCAATCAAGTTGCCGGGCCATTCTACGACGCAATCACACACGCTGTGATGCTTGGCTTCGTGTTCGCGATGATCTTCGGACACGCACCAATAATCCTTCCAGCCATCGCTGGCGTCGCGCTCCCATTTCAACGCGTGTTCTACGCGCACGTCGTTTTGCTCCACGTTGGTCTCGTTGTGCGTATCGCCGGCGATCTCTTGGGCCACTCGGCGCTTCGCGCGTGGGGAGGTTTGTTGAACGTCACAGCGCTCGTTCTCTTCATGTGTGTGTCAGCGGCGCGTGTAGCCCGTTCGAAGCAACGGACGTCTTGACAGCTTAGGACTCCTAAGTTACGGTAGCGCATGGCTGGCAAACGGCTGCGCTTCTTCGAGGAAAATACGGACCCGATCGGGCAACGCATCGCGACAGGCCTCCACAAGATCGGGCTCGCGATGAAGCAGCAGTCGTGGCGGCAGGCGAACGAAGAGGGCCTCTCCGCAACGCAGGGACAGATCCTCGCCGCGCTCGTCTCAAGCGGGCCGTTGACGGGAACCGAGCTCGGCGCGCGCCTCGGTATCACGCTCCCCACGATCAGCGATTCGGTTCGCGTGCTCGTGGAAAAGAAGCTCGTGCATAAGTCCGCGGATCCGCGGCATCCGCGCGCGAGCCTCATCATGCCGACGACGCGAGGGCGAACGCTCGGCACGCGTGCGCGATCGTGGCCGGAATTCTTGGCGGATGCCGTGGCAACCCTGAGTCCGGTTGAGCAGGAGGCGTTCTTCTCTGGCATCGTGAAGATGATTCGTTCGCTTCAGGAGGAGGGGCTCGTGCCTGTGAGCGGGATGTGCGTCACATGCACGCACTTCCGACCGAACGTCCACTCAGGATTGATGCCGCATCACTGCGCGTTCGTCGATGCCCCGATGGCGAGCGAGCATCTACGGCTCGACTGCCCCGAACACGAGCCCATACGACCGAGCGAAGCGGTCAGCGGATGAAGACGGAGCTTTGCTCCGAGAGGAGAGACAATAATGATGAGCAACATTCCCGGTTACACCCACGGAACTACGGCAGTCGCGCGCTCGCCCGTGACGCTTGCGGACTTCGAGCAAATGAAGCAGAGCGTGCTCTTCGGCGATGAAGACGCGAAGTACCTGCGCATGTCCCACGACGTCGTGAAGGACCAAGTCGAGGCGATTCTCGACGTGTGGTACGGCTTCGTCGGCGCGAACCCGCACCTGCTCGCCTCGTTCAGCAACAAGACCGACGGCAAGCCTCTCAGCGACTACCTTGGCGGCGTGCGCAAGCGATTTGGCCAGTGGATCCTCGACACAGCGCGTGCGGAGTACGACCAAGCGTGGCTCGACTACCAGCATGAGATCGGACTCCGGCATCATCGACTCAAGAAGAATAGAACCGACGGCGCCCCTTCGACGGACATCGTCCCGTTCCGCAACCTGTTCGCGCTCGTCTTTCCCGTCACGTTCACACTGCGTCCGTTTCTGGCAAAGAGGGGACACACGGCGGCGGACGTCGAGAAAATGTACGGGGCGTGGGTCAAATCCTGCTTGCTTCAACTCACGTTGTGGAGCCACCCGTACGTCAAGGATGGGGACTTCTGATGATGCGAAGTGGGACTACTTTCCTTTGAACTCGCGCACGACCTTGACGAGTCCGTCGAGCTCCGGCTTACCGTCGAGATCAGGGTTTGGCGGCATTGCGGGACTCTTTCCAACTGCGGCGCCACCGTAGAGGATCGTTTTCTTGATGTCCTCGTCGGTCACCTTCGCCTGCCAAGTGGCATCGGTGTAGTCGCGCGGCTTTGGATTGAGGGCCGCAGCTCCGGGGCCGTTCCCTTTTCCGCCCTCGCCGTGGCAAGGCGTGCAGCGCATCTTGAAGAGCTCGTGCGGGTCGACTTGTTCTGTTTGAGTCGCCGTTGTGGACTGCGTCTCGGTCGTTGTGGGTGTGGTCTTGTTGCACGCGACAAGCAGCACGCAAGCAGTCAGGACCAGGCAATCATCAAATCGTTTGAACATCGTCATCTCCTATCGTCATGCGGCGAGGTCGGCCTTTCGAAGTCGACGTGACGCCGCAAGTGCGCAGATCGTTCCGAGCAGAAAAGGCCACCCCACGCCGATAAAGAGCGTCCAGCGAGGACCGAGCGTGTTCGAGAGCCAGAACCCCACCGGGCCGAGCACGGAGAGATCTGGATCGATCCCCGTGAGAATCGCAAGTCGAGCGGCTTCGACAGGGTTCGATGCCGCGAGCGCGAAGACGACAGGTGGAGCAATGCGCGTTTGCAACAGCAGTCCAATCAACGCAAAGTCGTGCAGTGCGCTCGCTCCGAGCCAAGCAAGCAACGCGTAGACGGTGGCGCGTTCCGGTGTTGGCGCGATGGATGAAACGAACAGTCCGATTCCTACGAAAGCCCAAACGAGCGCCAGCGACACGAGCGCGCTGCGTACGACGAGCGGAGCGAGCGTGTCTTCCTCCCAGCCAACGACGAGCGCAATGCCGAGGAGAACGACGAGTGGACCCGCGATGACGGTCACGCGCGATGCGAGCAGCGCGCGAAACCAGTCGCTGCGTTTGCACGGTTGCGCGAGAAAGAGCTCGAAGAATCCGGTTGTGCGCGCGCGCACGACGGTCTGACTCGTGGCGACGAGCGAGACCAGTGGAAGCACGATGACCACCGCGTTCGACACGTTGAGCACGACGCGCGATACTCCGGTGAATCCCAACACCGTCGACTCGCGCAATCCAAGCCATACGAACGTGCCGAACACGACGACGTACACGGCTGCGGTGAATGCGAGCCACCGCGAGCGCAGCGCATCGGCGAGCTCGAGTCGGAAGAACGCTCGCGTGGGAGAGCTCATGGCACCTTCCCTCGCTTGCTCGCGGCGCGTTCGATCGCATGCCAATCCGCGGTGCCATCGGGCGACGCCGCGAAGCCGTAGTCCATTGGGCTCGCCGCGTCGGTGGTGAAGCGCGCATCGTTCGCGACGATCCAACCGTGCGCGTCGTGAACCCACATCACGCGAACGTGCGGAGAGCGGTCGTGGACGAACGAGGCCATACAGCCAGGATCGTCGAAGAAGAAACGGTCTCCGCTTTCGGTCGTGAGTTGAGCGGCAAAGCTTTTGTCGCTGAGGAGCATCGCGCAGTGCGAACACGCTTGCTTGCCCCAAACCGGTTCCACCGGGCGCGTTGTGTCTTCGCAAGACGCAACCAGCAACACGACCGCAAGGAGCTCGGCCCTCATGGCACGACCCTCAGAAGAGGAGTCACGTGTTGTGGTTTGGGGCTCGCGCTAGGGTGAACGTCTCGAAGAATGCGTCCGTCGCGCATCTCGACGACGCGGTCGACGAGCTTCTCCACTTCTTCGGTGCGGTGTGAGCACAACACGACGATGCGCTCCTTCGGTCGCTGGCTGATCGCCTCGAAGAATGCGCCACGCGCAAGCTCATCGAGGTTCGCCGCCGGTTCATCGCACACCAGTACGTCTGCGTTCGTGGCGAGCGCCATGGCAGCGAGGAGCTTCTGCTTCATGCCGCCAGAGAGATCGCGGAAGCGCGTTCGCGAGATCGCGCCGAGATCGAGCCCAAGGCGTGCCGCGAAATCTGCCGTCGTTCGTGGGTCGCTCGCTCTGAGTGTCGCGTACGCGCGGACGACTTCGCCGACAGGAGCCTCGAGAGGCGGTGCGATCTGCGGAATATATGCGATGTGCTGGAGCGCAATCTCGGGCGATATACACACGTCGACACCTGCAACCATCACGCGGCCTCGAATGCGCAGTAGGCCGAGCATCGCTCGAAGCAATGTTGTCTTCCCGGACCCGTTCGATCCCACGAAGGCGACGTGCTCGCCGCGCTCGATGTCGAGCGACACGTCGTCGAGCGCGAGAACCGGACCGAACGATTTCGTGGCGTGATGAACGTGAATCATCGCGGCCTCTGAGGTGTCATCGATGGCGTCTCATCGACCAGCAGTGCACGACTCGAGAGCGCGGGCACCGCACGAGCGACCGCGTCGAAGAGCCCGAGAGCAGTCGTACCTTGGAAGAAACGAATTGACGGATGCGTCTCGGTGAGCTCGCTCGAGAGTTGCTTCACCTCGAAGCGCACGTCGCCGACGCCATCGCGATTGAGATCGTAGCCTTGGTATTCGGTCCAATGGTTGTGCTCGAATTTCACCCCAAGCGCGTCGCCACCACCTTCGACCTCGGCGAGCTCGACGTTCTGGTGAAAGTCGTTGCTCGCGAACGTCAGACCTTCTTGCGACGACAAAAACCGAATGGCGACATCGTTCAGGGCGAGAACATTGTGCGAGAACACGACTGGCTGCGCCGTATTGCGTGGTGTGGAATCGAGGTAGATGCCTGCGGTATTGGCGACAATCCAATTGTCGTCGACGTGCACTCCATCGCTCTCCTTGAAGCCGATCCCCATGCCGGCAGGTCCGTGAGCCCCCGCGAGGACGTTGTGCTCAGCGCGGAGTCGCGCGCTGTACATCACGAAAATCCCGACGACATTGTCCTCGAGCCTGCTGTTACGCACGATGGCATCGTGCGAGTACATGAAGTGTGAGCCGTAACGTCCGTGCCGTACGATGTTGCCGTCGAGCAGCGCGCCGCGCGAATACCAGACGACGAGATCGCGGCCATAGTCGATGACGCTGCCGCGAACGATCGCGTCGTGTGCTTCCCAAAGTTTGATTCCGTCGCCGCGAAGCTCGGTGGCACCGTCGGGCCCGCGTACGCGCGCGTTCTCGATCGTGCATTCGCCACAAGGCGCAAGCTCGATGCCGAAGAGACAATCTTCAACCGCGACGTGGGTCATGTGGACGCGCGAGGCTTTCGCCTTGATGCCAGCGTCTTCCGTCGTGGACCGACGTCCCGAATGACGGATCGCGACGTCATCGAGAACCGCATCGTTGGCCTCGATCGTGACGACCGTGCCTTGCCCGGTTCCTTCGATCACACTCGCGCCGGTCCCGTGAAGCGTGACGGTACGCGCGATGACGAGGTCGCCACGATACGTGCGATCGCGCAGCCAAATTTCGTGCGGACCGTCCTTGTTCGCGAGAAGAGTCTTCAACTCGTCTTCGTTCTCCGCGACGGTCGCATTCGCCGGAATGGCCTGTACGAACGTGCCTGCTAGGTCTTCGCGCGGGGGCTTTGGACCGGAGAGGTCCTCGACGCGCGGCGCGGCCTGCGCGGCGAGGCCCACGAACCCGACGGTGAGCAGCGCAATGACCGCGTGACGCGCAGACGGTTTCACGTGAGCTCGTTACCGATGAAGGCGCTTTTGCAAACCGAGCCGCATGAGCCACGCTGCGAGCATTGTGCGCATACGCTTCGCTGTCTGATGAACGTAGCGACGACGACGAGCGACGCACCAAAGCACGCGATCCAAAAACCCGACGATGGTGCTGCGAAGGTGAGAAACTGTCCGATTTCGCCGTTTCCGAACATCTGTGGGGTGAAGGGTGCGAGATGAATCGGCGCGTGTTTGTCGAGTGCGTGTCCGCTCAGACGAAGCCAGTAGAAAGCGTCCGCCGTGAAGGTGAGGGGAAACGCGACGGCCGGAACGACGATGAGCCAACCCGTTCGTCGTCCCATCGCGAGCGTCATCGCGAAGATCACGACTGCGAGTCCGCCAATTCCGTAAGCCGCGTAGTGCCGCTCGATGGGTGCTACGCCTTCGAGCTTCGCCATCCCGATGTAGTGATTGAGCTCGTCGATCTCCGCGACGTCGCCGCTTACCCCCGTCAACGAGATGCCCATCTTCAGGCCGTGTGGGTATTGCGGGGCGTAGAGCGTGAAGTGCCACCACTCGAAGAAGAACGCGCTCGCGAAAGCCGCCACGGCGGCCGCCATCAACGCGACGACGAGCCAGCGACGCCAGCGTGGCACTGCGCGGACGCTCGGCGTCATTGCCAAGTGAACGTGATGGTCTTTGGTGGTGGCACTCACGATGTCACTTCTTCGGCCTGACGAGTAGGTAACCCGTCATTTCGAGGTGCAACGCGGAGCAGAACTCGGTGCAGTAGAACGGGAACACACCCGGAACATCCGCTTTGAAGCTCACGTTCTCCGATTTGCCCGGCTCGAGGCTCAGGTTGATGTTGTACATGTCGACCGTGAATCCGTGCGTCTGGTCCTCGGCCTGCTCGACGCTGGTGATGTGGAGATTCACCGTATCGCCCTGATCGACTTCGATTTGGTCGGGCGTAAAGTGACTGCGAACCGCACTCATGTAGACGTCCACGACGTTGCCGTGCCGATCGATTCGTTCCTTGCCACCCTCGACCGCGTTCGGATCCTTCATGCCCGTGTACGGATTGAAACCTGGTGTGAAGACCTTGAGCGGCTTGAGCTTGTCGGCCTTGATCATCTGGGCGTAGTGCGGCTCGCCGATACCGATAGGCATGTCTGCAAGCAAGCGCATTTTCTCGCCGTTCACATCAATGAGTTGAAAGTTCTGCGGGTAGAGAGGCCCGACGTTGCTGAACCGATCGATCGACATCTTGTTCATCGCGACGACGTACTTGCCGTCCGGGCTCACGGTGTCGCCTTCGGCCGCGACGAGGTGGCCGATGTTGTAGTGAACGGAGATCTTTTCGCTGAGCTTGAGATCTTTCACCGACCACTTGGCGACCTTGCTCTCGATGAAGAGCGACGTGTACGCGTTGCCCTTGCCATCGAATTGCGTGTGCAGCGGTCCGAGCCCGAGCTCCACTTGGCCACGGATGGTGTCGGCAAACTTGAGGATGGGTAGGCCGTAGGGGTCTTTGCCCTCGAACTGACCCTTAGCAATGAGGTCTTTGATCTTCGAGAACTCATAGACCGTGGCGTGTGTATCGAGTTTGCCGGAGACGACGATCTCCTTGCCATCTGGCGTGACGTCGCACCCGTGGGGGCTCTTCGATTCGCCAACCAGCGTAAGGACGCCTTCGGGACCCGTGACGGACATCGGCAGGACCTTCATGCCTGCGATCGTCATCGCCTTTCCCTGCGCGACGAGCTGCTCGGCCTTTCGCCAATTGATGATGTGCATGTAGTCCATGTCGTTCTGCGACGCACCGCTCTCGATCGGTGGTTTGCCATCGAGCGTGCCGCCCGTCGCCATCTCGGTGTTGAGCGAGTTGACGAACGCCCAACCATCGCTGTCGAGCTTTCCTGCGTCCGCCAGATCTTGCGTGTACGGAGGCAGCTCGAGGCCGAAGCTCTTGTCAGGATCGATGCGACCCTTCTGCCGATCGAACTTCCAGAACATGACCAACCCGCGATACTTTTCTTTGTACGTCGAGAGAGGCTCGTACTCACGGCCGAGTGGCGCGGGATACTGACTTCCTTCGATGACGTAGTCGGTGTTGGGCGTCACGAAGGTCGCGCCGTGGTTGCTCATCAAGATGGGATCAACGACGATCTGCTTCGTTGCGAAGTCTTTGAGATCGATCACCGCGATTCGCCCGTTCGCCTTGTCGTTGGTGAAGAGGTAGTCACCATCGTAGTCACCCTTCGTCTCCGACAGAGCCGGGTGATGCACATCCGCCCACGTGAGCTTGTGGCCCATCTGAGTGCTTGATTGAACGATCTTGTCGCTCTCGTCGCCGTAGCCGTACCCCTGCCAAGGTTCCGGCGTGAAAACGGCGATGACCTTGAGCAGTCGCATCGACGGAACGCCGATGACGAGGATCTGCCCAGACTGTCCGCCCGAGGCGAAGAGCAGATACTCGTCCTTCTTGCCCGTCGGCGTGTACGTCTTCAGCGCGGCTTCGACATCTGCCTCCGAAAGGTTGCGCGCTTTCATCAGATCTTTGACCGACGTCGATGCGTTCAGCGTGCCTGCTTGTTGCTGCTTGAATTTTTCCTCCGCCGAGTTGCTGCAGGCGAGCACGCCGACTGTGCCGGCGAGAAGACATCGAATGATCAGCGATCGCATGGTGAGCTCCGTTCGCCAGGAACGTTGTGCGTCGGCCTCTCGGTCGACATGACAAATGTCACTCAGCATGAATTGGGCCACCGAATAGCGCGGGAAACTCACGGCGCACGCGTCGTCGAACCTGCAAAGCGTTCGCTGACGCGCAAACCGCGCCGTAGACTCAACCCGGTGTTCCGTCGAGTCGCGGTGAGACCAAAACGGGCGCGTAGGTGAAGAGGTAGATCGCAAACGCGACGCTCCACGACGTGCCGGCGATGGTCAGTGCCGGGCGGTACCACGCAAACGGAAGGAGCGGTCCCGCGACGCGCACGATCGCAGCGAACGTCACGCACACAAATGAGAAGACTGTCGATCGTGATGCTTCGAGAAGGCGACCCGTATGACCGAGCGTGACGCGTGTCATCATTCCGAGCGTGAGCGCTCCGATGGCTCCCGCTGTCAGCGCGTGCGTTGCGCTCGTCGCCGGAACCGACGTCGTCACGAGAGCGATCGCGTGCAGCAGAAGGCCGATGGGGATCCATGCGTATCCAACGTGCAGGATCCACACGAGTGGATACTTTCTCGTATGAAGTGTGCCCCAATGAAGAGCACGCGCTGCCGCGAGCACACTCGCGATGGTGGCGGCAAACGCGCCGACGAAGCGATTCGGTAGCGCAACATCGAAGACCGTGACGACGAGCATTGCGGCGATTGCCAGAACGTCGAGCGTCGGAGACGATCGTATCGATTCGACCCGCGTGGCGTTGCGCGTGAACATCGGGAAGACGCGACCGGCCATGACGGCGATGAGCAGGATGACGACGTCGACGCCGAGCAGACATCCTCGTCCTCGCCAGCCAGCCACGACGCCGAGAGCATCGAGGTGAATCGCCGTGTTGGCGATGAAGAGCGCGGAAATGAGTCCGACCATGATGAAGTTGCGTCTGTTCTTCGCGACGATGAGAGGCCTGCCGATCGCTACGCCGAGCAGGGGGAGAAATGCGAGGTCGATGATGGCGACGACGCCGCGAGGAAAGACGGATGGGATCGTCATCGCCACACGCCCAGCAAGCCACACCGCACACAAGGCGAGTAGCGGCTTGCCGGTCACGGTCTCGACCTTCGTCCAGTTTCCGACGGCCGTGAGCAGAAAGCCCGCGATCACAGCGACGGCAAAACCAAACACCATTTCGTGGGCATGCCAGGTCGGCGCATCCAAATAGTTCGTCGGAGCCACCACACCAAACAGAACGAGCAACCACAAAACGATGATGGACGCCGCGAACGTCGCCGCGAGAATGAAGAACGGCCGAAACCCTTTCGCGCTTATCGGCGAACCCGTTCGTGCTTCAACCCGTTTGTGCGGGACCAGCGAGTGCTGCATGTCACGCGCGGCGATGGGGCGGCCCGTCATAGTACGGGGCCACGGGTACTTGAGGTTGCGCGCGCAATCGGCGAACGACTTCGTCAGCTTCGCTCATCGCGAGCTCGTCGCAGGTTGCATAGAGCCCGCTCGGACCTTCCTCGATCGCGTTGTGTTTGGCAAGCAGCGTGCGAAGCTCGTCGAGCGACGAAGGTGTCGGGGTGCGCACGAGTAGCTTCGCGATGCGTCCGTGATCAGCGCGCAACCTTGTGGCGATCGGTAGCGGCTCGCCGTCGCGCTTTGCACGCGCGAACGGGAGCAGCACTTTTTCCTCCATCGCGATGTGTCGCAAGAGATCACGACGGAACTCCGCGTAGGCGCACAGCTCGATCAGTCCGACGGCGAGGTCTGCGCTCGCGAGGAGGCGATCGAGACGCGAGTGGTCCTCCGTCATGAACCGTTCGATTGAGCCAACTGGCGAAGTCATGCTCGCGGGGCTGCATGGGAAGTGCCACCTCCGAGTGCCGCGTTTTTCGAGAGATCCACTCGAGCGTTCGCGCACTCCGTTCGTCAAGCGCACCGTTTGCAGTCGCTTCGCCCTGCAACTCCGAAAATCGAGCTGAAAAGTTTCGGCACACGAGCTGCATTCACGGATCGGTGCGTGCCTGCGTGCTGCGTGGGATAGAGAAAAGGAAACCGAATGACAAAGCTCTTTCTGAGAATACTGGTGCTCGGACTGTCCGCCTTCGCCATCGACGGCTGCAAGAAGACAGCGGAGCTCAACATCGCCAGCGTCGGCGAGACGATGGCCTACGACCAGACTCAGCTCACCGTGCAGGCTGGGCAGACGGTTCACCTCGTCCTCACCAGCCACGCGACTTCACCAGCCATGAGGCACAACTGGGTGCTCGTCCAGCCAAAGAAGGAAGCCGCCGTGGCGACCGCGGGCATGGAGGCGGGCGAAGCCGCGGGCTACGTGCCCGCGGGTAACGCAGACGTCATCGCGCACACCCCCCTCGGCCAGCCCGGCGGCCAAGTCGAGGTCACGTTCACCGCACCGCCAGCGGGCTCGTATCCGTACGAGTGCACCTTCCCGGGGCATTATCTGACCATGCACGGGACGCTCACCGTCACTCCTTGACGTGAGCGCATGATGGAGACCCACCGAAATGACCGCCTTGGATCTTGCTGCAGTCGACGCTGAATTGCGCGCGGAAGCGGCGTACCTGCGCGACGGTCACACGGCGCGCACGCTCGCGCGCGAGGCGGACCTCCGGATCGTCCTCGTCGCCATGAAGGCGGGAGCTCGCATCGCGGAGCATCGCGCCAACGAAACGGCCGCCGTTCAAGCGCTCAGCGGGCACATGCGGCTGCACCTGCCGGACACGACGACCGATTTGCACGCCGGCCAGCTGCTCGTGCTCGAACGAGGGCTGAAGCACGACGTCGAGGCCGTAACCGACAGCGCCTTCCTTCTCACGCTCGGGTGGCGGACGGACCCACGGTAGCCGCGTGATGAGCTGGCGCGGCGCGCGGAACGATGACGCGGTCCGAACGCTCTACACGATTGGGCACTCGACCCGTTCGCTGGAGGAGCTGATCGGCATCCTGCGCGGATGGGGCATCACACGACTCGTGGATATTCGAACCATCCCGCGCTCGCGCACCAATCCACAGTTCAATATTGATGTTTTGGCGGAGGCGCTCGGTGCCGCGAGGATTTCGTACGTTCAAATGGCTTCGCTGGGCGGCCGCCGTGGGAAGAGCAAGTCTGTAGGAGAGCGCGTCAACGCCGGATGGGAAGTGCCGGCCTTCCGGAACTATGCCGACTATGCCAAGACTGCTGCGTTCCGCGCGGGCCTGCGGGACCTACTCGACATGGCTTCGGACGAGACGTGCGCGATCATGTGCGCGGAGGCCGTCTGGTGGCGTTGTCACAGGCGAATCGTCACCGACCACGTGCTCGCGCACGGCGTTCCGGTGGTTCATCTCTTCTCGCGCGAGAAGGGCGAGCCAGCCTCGCTCACGCCTTTCGCGCGCGTCGGTGCCGGGTTTGACGTGTCGTATCCTGCGCCGTGACGTTCACGCTCGCGACGTCCGATGCGCGGCCGACTTCGCCACGCGTCGCCAGGCGCGCGAGCAGCAGGCAAAAGTACAGCATGCCGCGCTGCGATCCCAGCCTCGCCGTGATGTGCTTCGCCTCGACGCTCACGCCGGGCGCGACGAGTGCGAGATTCGCTGCCACGCTGGTGTCGTTGCCGGGAAACGTGTCGAGCCGGCCGAACCCACGGATCAAGATCACCGCGGCGGTCCACGGACCGATCCCTTTGAACGTGCAGAGCAAGCGAGCAGCCTCGGCGGTCGATCGGTCCTCGATCATCGCTTCGGTCAGTGCACCACGGGCGATCGCTTCGCCGGCCCGGCGCAGCGCAGCGAGCTTTCCGGCGCTCATGCCCGCGGCGCGGACCGCGGCATCAGGCGCAGCGAGGAAACGTTCCACGGTCGGAAAGATGGCGAGCGACATACCGTCGTAGTCCACCGAGTCGCTAAGCAGATGAATGAGACGCCGCATGATGGAGCTCGCGGCCTGAAGGCTAATTTGTTGAAACACGATCGTGTTGACGCATGCTTCCCAGAGCGTGGGATACCGAGGCGGTTTGATGCCGCGCATGCGACGCGCGAGTGGGGCCAGCCACGGCACACGCTGCGCACGGCGATCGAAGTCCGTCACATCGCGTTCGGTACCCAGCATCCGCTCCACGGTTGTCAGCACAGCCTCGTCACCGGCCTTTCCTGTGATCGCGACGGCGAGCGTGTCGGCGCGCGGTTGCGTGACACACACGATGACAGGCTCGACGAATCCGCCGAGCGCGCGCAGGTAGCGGCCGTCCGCCGTGTACACATCCACGAGGTTGCTTGCGAGCCGCCGAAGCGCGCTCACCGTCAGATCGAGTCGGTAGGGCGTGACGACGTGGAGCTCATGCTGCGTGGTCCTGCGCACGAGATTCGACGATCGGCGACTTGAAGGCATCTGCGAGCTCGGGGTGACGATGGCGCGTGGCGTGCAGCCAACCCCATCGCATCTTCGAGACGTCAGGAGCAGAACCCATGCCGAAAAAACAACTCAA